>MFTH01000001.1:0-13634 GCA_001786765.1 Candidatus Nomurabacteria bacterium RIFCSPHIGHO2_01_FULL_37_25
TTGTGCAAGGAGACGTTATTGGATATGTGGGATCAACCGGTATTTCAACCGGCCCCCATCTGCAATATGCGATGTTTGAAGATGGCAATGCTATAAATCCCCAAACTACGAATTTCCCTCGAGGAGGGTCTATTCCTGATTCCGAAAAAGATTCTTTTGCTGGCGTAAAAAATAAACTAGGAGGTTTGTTTCGATAATTAAGGTTTACTAAGCCTGATTTGCTTAACTTAAGCAAATCGTCCCAGGGGTTCAAATTTGGTCAAACCGGTGGTCGAGATGGCAAGATGGGTCAAACGTCGATCCTCGGCACAAAGCTCGTCACAAGGGCAACCAGTGGGTGAGAATCGGTGAATTTAGATTGGGTTCGGTTAGTTCCATTCACAGACTCGTAGAATCTGCTAAAATGGCATTATCTGGTAGCAAGTTGGGCTTCGTAAGCAGATTTTAGCTGGTGCCAGTCGTATAACTCTCGCATTATTTGGTTCCAGTTGACTTGTAAGTAGTCCACCAAAATAATTATGGCGGAAGATTTTTCAAGAAATTTGGTAAAGGGATATAAACATTGGGAAATTTATGTCCACGAAAATCATGGTTATCTAGGGCGTTGCGTCGTTTGGTGTAAGCGCGAGGACGCTCTCGATTTGACAGACGCAACACCCGAAGAACAAGCAGAATTGTTTTTGGTTTTGCGAAATTTAAGGGAAGCGATAGGAAAAGTTTTTCAACCCGACTGGCTCAATTATTCGTTTTTGGGAAATGAGACGCGACACTTGCATGGACATTTTATTCCTCGCTACGCAAAACCAAAAACATTCAGCAATATTGTGTTTGAGGACAAACTCTATGGACATAACTACAAAACTGACCGCAGTTTCAAAACTTCAGCCGAGTTGTTAGCCGAAGTTAAAGACAAATTGAAGTCAGTTTTGTAGTTAATATTAAGAGCCGCCAATTTTTTCAAATAAGAAAACCGAAGCCCGCGCGGATTCCTCATAGCGGATCTTCCTCCGCGCGGACGAGACCGAATTCCCCCCTTCAGCCACACCTGCCCGATTCATTGAGGGCAATCTTTTCGATGAACTTCAAAATCTTTTCCTTACCAATCCCTACCTGCGCGGAAAAGGTTAAAGAACTACCTTTGAAATTGCTTGTCTGCGGATTTTTTGCTATCATTAAATTACACCAGTTGAGTTAAATAAAATAACTATGACATCCTACGCGCTTCTTTTTACACTCTCGGCAATTGGTATAAGCGAAACCGTTTATCTTATTCGCACACGGATCGCATCGGAAAAGCCGGTTTGTCCCATTGGTGGTGGTTGTGTTTTAGTTTTAACAAGTAAGTACAACAAGATTTTTATTGTACCCAATGATATTTTAGGGCTTTTGTTTTATGTCGCGGCCTCGTTTATCTCTGCTTTTTTAGTTATTGGTGTTGGACCATTAGTATTCTGGGATTTTATTCTCAAGCTGTCTGTCGTATTCGGAACGATTTTATCTTTATTTTTCACCTATCTACAGTGGCGCGTCATCCATGCATGGTGCTTTTGGTGCCTGATGTCCGCGTTTACAATTTTGCTGATGGGGACTATAATTGTAATTAGTGGCCTCATTTAATATGAATCCCGTTAGAAGTCGCGATCGTTACTTTCGGGATAAAATAAATTCATGATACAAAGTTATAAAAATAATTTAAAAAAATTTCCCAGATTGCGCTTGATCGCAATCTACTTCTAACGGGATGAAGAAAACATCATTTCATTTTTTAAGAGTCGGGTTAGCGATCACTTTTATGTGGATTGGCGTTTTGATTTTCAAAAATCCTGAGGCTTGGGGCGGATACCTACAGCCGTGGGCAGCGGGACTTTTGCCTATCCCGATTGACCAAGCAATGATAGGGACGGCGATTTTAGACATTACTATTGGCGCCTTTCTGCTTTTTGATTTTCTACCGTGGCTCGCCGCATTCATTGGCGCTGTTCACCTAATCATTGTTCTTACAGTCAGCGGAATTACTGATATAACAGTACGAGATATCGGGCTTTTAGTCGCGGCACTCGCGCTCATGATTGACTCTTTGCCACAACGGGTATTAAAATGGTTTATGAAAAAACAAAATCTGGAGACAGGTTAACCTCCGGAAATTAAAAATAATTATTAACTTAACCAACAATTAATTATGAATAAAACTATTATTGCCATTGCTATCGTCGGGGTCGTTCTCGTAGGTGGATATTTTCTTTTCAGGGGTTCATATCAATCAACACCAGTTCCCCAAATATCAAATCAACAGCCAACCACTCAACCATCGGATTTGGAGCCGTCGGTTTCAGAACAACCCTCTCAACAGCCACCAACATCACAAACTCCAGAAGTTAAAGAAAATCTAGTGACCTACAGCAATTCTGGTTATTCGCCGAGTACTCTTACGATAAAAAAGGGTGAGACGGTAACCTTCAAAAACCAGAGTTCAAATTCAATGTGGACGGCGTCGGCAAAGCACCCGACACATGTGGTCTATAGCGGTACGTCACTGAGTGAACACTGCCCAGATCCGGATAATACAGCGTTTGATACCTGTACAAGCATAGAGCCGGGTGACAGCTGGTCGTTCAAATTTGATATTTCTGGTACTTGGAAATATCACAATCACTTAAACCCAGCCGATACTGGAACAATTGTAGTCGAATAATTTAAATAAAGCCAGTCGCAAAATCCGTCCATTTAGTTCTGCTACTAAAGAGTTCCAACTAAACCCAACGTAGTCCACCACCAGACAGGAAATTATTTTGTGGTAGAACTATAACATGTAATCTTTTAATTTACTTAAACTTGTCTTTGAAATTATGAGATATCATCGAGTAACAAAGTTGAGCAGCCCCATATTCGGTAAGTATAGAATCACGCATCGGAGCAACTTCCATGATATCAGCTCCAATTAACTTCTTTTTGATTATAATATTTTCAATTAATTCTAGACCATACCACCATTCTATTCCCCCTTGTACCGCAGTGCCAGTGCCAGGCATATGAGCAGGATCAAAACCATCTACATCTATTGATATATAAACATATTTTGTTTTAATAGATTCTAGAATTTTTTTTATACTAGGAATTTTGTTGCCATTGCCCCATTGCCAAACTTTTATATTATTTTTGGGATTGCTAAAATACTCATATTCATCTTTAAAATAAGTGCGTATGCCGACTTGAACCAAAGAATAACCGAGCTCGTGGGCGCGACGCATCACACAAGAATGCGCCAAATTTGTGTGATTATCATTATAATCAGCGTCAGTGTCGCGTAAATCGCAATGCGCGTCTATGTGCAATATAGTCACCTCTTTTGGATTTTTTTTCTTTGAAAGCGCTTGCAGAAGTCCGAGTGACACTGAATGTTCGCCACCAAGTAAAAACACAAACTTGTTTTTATCTAAAATTTTTCCACATTCAGTCGTAATTTTCAAAAGCGCCTTCTCTGGTGAAAGTGAGCTGATATTGCCTAAATCTTTTTGCGCAATTTTTATTTTACTACAAGGCTCTATGTTATATTTGCGGTCAAAGAGCTCTAGCTTTGAATCCATCATTTTAATAATAGCTTTGGGACCATTCTTTGTACCCTTGCGACTTGAAGTTGTTTTCTCATACCCTGCTTGAACTACGACAACGTCAGCTTCATTTATATTTTTTGCGCTAAAAATTGAATCTGTCATTTCAAGATTATAACAACAAATAAAGCATAAGCAAGTGAAAAACAAAACCCCGCCTTACGGCGGGGTTTTGCGGCACTTATGTTGTTCACGATAAATGTGAGTTAACCTCACACTCACAGCATAAATATAGCATAGTCGAAACAAAAAAGCAAGTATAAAAAAGTTGAAACAGAAGCTTCAACTTTTTTATACTAGTGCGTCGAGAGGGATTCGAACCCCCGAAGCCCGAAGGCAACACGTTTACAGCGTGTCGTATTTGACCACTCTACCATCGACGCATATCATAAACTTAATAATTTTTAGGGGCAAGCTCTACCATTTTACCCCGCTAAGGCGGGGCGACGACTACACTTAAAGTAACACAAAAAATTATTTTTTGCATCTATTTTTTATTAATCCTCTTTACGCAAAACTTGATACCTTTAGAGATATCATTTTGCAGCAAATCCTGGATCAGAGTAAATTTCAATAAATCCACATCCTTTACAACAAAAACCCGCTATTGGTATACCTACCTTCCCGAACCAGCCCTTCCATGAAATTTTAATAAAGGAATTCCAATATGATTTTTGAGGCTGGCCTTCAAACCAGCTACTTGCCTTAACGAAGTTATTAGCAAAATCCGGAATGAACCCTCGGATCATGTCACCGTTACATTTTGGACACTTCAAAATTTCATTCATAATTTTTCTTATATACTAAACTAAAAAATCGACATTATTTTTTTGATTCAAGTTTTTCTACTCGCACATCTAAACCAGAGATTCTTTTATCATAAGAAAAACCATCAGTATTCAAACTAGAAATACTTTCTCTAAAATATTTATTGTCTTCATGTATAGCTCTAATTTCTTTAAGTATTATTGCGCTAATTTCATTTGTATTTTTAAGTTGCGCAAGTATTGCTTCCGTAACTTCGGCATTATCAGCAAAAGACTTAGCAACAGCTCTCATGCTAACATCAAACCTATCTTCAAACTTATCGAATCTATTTTCAAATATTCCAAACTTTTTTTCTGTAAGATATTTTTCGGTTGTTTTTTTAATCTCTTTTTTCATATACTTGTATATTACATTAAGCTCATATTAAACACAAATTTATCTAAACCATAGATCGAGGTTGCGCGCGAAACGAGCTTTTTATTTTGCCATGTCTGGGAGCAAGCAGACCTTTTTTCTTTTCAATAACCAATTCTTTGTTTTTTATGGAAACATAGATGGTGTCTCCTTTCTTTACTCCGTTTGAAATAATGTAAGACGCAACAGGATTCAAAATCTTATTTTGAATCAAACGATTGAGCGGTCTAGCGCCGTAAGACGGATTATAACCTTCCTTTACCAAATAAGACAAAGCTTCATCAGTAATTTCAAAATTAATATTTTTACCAAGTAAACGATCTCTAACTACTTTGATTCTCAAATTCACTATTTCAGTAATTGCTTGTTCACTCAAGACATCAAAAACAATAATTTCATCTAGACGGTTCAAAAATTCTGGACGAAAATTATCCTTCAACGCTTCTAAAACTTTTTCTTTCATATTGTTATAATCAACTTTTTTAGAATTATTGGAAAATCCGATCGATTCCATTTTTTCCACAAACTGCGAACCAATATTGGAGGTTAGAATAATAATAGTATTCTTAAAGTTCACAATTCGGCCCTTGCCGTCAGTCAGCCTTCCTTCATCAATGACTTGTAAAAGCATATTAAAAACTTCCGGATGAGCTTTTTCAATTTCATCAAAAAGTATTACCGCATAAGGTCTATGTCGCACTGATTCCGTAAGCTGTCCCGCTTCATCATAACCGACATACCCCGGCGGAGAACCGATAAGCTTTGATATTGAATGTCTTTCCATATATTCCGACATATCTACACGAATGATTGCGCGGTCATCATTAAACATAAATGTTCCCAAAGCCTTGGTGAGTTCAGTTTTACCCACTCCTGTTGGACCTAAGAAAATAAAAGAACCGATGGGTCTATTTGGGTCTCCTATCCCAGCGCGAGAACGTCGTATAACATCGGACACTCGTTTTATGGCTTCATCTTGACCCATCACTCGTTTCTTCAATTCTGCTTCCATTTGCTCAAGCTTCGCGCGTTCTTCTTCAAGCATCTTAGTCAAGGGTATTCCTGTCCAGCGAGCAACAACTTCAGCGATATCTTCAGCTGTAATTTCTTCTTTCAAAATTCTGCGCGATTTTTGCAGTTTTTTAAGTCGTAAAAGTTTTATTTCCAAATCTTTCTTGAGCGTCGGGATTTTACCGTAACGTATTTCTGCCGCGCGAGAAAGATCCGCTCGCATTTCGGCATTTTCAGCTTCCAAGCGCAAACTTTCCAAGTCTTTTTTAGTAGCGCGAATTTCAACCACTATTGCTTTCTCATTTTGCCATTTTAATTCAAGTTCTTTGGTCTTTTCATGCAAATTGCCTATCTCGTCGTCCACTTCTTTGAGCCTATTTTTTATTCCGCTCAGTTTTTCTTTCATATTTTCTTTTTCTTCTTTATCTTTATCTACACTTAAACTCAAAGAATTAATCTCTTTCTTCAACGCCTCTTTCTCAATTTCCAAACGCATTATTTTTCTATGAGCGTCTTCTAAAACTGGCGGTTTATTTTCTAGCATTATTTTAAGAGAAGAAGAAGCTTCATCTATCAAGTCCACCGCTTTATCAGGCAAAAATCTGTTTGTAATATAACGCGCAGAAAGATTCACGGCAGAAACTATAGCTTCATCAGTAACACGAACACCATGAAAGAGTTCGTACTTTTCTTTCAGCCCGCGAAGAATAGCTACCGCATCTTCTATACTAGGCTCATCAATATATACTGGCTGAAAACGTCGAGCTAGAGCTGGATCTTTTTCAATATGTTTTTGATATTCTCGCAAGGTCGTCGCGCCAATAGCTCGCAACTCTCCACGAGAGAGCGCCGGCTTCAACATATTTGAAGCATCCATTGTGCCTTCCGCGCCTCCAGCGCCGACAATCGTGTGAATTTCGTCAATAAAAATAATGATTTTTCCATCCGAACGTTCGATTTCCTTCATGATACCTTTTAACCTCTCTTCAAACTCTCCACGATATTTTGTGCCAGCAACAAGCAATCCTAAATCAAGAGAGACGAGTTCTTTGTCTTTAAGGGATTCTGGAACACTATTTTTAGCAATCATTTGAGCGAGACCTTCCACCACTGCTGTTTTTCCTGTGCCGGCTTCACCTATTAAAATAGGATTGTTTTTAGTTCGGCGAGAAAGTATTTGCATGATGCGCGTTATTTCATTGTCCCGACCAATCACCGGGTCCAATTTGTCTTCTTTCGCCAATTTGGTTAAATTGCGAGTATATTTTAAAAGTAATTTAAATTTCTTTGGCTCTGTAACATCCGTAATATTTTGGCTACGCAATCCTTCCAGCACTTTTAGAACAGAATCTTTTTGAATTCTAAATCGCGCCAAAGTCTCGCGCGCTTCACTGGCAACTTCTAAAATTGCAATAAAGAGATGTTCAGTCGAAACAAAATCATCTTTCATAAATTCTGCCAATTTAGCCGATTGCTCTATTACTTGCGCCAAATCAGGATTCAAATAAATCTGATACGAAGGAGAAAGAGTGTTGCGTGATTCCGGCAATTCAATTAATTCTAGAACAGAATCAGTCAGAAGCATGCTATCGACTTCAAGCTTGTCGAGGATAGAATTCACCATGCTCTCTTCTTGAAGTAATAACGCGGCTAGTAAGTGAAGTGAAGAAACATGATTAACTCCACGTTCAATAGCAAGCTCGTGGGCTTTTTTGATGGCATCTTTGGCTTTGGTTGTAAATTTATTTAATGGTGGCATATAATTATGGCGCAAGGATAGGAGTTGCGGGTATAGTCGTCGCAGGGTTTAGAAAAAGTTTTAAGGCGCTGACGATAACATCAATCGAAGCAAAATTTGCGCTATCGTTATATAAAGCAATTCCCAGAACTTCCCCATCCAAGTTAAGTACTAGTCCCCCAGCGTTTGATTTTGTAACATTAATTTTAATATCTTTCATATCTTTACTACTGCCTTCAAAAAGAAAAGAAGATATCGTGGCTCCTATTACTAAAATCTTCTGTCCTATTTTCATCTTACTCAAATCTCCAAAAGCCGGCACAGCAAAAACTGCTACACTTTTCCCATCAATTGGATCTCCTACTTTTAAAAATGAAAACCCGGATTTGTCCGTCAACACAAAATCGGACTTAAATTTTCCGCTGTCATTTTTAAGATAATAGACCCCTTTGCCTGGAACGAGATTTGCGTCTACAACCACTGTACCATCAGAAGAAATGACAAGTCCCCTGCCGGCAGAAACTTCAATAGTCTTGAGTTCTTCATCTTGTATTTCTTTGGTTACAATAAATACTGCAGATTGATTTTTAGCAATAGCGTCCACCACCAAATCTTCTTCTTTTACAATTATGGTTTGTACTGTCGTCTTGCCCTCTACTTGCTGAATATTTTCAATTGTCTGTTTGATGACGCGATTAACAGGCACGGTAAAAGAAGCTGGCGCTTTTTCCATCAAAGTAACTGTCGTTATGCCGGTAGCAATAGAAGTAACAAAGGAAAGCAATACTGCTAATAGCATAAGCTGTGATTTATTTAAATCCTTAATATCCATCCCATTAGAAATTATTAATGATACACGAATCCTGTTAGTTTGATGAAAATCTTTGATTTCCTATTTCTAACGGGATCCACAATTTAAGTATACCACTTTTTTAATTTTAGTAAAATTTCAGATAAGGATTTTATAGTGTAATCAATATCAGATTTAGTTGTGTATCTCCCTAAAGAAAAACGGAGCGAACCATCAGTCTCCCCGCCTGCATCAGCCCAGCCCGCATCGCTACGCAAAGCGTTGCTGGCGGGTATGCTGAAAGCATTGCGGGCAGGTTTTGCTTCAGGACGAATTGCTTTGATTACATGTGAAGCTTTTCCATCTCCAGATTTGCAAGCGCTTTTGGCAGAAGCCATTATACCCCTCGCTGATAATTCTATGACTAACAGATCGCTAGGGATATTTGGAATTGTAATGTTTATATTATTCGGCAATCTATTTTTCAAATCGCCATTCAAGATTATATTAGAATTTGCTAGATTTTCTGCTATCGCAGAGTTTCTAACAATTTTATTTATAAAATAATCGCGAAGTTTGGTCAGGCGTTTCACTTCTATATTTTTTATTTTTTCGGTGATTAGAAGCGCTCTGGCAAGCTCCGTGGCTAGAGCAACATTTTCTGTCCCCGGTCGTAATCCAAATTCTTGATTCCCTCCAAACATGATTGGACTAATTGGTGTATTTTTCTTCACATATAAAACCCCAACTCCTTTTGGACCATAAATTTTAGCGCTGTTAAAAGACATCATATCAACACCGAGTTGAGGAATGCTTATAGATAAATAATTAACAGCTTGGGTGGCGTCGGTGTGGAAAAAAACAGGAAAAGGTAAAGTTTTTTCAGGTCCTCGGTTTCCTGGGTCCCTCCCCCAGCCAGACCATTCAAAAACTTTCCTTTTCCTGTTTTTATTCCAGTGTCGAATCTCTTTTGCAATCTCTCGTATTGGCTGTATTGCGCCTATTTCATTATTAGCATACATCACCGAAACCAAAACAGTATTTTCTCTCAATGCTTGTCCAATTTTTTTAGAATCAACTATTCCGTTCGATTCCACAGGAACATATGTTACTTCTGCTTGCTTTGTTTTTTCTAAATACTTGCAAACTTCTAAAACAGAAGCGTGTTCAATGTTTGTTGTAACAATATGCGAAACGGAAACAAGATTTTTGACTTGTTGCCGTTTCGCATTTATCAGCCCTAAAATAGCCAGATTATTACTTTCTGTCGCCCCGGATGTAAAAATAATCTCATTATTGCGGGTATTCAAAATACCCGCAACAGTCGTCCTCGCATTCTCTAATTTATTTTTTTCTTTCACCCCCAACTCATGAATTGCCCCCGGATTGGAAGAAGCAGAAAGAGCGCTTGAAGCGTAATCTAGGTATATTCTCGATATTTTTTTTGCCCCGCCGTGGCGAGGTGAAATTGATTTAGGCATAAAAATAGTATATATTGAAATTATGTGAATCCCGTCAGAAATAACACAAAGTTTGAAAACGGGACATTGAAATCATGTATTACAAGTTTAACATAAATTTCTAACGGGATGAATATAAAGCTTGACGGCGTTTTTTTGTTAGTATTTTTTGTTTTAACATGTGTCGCCATTTTA
The DNA here is from genome assembly GCA_001786765.1 of Candidatus Nomurabacteria bacterium RIFCSPHIGHO2_01_FULL_37_25. GTDB lineage: Bacteria > Patescibacteriota > Minisyncoccia > Phycocordibacterales > UBA9973 > UBA9973. Next base: position 9,985 of record MFTH01000001.1, read on the forward strand.
ATGATGGTTATTTGGATTTTCATTACAGAAAAGCGCTTAAAAAGATTCTTTTTAGGTAAAAAAGCAAAAGATTTGGAAGATACTATTATTATTTTAGAGCAGGATATTGTTAATTTAAAAAAAGCCAAAGATAGTATGCAAAAAGATGTTACTGCAATAAATACAAAACTAAAAAAAAGTATCCGTGGACTTGAGATTATGCGTTTCAATCCTTTTCCTGATCAAGGCAGTAACCAAAGTTTCGCAATCGGGATGATGAACGAAGAAGGCGACGGCGTGGTTTTATCAAGTCTGTATTCTCGTGAACGAATGAGCGTATTTGCCAAACCGATAAAAAATAACAAATCAGAATACGAATTGAGCGCTGAAGAAAAAGAAGTGTTAGAAAAGGCGAAGGTATTATGAATGAAAATAAAAAAAAAGAAAACATAATAGCTCGGCCGCCAATCGTGGTGGTTATGGGTCATGTTGATCATGGCAAATCAACACTTCTGGATTACATCCGAAAAACAAATGTAGTGGAAAGTGAAGTCGGCGGAATAACTCAAAATATTTCCGCTTATGAAGTTGAATTTCGCCGAAAAGATGACCCTACTAATCGCAAAATCACTTTTCTGGATACCCCGGGACATGAATCTTTTTCAAAAATGCGTGAACGCGGAGCGATTATTGCCGACATTGCTATCTTGGTAGTATCAGCAGAAGATGGTGTAAAATCACAAACAATTGAGGCATGGAAGACAATAAACGAAATGAAACTTCCTTCTATCGTTGCAATAAATAAAATAGACAGACCAAACGCTAATGTCGAAAAAACAAAAAAAGAGCTGGCAGAAAATGAAATCTATTTAGAAAATTATGGAGGTAAAATTCCATACGTGGAAATTTCCGCTAAAGCTGGTACTGGAGTGGATGATTTATTGTCATTAATTCTAATTTTATCCGAAATGGAAAATTTCACTGGAAATACCGAAGAAGATGCTTCTGGTTTCGTAATAGAAGCTGATCTCGACTCCAAGCGCGGGATACAAGCAACTCTGATTATCAAAAATGGAAGTCTTCACAAGGGGATGTTTGTTGTTGTGGAAGATGCTATAACTTCCACACGAATAATACAAAATTTCAAAGGAACAATGATAGACACCGCTTCTTTTTCTGCGCCAATACGCCTTTGTGGTTTTGATAAAATGCCTAAAGTTGGAGCTGAATTTAAAACTTTCAAAAATAAAAAGGAAGCAGAGAAATATATGGAAAACTGGGAGAAAACCCCGACGCCCCAAGAAAAAAATTCAGGGGTCGGGGTCCCGACCTCTCCGACTTCGGAGAGCGTCGGGAAAATAATCCCAATATTATTGAAAGCTGATGTGTCTGGTTCCCTAGAAGCGATTGAGAAAGAAATTGCTAAAATAAAAAATGAAAACGGAGAATTTAAAATTATAGGAAAGGGAGTAGGCCCAATTTCTGAATCTGATATAAAAAACATATCTAATAGTCAAAATATAATAATAATTGGATTTAATGTAAAAGCTGACAAAAGCGCTCTCGAAGTAGCTCAAAAAAGAGGAATGTCTATTTCATTTTTTGACATTATTTATAAGATGAATGAGTGGCTTACTGAGCAAATGCAGAAATTAAGACCAAAGATTGAAACAATAGAAACAACAGGCCGAGCAAAAATCATCAGAGCTTTCAGTCGCACCAAGGAACGTCAAATAATAGGTGGAAAAGTGATAGAGGGACATCTTGTTTTGAATGGCACAGTTAAGATAATGCGTCGGGAATTTGAAATCGGACGCGGGAAAATTGTAAATTTGGAGAAAGAAAAAATAAAAACTAATATCGTAGAAGAAGGATCGGAATTCGGTATGATGATTGAATCAAAAATAGAAATTGCGCAAGGTGACATTCTAGAACTATCTTCAATAGCTCAAAAATAAAAATGTTAGAAACTCTGCGATAGCAAAAAATATAACAACTAACGAATATTCATTAAAAAACAATGACTCAAAGAAATGAAAAAATGGCAAGTTACATCAAAGAAAACGCGGCAATATTTCTGGGACGAGAAAATAACCGAACTTCCTTAATTACCGTAACTTCCGCGACTTGCTCCCCTGATTTGAAACGAGCAACTATATTTATCACGGTATTGCCCGAAGGAAAAGAAAAAAACGCGCTAGAGTTTGCTAAACGCAAAAAACCAGAATTACGAGAATTTTTTAAAAAAAATATGACTACAAAAAATATTCCTTTTGTTGATTTTGCTATAGACCTGGGTGAAAAACACAGACAAAAAATTGACGAACTTCTTCGAGAAAAATAATTAACTTGTCGCGGCTTTCCGTAATCGATTCATAATGGCTTTTCCTATATCGCGTTCCGGAAATGTTTCAGAAATAATAATATCCATACGCTCATCATCAAACCTACGCAAAGCGCGAAACAACTTATGGGCCGCCATTTTTAGATTACGACGAGTAGAAAGAATTACCACGGAATCAGCCTGACGACAATGCGCTACTGTTTCTTTACTAGCAATAATTCCGACTTTCTTGCCTTCTTTTTTAAATTTTCCCAAAAGAGCTTGCATTTTTTTAACTATAATTTTTGGATTGCCATTAACTAATACAAGCCGAGCGTTTGGCGCATAATGTCGGTACTTCATTCCGGGCGAGCGTATTTTATTTTTAGGATGATTTTTATTATCAACAACTCGTCCTAAAAATTTTTGTAAAATTTCTTTAGTTATAGCGCCAGGACGCAGAATCTCTGGCGGGTTCACAGTCAAATCAAGCACAGTGGATTCTAATCCGATCTTTGCAGGACCAGAATCAATATACACATCAATTTTGTCACCAAAATCAGACAACGCATGAGCAACATCAGTCGCGCTTGGTTTCCCAGAAAGATTGGCTGAAGGAGCGGCTATGGGAGATTTGACAGCTTTTATCAAAGCCAAAGCAACTGGATGATCCGGCATACGAACAGCGACAGTGTCATTATCTCCGGTTACTATTTGCGACACCTCTCTCTTTTTAGACAAAATCAAAGTTAAAGGCCCAGGCCAAAAATGTTTAGCAAGCAATAGAGCTTGTGGCAAAACATTACGAGCTAATTTTTTTAAATCGCTCATTTGCGCGATATGCACAATAATAGGGTTATCAGCCATGCGTTGTTTAACAATAAAAATTTTAGCTACCGCTTTTTCATTGAAAACATCCGCGCCAATACCATAAACTGTTTCTGTTGGGAAAACCACCAAACTCCCCCGCCGTAGAACACGAGCGGCTTGTCTTATAAAATCAGACTTAATATGAACTGGGTCAATTTTTAGTATTTTCATTGTTAGTGTGTTTGTTTATACTTTAAATTAAATTTACTTTAAAGAGATACGACTCGCTATCGCCACACTTATAAATGTATATACATATACTGTTATCATAATTTTTATATACGTTGAGTTCTGTGGTGCCCGAGGTGGGAATCGAACCCACATCCCTTACGAGACACGATTTTAAGTCGTGCGCGTATACCAGTTCCGCCACTCGGGCAATTTAAACATATATGGCAATTTCATATGCCTGGAGGCCTGGGGCGGAATTGAACCGCCGTATATTCCTTTTGCAGAGGAATGCCTTACCACTTGGCTA
>MFTH01000001.1:13674-28065 GCA_001786765.1 Candidatus Nomurabacteria bacterium RIFCSPHIGHO2_01_FULL_37_25
TACCAGGCCATTTATATAATCTAACATTTTTTAATAAAACTTTCAAAATATAAATAATTATGATAAATTTAGAAAGTAAAATGTATGTGTATTTGCGCCCTTAGCTGTTTTGGTAGGTCTAAAGATCATTTTGCGCCCTTAGCTGTTTTGGTAGGTCTTTTAGATCATTTTGCGCCCTTAGCTCAGCTGGTAGAGCAGATCCCTCTTAAGGATAAGGTCGAAGGTTCGATCCCTTCAGGGCGCACACTAAGAATAAAGGTGAAGAAAAGTGTTCAATTTTTTTTAAACATTGGCAGACGCTATATGTTTTAGTATAATAAAGGTATGGGATACAGAAAAAGTAAAATAAAATTAATTTGGAATAATAATTTCGCATATGTAATAGGAGTAATAGCAACAGACGGTAACTTATCACCTGATTTACGACATTTACATATTACCTCAAAAGATTATGAGATGATGGAAAATTGCAAGAAATGTTTAGGAATTAAAAATAAAATCGGCAAAAAAGCACGAGGAAGTGAGAAAGAAAAAAAATATTATGTACTACAATTTGGGGATAAGAATTTCTTTGAATTTTTATTGAATTTAGGTCTAACTCCAAAAAAATCTAAAACTATTTCAGAATTAAAAATCCCTCATAAATACTTTCCTCACTTCTTTAGGGGGTGTATAGATGGTGATGGAAGTATATCTATATCAACTCACCCAGAAAGTCGGTATCCACAATACAAACTTAGGTTGTGTTCGGCAAGTAAAATATTTTTGGAGTGGATTCTAAAATCTTCCCGAAAATTATTTCGGGTGAAAGGTGGCTCAATTTCAAAAACAGATAAGTCTTCGGTCTACACACTTACTTTTGGTAAAAATGATACTATCACTATACTAAAAGTGATTTATTCAAAAAATGTGATATGCTTATCAAGAAAGAAAAAAATAGCGTTACAAATATTGCCGGGGTGGCGAAATTAGAAGACGCACTTGCCTTAGGAGCAAGCGGGAGCAATCCCATGGAGGTGCAAGTCCTCTCCCCGGCACAAGAATTTCTAAAATATACAAAATAGCCATATTTTTAAGTCAAATTAGCTTGACAAATATTTTTAATATGTTATACTGTGAGAGGTAATAAGCAAAAAAAGTTCTTTAAAATGTAGGCACACTTGCGTGCTGAATTACGAAGGAGAGAAGGAAAATGAGAAATTTAATTTCGGTTTCGGTTTTGGTTTTGTTGTCGTCATTGTTGGGCGGGTGTACCGCGGTGACGCGGTACACGAACCTGGGAGATGTCCCAGGTCCGGGCATCATCAAAGAGACAACGAGGGTTGTCGACCCCGATGGCGGGATCAGGACAACAGAAAAAGTCTCCGAGAAATCGGAGGCACAATTAAATTTTGAACTAAAAAAGGAGGGGCTCAAAGGCCACACCCAAATGGGCGTTGCCGAGTCCAACCGGCCGGTGATCTACGGGGACCCCTACTACGGGTATCCTCGCTTCTCCTACGGGAGAAGACACTACGACCGGGGGAGGGAATTCCACGGGATGGGTGGTATGTCCCTAGACCCCCGTCATCGTGGAGGCGGCGCTCATCGCCACTGCTATAGAGACAAAAAAGGTCGGCGGGTGTGTAGATAACACCAACCGATCCCAAGGCGTCACGGACAAAACCAAGTTCTGTGACGCCTTTTTTATTTATGCTAGTACTCAAGTATTGCATTAACAGGTTGAATGCGCCTACGAAAAATTTGACATTTTGGTTAAAAGGTGCTATACTATGTGCATGTTAAATAATCAAATAAAACAAAAAATACTTTTCAGTTTTGCAGTATTTACTGTATTTATTTTTGGAATAATAATCATACCCGCAAAAGCGAACGCGGATATACCGGGTTATGTTACTCCTTATAACAATCCAAGCTTCAATAATAATCAGTATTATTATCCTAATACTTACTACCCCCCTGCGCCAATATATATTTATCCAACGCAAACCTATCCAAATATGCCTGGTTATGTTACCCCTTATAATAGTCCAACGCCAGTCGTTTATTCAAACACTGTAAATCCAAACGCAAGAGCCACAACTGCTTCTAAAACAGTCGCCAAAACAAAAACAACTTCTACAAAAAATACTAATACTGATGCTTTGAACGACTTCGTAGCCAGTACTATTTTCGGGTCAGATAGTTTTATGCCTTCTGGTTTAGTCCAATGGATATTCTTTGCAATACTAATTCTGCTACTTACTATATTAGTCAGAAAAGTTTATGGCGGTAGTGAAAAATATTACGCAACGCCAATGAAACACGACTAGACTAGCTTTAAATTACAAAACTCTTTCTGGGCATGTCTTTTTCTAGGGTACGGATTTTTCGAAGCTTGAAAAATCCTGAAGTTCTCGGCTCGACAGCCTCGAAACCCCCTAAAAAAGACATGCCTTCGACGAGTGTTTCTTAATTTACGATTTAGATGTCAATCTCGGCTAATTTAGCGTTGGACTGAATAAAAGATTTTCTAGGTGGAACTTCAGAGCCCATAAGGATATCAAAAATTTTATTCGCTTCTTCAGCGTCATCAATATTCACCTTTTTAAGAACGCGATGAGCAGGGTCCATCGTCGTCTCCCAGAGTTCTTCTGGATTCATTTCACCCAAACCTTTGAAGCGCTGAATGTGTATTCTAGTGGACTTTCCTTTCCCGACGTCCTGATCTTCGTCAGGAGTCGGGACCCCGACCTCTTCGAGCGTCGGGGCTACTTCCTCTATCTCACTTACATCAGCGCTCTTGCCGACGATTTTTAATTTTTCAGCATCAGTGTAAGCGTAAGAAATCTCTTTGCCTTTTTTTATTTTATAAAGTGGCGGTTGAGCAATATAAATATATCCCGCATCAATGACTTGTCTAAAGTATCTATAAAAGAGCGTTAGGAGTAAAGTGCGAATATGCGAACCATCGACATCGGCGTCAGTCGCAATAATTATTTTATGATAACGCATCTTCTCTAAATCAAAAGTGTCTCCAATAGAAGTACCCATAGCGATGACCAATGACTTTACTTCTTTTGAAGCTAGCATTTTGTCAATGCGCGCTCTTTCAACATTTAGAATTTTCCCACGCAGTGGAAGTATGGCTTGAGTACGTCTATCTCTACCTTGCTTGGCGCTACCTCCTGCGGAATCTCCCTCCACCAAGAATAATTCAGACTCCGAAGCATTTTTGCTTTGACAATCCGCCAATTTACCCGGAAGCGTCATTCCCTCTAGCGCGCCTTTTCGCAGGATTGAGTCCTTTGCGGCTTTCGCAGCTTTACGCGCCTTTAGAGCTAAAATAGACTTATTTATTATAGCCTTTGCATCGTCTGGATTTTCTTCTAAGAAATTATTAAAGGCTTCGCCAAATACCGTAGCCACCGCTCCTTGAGCTTCCTGACTGCCTAATTTTGCTTTTGTTTGACCTTCAAATTGAATCTCGGGAAGTTTTACAGAAATGACTGCGGTTAGACCTTCTAAAACATCTTCACCGGTAAATCCCCCTTCAGACTCTTTCATCATTTCTCGCTTTTTACAATAAGTATTTAGCGTCCTCGTAAGCGCAGTTTTAAAACCTGTCACATGTGTGCCTCCCTCGGGGGTGTTGATATTGTTAGCAAAAGGAATTATGCGGTCAGTTATGTCATCTACATATTGCAGAGCTATCTCCACACCTACATTGTCTAATTCTTTTTCAATATAAAAAATTTTATCCTGAATAGGTTTTTGGAATTTATTATAATATTTTATAAGAGAAATTAATCCGCCTTCGAAATAAAAAGAAACTGATGGGCACTCTAGACCCAAATCTCTGAAATAAAAAACATCACTGTCGTCTAGCCCCTTTTTGTTGTCCCACTCCCGGGCGTCGATTATCAAAATCCTCAAACTTTTTACCAAATAGGCTTGCTGACGAATGTGGTTAACGACTGTATGCCAATCAAATTTAAGATCTTTAAAAATTTCCTGATCCGGCTCAAAAGTAATGATAGTTCCGTGAAGTTTTGACGCACCAATTTTTTTCACAGAGGCCTTTTTTTTACCTTCCGAATATTCTTGAAAATACTTACCACCATCTTTATGCACTTCCACTTTACAATAACTAGAAAGAGCGTTCACCACCGACGCGCCCACTCCATGCAGACCGCCAGAAACTTTATACCCGCTGGCCTCTCCGCCGAATTTCCCTCCAGCATGCAAGGTCGTCATCACCGTCTCCAGCGCGGAAACTTTTGTTTTTTTATGAATATCTACCGGTATGCCTCGTCCATTGTCCGCTACTCGCGCGCGATTGCCCGGCAGAAGAACTACTTCAATATCGTTACAAAAACCTCCCATCGCTTCATCTCTTGAATTGTCAAAAATCTCCCAGACTAGATGATGCAACCCTTCCGGGCCTGTGGTGCCGATATACATCCCCGGACGGCGTCTGACAGGCTCTAGCCCCTCTAAAACAGATATACCTGAAGCATCATAATGGTGCACGCCCGCCATAGCTTTAGCGACGGCGGGCCCTTTTCCATTCTTTTCCTCCTTTTCTTTTTTCATAATATTCGTCTATAATAGCACTAAAATGTTCTTTTCACCAGAACATTCGTGCGAATAATTTCATAAGTTTATGAAATTGTTTTAGTAAATTTTTATAATATTTACTAGTGGAAATAGAATTGACTATAAATGTAAAACCAGCAACGTTTCCTCCTTTCGGCATTGCTGGTTTCGTTTATGGGATAAAAATTATCCTTTTTTTTCCTCTCGGCGGAGGGACTCCTCTTCCTCCGCCAGATCGATTATCACCACTTGCGCCCTCTTTGGGCGCAAGTGGGGATTTTCTCTATAAAAAATCCTTCTATTGAACTTTTTTATTTTACTTTTTTTCGCTGACATTTTACCCCCCCCTTTTTTTTGTGCCCCTTGGACACAATTTTATTTAGATTGTTTAAGAACAATCCAGCCCCTTCCACCTAAACAAAAACAACCTTTGTCTAGAAGGCTGGTGTTTGAGTTGTAATTTTATTTTTAGAGATTTTACAGCGCAAATATCAGCCTTCTAGATTTAGACTTGAGGCTAATGAGTAAAAATGCGACTGCGCGAGAATATTTACTTTGTTCAATATTTCGATTCACGGTTAGAATATATCACTTATTTTATTTGTGTAAAGTCCTCGCTGTGGATAACTCTTATCTAACTTCCCAGCCACTATTTTCTTTAATCTTGTTGGTTATTTTAGTCATAATATCACCCACTTCAGCGTCGGTTAATGTCCTGTCATAAGACTGGAAAATCAATCTAAACGCATAAGAGGTCTTGCCACCCTTTTTGAATTCGTCGAAAAGCTCCGGACCTCGTGTTACCATATTCCCCATATTTTCTTTTATTACTTCTGCCACATCTACGCTTTTTATTCCTTCCGGTGCAAACACAGCAATATCGCGCGCAATAAAAGGAAACAAGGACCACATTTGGAACTTCATCGGCAGGGTCTTTTTTTCAGGTCCTCGGTTCTCTGGGTCCCCTACCCCAGCCAGACCATTCAAAAATGACCCCGCCGATTTCGTGTATTCTGCTAAACTCATTTCTTTTACTTCTTTTTTATCCCCATAAGCTACATGCAATTCTTCCTTGCCCTTTTTAAATATAGTTCCAATTTCAAAAACTTTAATTTCATTCATTCCTAAAAATTGAGCGTTGAGTTGGTTGAGTTTTATACTTTCGCGTAAACCATCTGACAAATTCGTCCGTAAAAACTTTTTATCAGAAGCGCTATTTTTTAACTCTATTTCCCCTTTATCAGAAAAAGTATAAGTCATGACTTCATTGTATCCCAGAGAAAGTAATTTATTTCTAGCAAAAGTAATATTTTTATATGTTTCATTAATTTTCGGCTTAAAATTGATTTCGGGTATTTCCCCTTTTACTTTGTCATATCCTAGAATCCTGCCTATTTCTTCCGCCATATCTTCTTCTATTTCCAAATCAAGGCGCATAGGTGGCGGGAGAATTTCAAATTTCCCTTTATTTTCTTTATATTGAAAATTATATCTCTTCAAAATATCTTCTATTTCTTTCACAGAAACTTTTAAACCTAAAATCTTTGAAATTTTATCAGCTGAAAAAGAAAGTTTTCGAATTCCCTGCTTGTGTGGATAAACATCTACAATGTCTTCAAAAATAGCCTCCGGACACATTTCAAAAATCAAAGCTGAGAGTTCTCGCATTGCATAAGGTCCTAACTCTGGTGATAAATCATTTTCAAAACGCTTTCGCGCATCGGTAAAAATATTCGCGCGTACCGCTGATTTCCTAGTAACTATCGGATCAAAATTTGCGATTTCAATAATAACATTTTTTGTTTCTGCGGTTACTTCGGCTATTTTACCACCCTTAATTCCCGCAAGACCGAGCGCCATTTTAAAGTCAGCAACCAATAAATCCTGTCCACTCAATTCTAAATCACGATTGTCTAGCGTAGTCATTTTTTCTCCAATCTTTGCATTTCTTATGACGAGTCCACCTTCAACTTTATCAAGGTCAAAAACGTGAGCCGGCTGACCACAGTCATACATCAGAATATTCGCCGCATCTACCAAATTATTTATACTTCTCTGTCCGATAGATTCTAAATGTTTGACCACCCACTCCGGACTTGAACCAACTTTTACATTACGAATAATTCTGCCCATATATCTGCGACACTTGTCAGATTGAATATCGATTTTTAATTCGGATTTGCCCGCCAAAGCTTTAACGGAGGCAGGAATTTTATATTCTGGCGCAGAGTCAACATATTTTATATTCAAAAGCGAAGCGAGCTCGCGAGCGATGCCTTGATGAGAGAGCAGATCGTGAGCGCGGTTTGGTAAAATATTTATATCAAAGATAGTGTCATCTTCCTTTTTCTCTACTCCCTCTACTTCTGCAATATGGTAAGTAAAAATGTCTGCCAATTTATCTGGTTCTGGAACTTCAGGTATGTACCATTTGAGCCAATTATAAGAAATTTTCATAGTGAAACGTTAAAATTGATTGAGTCTTAAATCCCCCTGATAAAAAAGGCGCACATCAGGAATGCCCCATTTAATCATAGCAATACGGTCTAAACCTCCGCCGAAAGCAAAACCTTGAACTTTTGTAGGATCCAGTCCACAATTTTTTAATACATTTGGATGCAACTGCCCAGAACCCATCATTTCAAGCCATTTGCCTTTAAATTTTGCATGAATTTCAATAGAAGGTTCAGTAAAAGGAAAAAAGCTCGGACGAAATTCTACTTCAGAATCTTCACCTAACATTTTTTTATAAAATCGCGCAAGCACACCTTTTAAGTTAGCAAGTGAAATCCCGTCTTCTATGCTCCCTATCATAACTCCATCTATTTGATAAAATTGCATTTCATGAGTCGCATCCGTAGCTTCATTTCTAAATACTTTTCCTATTGAAATAAAAGCGCAAGGAAGTCTCCCCTCTTTGCCTGCTTTTTCAATCTGACGAGCAGATACGCTTGTGCAATGTGTGCGTAAAACATAACCCTGTTTATCTTTTATCCAAAAAGTGTCTTGCATATCTCGCGCCGGATGATCTCCTGGAACATTTAAAACATCAAAGTTATACCATTCACTTTCAAGTTCCGGACCCAATGCAATCTCAAAACCCATTTCAGAAAAAGCCTGATAAGCTTCGTTTGCTAAAATTGAAAGTGGGTGTTCTGTAGCTTTTTTATTTTCTTTGTCCATGTTTTATTATTCTACCAAATTCGCCTGAACCCTACTAATCTTGCGCCCATGACGAGACAATACGCACCCACCGGGGCAAAAGGCTTTGCCGTTATTTTTTACCAAACAATTTTCACAGTTAATAAAATGTCTATGACAAATCGGGTTTGCGCAGTTCACATAATTCTCAGATTGCTCTTTGCAAACATCGCATTTACCTATTATTTTGTGTTTTGGGTCGTCAGTATACAGACCTGTCCCGAGCAAAGCCGAGGGGCCCATAGTAACTCGCCCGTCAAAAACATAAAGCTTCCCTTGGAAATCTTCATTTGGGTATTTTTCCATATAACTCACTATCCCGCCATCTAGTTGATAGACATCTGTAAAACCTTCCTTAATTAAAAATCCAGAAGCTTTCTCACAACGCACGCCTCCGGTACAAACAGTGAGCACAGTTTTGTTTTTCAAATGCGCGATTTGCTCCACTACTTTCGGCAAATCTCTAAAATTTTCAATCGGCGGTAAAATAGAGTTTTCAAAATGGCCAACTTTATGCTCATAAGCATTTCGCATATCAATAATATAAAATTCTTTTTTGGTTTTTATTCCCTCGATTTTACTCGGGACAAGCCACTCGTGAAGTTCTTCTGGTTTTAAATGTATGCCGGTAATCTCGTTAGGGTCTACATCACAAGTTCCCAAGTTGAGCGACACGATTTCTTTGCGCATTTTGATGGATAATTTTGGAAATGCATTACCATTGCCAGAACTTAATTTGAAATGTATGTTCAAAAATCTTTTGTCCTTTTCCAGCTCTTTTACATATTCTTTAATATTTTCTTTCGTTCCCTCAAAAGTGGCATTAATACCTTCATTTGCAATTATGCATCGGCCTGTGATTCCTAGCTTTTCGCAGATTTCTCGTTGTTTCTTGGCCACCACTTCAGGGTCTGCAATAAAAATATATTTATAGAAAAGGATAATCTGATATTCCATATAAGCTATATTATAACCAAAAAAGCTAAATTACAAGATTCTTAGATAATTTCTAGGTTAATAAGAAAAAAAGGAGAAAGGGGAAATCTACAAAATTTTAAATTTCACAACAATCATTTTGATTCTAATATTATTGTTACAAACTCTGCGATAGCAGAAAATCTAACAAATCTAGAGTTTTTTGTTTTTGAAATTATATTCTTTCGCTAGCTTAAATGTTTTGAGGTCATTTTCGAGACCAATACTTTTGATATAATCTAAAAATTCTTTAGGTAGAGGTGACGGCCCGACCCAAACACTTTTCTGGATCATTAGGTAATTAAACTTCTTGAGATGCCAACGTAGCCACTCCCTTTCTGCTTTCTTTGGTTCTGGAATATCAAACATAACTATCAGATTTTTGGGCGCATCTTTGTGAAATTTAAAATCAAATTGTGTCAACGAATCAATTTTTCTTTTTATATAATTCTTGCCTTTTGGAGTAACATATAATCCATCATTTTCTTCAACAAAACCTCCTTTGATTAAATAAGACATTGTGCCACGCAGTGAACTAGGCGGATAATTCTTAAACTTTGGTAAACCTAAAAGATTTACACGCATACCTTTGTAATTCACAGATGTTTCACAAAGCTCTTTTAATATGTCATATATAATACTCATACACAAAGTATACCAAATTGTTAGAAACTCTGCTATCGCAGAAAATTTAACAATTCTTTATTTTTGTTTTTATTCATGTGGTGACTATTTATAAATCTCCGCCATTTTACAATATTCACACTCTGTGTTTTTTCCGTAAGAATTATAATTACAAGGCCTGCCTACCCATTCCCCGGACTTGAGAAAACCGTCATAATCTTTGATATCTTGCACTAAAAGACTAATTTCTTTTTGAGTAATTACTTTGTAATAGAAAGTTTCCCTCGCATCTTTGGTTTCCAAGAACTCAAGCCTACTTTCCTTAACATGTAACTTATTCCTAGAACTCTGTTCTATAAGATACGAATACATAGCGAGTTGACGCAAATACGAGCTCATTCTTCCTTCTTCATCTGTTTTTTCTATTTCACTTTTTTTGCGCACATTCCCGGTTTTGAAATCCGTTACTCGCGCATTTTTTTTGTCTAAATATTCTATTAAATCCAATTTCCCGTAAATATTTAAAGATGGGAATCTATCATCACTCACAGAAATACTTTTTTCATTTTCTCTGTTTTTACTTATTTCACTTAACCTTTTATCTACCCACTTAGAAATTATGTTTAAAGCTAATTTAATCAATTCTTTTTGTTTTCTTTCATCACCAAAACCAGATTTTTTTACCTGAAAAAGAACAATATTTTGTAATTCTTCTTTATTTGGTTTTTTATCTAATTTTAAAATTGCATCGATGGAACTGTGCACGATATTTCCGAATTCCAGACTTTCAGATTTTAATTCTGGCAACTGAAGTAGATTTCGAAAATACCACTTCCAAGGACATTCAAAAAAATTATTTAAAAGCGACACAGAAACTTTCTTATCTTCATAATCACGAGCAACTAATTTTATCAGACCATCTAATTTAGTATTTTTTTCTATTCCTTTTTTAGTTTCAACAAAAATGCGCTCGTCGCTCTTTAAAATAATTTTTTCTGTTTCATCTGCGTTTTGTTTTTCAAAATTATGAGCAATATCAGCTACGATACCTGCCAATTCCTGATCTCCTCCAATATATGATTTTAAAGCATAAGAAATAGCGCAAAATCTTTTAGCTCGCGTGATAGCCACATATAATTGCCTTTTTAAAACTTCTTCGTCACGAGTCTCAACTCTTTCTTTTATGGATTCCGGCAGAGAAAAACCACCGACTTTCCTCCCGCTAAATGACCTCTCGTCCATGTGCGCTATCCACACAAAATCAAATTCAAGTCCTTTGGACCCATGTATAGTTCGCACCTTCACTCCTTCATCAGCTCCAAATACCGCAAGCGGTATATTTTCTCCATAACTTTGAAGCCTATCAATAAAATCCAAAAAGTTATTTAAATTCAAATTAGAATTTTTTTCATTTTGCATTAAAACCAGATGTAATACTGTACGCAAGACTTCAATCCGAATTATCAACTCTTCGTGATTCTTCGCAGTATCAAGTAAAAATTCAGCGCCGACTTTTTGAATAAAAGAATATAAAGGCAGAGAAGAATAATCGAGCCAAGACTTTAATTTTCTAAGCCAGAGATTAATTTTGTTCTCACTATTAAATAAATTATTTTTTTCTCCCACTGCATTCAAGAGAGAAAAATCACGCATCTTATTATTTTTTAAAAACTCGTGAGCCATAAGCGGTGAAATCATAGAATTTTTATCAAAAAAAGATTCGGCTAATGCCACGCCATCGCTTGGGTTCTCGATAATTTTCAAAACTCGTAAAAATGAAATAGCCTCGTGGGATTCAAAAAAATCAACCATCTCGCCTCCAGAGACCGGTATCCCCATATCTTTTAAGATTGTTATCGCGCTTCGCACTTGTTTATTCTTTGGAACCAAAATAGCCATATTATTAGGGTCAATTGAATTCAATTTCTTTTTGATTTCAAGAGCGCATGAAATAATCTCATCTCTTTCATAATAGGCTTCGACTAAACGAATAGGGTGATTTTCTTTGTGATTGCTTTTAAGTTTTACTTTAGAAATAGAACTTTTTAGCAGATTATGTGAAGAATCTAAAATATTTTGAGTTGAACGATAGTTTTCGGACAAGGTAATGAGCTTCGCTTTACCAAAAGCATTTTTAAAATTTTCAAAATATTCGAGAGATGCTCCGCCAAAACCGTATATAAGCTGGCGATCATCACCGACTACAAAAATATTGGGTTTTTCCACATCACCCCACACATTCTCTAAAAATTTATTTTGCGCATTGCTGGAATCCTGATGTTCGTCAATCAAAACATATAGAAAATTTGTCTTAATATATTCTTTTGCTTCTTCTGAATCTTCTACTATTTTATTTAAAGCTTCTAAAATATCATCGTAGTCAAATAAATTTTTTCCTTTTTTTTCTATTTCATAAAGACTGTAAAACTTTACCGCTTCTAGCGTTCGTTCTAAACCCTCAATTCTTTTTTCCACATCTTTTTTTAATCTACCTTTACTTTCTCCGCGAGAAGAAAAACTTTCAGGATCTTTTTTAATATTTTCAATTTCAATTTTTATCGTATTTTCAAAATCTTCCGGAGTAATACGCTCTCTCTTTAATAAAGAAACAAGGCTTTTGAGGTCTTGAAAATATCTAGAAGTGTCAGAACGCGGACGGAGATATTCCCAATCATTATTTTGTAAAATTTTATCACACAAAATCGTCACATCTCCCCTTTCATCCATAATTCTAGGAGCTTTGTCTAAACCTAAAATTGGAAAATACTTCTCCAACATATCCATGCCAAAACTATGAAAAGTGGAAACTTTTACTTTATTAGCCTCAGAGCCTATATATTTGCGCAACCTTTCTCGCATGGCTTTGACCGCAGAATTAGTAAAAGTAAGACACAAAATACCGTCTGATTTTGTATCAGTTTCTGACAATATTCTTCCTATTCGCAGTGCCAATATCTGCGTCTTGCCAGTCCCGGGGCCTGCCACCACCATCACCGGGCCGTCAATAGAATCCACTGCTTCCTTTTGAGCCTGATTCAGCTTGTTGTATTCTTCTTTAAAAATAGAAGCCATCTTTCTATTTTACTCCATTTTTTGAATGCAGGTTAGAAGCGATGCCAATAGCGGTAGAAATTATTACAAGGTTTTTTATTATATACTGACCTTCCAATGTAGGTATCAGAAATCCGCTCCAAGTAACTGCCGGCAAAATGAATAAAGGCATAAAGGTAGTAACCATATGAAAAAATAGCAAGACTATTGCCAGACGTTCAAGACCGGGAATAATAAAAAGTATTCCAATTAAACATTCAAAAAGCCCGAAAAGAACGATAAATTGATTAAACGACATAAAATTTATCGTCTGTTCAAAGAGCGCTTGCACTAAGTCGCTTGCGGGAGATAGACCTATAACTTTCAAAAACCCAAACCAAAAGAAAATAACAAACAAGCCAAATCGCGCCACAGGCACAAAATATTTATGAGATAAATTTATAAATTTAAAATCCAGATTTTTGATTGACATGATAATTTTTGATTTTTTTCATAATTATTTTTATTAAGATGCAACTTGCGCGCAATGCGAACAACGTTTTGCTTCAAGTGGTATTTCACTTAAACATTCCTTGCACTTCTTAGTAGTAGGATCTGCCGGCGGTTCTTTGCGAGAATGCGCGATGAGTGTATTCATTGGTTTGACCACAAAAAAGAAAATCGCGCCTGCCACAAGGATGAATGAAATGAGCGCATTAATAAAGTGGCCGTACATGAAATGCGAGCCATTTAGAGTAAATGAAAGTCCTCCGAAATCAGGCACTTTGATAATAGCCGCTAAAAAAGGAGTTACTAAATCATTCACTAAAGCGGTAACAATAGTTCCAAAAGCCGCCCCGACCACAACACCGACTGCTAAATCAACCACATTGCCCCGAAGTAAAAATTGTTTGAATTCTTTAAGCATAAATACGTTGATTAATTAATGGTATAAATTATAACACAACTTGTCTTAGATTTTGCGGAGGCGGTGTATATTGTATAAAATCCAAACCTACTTTGACGAACATCCAGATTATGAGGGAGACATAACCCTTTTAATTTGGACATTCTTAAATACTATTCCTGGTTGGATTAAATGTGGCGTGTATGAGGAAGGCGAAACCTTTAATGGATGATATTCAGTGATAAAGTCACCTTCTGCCGGAATAATGGTCGTCATGCAGTTTTGCCCGATATACTTTCCGATCGTTGGATGATGTGCCGCCCACCTGATAAGTAATACTAACTCTCGCGCTAGTCCTTTATTTGATTGATTCGCAATTTTCCCCCCTTTTTTATTCATCCTCGGCTCGAATGTGTCATCGACCACTTTTTCCAGACCATTTACCATAAATAAATATGGACTCTCATCGGTAGGAGAGAGGCACTTTATCCAAAATTCAAACACATCTTTGACAGGCAACAACTCTCCATTTTCGTCTTCAAAATTCGATATCCCACCAACAAAAGGTCTTCCTTTAAAAAATCCTGCAATGACAAGGGTTGTACGCCTATGGTTTTTTTCAACATTCTGTTTGTTAATAATTGGAGTGACATAATTTGCAAGAGCCTTTACTATTTCCCGAAGTGTTTTATCTCCAGCGTTAATCTTGGCTAGGTAATCTATAATCAATTCGTCGGTTCTTATGATTTTATCAAAGATGCGTACTTCCGCCAAACCCGTATAAGCTATCCCAAACTTAGCATCCCGATTACTCACGCAAATAGCCTTATTGGCGTTATCTTCAAATTTAACTTTTCCATCTTTAAAAATTTTTGTTAGTCGTCTATCAGAAGCCTGAACAACAGCTGATTTGTTAATTGCAGTGATGATTAATGTCATAATCTAAATATTAAGTTCTATTTACTAATACCCGCCCGCCCAACCGAAACTCTTGACCTAATGCGGTGTGTATTGGACGAAGTTCGAATGTATTTCGGACAAAATCCGCAGGATTTTGACGAATGACACTTGCGCCT
>MFTH01000002.1 GCA_001786765.1 Candidatus Nomurabacteria bacterium RIFCSPHIGHO2_01_FULL_37_25
GTCCTTTAGTCGTGGACACCCTAGCGGAAATGCCCGAGGCGGAAAAATGCATGTGCTTGACCCACCCACCCGTTCGCGCACAAAACCGCCGTGAGGAAAAGAGGAGACGGCGGACTCCCTAGAATTTACAAATCATCTTTCAGCTCAACCGCTTCTTCTTCATCCAATCCTTCCGTATCCATAATTTCTTTTACATGTTCGGCTTCATCTTGATCTAATCCATGATTTTCCATAAGTTCCAAAATTTCTTCGTCAACTTCTTCTGAATCTTCTTTTTTAAATTCTTCGTCCATTTTTTATATTTTAGAATAAAATACCGAATGCCCAGTTTTTCCGGTTTGCTTAATTTTATTTTCTTTTTCTAGTTGTGAGAGATATCTTGTAGCAGTTGCATCCGAAACGTGCAAAAACTTTTCGACTTCGTCGTTTGTGATTTTAGATTTAGTGGAAAACAAATTTATAATCCGATCCAGTTTTTTTCTTTTTCTGAATTGGATTGCAAGTTTTGCTTTATTGAGAAGTTCTAAAACGCTACTTCGAGAAGTTGGAATTACCGGCGGAGGCGTTGCCTCCGCCTTAGTTTGAGTCAACGGCTCACTCTCAGACTTCAACGGCTCATTTACTGGTATTTGAGCCGTTCGGGGTTCAAAAGCTTGCACAGGTTCAGAAATTCCTTCAGCTTTTCCGCCTTCGGCGGGTAATTCTTTGGGTTTTGCTTCTTCAGGGCCAAGGGTAGAAATAGGCTCATTTTGAGGATTATCATTATTGAGGGAAACGGGGATATCTGCGTTTTTAGGGGATTCTGGGGTTTCAGGGGGCATATCGACACTAGCGGAAACAGGGGTAATTTCGGGTACTGGCTCTGTGGGCTCTTGGGGGCTTGATGGAATAGATTCTTGCCCCGCCAAAGGCGCGGGTTTGGCAGAAATTATATTTTCGTCAGAGGGCATAAATAGATTATACCAAAATTTTGATTGAAAAATAAATAAAAAAGTGAGATGATTGAGTTATGAAAATTAAGGATTTTGACAAAGTAGATTTACCACGCGAAAAACTTGCGAAATACGGCTCTGGCAAATTAAAAGACCACGAACTTCTCGCAATTCTTCTCGGTTCTGGAATAAAAGGGTTGAATGTTCTTGAACTTTCTAAAAAAATTCTAAAAGTCGTTGAAAAAATTGGAATAAAAAATATAACACTAAAAGATTTATTAGAAATAAAAGGACTTGGTAATGCTAAAGCTTCGCAAGTGTTCGCATTGTTTGAATTAGGGAAAAGATTAAATTCCGATAATAAAACAGAAATTTTATCGGCTAAAGATGTTTGGAAATCATGCTCTGACATCTGTGAATCAAAGAAAGAACATTTTCTCGCATTTTATTTAGATACACAAAATAGATTAATTGAAAGACAAATTATTTCAATCGGCACACTTAACTCAAGTCTTGTCCATCCAAGAGAAGTTTTTGAACCAGCAATTGCTCTCCATTCAGCAAGCATAATAATTGCTCATAATCATCCGTCTCAAGATCTAAATCCGTCTACCGAAGATAAGAAAATCACCGAACGGCTGATTGAAGCAGGAAAAATTTTAGGAATTGAAATTACCGATCATGTTATTTTAAGTAAATCGAGTTATTTAAGTTTTCAAAAGGAACACCTTATCTAAAACCCTATATATCATAGAGCAAAAGGTTATCCACAGGCTAGGGGCTTGCTTTTTTAGTTTAAATGCAGTATACTATCTGTATGTATATGAAAATATCAAATTTTGCAGAGGTAATAAATGGCTATACCTTTAGAGGAGCCATAGAAACTGTTAAAACTAGAGATATTCTTGTATTACAGGCAAAAGACATAACCCAAGGGGAAAATATCACAGAAACAGAAAAGTTGACCCCTATTTCGTTTAAGGGTACCCGTACAGGTTCCTTTCTTCAGAAAGATGATGTTCTTATCGTTTCTCGTGGTATGGGTGTTGGCTCGTTTCGTTCTGCCATTTTCAATCTAGATACTTCTAACATTATAGCCTCATCATCACTTTTAATTTTGAGAATAAAGAAAAAAGAAGTACTGCCAGAATACATATCGCTCTATTTTAATTCAACAGAAGGACAGAATAAAATTTTAGAAACAGCAGCAGGTTCATACATACGGGCAATATCACGGAAAAAGTTTGAAGAAGAAATAAAAATACCAATACCCCCACTAGAAACACAACACTCTTTAATCAAACTGAACCAAAACATCAAACAGCAAGAGAAAATATATGATAGGAAAAAAGAACTCAAACAAGAAATTATAAACGCAACTATTACAAACTTAATTAAAAAATAACATGACACAAAAAAAATACACACAAGAAGACCTCAATAGAATTCTCTGGCAAGCGGCGGACTCCTCTCGCACTCAGGTTGATGCGGGAATCTACAAAGATTATGTTCTCTCCATGCTCTTTTTTAAATACTTGAGCGATCTGTCAAAGAAAAGACACGAAGAATATAAAAAGCGTTTTGGAGGTGATGAAAAGCGCATTGAGGAGAAAATGAAACTTGACCGATTTTTTCTTCCGAAAAAATCTTCCTTTGATTACATCTATTCTGTCTTAGAACAAGATAACGTTGGTGAAGAAATAAATAAAGCCCTTGAGCGAATAGAAGATGCAAACAAAGAAAAACTTGAAGGTGTATTTAGTGTGGATTTTAATTCTGAATCAACACTCGGGAAACTAAATGAGCGAAATAAAATGCTTCGCCATTTAATTCACGATTTTGCAGGTATGGATTTATCAGATACAGGCGATGACATTATCGGGAATTCCTATATGTATATGATTGAGCGCTTTGGTGCTGATGCTGGTAAAAAAGCTGGGGAGTTCTTCACCGTGAGAAATGTTGCTCACTTAGTTGCAAAACTTGCTGAACCAAAGCCCGGAGCTCGTATATGCGATCCTTGTTGCGGTTCAGGCGGGCTACTTTTGCTCGCTGGTGAAGAGGTAGAAAAACAAGGTTCAACAAATTATGCTCTTTATGGGCAAGAGTCAACAGGTTCAACATATCAGCTTGCTCGTATGAATATGTTTCTTCACGGGAAAGATTCTGCACGTCTTGAATGGGGCGATACTCTCAATAATCCTTTACTTGTAGAAAATGACCACTTAATGAAATTTGATAATATTGTAGCCAACCCACCGTTTTCGCTTAAAAAATGGGGTGCTGAACATGCTGAAGCAGACAAATACAAAAGATTTTGGAGAGGTGTTCCACCAAAAGACAAAGGGGACTTTGCATTTATTACTCACATGGTAGAAACCGCCAAACCAAAGACAGGACGCATCGCTGTGATAGTTCCGCACGGTGTTCTTTTCAGAAGTGGAGCAGAAGGAAAAATTCGTGAACAGTTGATAAAAGAAAATATTATTGATGCGGTTATTGGTTTACCTGCTGGATTATTCCAAACTACTGGTATTCCTGTTGCCGTTCTTGTAATAGATAGATCAAGAGAAAAAGGTGGAGCAAATGAAAACAAAAAAGATATTTTCTTTATAGAAGCGTCAAAAGAGTTTAAGGCAAACAAGGCTCAAAATATTTTGGCCGAAGAAAACATTGAGAAGATTTATACTACTTACAAAAAAAGAAAGGATATAGAAAAATTTGCTCGTAGTGTGGAGTTTAAAGAACTTGAAGAAAATGATTTTAATCTCAACATCACGCGTTATGTAGATACATTTATAGAAGAAGAACCGGTTGATATAAAGGCAAACTTGAAAGAGCTTGCGGAATTAGAACCACAGCTTCAGAAACTCGAAAAACAAATGGCCGAATATTTAAAAGAATTAGGGATTAAATAAAATGAAAGAAAATATATTTGAAACCATAAAAAGACTAGATGACGACGGAAAGGAATATTGGTCATCTCGTGATCTCGCAAAAGCTTTAGAATATACTGATTATCGTAATTTTTTAGGTGTTATAGACAAGGCTAAAATAGCTTGTGAAAATAGCGAGGAAGTTATCCACAACCATTTCGTTGAAGCCAACGAAATGGTGCAAATCGGGTCGGGAGCAGAAAAACCAATAGAAACAGTTTATTTATCACGATATGCCTGCTATTTGATTGTTCAAAATTCAGATCCTACAAAAGTTGTAGTTGCAAAAGGTCAAACATACTTTGCAATTCAAACAAGAAGACAAGAAAAGACAGATACTTTAATTGAAGACAATAAACGTGTTTTCTTGCGTGAAGAAATGAAAAAACATAACACTAGTTTAATGCAAACAGCCTCTGGGGCTGGCGTAGAAAGTTTTGCCATTTTTCAAAATTCAGGATATAAGGGTTTATATGGTGGGTTAACTATGCAAGATATTCACGCAAAGAAAAAATTAACAAAAAGTCAGAAAATATTAGACCATATGAATAGTGAGGAATTAGCAGCAAATTTATTTAGAGCAACTCAGACAGAAGCAAAAATTAAAAGAGAAAATATTAAAGGGCAAGGTGAAGCTAATCTGGCTCATTTTAATGTTGGTCAAAAAGTAAGAAATACTATTACAAGTCTTGGTGGCACTATGCCGGAAGAACTTCCTACTCCCGATGCTATTGGAAAAGCACAAACGAGAATAAAGAAATTAGCAAAGGTCAAAAAAATTAAAGGAAATAAGAATTAAAAAATTATGACAAAAGTAATAAAACCGATTAAAGAGTTTTGGGAAACAGACAAAAAACCTGATTGTATGATACTTTCAAAAACAGGAAATGATACAGAAATCGTTAGAGTTAAAAGATTAGAAATTAAAAGAAAAATTAAAGGGTCGGGATTAAAAGGATTAGGGGGTAAATAAAATTTATGGAAGAAACAACAAATACAACAGAAAATACATTTAATAAACAAGAGTTCAATTCTTTTGTTAAGGATGCACTTTCTAAAATAAAAACAATTAGTGAATCGTATAAAAAACTTTTTGAAGCTGAGGAAGGAAAACAGTCCATTGTATTAGAAATTGAAACCAGTCTTTATAATATAAAGAAAGAATATGAAAATTTGTTCAATAATAACGAGGCAGGAGTTTCAAAAGTTTCAGAAATTAATACCAAGTTAGAAGAAATTCGAAATTATCACAAAGAACTTCTTGAAGGAGATAATTCTATTAAAACAGACATAAAAGAATCCCAAGACAAGATTACAGAATTTTATGTTTATATGTTTGGTGGAGATGGTGGGGTGGAAGGACAAGAAAAGAAAATAAAAACCCTTATTGAAGAGATAACAAATTTTCACACAGAACTTACAAAAGAAGATGGTTATGTAAAATCAATAGAAAATGCCCATAAATTAATTTTAGAAACTTATAACAGCTTATACACTGAGGTTGAAGGTGTACCAAGTAGAATATCTAAATTACGTGAAGACATAGACGGAATTGAGTCGTTTAATAAAAAAATTAAAGAGGAAATAACCCCAATGTTGGAAGGTAAGCAAAAAATTATTGAAAACATTGAAGCAAATATTGCTACTAAACAAGCAGAAGTTGGTTCACTTCTTTCTGATGCTACAGTGCGAACGCTTGCTCAAGGCTATCTTGAATCAATGCAAATTTATGGATCAATTGGGTTTAAAAAGATTTCTGGTTTTAATAGAGATTTTTTTTCATCCGTTTTAAAATGTTTACCTAATATTATAACTAATGTTCTAAATTATGGACTGTTTGTTTTACCTCTTGTTTCTATTGGAATAATTTTTATTGAACCACAATTTATTAAAGATATTTTGAGAATACAGACTCTTGGTGGTAGTACTTTAATTGGTTCACAATATATTTTCTACAAAATCTCGGTCTCCCTTCCTCTTTTGTGGGTTTCTTGGTTTGGAGAAAGAAATATTTCTCAGCGAAGGAGATTATTTGAGGAATATAACCATAAGTTGAGAGTTGTACAAATGTATATTCTTTTTATTTCAAAAGAGCGATCTTATGAATTATTAAAAATTTCAGAACTTGAAGACGCCTTATTGGAGGTTATTAAACGTAATCCAAGTGAAGTTTATGGAAAAGATGCGAGCATGTTTGATAAATTTATAGAGTTAGCTAAAGCAAAGAAAGGAATTATTGATGATGTAGCGGATAAAGTAAAAGATCCTCTTTCTCAAACAAAATAAAATAAATAAAGGTCGAATTATTAATTTAGTTAATTAAAATATTAAGATGAATAAACAAGATTGTTTAGAAAAAGCCATAGAAATCACAAAAGAATGGGCTCGTGGAGGGGCAGCGGGAAGTCCAGCAGGAATTTTAGAAGAGCTTTATAATAGACTTCTTAAACTAGCAGAAATTAAAGAATAACAGTTATTTTTAAATTTACTTTTCTGCTTGACGTTGAGCAGAAAGGCAAGTCTAAAAAAATTATGATAATTAACCAACTACAAAAAAATATTCCAAATGGATGGCAACTAACAAAGCTCACTGATGTTGGAGTATTTTCCAAAGGTGCTGAAATTTCAAAAGAACAACTTTCAGAAAGTGGTCATAATGCTATTCGTTATGGTGAGCTATACACTAGGCATAATATTAAAGTTGATAAAATTTATTCTTTTATCTCTGATGAAATAATCCCTCTTACAAAAAAAATAAAATATGGAGATATTTTATTTGCTGGATCTGGAGAAACAAACGATGAAATTGGGAAGTCTGCAACTTATCTTTTAAAAGAAGATTGCTACGCAGGTGGGGATGTAATTATTTTTAGACCTAATAATGCTAATAGTTTATTCTTGGCATATTTTTTAAATTTTGGCGAAGGAAGGAAAAAACTTCGAGAACTAGGGCAAGGGCAATCAATAGTTCATATTTATAAGAGTGATATGGAGGAAATAAAATTACATCTCCCATCTCTCCCCGAACAAAATCGCATTGTTTCAGTTCTAGAGACTTGGGACAAGGCGATTGAAAATTTAAATAAAAAAATTGAAATTAAAAAGCAAATTAAAAAAGGCTTGATACAGAATTTATTGACTGGTAATGAGGTTGTAAAACTTGGTGATATTTGTGATATAAAAACAGGTAAAAAAGATGTTAATGAAGGGAATCCTGATGGGAAATACCCGTTTTTTACTTGTGCGAAAGATAATACATACAGCGATAATTATTCTTTTGATACTGAAGCAATTTTAATAGCGGGTAATGGCGAGGTTGGTAATTGTTTGTATTACAATGGAAAATTTGAAGCATATCAAAGGACATATGTGTTATCAAATTTTAAAAAAGAAGTAATGTATGTTTTCCCATATTTAAAATACTTTTTTCAAAATCAAATAAATTCTCAAAAGCAAATGGGGGCTATGCCTTATATAAAACTTGGGATGTTGAAAAATTTTGAAATAAAAATTCCCAAAGATTCTAAAGAGCAAAAGAAAATCGCAAATATTTTGACTACGACAGATAAAGAAATTACAGAATTGGAGAAGAAATTATCAATTATTAAAAACCAAAAGAAGTTTTTATTAAACAATTTAATCACTGGGGCGATTCGAACTCCAGAGAGTATGAAAATTCAAACTTAGTTAAAGTGGTCGAAATCGACCAGTTTAATTATGGCGAATCTGCCACAATTAGAAAAATTATAAATTAACCAATAAGCGTATGACTAAAAAAGAACAAAATAATATATACCCAACAGTGTTTGAGGAAAAAGAGGTTCGTAGGACTTGGCACAACGAACAATGGTTTCTTTCAGTTATTGATGTAGTAGCTGTTTTAAGTCAAAGCAAAAGACCTAGAAAGTATTGGGACGACTTGAAAAGGAAGCTAAAAGATGAAGGAAGTGAGTTGTCCGATAAAATCGGACAACTGAAAATGCTATCTTCTGATGGTAAAAATTACCTTACTGATGCAACTAATTTAGAGGGTATTTTCCGTATTATTCAATCCATTCCATCCCCAAAGGCGGAACCGTTTAAGCAGTGGCTTGCACGAGTCGGACAAGAGCGAATTGAGGAAATTCAAGATCCAGAGAGAGCCATAGTGCGAGCCAAGAAGATATATGAACAAAAGGGTTACAATGATGACTGGATAGCTAAAAGAATGCGAGGCATTAATGTTCGCAATACTCTTACAGATGAATGGCAAGAACGAGGAGCCAAAGAAGGTTTCGATTTTGCTATTTTAACGAATGAAATTTATCGTGGGGCATTTGAAATGGATGCCAAGCAAATAAAAGATTTTAAATCTTTAAGTAATCCGGATAATCCTCGTGATCATATGAATGAACTTGAGCTTATTCTCACAATGCTTGGAGAGGCAACAACTACCAAAATTACAACAACAAGAAATTCCAAAGGTTTGCCGGAATTAACTCAAGATGCAAAAAGAGGAGGACAAGTTGCGGGTCGAGCACGAAAAGATATTGAAATACAAACAGGCAAAAAAGTTATGCTAAAAGGCAATTTTAAAAATCAGAAACTTTTAAAAGTTAAGAATAAATTAAAATAATATGTTAGAAAAAGTAAATTTTGATGAAGCAAAGCAGTCACAGCTCCCATTTATAGAGTTGTTGTTGAATATGGGCTACAAGTACATTGGAGCAGATGAGGCACTGCGACAGCGTGGTGGAGATACAACAAACTTTATACTTTCCGATATTGCTGTTAAAAAATTAATGGAAATAAACGGCTACGAGGTTGATGATGTTAAGTATAAATTTAGTGAAAAGGATGTGAGAGATGTTATAGACGAAATAGAGCATATTCAATACGAAGGACTTATTGATACAGCTCAAAATATCTACAATATGATTATGCCTACTTCCGGCGGGAAAACTATCAAGGTCAGTCATGATGGTAAGCCGATTTCTAAAAACTTTAGATTTATAGATTTTAAAAATATTGAAAATAATGATTTTC
>MFTH01000003.1 GCA_001786765.1 Candidatus Nomurabacteria bacterium RIFCSPHIGHO2_01_FULL_37_25
TTTAATGCTTTCGGGGGAATTCAATTTTTCTTTTTAAGAATTAGCAATATAAAATAAATAATAATATAATAAATTTATATGTTGGAGCAATTACCGAATATATTAATATGGGCGACTATTTGGATTGTATCTTGGGGAATTTTTTTTTGGTTCGTACATAAAAAGAATGTTGATTATATAAAATATTTTGTTTTGACTGCTGCATACTTTTTATGTGTTGCAATAATTACTTCTTTGGTTTTTAGAGACCACATCGCTAGAGCCCTACAAAATTTTACAGCTATACCCTTAATCGTTCTTGGACTTGTAATTCTGGTGCATATTATTTTGTATATTTATCTTCCTAAATATCTTCAGGAACCAAAAGATTATTTTGAAAAATATCCCAAAAGACAGTATTTGAAAATTGATCGAAGGCGTTTGTTATCAAAATCAATAGATATTTTATCTCAGCAAGTATTTGTTGTTCTACTTGTGATATTTTTACAAGATGCTGGTCTAGCTCTCAATCAAATAATAATTGCCTTTGCAGTCATTTTTGGTCTTGTTCACACGCCGTTAATTTTAGTTGAGCGTGGGACATGGCCATCTTGGTACTTTACTGTATTTTCTATTTTATCCGCTATTATTTTCCCTATCTTAATTATCAAAGTTCAATATGGTTTTGTATATAGCTATATTGTTCATTGGGTGTTTTATACATTCACCGCTATTGGTTTTTGGATTGTTTACGCAAAGCGTAAAGAAAATAAAAATTATGATTTTCCAAAAGCTTAAATTTTTTTAAGAATTAACAATATAAATTTATGAACATCAAAAATTGCGCTATTTATACTCGTGTCTCAACCGATAACCAAGCGGAAGCATAACTTACGAACGATAAAATGGGAAGAGGTGTTTCCGCATTTCTTTCTGTTTCTTTGCAACAAATCAAGCAACTACTCATTATTATTTAATTAGGGGCTACACTTACAAGTTAAACTTATGATTAAAAAGCAGGCATGGAAAAAGTAGAACAAAAAAACCACTTTGACTCAAATACCGTTTATTTAAATAATTCCATAAAAGAAGCAAGGACAAGACCAAGTATATTTGTGGTTGGTATTCGCGAGTGGGGTTGCAATTCAGGAGGAGGTTGCAAATTTTCACCTGATGGTATTTGGTAACTTCCCTCATTAGGCATCAATGTGTCTGAAGTTGGTGGAGTCATTTCCCATGGTGTACGAAATTCTTCCATTGGTTGCTGAAACTGATGTTGGTATTGTTGATTATATTCTTGCTGATATTGCAGATCGTATTTTTGATTCAAATCTTTCGGTGGTAGAAATTCCCCGTCTTTAAATTTCATCATTTGGTTTCTCTCAATATTTTCACCACCATTTGCTCCTTCTTCCTTGTTACTTTCTCTTTTTAATTCACCTCTATCATCGATATCTATATTCATTTCTCTTTGCGGTGGAGAAAATTTCTGACATTCCTCCATATGATCTTTACAGTAAGTCATACACTCGTCTGGTCCCTTGCACCCTCCTGGACCGCTAAAATCCTCTCTGTCTCCTCGGCTTTCTGTATTTTCTTTATCCCTTTGTTCGCCGGCATTAAAATCACCACCCATTTGAGTCATAAAACCTTCAAAGCATGTATGCATTTTTTCTCCCATTGCTTCTCCGCCAAAAAACTCTCCGGACTGCATTTTCTCCAATCCTCCCGGACCAAGCGCTTCTTCGAGACACGCGATTACCTCGGGTGGAGCGTCTTCAAAAACTTTTTCTATTTGTTTTCGACCTTCTTCCATACGACGCAGATCATCTTCTTTTAAAACTCCGTTTTCTTTGGCCCATTCGAAACATACTTGCTGGTTGCCGGCTTGTTCACAAAAAGCTTGGCATTGTCGGCCCTTACACCCTCCCGGACCCCGTCCGCCTGCTTTTTTAAAAGCTTCAATGTGTTTTCTTTCTTCTTCATGTATCATGCCGTGTTTTTCGGCAAATGAAATACATTCGTCAAAGTGTTCATCTGACTCACAGTAAGCTTCGCATTCGTCTTTGGACTTACATCCACCGGGAGTTTCTCCACTCTTCATTAATGGCATAAATTTTTTTGCTTGTTCAAGTTCTTCTGGAGGTAAGAACCCGCTTTCTTCGGCAAAGGCTAGACATTCTTCCATGTGATCTGGATTTTGACAATAATTCTCGCAGGCATTTTTATTACGACAATCACCCGGCATTTTTTTACCACTTTGTATTATGGCGCGCACTTTTTTGGCTTCTTCTAAATCCTTGCCTTTCATTAAGCCATTCTCTTCTGCAAAAGCAACACATGTTTCAATATTGGCTACGTCGTCACAATAATTTTCGCAAGAAGCTTTAGAATTACACCCCCCTGGCCCACCCTTAACCCCGAGCACTTTTTCTGAAATACGAATTTCTTCCTCTGGTAGAAGCTGGTATTTTTTGGCGAAAGCCAAACACTGCGTTGCATTTTCATCAAGTTCGCAATAGGCGAAACACTCCGCCTTGTCGCTACATCCACCGAGTTCCATCACAGGAAAAACAATTTCCGACGCTTCATTCTGAGCTAACACAAAAGAAACAGAAAATATTCCCAAAGAGATAAGTAAAATTGTAAAAAGTTTCTGTTTCATTCAAAAGGATTTTTTGTTTTAAAGGGATTAATTTTTTCTGTTGGACTAAGATCCGGCACATTCTTTACCGGGTTTGTCTCTACCTGCACTTTAGGTGGCTGACTTAACACTTCTACTGCTTCTTCGATAGTTTTCACACTAGTATCTTTTTCTTCGATATCTCTTCCTATAAAATACCAATAAAACCCCACAGTAATTATAATAATTGCTGTAATCACTCCGACTAAAACATTTTTATTTATACTATTTGTATTGTCCACTAGATTTAAGTATACACCTAAGTTAATTGTCAAACAATATATTGTATAGATACTCACCCGTCAATTAAATCTAGGGTTAAACAACCAGGAATGCTGGTTGACTCTTCGTAAAGTGATTGATCGCCGACGTATTCTTCCCAGGATTTAAAAAGAGAAACAATCTTCTTTTCTGTTTCTTGCTTGATGCTCGGATCAAGATAAAGAAACGGGCAAACATGTTGCGGAGCGCTTCCTCCCTTCAAAATCCCGATTTCTACAGCGCCGAATCCAGCAGGCGCTCCTCGATCAAAATTGCTTACCTCTCCGAGAATTTGACCCGCTTTTACTTTATCACCGACTTTAACCCTAGGATTCAGTATGTGCTCTGTTTCATAAATCCATTTTTCTAATTTACCGTTGGCAGTTACTTGAATAGAATAATCACCACTCCAGAGGGTAGGCATACTAACTACTACTCCGTCTACTAAAGAATGTACCGGAGTGCCTAGAGGCAGAATGAAAGTAGGTTGCGGGTTATATTTATCAGGGGACGCGCTACTCGAGGGTATAAAAAAACCATAAGGCATAAATAAGCGATTAAAAGATAATTTTTGTTTTGTAAAAACAAAATCGCCTGCTGTATTTGACCCCGGATCATAATAACCCAAATTTACGCCAATACTTTTGAGAAGTAATGGTGGGACATCGTTGATATTTTCCTGAACAACTAGAACTGGAGGTTGAGCTGGTGGATTATTTTTAATTGTGACAGAAGAAGTGGATTCGGGTTTTACGATTTCTAGTTTTTTGATTTTCGATGTATTTGCAATTCTAGTTTCAGAAGCTGGCAATTGATCAGTTTTATCTAAGATTATATCTGCGTCAGGTATTCCAATAGATGGATCCTTTTTGAAGGAATAATAGACAAGACTGAGCAATATGGTAACTGCTACTACTATGTTTACCACATAGAAATTCAAAAAACCTTTTTTATTCATAAAATTATTTTACCATAGATTACCCTGACTGGCTCGCTTGGAAGTATAGCTTACGAACGATAAAATGGGAGGTGTTTCCGCATTTCCTTCTGTTTCTTTGCAACAAATTCGTAAATTAGTTTCCATTGTTAAAAATGATTAATAGTTATTCTTTTACCCCCACCCCTAAAAGTATATTATACCTCCCAAACTTTATCACCGGGAGCAAAATCAACCTGGTATTCTGGAATACCTAATTTAAGACCGTATTTTTTAGCATCTTTATAAAGTATAGGGTTTTTCAAATCCACTTTAAATATTTTCCCTTGATAAACTATAAAATGGTAATGTTTATTTTTAAAATCAGCATACCAATTGTGTTTTTTGTCTAAGTTTTGACTTAATTGTTCAGCAATTTTATCTGCATTTTCTTCTTTAATTTCAACAGTATGTAAAGTCCATTGTTTTTCCCAAGGTGTTTTATGTTTTTCTTTGATAGGTTCTATATTAGTTTTTAAGATTTTTATACCTTTCAGAATATCTTTATTTTCTAAACTTTCTTCTATTACTACACCTCTATAGTAGAACTTTTGAAACTTAACCATATCAATATTGGAAAATACTCTAGGTATTGAAGACTCTTTTATCATTCCAAGTGAAGGACTTGAACCAAATCCTATATATTCAAGACTTTTCTTTTTTGCCTTACAAACATATTTAATAGCTGGAATAAGGTCAGTGTCTGAACTTATCACAATTGCTGTATCGTATAGATTGTCTGTTGCGCCTATTACTAAATCTACTGCTAGTTTTATATCTACACCCTTCTCTCTAATATTACCATCATCATACATTATTCTTCCGTGTTTTACTTCAAATCCTTCTGCTTTTAAGCTATTCAAAAATGTCTGCTGATTTTTTACCATCTTTTCTGCTTTTTCTGAACCATCAACATTTCTCACTATTCCTATGTAGTATCTTTTTGATACCAATACTCTTTCTCCAACTAGATGTTCTATAAAAGCAGAATAATCAATCCTTGCCAATTTTTCTGGTATTCCTAAATCTTTCAATCTTCTGTAGGTATTACCCCCATCAATATATACAGCGACCCTTTCTTTTTTATCCATAATGCGAGTTTAGCATATTATTTAGACCATAACAAAAACCGCCTCTGTCCTTGCGGACAGAGGCGGTGGTGTTAGTTAGCCCATTATATACCTGTATTACAAAAAAATCAATAGACTGTGGAAAACTAAAATTAGCTATATTTAAGCAGTGGATAAGTTCATTTTTTCAAGAAAACCTTTTGACATAAGTTTAAGGGTTTTTTTATCTAAATTTTGTAAATTTTCCCATAGCTGAAATGTTTTGTAATTTTTATCCATTTCAATAATTTTCCATTCATTTGGCTCAATTTCTACAAAATCATCATCTTCGGGTGTATATTCTTTATTCATTACCAAAAACGGGAAATAAAAATCTTTATGCCCATCCAAATATTGCAAAATTTTTATAGCCAATTCTCTACTTATATCCATATATGATTTTTGATCAAATACAAATAAAAGTCAACTATCGAAGTTTGTATTTACCTTGTCCAACGAAATCAAGATACTGTTTATCACGTGGGAATTGTAATTGCTGGCGGATTTTGTCTTTAATATGTTTATTTTCCGGATGAATAACTTTTAAATCAGGTTCAAAATTATAAACATCTTGCAGATAAAATTCCTTTTTATTCAAAGAATCAATACAATTCATAATATCCAAAATCCAACCTTTTGCATCTGCTTTCTTAACTTCTTTGAGAAAAATTGTTTTCTGCCATTTGTCTAAAACTTGTTTTTTTGAAATTTCTTTTCCGTCTTCAATATAAAATATCTGACCTGCTTTCGGTATCTTTGAAAACAAAATATTAGAACCAACCCAACCTGCTCTGCGTGCAGTTTTTTAAAGTGGTTTCCTTTTTTCAATAATTTCAGAAATAAAAAAGTGTTTAGGCACAACAAAAAAGTCATTTACATAAAAAGACTCTAAATAACCCACAAAGAAGAAATTGGGTTTTGTAGTAGAATTTATTCTTTCAATCATTTTTGAATAAGCTCCCGCAGGCACAGTTTTACCAATTTTTCCTTTTTTAGATTTTAACTCAAAATCTTCATTACATTTTTTGCAATAGAAATCAGCAACTGGTTTATTATTTTCATATTCATAAATTTTTACCGCTCCACAATTTGGACAATATATTTGATTTAAAACCCAATCTTCGCTTAAAACACGAATTTTTTGGGAAGCACTTATGTAGTTATCTGTAATATTTTCTGCAAAAGATACATTGATTTTTCGTTCGGCTACTACCATCTTTATATGATAGCAAATTCTCTGCTCGCTTGGAAGTATAACTTACGAACGATTAAATGGGAAGAGGTGTTCTCTTATCCGTCTGTTTCTTTACAACAAATGAGGCAATTACTGGCGATTTTTTAGTAATTATCTTGGACGGGGGCAGGGTTGTCGTGTCTGCGTATAATGTGTATATATCTTTAGGCATCCCCGCACAGATTGGATTTTAACCAAATTATCATGGAAGAAGAAAAAATAAAAGAAAAAAATAAATTACCCAAAACCAATCATAGGGTCTTTAAATACTTTAAAGCTCTTAAACAAGGCAAGACAAAAACTGAGGCTTCTATTATAGCTGGTTATCCTGATCCAAACCATACGACAAGAATTGAGAAGACAAAAGGTTTTCAAGTCCTTGAAAGATATTATAAGCATGAGCTATTAAACCAGATTTCTTTACAGGAAATAGCTGAAGTGAATGCTAGGAATATACGACAGGAAAGAGACATTGGAGGGTCTAATACTGCCATCAAGCTGGCTTTGGAGAAAATAGAGCCAGATCAGATAAGAGAAGACGATTTTGATAAGGTAATTGTAGTTTTGAGCAAGTAATGGGTTAAAAAAGGTTAAACTTTCCCACACACAGACCAGAAACAACCTATCTTGTAGATTATTATTAGAGCAATAATGCTTAGTATAAATAAAACTATGTCTGGTAAATAACCCATGACCTTTTCCCATTTTGTAGATTCTACATTGGTTTTACCAAGTAATTGGTCAATGGATTTTCTAGAAGCAATTTCCCAGCTTTTTAATTGATGATTATACAACCATAAGGTTAAGGGGATAAGAAGAACTAGTGTACATATTAAAATACGGACTGTGCTGTCTAGGGGTAGAATTTTTTCATTGAAAGTAGCAATCACAAGAAAAGTAGCTAATATGCCTGTGGTTGTCGGTACTATCCCTAGTCTTGTACCAATAGCCTCTTTTACCATGTTCAAATAGAAGCTTATGATGGGAAATTTTTGATCTTGGGAGAGTTTTTCAAAATCTTCTTTTTCCATATCTAACTATGATACATGTAGTATTCAATAATTCCTATTCCTAGTAGTATCGCTAACCAGTCAATCATTTTTCTTTATCATCCATTTTTACTTTTGAGTTGAGTAAAATAATCAAGGACACCCATGGCATAAAAGGAACCAATGTAGATAAACCAAGTCCCCATGATACAGCCGTTTTCATTTTAAGTTTTAAAGCATACCAAATTGTTAATGCTATTAGTCCGATTTTTGTAATGATTGTAAGTAATTGTGATAATTCTTCAGATAATAGGATATTCCCAGACATTACTCCTATGCGGACAAGAATAGGTGGCACTATAAGAACCACGAACCAAATAATGTATGTCTTTTTATTAGTTTTCATATTTTCTAAGTAAATAAAGAATAAGAACAGCTGAAAAGAAATATATAAAAGTTAGGGTTAGAGAATATTCACAATTACCTCCTAAGCTAAGAATATTATCACAGGCACGACCAATAGAATTGTGACGAAGAAACATTCCGTGAACAGCCCAAACAACAACTCCTATTTCAGCAATTACTAATAAAATCTTGGTATATCTTTTCATATAATTTTATTACTACCAATTACCAAGGAAGTAAATACGCAGTAAATGATGTACACTCATCTACAGTTCGTAAGTCCATACGGTATTTAGAACCAAGTACAAAATAATCTTGCGGTGTTGTTGTACTGGTAAATAAAGGACCCTGATCATGCCAATTAACACCATCATTCGAATAGTGTAAGGCATAAGTAGCTGAAGCTTGATTACTATGAATAGAAATTCTTGAATACTCAGTTGTATCCATTATTTGAGAATATTCGCCCACCCAACCACCACATTTATTAACGAAAAGAGTTACTTTTTTAGCTTGC
Source organism: Candidatus Nomurabacteria bacterium RIFCSPHIGHO2_01_FULL_37_25 (assembly GCA_001786765.1). GTDB lineage: Bacteria > Patescibacteriota > Minisyncoccia > Phycocordibacterales > UBA9973 > UBA9973. The sequence continues at coordinate 8,154 of MFTH01000003.1, forward strand.
GGACCCAACTCTTCAAGATTTCCTGAATCACCCTTATCACCTTTTAATCCTTGTGGACCTGTTTCTCCGATTGGACCTCGAGGACCAACATCGCCAGTATCGCCCTTGTCGCCTTTATCACCCTTTATACCAACAACATTCCAAGTTAATAATTGATCATTTTTTTTACAATCAGCTCTCCTGAAACCATCACCAATAACATAAACCAAGCCACTCTTTTTGGCACAGATAGTAATTTCATTACCAGTTGCTTGCGAATAAGACCAAATACCAAGAACCAGAGCGAGACTAAAAATTCCAACACCTATAATCTTCATTTTCATATAATATATTTCAACCTTAATCTAATAATAAAATGGTAGCAAAAAGCCCACCACAGGTAGAGACCGAAGTCTCTCGCACAGGTTTCCCTGTACGGCAGATCGTGCAACCCCATGATGGGTTTTTTATTCACGATCTGACTTTTAACCATACCTTAAACTTTGAAATTCAAGGGTTAGGTCTCTATTAAGTTTTATAATTTAATGCTATCACGGAACTGGCTAAAAATGAAGTTTTTTCGGTTTCAGACCTTGTAAAATCAGTAAAAAAGTGATATTATGTATATCACCTATACAAAAGAGTGATTTTGAATCAACCAATTCTATCCTGCTCCGGGGGTAGGGATCGAACCTACGACCAATCGCTTAACAGGCGATCGCTCTACCACTGAGCTACCCCGGAATATTTATTTTTTAATTTTTCTTTACCATATCCTGATTTCCAATATTTTTCTCTGCTTCTCGCATAAGTTCTATTTGTCCCAGTTTTTTCAAAAAATATCTGAACCCAAGGACGAAAACCTTTTGTAGAAAAAACTTTTCCATTATTATGTTCCAACAATCTTTTTCCTGGGTTTTGGCTCATACCTACATAAATTCTATCGTCCTTTGTGCTTTTAATAGCATAAACAAAAAATTCTTTCATAATTTTATGATATCACAGGCGATCGCTCCCTGCCTGCCGGCAGGCAGGTACCACTGAGCTACCCCGGAATATTATTTATAATACAAACTGAGAGCTGACGTTTCAGTCAGTTTCCCGACCTTGCGTCGGGACTACCCCCGGAATGTATTTTAATTTATAAAGAACCTAGATTATATTAGCAGAAATTATCAAAAAAACAAAATAAAGATGGAAACTTTATGAGTTTATGCTAATATGTTTTTATATGAAGAAAAAAATAAATTTTCAAGAAATCAAATCTTTTTTATTAAAAAACAAGAAAATATCTATTCCTGTTTTTATCGCAATTATTGTTATCGTTTTTTTTGTTTTTCGCGCTTCGGAATCAGATGTTGCGAGTATAGAATCCGTAAAATTCACTGATTTAAAGAAATCTGTGCGCGCGACCGGTCAGGTAGTTTCAGAAACTGACATAAGCCTTTCCTTCAACAAGGCAAGCGTAGTCAGATCTGTAAGAGCAAAGGTAGGGGACAAAGTTAATTCTGGGATGATTCTAGCGACACTTGACCAAGGACAAGCGTTTGCGACGCTAACAGAAGCCAAAGGCAAGTTACTAGGAGCAGAAGCAAAATACAATAAAATTTTAGAAGGGTATTCAAATGAAGAAATAATTTTAGCTGAAGTTGCCTTTAAAAATGCGCAGACAGATTTGGTAAATAAAAAAAATAATCAAATCACAGTCGTAGCGAACGCCTATCAAACATTACTCAATTCATCTATTGCGGCTTTTTCTATTTCCACAGGAGATACTCAAATCGCTCCGACTATTACTGGCACATATGTTCTAGAGAAAGAAGGAGATATAAGAATTTCCACCTATCAAGGGGGCAGTTGGTATTTCGATGGTTTTGGTTTGGTAAATGCTTTTGGAGTTGTGAGTAGTACTACGCCTCAGCCTATTGGAGAATCCGGTTTGTATATACAATTTCCAACCACTTTTACTCAAGGTAACTGGATTATTTCTATTCCAAATAAAAAAGCGACAAATTATTTAACAAATTACAATGCATACAAGAGCGCCATTGAAGACCAGACTATCATCGTCGCAACTGCGCAATCTCTTGTTGACCAAAGACAAGCAGAACTTAACCTTAAAAAAGCAGTTGCTAGAAATACTGATGTGGATATTGCCAAAGCAGAAGTCTTGTCAGCCGAAGGCGCTTTACAATCCGCGCAGTCTTTGTATGAAGATACTATTATCCGCGCTGGGACTTCTGGCACAATCACCAAAGTTGATATAAAATACGGCGAACTTTCTGAGATAGGCAAGCCAGTGATTACTTTAGAGGATGTGGGCAATTTATATATTGAAGCTCTGATTAACGAAGCTAACATCGCTTATTTAAAAATGGGTCAAAGCGTCAGTATTACTTTTGACGCTTTTGGTAAGGATAAGAATTTTACTGGAGTAATAGCTCATATAGACCCATCAGCAGAGACAAATAATGGCGTTGTTAATTATAAAATTAAAGTTTCTTTGAATGAAAAGGATGAAACTATTCGTCCCGGGATGAATGCTAATATTGATATCTTGGCGGGGCAAGTATCTAATGTTTTGGCAATACCATATATTGCTATAAATAAAAAAGACGGGAAATATTTCGTGGATTTTATTACTAATGAAAAAAATAAAAAATACGAAGATAGGGAAGTCCAAATTGGTTTCTTGGGGGACAATAATTTGGTTGAAATAACTTCAGGCTTGAAGGCTGATGATAAAGTAGCTCTTAGAAAAGATTAATGGATGAAAAAATAATAAAAATAGAAAATTCTTTTTCGCAAAATTTTAGCGTTGGATGGTTTTTAGCATGGCGGGACATAAAGCATGCGAACAAGTGGACGACATCTCTTATTGTTTTCGTGATGACTTTAACTTTTCTGAATCTGATAGTTGTTTCTGGTATCTTGATAGGTTTAATCCAAGGTTCCGAAGATGCCGCCAAGAGATATGCCATCGGTGATGTCGTCATATCTCCTTTTTTGAATCGTTCAGCCATCGAACAGACTCCAAGGGTGGAAGAAATTATCAAAACTATTTCAGGATATGAAAAACACACTGTTCGGTATTCTGGTTCAGCGACTGTTTCTTCAAATTATAGAGAAACGATAAAGCCGGGAGACAAGCCTGATAACATAGGAGCAATACTAATGGGTATTGACCCGGCGCAAGAAGAAGAATTTTCTGGTATTTCAAAATTTGTTGTTCGTGGTCAATATTTACAAAACACTGACCAAGACAGCGTCCTAATTGGCAAGAATCTCTTGTATGAATTCACACCGATTGAAGCTCCCGGTTTCCAAACTTTAAAAAATGTAACCATAGGACAGAGAGTAGAAATAACTGTCGGTGGTTATGCTAAAGAGTATTTTATTAAAGGCATAATTATGAGTAAGGTAGATGATTTTGATACTTCGATAGTAGCGCTCGCGAGCGAAGTGCGGAAGCTCACCGGCAGGACGGATTTGAATGCTGGAACAATAGCCATAAAATTGATGCCAGAAGCTGATCCTATTTTAGCGCGAGATTTTCTTTTGAAATCCGGAGTCGGCGCGTACGCTCGAGTCCAGACAGCGGAAGAAGCTTTTCCAAAGTTTTTGAAAGATATCAAGGCGACTTTCGGTATTCTCGGCACCGCTATCTCTAGCATTGGTCTTGTCGTAGCTTCGATTACGATATTTATCGTTATCTTTGTGAATGCTATCACTAGTCGCAGGTATATAGGTATTTTGAAAGGTATTGGCATAAATCAAAAAGCGATACTTTATTCTTATATGTATCAAGCTTGCATTTACGCTTCCTTTGGAATTATTTTCGGAATGATATTGATTTTCTTTTTTATCAAACCTTATTTTTACGCTCATCCGATAAACTTTCCTTTTTCTGACGGTATATTGGTTGCTACGATGCCTTCTTCACTTTTACGAGCTGGAGTTTTACTCATCACGACAATAATCGCGGGATATATTCCAGCGCGCATTGTTATTAAACAAAATACCTTAAGCGCTATTTTAGGAAGATAAAAATATATGTTAGAAATAAAAAATCTTACAAAAATATTCAAGAGTGGAGATGAAAAAATTATTGCAGTTAATAATTTATCTTTTTTTGTTCCGGCTGGTCAATTTTTAACAGTTACCGGCAGATCCGGTTCAGGCAAATCCACTCTTTTATATCAACTCGGACTGCTTGATATGCCGACTTCGGGGCAAGTCTTGATTGATGGTATAGACTTGGTGGCTATTCCTGAAAAAGAACGTACTACGATACGCTTGAATGACCTCGGATATATCTTTCAAGATTATGCTATTCTGCCTTCTCTTTCGGCGTTAGAGAATACTATGCTTCCGCTTTTAATGCAGGGTTATGATTTTGAAAAAGCGAAATTAAAAGCCCAGAAAGCTATCTCTAAAGTCGGTCTTTCTGATCGTGAGAATAATTTACCGAGCCAGCTTTCTGGCGGGCAACAACAGCGTGTTTCTATAGCTCGAGCTATTGCTCATAATCCAAAAATAATTTTCGCAGACGAACCGACAGCCAATTTGGATTCGGAAACTTCCGAGCAGGTGATGCGGGTATTTTTGGAATTAAACAGAGAAGGGCAGACTATAATAATGGTTACTCACGAAGAAGGTTATGCTCATTTGTCACATCGTACTATTACTATGGTTGACGGTTCTATTACCAGCGACATTTTAAATAAAAAAAATATCACTTAACTTTATTAAATTTGTTGTATAATATAAATATGGAGAAATTAAAATTTTTATTGTTTTCAATTCTTACCTTATCATTGATGGGGTTCGCGGGATATTGGGCTGTCGTTACTTTGCAGTCGGGGACTGAACATGTGGCAGATCAAAAAATAAAACAATTAGAGAAAGAAAATAAAGATTTAAAAAGTGAAATAGAAAAATATAAAAACGAACTTAGCGTTTTTCAATCTAAATTAGGAGAATCTATAAATAGCGTGAAAAAAGAGCCAGAACCGGAGCCAAAACCAGAAGCGGTTATCTATAAATATCAAGATATTATTACTGAGCTTCAAAAACTAATAAATGATAATGTTTCTCTAAAACAGAAGTCTAGTGGTTCTAGTGTTGGTATTGTGCAGAAATTCCTAAATATTTATAATAATACTTCAAATAAAGTGGACAATGATTATGGCGCAAGCACAGAGAAAGCTGTGATGGCCTTTCAGAGAAAAGAGGGATTAAATGCGGACGGTGAAGCTGGTCCTAATACTTTTAAAAAAATGATAGATTGGCTAAAAAAACAGAAGTAGTTTTTCCTAATGAACATTATACATAAGTTAGTAAATATGCTATACTGACATCATGGCAAAAAGAAACACTACACTTAGTCCTAGAAATAGATCTAGACATTCTCATAAAACCAAGAAGCGACTTGGAATTAAAAAATTGATGCTAGACAAGAAAGCTCTACGCAAGAAATTTAGATAGTTTTATTTTCTATAAGAAAAAGTGTTTAAAAATAAATTAACACCAGAAGAAGAAAAGGTAATAATAGACAAAGGTACAGAGATGCCTTTTGCGGGGGAGTATTGTAAAAATACTGAAAATGGCTTGTATGTCTGCCGACAGTGCGATGCTCCGCTCTATACTTCCAAACAAAAATTTGAATCTACGTGTGGCTGGCCTTCTTTTGATGATGAAATTTCCGGCGCAGTGCATAAGAGTGTGGATGCCGATGGTATGCGTACTGAGATAACTTGCGCAAAATGTGGCGGGCATCTAGGACATTTATTTACTGGAGAACATTTAACAGAAAAAAATATTAGACACTGCGTGAATTCAATATCAATGAAATTTATTCCGGGAAAATAAAAATATGACAAAAAAAATCGTACTAGCGGGAGGGTGCTTTTGGGGACTGGAAGATTTAATAAGGAAACAGGTGGGTGTGGTAAACACTACCGTCGGCTATACGGGTGGGAGTGTTTTAAACCCGACTTATGAGAATCATGAAGGTCATGCGGAGGCGGTGGAGATAGAATATGATAGCGAAAAAACCTCATACCGAAAATTGCTTGATTTCTTTTTTCAAATTCACAATCCCACTACTTTAAATCAACAGGGTAATGACCGAGGCGCTTCATACCGTTCGGCAATATTCTATGCTAATGAAGAAGAAAAAAAAGAAGCTCTGAATTTTATAGATATTGTGAATAAGTCTCTGCGTTGGAAGGATAGAGTAGTCACGACTTTAGAACCTTTAGAAAAATTCTATCCTGCGGAAGATTATCATCAGGATTATTTAGAGAAAAACCCGGGCGGATATACTTGTCATGCCATATACTTTGATAGTTATTTAAAATAAACGTATGGTATTCACTTTTCGGTTTTTTTTGAATATACATCTATAATATCTTTGAGTGTTTTTCTTGCTATGGGTTCAGTGATTACATTTTCATCTAAATATCTTTGTGCTTCCCTCATGTAAAAATCCCTTATATTGTTTCCTTTTTCATCTTTACATGGCTCCATTATATGTCCACTGATAAATAAAACAATTTGCATATCAGTTGGTTTTTCAGGTCCAGGATTTTTCTCCATAGATGACATAATTTTAATTATATATGATATGATAAATATATACAAATAAATTTATCATGGAATAAATAGAAAGGTAATATAATGGTTATATATTATGAACAGAAAATCTTTACCTAGAAAATCTAAAAAAAATACTGCTTTCGATTCGACAATTTTTCTCGCGTATGATATCCGGGGAATTTATCCAGAGCAGATTAATCCTGAGATAGTTTATAAAATTGCCCAGGCTTATGCCAAGTTTCTAAATCCTAAGACAATAGCTTTAGGTCGCGACGTTAGACTTTCTGGTCCCGAATTATTGGCAGCGGTAAAACAAGGACTGCTTGATCATGGTGTGGATGTAATTGATATTGGTGTAGTTAGTACCGAAATGCTTTATTTTGCGGTTGCTGATTTAGGGTTGGATGGTGGGATTACAATTTCGGCTTCACACAACGTTATGGAATATAACGGACTGAAAATTACCCGAGAAAATGCATTACCCATTTCAGTAAATTCTGGACTTGAGGATATTAAGAGAATTGTTCTTGACAATTATAATTATAACAGTGATGTGAAAGGAATGGAAACCAGTAAGGATATCACCAAAGATTATTTGGAGAAATGTCTATCTTTTGTTGATATTAGCAAAATTAAAAAACTGAAAGTCGTAGCTAATGCTATGTTTGGTCTAGCTCTTCAGAATATTAAAAAAATAAATCTACCAATAGAATTAATCCTCCTAAATGATATTCCAGACGGACATTTTCCAAAAGGTCAACCAAACCCTCTGCTTCCCGAACAACAGATCGAAATAATTGAAACTATAAAAGCAACTCGTCCAGATTTTGGAGTTGCTTGGGACGGCGACGGGGATAGATTTTTTATTTTTGATGAAAAAGGTCGCTTTATCCCGCCGTATTATGTATTGGCATTTCTAACACGATATTTCTGCTCCAAATTTTCTAATGCCAAAGTTGTGCATGATTTGCGGCTGGCTTGGGCTATTGAAGACGAAGCTCGGGCAGTGGGAGCAAAAACTATTCAAAGTAAGGCAGGTTATCCATATGTACGAAAACTCATGCGCGACAACGAAGCCTTAATAGGCTGTGAGACTTCAGGACATATGTTTTTTAAAGATTTTTTTTATACAGATAACGGTCTTATACCATTTTTAATAATGCTGGAGATTGTGTCAGAATTAGGGGAGAAAACTTCAAAACTATTTGATAAATATTTTGAAAATTACCCGATTTCGGGCGAGATCAATATAAAGATTATGGGTCATAACCAAGTTCAACTAATTTTAGAAAGACTAGAGCAACATTTCGTTCAAAATTCTGATATTAGCGTCAATAAAATTGATGGAATAAGTTTTGAGCATCCGAAATGGCGGGCGAACATTAGGGGGTCAAATACAGAGCCATTTGTGCGAATGAACGTAGAAGCAAAAACTCAAGAAATTTTAAAACAAAAAACGGAAGAGCTGCTGGAATTAATAAGAAAGTAAAATTTTGGTATAATTATCTTTGATATATGATTAAAGGATTTACATGTGGAGCGCTCGATTTACTGCATGCGGGACATGTCTTGATGTTGAAAGAGTGCAGGGCTCAGTGCGATTATTTAATCGTGGGTCTTGAAATCGATCCATCAGTAGATAGATCTTGGAAAAAGAAGCCTATTGAAACTCTAGAAGAAAGAAGAATCCGACTAGAGGGTTGTAAATATGTGGATGAAATAATTACATATACTGATGAAGTTGATCTTTATAACCTTTTAAAGAAACTAAATCCCGATGTACGCTTTATGGGCGCGGACTGGAAAGACAAGCCGAATTACTCCAGAGATAAATTGCCTGATATGAAAGTTGTTTATAACAGTCGAGATCACAAATTCAGCAGTAGTAATTTAAGGGAAAGGATAAAAAACCAATAAATAGAAACAGGACGGATTGTTTCTCTGGTTTAAAAATGCTATATTTATTAATATGGATAAAGCTTTTGCGGTACGCACACAAGAGGAAATGCTGGATGTTTTGATGACTCCGGAATCTAGCGGACCGGATGTTCACTATTTTATGATTCGGGGAGGCAGTGAGAAAAAAAATATTACTATCTGGCAAGCCGGATTAGTCGGCGAAGAATATATTAAAACTTACGGGCATTATCATGTTAGTGATTTTATAGAAACTTACACAGTGCTTGCGGGTGAGGGAATAATTCTTTTACAAAATAGAAAAATAAATGAGAAAGGAATTTTAATTGATGACGAGGTGGAAGAGGCGCGGGCGATTTTTGTCAAAGCCGGTAGCGTTGTGCAAATACCTAAAAATGCTGGGCATCTTGCTGTAAACACAGGGGAATCATGGCTGGTAACATCAGACGATAGTCCAGTTAATTTAAATAAAATGAACGAAGCCGCTTGGCCTGTGCATGCGGATTATGAGCCAGTCAGGAAACTCCACGGTTTTGCTTATTATGTCGTGAAAAAAAATGGCAAGCCTTTTTTTATTAAAAACGAAAACTATAAAAATGTTCCCGAAATCATTATAGAAAACGCATAATCCCGTTAGAAGTCGCGATCGCGTTTAATTAATATAAATATGAAAGAAGATATAAATAAAATTAATAGCATAATTTATCAGATGCGAAATACGATCGCGATCTGCTTCTAAACGGGATGAAAATATTTTCCTCCAATATCCATAAAAAAATCCGGCCGCTGAAAATTTTATTTGTTGGAAGCGAGATAGCGCCTTTTATAAAAATCGGAGGATTGGGAGAAGTTTTGCAAGCCTTGCCGAAAGCCCTTTCAGAGCTTGGGCATGATATAAGGACGATGACGCCTAAATATGCGTCAATAGACGAGAAAGAATTTCCTATGACTGTAATTTTAGACGGGCTTTTGGTTCCAAATTCGGATAGCGAAGATCTAATATGTAATGTGAAAAAATATAAAAATGGCGAGAGCCCAGTAAACTATTTTTTAGAAAACCAAGAATATTATGAAAAAAGAGGCAGCGTCTATGGCTATGATGACGACCCTGCTCGTTGGGCGCTACTTGCAAAGGGCACTTTGGAATTTATAAGGCATAAAATGAATGAATGGAAGCCTGATATAATTGTCGCTAACGATTGGCAAGGGGGATTGATACCAAATTATATGAAATGTGAATACAGCAAAGACCCCATAATTTCTAAAATCGCTTCCACTTTTATCATTCACAATATTTATTATCAAGGAATGTTTGACCATAAACATACGAGTGAACTCGACTATGATGATGGACAGTCCCAAGTTCCTTCCATTACTGATCCAAGGCTACTTAAAATAAATTTTATGCGTCGGGGGATTCGTTATGCGGATGTAATAAATACTGTTTCTCCAAATTATGCGCGGGAGATTACTACTCCTCAGTACGGAGAAGGTTTAGACCAACTATTGCAAGAAAGGCGAAGCAGACTTTTTGGAATTCTGAATGGTATAAATTATGAGAATTATAATCCGGAGACAAATCCTTATGTTGAATTCAAATATAACGAGGATAATTTAGACGAACGGATAAAAAATAAAAAAATATTGCAACAAAAATTTAATTTACCAGAAAAAAAAGACGCTTTTTTGGTAAGTATAATCGGCCGTCTGGCGGAACAAAAGGGTATTAATTTGGTAGCTGATACAATCGAGCCTCTGCTTGAGAATTTTGATTTTCAATTCATAATATTAGGAGCGGGAGAATCGCATTTTGCCGATTTTTTTGGCGAGCTTGATAAAAAATACAAAAATGTGGCTACGCATCTTTCTTTTGACAATATTTTACCACATAGTATTTACGCTGGAGCCGATGCTATCCTCATTCCTTCTCGATTTGAGCCATGCGGATTGACCCAGATGGAATCAATGCGCTACGGAGTCGTGCCGATAGTGCGAAAAACTGGAGGACTCGCTGACAGTGTCAAAGATCATACTTCCAGAGAGGATCCAGGTACTGGCTTTGTCTTTGAACACTATGATAAATATGCCTTTTTAGGCACTTTTATGCGCGCTTATGAAATATTCAAATACCCAAAAATTTGGCAAGAAATACAGAAACGCGCAATGAAGGAGAATTTTTCTTGGGAAAAATCAGCCAAGGAATATGAGAAACTTTTTATGCGAGCCCTTAATCAACTTAATTCCTAAAAGTAAATATGATCCCGTTAGAAGCCACGATCACAATTTATAAAATAAAAATTATGAAAATAAATTTAGATAATATTACTAATTTAACTTATCAGATGCAAAACATGATTGCGATCTGCTTCTAAACGGGATGAAATGGGCTAACTTTTTACATTTTTACCAACCAGCTGACCAGCAACCAGATATTTTGGAGGCAATCGTTACGCAAAGCTATCGGCCGATTATCGAGGGTATAAAAAAAAATAAAAACGTTCATCTGACGATAAATATTAACGGCGCGCTTTTTGAATTGTTGAATAAATTTGGGCACAAAGACATAATTGAAGATTTGAAAAATTTAGTAAAAGAAGGCCGTATTGAAATAACAGGATCGGCAAAATATCACCCTCTCTTGCCGCTTCTATCTGAGGAGGAAATAGAAAGACAAATAACATTAAACACAGAAACGCTAAAAAAATTTTTAGGAGATTACACTCCTAACGGATTTTTTTCTCCAGAAATGGCCTACGACGACAGAATCGGAAAGATTATAGAAAAACTTGGCTTTAAATGGCTTATTTTAGATGAAATTTCCTGTGGCGGAGAGGTGGGAGGTGTTGATTACAATCAAATTTATAAACTAAAAGACACTGATTTTAAAGTTTTTTTTCGTAATCGAAGACTTTCTAATTTAATCATGAGCGCAGTCGTTCGATCTCGTGATACTTTATTGGAAGCGATGCAAGACGAACTGAAAAGTGATGATTATATCGTGACTGCTATGGACGCGGAGACTTTTGGGCATCATCGACCAGGACTTGAAAAAATGCTTTTTGAAGTTTTTGACACTCCAGAATTTGAACTTGTAAAAATTTCCGATATTTCAAAATTTTACAAAGAAAAAAAAGAAATTTCTCCTGCCAAGGCTACTTGGGCGTCGAGTAAAGAAGATATAGACAATGGCATTCAATTTCTTTCGTGGAATGACCCAGAGAATATGATTCATGGCTGGCAGTGGAAATTTACAAAACTCGTTTTGAATGAAGTTTATAGTATGAACAAAAATAATGAGCGTTATGAACTTGTGCGCGAGAAAATGGACAAAGCGCTAGCGTCAGATCATTTTTGGTGGGCATCCGCCAAACCCTGGTGGAGCCTAGAGATGATCGAAGATGGGTCATTTAATTTGCTTGACACTTTAAGGCATATTCCTGATGTAAAATTGGAAATCTTGTCTGAAGGAAGGGATTATTATGAGAAAATAATTACAACGGCTTTTAACTGGCAGCGCACTGGCAAAATAAGGATGATGATGCAATCACAAAGAGACATATTAAGGATTCCATTCAAAGACCGTACTTTGGGCCGTCCGGGGGCGGAAAATGTGTATTATGCTTTTCTAGCAATGATGGAAAAGCTAAAAAAAGAAGCAGCAAAACGCGGAGAATACGAGCAAGCAATTCTTTGGCGTGATGCGATTTATAAACTTAAACATAAATTGGATATTTATGACACTATGAATGCTATCGATTTAGTGCGTGTGAAAATTCCCCACGAGGAGGTTGAGAAAACTATTATTGAATATGAAGAGAAATATCGTCGCATGCGTGGCGGGCAACCCGAGCAACGCGGAGGGTAATTGAAGAGAATTTTTATGATACAAGATAAGGAAAACGATTGGTTCACAGAATTTAAAAAAGGCGAAGAATACAAAGCATTCCTAAAAAATCCAGTCGCTTATTTTTGCGCCGAATATGCGCTTGAGTCCACACTCCCAACTTATGCCGGAGGATTAGGTGTGTTGGCTGGAGATTTAGTTAGAGAAGTGGCTTTACAAAAATTTCCATTGATATCAGTGGGGCTTTTTTATAAAAAAGGGCAAAATATATTATCCACTGAAAAAATTTTGCCAAAAAATAAATTAAAACCAGTGCTTGACGAGAGTGGTAAAGAAGTAATTGTTTCTTTACCTATGGAGAATCGGCCGGTTAAGGTCAGAGCATGGCAATGGGAAGACGGTGGGGCGAGGGTTTATTTGCTGGATACTGATATCCCGGAAAATCGCGCAGAGGATAGAAAAATTACTGAACAGCTTTACAACGAAGATAGAGATATGCGCCTTAGACAAGAAATTCTTTTAGGTATTGCTGGGTTTCGTCTGCTCGCGCAATTAGGTTATCATCCTTCGGTTTATCACTTAAACGAAGGACATTCCGCTTTTTTAGCTCTTGAACTTATTAAACACGAAATGGAACATCAGCAAGTTGACTTTAAAGAGGCCTGCGAATATGCAAAAAAACATATTGTTTTTACCAACCACACCCTCCTTATGTCCGGGCAAGAAAGATTTTCTTCAGATAAAGTGAAGCTCTTTATAGATCCCTGCGCTAAGGAAATATGTCTTAATCAGAATGAAATCGCCGAACTTGGCACTTTAGAAAATAATCCAGATACTTTTTCTATGACAAATTTTTCCTTTAAGCTATCTACTAAGTCAAATGCAGTCAGCAGACTGCATCAAGAGAAATCCATAGAAATCTGGCCTAATAAAAACATTGAAAATGTAACCAATGGAATTTTTATATCAAGGTGGGATAAAGTAGACGGAGTTTCCGAAAAAAATATTTGGGCGACGCATTTAAAAAACAAGAAAAAACTATTGGATTTTATCAGAGAAAAAACTGGAGAAATTTGGAATGAAACAGACTTGATATTTGTATGGGCGAGAAGGTTGGTTGAATACAAACAGCCGTTATTTTTTCTGGACAATATTGAAAAACTGCTTGAAATTTCAAAAAATTCTCCGATTCCCATCAGAATAGTTTTCTCGGGACCTATTACTACAGAAGATAACCCTTTTGTTTTGGAAATCAAGAAAATAATTAAAGAGAAATTAAAAGGAATTGTTGTTTTTATTCCTGATTATAATACTGACATAGCGGAAATCTTAACATCAGGCGCAGATATTTGGTTGAACACTCCAATGGTTGGTTTTGAGGCTTGTGGAACTAGTGGTATGAAGGCTGGGTTAAACGGAGTGCTTGCATTATCTACCCAAGACGGCTGGGTATATGAGGTGGAAGAAGAAGATATCGGCTGGGTGATAAATGATTCACAAAATAGTGAAGAAATCTTTACTTTAGTAAAAGAAAAGATTATTCCAATTTATTATGCTCACTTAAAAAATCTACAAAATTCTATGTGGCTAAAAAAAATGATGCGAGCAAGAAATTTGATTTTGGAAAATTTTTCAACTTCGCGAGTTCTGAGAGAATATATAGAAAAATTATACATACCAATTATGAAACAAAAACATACCCACAAGATCGACTAAAAAAGATATGATATAATGAAGTTATGCAAATAAATTTACAAGGCAAAAATATTGAATTAACACAGGCTATAAAAGACTATATTTCAAAGAGGGTTACTAATTTAGAAAAATTACTCCTAAAGATTGAGCAAGGGCACGGGAAAGTAAGGGTAAATTTTGAAGTAAGTAAATCTACTAATCATCACAAATCAGGCGAGATTTTTCATGCGGATTGTTTAATCAAAATAGACGGAAAAGAATTTTATGGGAGCGCGGATAAAGAGGATTTATATGCCGCGGTGGATGCGGTAAAAGACAGTCTTTACAATGAAATAAATAAAAATAAAGATCGCTCGCAGACGCTCTTTAAGCGTGGAGCTTCTAGCGTTAAAAAGATGTTGAAAGGTCTCTCCAAAAGAAATCCTTTTACTTCGAAATACTAAAATATTAGCAAGTCTAGCGACAGCAGAGCTTATCATTGCTAAAAATAAGAACATGTATAATAGCAACGGTCGTGTCTATTATGTTAGTTTTGTTTCTGGAATTCTGTGTAAGATATTTCTTTTTTGCCTTCCGGTAAGACTTTTTCTATAACGAATTTACTATTTTCTAATTTAGCTTTAGTGATTATGATACGCCTAGTTTGAAACCCGCCTTCGCCAAGGCTTCGGCGGGCAAGAAAGAAAGTCCTAGGCCAAACGGCGTATGCTCTAAATTTGTTGTAATTTAAAATTCCATCGTCATTTAAATTAATAAGTCCCTCTTCTTTTTTTATTTTTTTACAAAACGTTACTTCTTTTTCATCTTGCGGTATTGTCTTGATTTTACCTTCAATAAATTCTGGCAGAATTTTTACTAAAAGTTCTCCACCAATTTTTATTAAGCGCTTGCGTAAATCTCCCGCTTTTTCATCATTACCTATTTCAATTTTTTCTTGCGCGATGATATCGCCAGCATCCATTTTATATATCATCTTTTGAATAGTTATTCCTGTTTCTGTATCTCCATTCAATATAGCGGACTCTACCGGCGAAGCTCCGCGATATTTTGGCAACAGAGAATAATGCGCATTTATTGAACCTAATTTGGGAATATTTAATATATTTTCGGGAATTATTTTTCCATACGCGACAACTAAGAAGAAATCTGGAATATTTTGCTCACCACGAAAATTTTTTGCTAAAAATTTTCTCTGTCCGTCGCCGCCCTTCCTACCAAGGGTTCTCAAAACATTCCAGATTTCTTCTTTCTCTAATTTTTTTGGTTTCAAACAGGTGATATTATTTTGCTCAGCAAAAAGAGCAACGGGTGAAGCTTCTACGCGCAAACCTCTACCTTTAGGAGCGTTAGGCGAAGTGACAATAAGCGATGGTATAAGCCCATTTTGTTTTAAAATCTCCAAGGTTTCGCTTGCTACATCCGGCGTTCCCCAAAATATGAAATTTATTTTATTCATAAAGCTATAATATATAAGCTATTTTCTAGGAATTTCTTCTTTTATATCTTTTGCGTGGTCGATAAATAATATACCATTCAAATGATCTGTTTCATGTTGGAAAATTTGCGCTAATAATCCAGATGCTCCTCTCTTAAATTTCTCACCATTTTCATCATAAGCTGTAATTGTTGCTTTGGTAGACCTAAATGTTTTCCCATAAAGAGGGCGGACTGAAAGGCAACCTTCTGGCATCCATTCTTTCGTACGGGAAAGTTTCAAAATTTTTGGGTTAATAAAAACTAGGTCTTTTGGGGTAGGGTCTTCCTGCGCGGGGTTGTTTTCTGTGATTATTTTCGTAATGTTATCTTTTTGGCTGTCGTCTTGCGAGACACTTTGCCTAAGGAATCCTGCATTCAAAACTTTGCCAGAAACTAAAAAAATTCTTAAAGAGTATCCGATTTGAGGCGCTGCTATAGCCACACCATCATTTTGGCTTTGAAGCGCGAGAGACATTTCTTTCAGCGCTTTTTTTATTTTTATTGTTTTAATGTCGGAGATAGGTATCTCTTTAGAAATTTGGCGTAAAACTTTTTCATTTTTCTGAAGAATTTTCTTCATGGTTATATTATATTGCTCCAACTCTGAATTCTGAATTCAGAAAGAGTTATTTAAGTTTCTTTAAGTATTCCAAAAGTTTATTTAGTTTTACCGTTTCTTGAGACCTATTGCTCATATCTCGCACTATTACAGTATTATCTAATGCTTCCTTAACTCCAAAGATAAGGCTATAGGGTATAGCTAGTTTTTCTGCTATGGCTAATTGTGAACCCAAACTATCTTTAGAAAGTGATTGAGCGATAGGGATGTGCGCCTTGCGCAGTATTTCAATTACATTTAAACTTTTTAATTTTGCTTCAGAGCCAAGCTGGATGAAATAAATTTTTGGTTTTTTCAATATTCGTGGCGCCAATTTCTTATACCATGGCGACCCTACAACTCTATCTACTCCAACCGAAAAGCCCACCGCTGGAACATCTTTTTTACCTCCTAATTGTCGCGCTAGGTAGTCATAGCGCCCTCCAGAAGCAATTTGTACTGGCAATCCGCCTTCCTCTTTGTTTTCTGTATATACTTCAAAAACAGTGCGAGTGTAGTAGGAAAGCCCTCGCACTAAATTTTTATTTATATTATACCCAATATTCATTTCTTCTAAATATTCTAATACTTCTTTGAAATGCTTCTTGCAAGAAGGGCAGAGAAATGAAACCGAGTCTGGAGCGTTCTCATTTATTTCTTTTGTTTTTTCTTCTTTGGAATCTAAGATACGAAGCGGATTTATTTTTAAACGTTCTCGATCAACACTTGGAAGTTGGTTTATATGTTTCCTGTAGTAACTCGTGAGTTCTTTGATGTATCCATTTCGACATTCTTTATCTCCTATTGAATTAATTTCAACAGAAAGATTTTCTGCGCCAGCTTCTTCTAGAATACTAATGCCAGTTTTTATAACGAGAGCGTCCATTATGCTTTTTTCGTTTCCCAATGAATCCAAATCAAATTGCCAAAACTGTCTGTAGCGCCCAGCTTGGGGTCTGTCATGTCTAAAGACTGGACCATATTGATATAACATGACTGGCTGAGGTGTGTTTTGCATACCATGTTCAATATAAGCTCGCATCAAAGGCGCAGTATGTTCTGGTCGTAATGCCAAGTGATCTCCGCCCTTTGTTTTGAGTGTGTACATTTCCTTGTCTATGATGTCGGTGCCTTCGCCAATAGTGGAAGTAAAAATTTCTTCATATTCCAGTATCGGAGTTTCAATTGGTTTGAAACCATAATACACCGCTACTTCTTGCGCTTTTTCAAAAAATCCTTGGAAGGAATAATACTCTTCATTCATTATGTCTCTCATTCCTTTGGGTGAAGATATTTCTGCCCCTTTATTTTTGTTTATTTGGGTTGTTTTTTTCATTGTGTTTTTAATTCTTGCTTATATTGGCCTGGTAATATACTTATATTATTTATTGGCAGTAAACGTAAAAATACTCTACCTGTAAAAAACTCTTTTTTTACTGCTCCCCAATATCTGGAATCAGAACTGCCACTTCTATTGTCGCCCATTACAAAATATTCATCATCCTTCAATTTAACATGCATAGTGTTATTTGAAATATTTTTTACATAAGGCTCATCAAGTGTAAATCCCAGAGGATATTTTTCATTGATTATGGTCACAACGCTACCTTTTATATCCACAGTTTCATTTGGAAGTCCTATAACTCTTTTTATAAAGAACTTTGCTGGGTCGTTTGGATATCGAAAGACTGCAATGTCATCTCTTTTTGGGTCATTTAGCTCATAAGATATTTTGTCTATTATTAAATAATTGCCGTCTTCAAAAGTAGGAATCATAGAACTTCCTGAAACGACAAATGGTTCCGCTATTAAAACACGAATTGGAATAACGATGGCTAATGCTAGTATAGTAAAACGCGCGAGCTCCCAAAATGATTGTTTGAAAGATTGTGGTTGTTTTGATATTTGAATTTGCATAAACGCAAGTATAACATAAAAAACTCTTGACATAGTGTTATAATTTGTTTTGTAATAAATTTACCTCACCCTTCGCCCTCTCCGAAGTTCGGAGGGTTGGGGAGAGGTTCCTTTTGTGCTATCATATAGAAATGAAAATTGTTGTTGGTTTAGGAAATCCTGGGAGCGAATATGAAAATACCAGACATAATACTGGACGGATTATAGTTGGGATGATACAGAAAAAATTATCCGCCAAAGGCGGACCCGCCTCTGTCGGGAGTAAAATTAAATTTGTTACGCCGGATAACTATATGAATAATTCCGGGAAGGCTGTGGCTCCTTTGATAAAAACAAAAAAAGATTTAAAAGACCTCGTCGTTGTTTATGATGATATTGATTTACCACTGGGGAAAATTAAAATTTCTTTTAATCGCTCTTCAGGTGGTCATAATGGTTTGAATTCTATAATCAAAGCTCTAAAAAGCGAGGAGTTTTTACGTATAAGGGTTGGTATTTCTCCTGCTACTACAAAAGGTATTGTGAAAAAACCAAAAGGGGAGAAAGCAGTCTTGAGTTTCTTGCTCGGTGAATTTAAAAAACCAGAACTAGAGATAATCAAAAAACTTTCAAAGAAAGTAAGTGAAGCGGTGGAAACTATTTTTAATGAAGGTAGAGAAAAAGCTATGAGTTTATATAATTAAATTTATGAATGAAAGTTATCATTAAATTTCTTTTACCGCTTCAATAATAATACTCTTTTCGCCATTGCGTAAAGATATTTTACCTGAGAAAGCGATACATTTTTCGGGAACGAGTATTTCTATAGATTCTTTGAAAATAGATGGAAAAGCTACAACTTCTATTGAATCAGTCAAATCTAAAATTTTCAAGAAGGCCATTCGTTCATTGTTTTTTGTGACGACTTGTCTCGTAGTTTCTATTATTCCAGCAATGGTTATTTGCGCTCCGTTACCTAGAGTATTGTTTTTATCTTCTTTTATTTTTTTAATGTTTATATCTCGACTTTCTAATTTCTCGCGAATACGGTCAAGCGGGTGTCCAGAAATATAAAGTCCCAATAATTCTTTTTCCCAAAGCAGTTTTTCTGTTTGTGTGGCTTCATTTGCATTTTGTAATTTAAATTTTTGAACTGATATTTCTTCTTTTCCGCCAAAAAGCGAATTTTGATTTTCATTTTGTTTATTTACTTCATGATTATATAAGAGCATAGCTTCTAGATTTACGAGCATTACTCCTCTATCACCCCATTCATCCATACATCCTGATTTAATCAACGCTTCCATAGATTTTTTATTTAAGTTTTTATGTTTGATTCTATTTAAGAAATCAGAAATTGATTTAAATTTACCATTTAATTTTCGTTCAGCTATTATACTGTCAGCAATATCAGTACCTAAGTTTTTAATTGTGTAAAATCCAAATCTTATTTTTCCTCGGCTCGCTGTAGCCTCTGGTGTAGGTGGTTCATTTCCATTTTGATGTCCTATTACCGTAAAACCGCCGTAACTTTCATTGATGTTTGGAGGAAGAACCGGAATATTCATATTTTTACATTCCTTGATTATTTCGGATATTTTTTCAATATCGCCAGATTCAGCTGTGAGTATCGCTGTCATATATTCGACGGGGTAATTTGCTTTCATATAAGCTGTCTGATAAGCGACTTTACCATATGAGGCTGCATGCGCTTTATTAAAACCATATGCTTGGAAAGGTTCAAAAAGTTTCCAAAGTTTTTCAGCAAACTGAAGAGTTTGTCCATTTGAAACAATTCCCTTAGTAAATTTTTCTCTTTGCGCCGCCATCTCGGCTGGTATTTTTTTACCCACAGCTTTTCGGAATTTGTCGGCTTCTTCCCAGTTGTAACCAGCTAGCTCAATAGCGGAAAAAAGCAGATCGTCTTGGTAGACAATGAGCCCATAAGATTCTCCTAAAAATTTTTTCATTCGCGGGTCCAAATATTTTACTAATTTCGGATTATGTTTTCTTTTTATATATTCTGGTATAGATTCCATCGGACCTGGACGATACAGGGCAACCATAGCGTTTATGTCGTGGATTGATGTGGGTTTTAATTCTTTTAAATATCTGGTCATCCCAGAGCCATTCAATTGAAAAAGACCTTCAGTTTGTCCATTTGCTAAAAGTTCAAAAGTTTTTTTATCGTCGAGTGGGATGTTTTCTATGTCTATATTTATATTGTAAAATTTTTTTACTAAGGCTACCGCATCAGCCAAAATTGATAAATTTCTAATACCTAGGAAATCAAATTTTAAAAGTCCTGCTTCTTCAATAGAGTACATATCATATTGTGTGATGATTCTTTTTTCACCTTTTGGATCATACTGGAGCGGAACATATTCTATAAGTGGCAGAGGAGAAATAACAACTCCGGCGGCGTGTACAGAAATGTGCCTCACACATCCTTCAAGTTTTTTTGCCAAGTCTATTATTTTTTTTGTATCTTTTTCTGTTTCGCGCGCTTTTTTGAGTTCTGGCACTATTTCCATTGCATAGTCTATTGTCATCGGCATACCTTGTGAGCCCATAGGAATCATTTTAGAAAGTCTATCGCCTACAGTATATGGATATGATAATGCTCGAGCGACATCGCGGACTGCGCCACGCGCCATCATCGTGCCGAAAGTTCCGATTTGAGCCACCTTATCTTCGCCATATTTTTTTTTCACATACTCGATCATTTCATCTCGTCTATTGTCGGCAAAATCCATATCAATATCAGGTGGTGATGGGCGAAAAGGGTTTAGAAATCTTTCAAAAGGAAGTTTGTATTTTATCGGATCTATAGTAGTAATACCGAGCAGATAAGTTACTATTGACCCTGCGACTGAACCTCTAACGGCGGTTAAAATATTATTTTCCTTCGCATATTTTAAAAGGTCGCCGACCACTAGAAAATATGGGGCATATCCTTTATTTTTTATAATTTTCAATTCATATTCTATTCGTTCTTTTATTTCTGGTGTTTCTTCTAGTTTAACCCTGTTTAATCCTGCATAAGACAGCTCGCGAAGTTTTTCATCATAATTTTTTCCATCCTCAACTTTAAAATCAGGGAAAACCCATTTTCCAAGAGGAAGTTCTAAATCGCACATATCTGCTACTAGCATCGTGTTTGCGACTGCTTCTGGAATGTCCTTAAATATTTCCAGAGCTTTTTCTGTATCAAAAAAAGAAAAATCATCATTGGAGAATTCAAATTTAGCGCCATCTTTCACATCGCCTTGGGTGTTTATCTGAAGCAATGTGTGGTGCGCCTCATGGTCATCACTGCATGGATAGTGCGAATCTTGCGTTCCGACGATTTTGATATTGTGTTTTTTTGCAAGTTCTACGAGCGCTGTTCGTACGATTTTATCATTTTCAACTTCTGGGTGGTATTGGATTTCTATAAAATAATTTTCTTTTCCAAAAATATCTTGGTATTCACGCACAAGCTCGTCTGCTTTATTCATATCGCTCCGCAAGACTGCTTGTGATAATTCTCCGCCTAAACATCCGGACAAGGCAATAATTCCCGCAGAATTTTCTCTTAGTATTTCTTTATCCATTCTCGGCTTGTAATAATATCCTTCCAAGTTTGCGAGAGTTACTAATTTAATTAAATTTTTATATCCTTCTAGATTTTTAGCCAGTAAAGTTAAATGGTAATAACGTTTTACACCTCCGGCTTCTGCTATTCTGTCTTTACGATTTCCAGCTGTTATGTATGCTTCCACTCCGATAATAGGTTTGATTCCTTCTTTTTTAGCAAGTTTATAGAATTCAATCGCGCCATACATATTGCCATGGTCAGTGAGAGCCATAGCTTTCATATTGAATTTCTTTGCCAACCTCACCAAATCTTCAAGCTTCGAAAGCCCGTCTAGGAGAGAATAGTGTGAATGAGTGTGGAGATGTATGAATTTTAATTCTTTTGTTTCCATTTTTCTTATAATATCATATAATATAGTTATGAAAAAAATTAAAGTTGGGATTAATGGCTTCGGGAGAATTGGTAGAGCTTTTTTGAAGGTCGCATGGGAGAGACCAGATATAGAAATAATAGCGGTAAATGATTTAGGAAGTGTGGAAAACATGGCATATCTATTAAAATACGATACAGTTTATAGAAAGTGGAAACATGAAATAAAAGTAGAAGGTCAGGAAATAATAATTGATGGTAAAAAAATAAAAGTTCTAGCAGAAAAAGAGCCGAGCAAGCTTCCTTGGAGAGATTTGGGGATTGATGTTGTGGTGGAATCAACTGGACTTTTTGTTACTTATGACAAGGCCAAAATGCATTTGGATGCGGGCGCAAAGAAAGTAGTTATTTCTGCTCCCGTAAAGGATGGTGATGGCATAGCGCAAGGTGAAACTATTTTGCTCGGCGTAAATGAAAATAAATTTGGCACTTGCGATATTACTTCAAACGCATCTTGCACCACTAATGCCGCTTCACCACTCATTGCTATTTTAGATGAAACTCTGGGAATTGAAAAAGCGATTTTAAATACTGTTCACGGGTACACCGCTAGTCAATCAATCGTGGACGGACCCGTGAAAACAAACGGTAAGCAAAAGGATTTTCGAGAGGGAAGAGCTGCGGCGCAAAACATCGTGCCGAGTTCCACTGGCGCGGCTATCGCAGTAACCAAAGCGTTTACAAAACTTTCCGGACTTTTTGACGGTATTTCAATGCGGGTGCCTGTGCCGGCTGGTTCTATCGTGGATATTACTTTTATTTCCAAAAGAAATACCACAGTCGAAGAAGTGAATGCTATTCTTAAAAAAGCGTCAGAAGATAAAAGATGGGAAAGTATTTTCAATATCACCGAAGAAGAACTCGTTTCCTCTGATATTCTAGGAAGTTCGTATGGGTCTATTGCCGATCTAAATCTTACTCGTGTTGTCGGAGGGAATTTAATAAAAGTTATGGGTTGGTATGATAACGAAATGGGGTACACATATACATTGGTCGAACACGTAATTAAAACAGGGGAAACTGTAAAATAAATTAACATGAAAATTTTTATTGGAACAGATCATGCTGGTTATGTGCTCAAAGAGCGTCTTGTGTCTTCACTAAAAGCTCAAGGTTATGAAGTTATAGATAAGGGCGCTTTTGAATATAATGAGGGTGATGATTATCCTGATTTTGTTGTTCCAGTTGCAGAGGAGGTTTCCAAAGATCCAGACAAAGTTAGAGGTATTATTTTAGGCGCGACTGGAGAGGGTGAAGCTATCACCGCAAATAAATTCCCTCACGTTCGAGCAGTTGCTTATTATGGAGAATCGAAATGCGTAGTGGATGACCACGCGGACATTATCATTCGTTCCAGAGAGCATAATAATACAAATATTTTATCTTTGGGAGCTAGATATCTCACTGAAGAAACAATGATGAATGTGGTTAAACTTTGGCTTAATACTGCTTTTAGCGAAGGTGAAAGACATGTTCGTAGGCTGGCAAAGATAGATAAGATAAGTATTAAAAAAAATATTTAGAATATATACGGAATGCGTTTTATGAATAAAATAGTCCCAGCAATTTTAGAAAAAAATTTTAGCGAAATAAAAAATAAACTTTCAGCTTTGCGCGGGCTCGCGAAGTGCGCGCATATTGATATTTGTGACGGTGTGGCTGTGCCTAGTCAAAGTTGGCCTTTTGGCTCAGGTCACTTGGGCGGTTTTGATGATTTTGATTTTCAGAAAATTATGAACGAGCAAGAGGGGATGCCATTTTGGGAAGAATTTGATTTTGAATTTGATTTGATGGTAGCGGACGCGGTGGAGAATTTTGATTTGTATATGAAGTTGGGACCCAAGAGATTGATTTTCCATCCCGAAATAAAAGTGGATATAGAAGAATTTAAAAATTTTTTGGAAGGGTTAGATATGTATATACGAGATGTTATGGAAATCGGTATTGCTTTTAAGCCGAGTGATGATATGTCAATCGTGTCTCAATTCTCTCATAAAGTTGATTTTCTACATTGTATGGGTTCTGACAGGATTGGTTTTCAGGGTGAGAATTTTTCAGAAAAAGCTCTGGAAAACATAAAATTTCTTAAAAAAAATCTGCCCGGCGTAATCGTATCAGTGGATATTGGTATCAATTTAGAAAATGCGCAGAGTATATTAGAGGCAGGAGCAGATAGACTTATCATAGGTTCTGGTATCTGGAAAAGTTCCGATCCAATTGGCGCGCTCAAAAGTTTTCAAAATTTGGTATAATTGAGCGATGTTTCTAACTGAAGAAAAAATAAAAGAATTAGAAATAAAAGCGAATGATATCCGCACCAGTATTATTGAAATGCTTTTAGAAGCTGGAAGCGGACATACGGCTGGCCCCTTGGGGATGGCTGATATTTTTACGCTTTTTTATTTTCATGTTTTAAAACACGACCCAAAAAATCCAGAGTGGGAAGAGCGAGACAGGCTAGTGCTTTCCAATGGCCATATCTGTCCGGTTTTATATGCGACGATGGCGCGCGCTGGATATCTTTCATTAGAAGAATTAAAAACATTGCGTAAATTTGGCACGAGACTTCAGGGTCATCCGCATCGTGAATATATGCCATGGCTTGAAAATTCTTCTGGTCCACTTGGCTCTGGTCTTTCGCAAGCAGTCGGTATGGCTATCGCTGACAGAATTGATGGTAAAGACAAAGACAGATTTATTTATTGTTTTATGTCAGATGGCGAACATAATGAAGGTAACACTTGGGAAGGAGCTATGCTCGCAAGCAAGAATAAACTGCGAAATTTAATCGTGGTTGTTGATAGAAATAATATTCAGATAGATGGTTTTACAGAAAATGTAATGCCTCTTGAACCATTAGCAGATAAATGGCGAGCTTTTAATTTTCATGTGATAGAAGTGGGAGGGCATGATTTCAAAGCTTTAAATGAGGCGGTAGGGGAGGCGCAAGCAATTTATGAAAAGCCGACGGTTATCATTGCGCACACTATTCCTGGCAAAGGCGTGCACGAATTTGAGCGGGATTATAGATGGCATGGTTATGATCCGAATGTTAAAACAACAAAAGAGGATTACAATATGGCTCTGAAAGAATTGCGGACGCTTGGCGGTAAAATTAAAAGTGAGTATTAGTATTTTATTTCAAAAAATTAATTAATAAAAATGTTAAATCCAAATTTAAAATTAAATCCGAAAATTTTCAATGAGGACGTTGAGCAAGTGCCGATAAGGAAGGGTTTCGGTCAGGGGTTGCTTATAGCCGGCGAGATAAATAAAAATGTCGTGGCGCTTTGCGCGGATTTGACAGAGTCTACCATGATGAATTTTTTCAAAGAAAAATTCCCGGAGCGTTTTGTGGAAGTCGGTGTGGCAGAGCAAAATTTAGTTACGGTTGCTTCTGGTATGGCGGCTATGGGGAAAATCCCATTTTGTTCTTCTTACGCTATGTTTTCTCCGGGCAGGAATTGGGAGCAGATACGGACGACTATAGCTTATAATGACCGACCGGTAAAAATAGTCGGTTCGCACGCAGGTATTTCTGTCGGGCCAGATGGTGGCACACATCAAGCGCTTGAAGATATTGCTTTGATGCGAGTACTTCCAAATATGGATGTGTTTAGTCCATGCGACAGCATAGAAGCCAAAAAAATGACGCTTGTTTTGGCTAAGACTAAGAGACCGGCATATTTGCGTTTAGCTCGTGAAAAGACCCCGGTAATAACAACAGAAGAAACTCCTTTCACATTAGGCAAAGCAGAGATTTATTGGATGCCGGATGTGGGGTTGGTGCAAGTGGGGATAATTGTCACAGGAGGCCTGATGCACCGCGCATTGCTTGCGGCGAAAGAATTAGAAATGGAAGGAATAAAAACAAAAGTGCTAAATTTATCTTCCATTAAGCCGATAGATAAGGACGCCATAATATCTCTAGCAAAAGAAACTAAAAGAATTGTAACAGTAGAGGAACATCAAGTAGCTGGGGGAATGGGTTCCGCAGTCGCAGAAATTCTAGCTCAAAATTATCCAGCGCCAATAGAGTTTATCGGAGTGCAAGATAAATTTGGCCAGAGTGGCACACCAGATGAGCTCGTAGAACATTACGGTATGGGTAAAGATTCTATCAAGAAAGCTGTGAAGAAAGTGTTAATCAGAAAAATCTAGAAAATTGAATTTTTTCAACACGCATATTTGCCAGCTGGCAAATTGCTATGCTCGTCGCTCAAGAAAATAATAAATGGAATACCATTTTTATTTTCTAAGCTTCTGCGCAATGTTTCAAAAACTCAATTTTCTAGATTTTTCTAGCCTTATAATCTTCCGGAGCGTTTTTTAGATATTCTTCTAATTTTTCTCTAAATAAAAGTCCTTTTTGCGCCCCGATTTCTTGGACAACGGACATAGAATTAATTGGTCCCCAAGTGAATGCTTCAAGGGGAGATTTACCAAGGGCTAAAGCAGCGGTGAAAGTTGAAGAGAAAGCGTCTCCGGCTCCTGTGCGTTCAAGTGGTGGAGTAATATCAGGGTATATAGGAAGATACCAAAGTTCTCCGTTGTTATAAAAATATGATCCTTTTGGTCCGTCACTTATTGAAACCATTTTAGGGCCTAAAGCTTGAATACCTTTTGATAATTCTAAGATATCTTTATTTTCAGTTCTATTTTCTTTTTTCAAAATCATTTCTGCCTCTTCAACATTACAAAAAAATATTTCTGTGCGCGCGTAAATTTCTTTTAATTTTTCTACGCCAAGTTTTATCTGAAAAGTTCCCGGTTGGAAAGCGAGCTTTGTATCTACATTATTTTTTAAATATTCCAATATTTCTTTATGGTAAGAAAGAGAATTGTCTGCTAGAGAACTCAAATATATCCAAGACACTTTTTTTAATGATGGAAGTTTATAATCAAAATCAGTGTGTTTAATTAAAATTGTGCGATCAATGTCATACCAAAGCACATAATGATAATTTGTAAGTTTGTTTTTTTCTGTCGTGACATAATCAGTGATAACTTTATTACTTTTTAAACTGTCAAGACATTCTTTGCCATGTCTATCATCTCCAATATTTGTGACGATAGCAGAATTTAATCCAAGGCGCGCCGCAGAGACAGCGGCATTTGGGCTATTTCCTACTGCAGGCACTACTGTTACTGATTCGTAAGGAATTTTATCTCCAAAACGCATACATAATTCACAAGCATCAGAATCTATTTTGCAATATACGTGAGCGTCTTTTAACCTTATAAATGCATCTATAACGATATCCCCAATCGCCAAGAAATCTATTTTATTTTTATTTTCGCTCATGATAATATTGTAGCATATATTTTTAAATATAATACTTTGAATTACGAAACTCTTTCTAGGCATGTCTTTTTCTAGGGTACGGATTTTTTTAAGCTTAAAAAATCCTGAAGTTCTCGGCTCGACAGCCTCGAAACCCCCTAAAAAAGACATGCCTTCGACGAGTTTCGTAATTCACGATATAATAACAATAATATGTCTAAAAAAATAATTCTGTTTTTGGTTGGTCTTGTTTTATTTTCTTCTTATAATTTAGCATACGCTGGTCTTGTCATAAATGAAATCATGTATGATTTAGAGGATGCTGATACTGGTCGCGAATGGGTTGAAATTTATAATAATTCTGATACGGCAGTTGATGTATCGGCTTTCAAATTTTTTGAAGCAAATACGAATCATGGACTTACTTTGGTAGAGGGCGATGCGAATATAGGAGCTTATGGTTATGCGGTGATTGTTTCTGATAGTGAAAAATTCAAAATTGATTGGCCTAATTTTCCCGGAACTATTTTTGATTCTAGTTTTTCATTAAGTAACGATGGAGAGGCTTTAGCCATAAAAGACGAAAGTTTGAATATTGTTGATGAATATACTTATAGTTCATCTCAAGGCGCAAACGGGGACGGCAATTCTTTACAAAAAATATCAGGTTCTTGGAGCGTGGCGACATCGACACCTGGAATAGCAAATGAAACTGTGCTTCCACCTTCACCTCCACCAATTGTACCTAATAACAGCGAAGGAAGTAGTGGAGGTGGTGGTTCTTCTCCAAATGTAACAGAGAATAAAACCAAGGCGGAAATACCAAAGATTAAAACTAAAATTATAACTAAAACGATTGCTTTTGTGGGTGTTCCTGTTTCCTTTGAGGCTTTAGCATTTGGATATAACGGGGAAAAACTTTTTTCAGGAAAATATTTTTGGAATTTTGGAGATGGCGATTCAGTAGAATTAAAAGGAAGTGATATAAATAATCAAAAATTTACTCACACTTATTTTTATCCGGGTGAATATGTTGTTAATTTAGAATATTACACAAATCATTATGGAGATGTGCCTGATGCTTCTGATAAGGTAATAATAAAAGTAGTGTCGGCGGATATTTTGATATCTGGGGTGGGGGATGAAAAAGATTTTTTCATAGAATTATCAAACAACACTAACTATGACGCTGATATTTCAAAATGGATTCTTTCGAGTGATAAGAAAAGTTTCGTTTTGCCAAAAAATACTATTATCGGTTCAAAAAAGAAAATAATTATTTCTCCAAAAATAACTAATTTTTCTATTTTAGATAAAGAAACTTTAAAATTAATGAACTCACAGGGGAATAAAATATTTGATTATCAATCTCCCATTGCCCCAGTTGTCACAATTCTTCCAACCAAAACTGCAGATGAAATTATAGTTCAACCAAAGATATCTGCCAGCGAAAACTCTAAAGTGGTTGAACCGTTGGGAATAGCGCCTGCTCCAGCCGACCAAATTCCTGTTGAAAATTTACCAGCTTTGGCTATCCAAAGTGATATTGTAAAAAACGAATGGAATGCAACAATAATTGTTTATTTTGTTTCAATTATTTTTATTGGCGCTAGCGCTAGCGCAGTTTATTTTCTTCGCCGAAAGAAAGTTGTTTCTAATGCTGGAGATGACTTTAATATTTTGGACGAGTGATATTCATTTTTTAGAATTTTTAAGTTTCTTTTTATCTCTCATTCTGTTATATTCTTTTTATGTCAAAGCTCAAAATCGGAATTGTTGGTCTGCCGAATGTGGGGAAGTCCACGCTTTTTAACGCGTTGACTAAAAAAAGCGTGCCGGCGGAGAATTATCCTTTTTGCACGATTGATCCATCGGTCGGTATCGTTTCCGTTCCAGACGAGCGTTTGATTAATCTTTCAGAAATTTCTAAATCCAAAAAAACAATTCCCGCAGTAATTGAATTTGTAGATATTGCGGGGTTGGTAAAAGGCGCATCTCTAGGCGCAGGACTTGGCAATAAATTTCTTTCTCATATTCGTGAAGTGGATGCGATTATTGAGATGGTGCGGATTTTTGAAGATAAAGATATGATCCATGTCCACGATAAAGTTGATCCATTATTTGATATTGAAGTTATAAATTTTGAGCTTGACCAGGCGGGAATTAAGAAGCCGACGCTATATGTCCTGAATACTTCCGCTGTAGCCGAAAATGTGAAAATAGATTTTGCAGAATTTCTTTTGAAAATTCCGGGTCCGTATATAGAGGTAGATCCTATTTTTGGCACGGGTTTGGATAATCTAATAAAAGCGAGTTATGACTTACTCAACCTCATTACTTTTTTTACAACCGGGGAGGACGAATCCAGAGCTTGGACAACTCTTCGCGGAGCGACTGCGCCATATGCGGGGCGTTCAATTCATACAGATTTCGAGCAGAAATTTATCCGAGCAGAAGTTGTGTCGTATGGACGATTAGTGGAAGCCGGTTCTTTTGCTAAAGCTCGCGAGAAAGGTTGGGTTCGCACCGAAGGCAAGGAATATATAGTCAAAGACGGCGATGTTATAGAATTTTTAATATAAATAAATATCTAAGATTTTCGCATATGCGAAAATCTTAGATAGACTTCATTATGCAAAATCAAATTAAAATTTTTTGTTTAAAAGAATGGTCAGCTGATTCTATTCAGGGTAAAAAAGATTATGAACTTTTGGATACCGGAGAAGGGGAGAAGTTAGAGAGATTTGGTCCGCATATTTTCGCGCGACCGTTTGAAGACGCAGTTTGGCCGAAGGCGCTGACAGAGGAATTGCAGAAAACTTGGGAGAATGCAGATGGTAAATTTTGGAGTGGAAAGACAGGCGCCAAAGCTGGATGGAAGATGTCAAAGAGACACTTTGACAAGTGGGAGATGGAATACAAAGGCATAAAGTTTTGGGCTATGCCGACGCCGTTTAGGCATTTAGGATTTTTCCCGGAACAAGCGAGCCATTGGAATTTTATAGAAGATAAAATTTCCGCCTTGACCAGGTCAAGGCGGACAAAAAATTCCTTACCAAACTTGCCCGATAGACCAATAAAGTTTTTAAATCTATTCGGCTATACTGGCGTAGCGAGCCTTTTTGCTTTGCGCGCCGGCGCGGAAGTGACGCATGTGGACGCTTCAAAACAAGCTCTCACTTGGGCAAAAGATAATCAGAAATTGTCTAATTTAGAAAAATTACCAATGCGCGTAATCGAAGATGATGTTCTAAAATTTTTAGAAAGAGAAATAAAAAGAGGCAATAAGTATGATGCCGTTATCATGGATCCGCCCAAGTTCGGCCGAGGACCCAAAGGTGAGACTTGGAAAATTGAAGAAATGTTGCCGAAACTTCTTTCACTTGTGAAAAAAGTTTTAAATAATAAACCGCTTTTTGTAATTCTGACTTCCTATTCGACAGATTCTTCTGCGCTTTCTTTAGGATATGCGCTTGCTGAGATAGTAACCGATTATGGTGGAAAAGTAGAGGTGGGTGAGCTTTGCGCGCTAGAAAAGTCTAATAATCGTTTTATCTCGCTTGCTAATACAGCGGTGTGGGGTGTATAATACAGATATGAAAGAATTTATAAAAAAGAATTTTGCTATATTATTGGCTTTTGTTTTACCGATCTTATTAATAGTAATTGTTGCCTTGAATGTATATCTTCCGTCCCTTTTTATTTCTACTAGTTATAATTTTATTTATACATCTTGTATCGATGGGGAAAATTATTACCGTTCATATAATTGCAATAATTATCTCCAAAAACGCTATTCAGTTGTAGATAATAAATTGCTTGCCAATAATATAGACCCAACTTTAGATTCAGATAATGACAAGATACCTGATATTAACGAAAATTATACTGCCCGTATTTTTTTGCATGATACAGAAAAGAACGAAAGTAAAGAAATCACACTTGAAGATGCGCAGAAACTCACACTTAATAGTCTTTTAACATCGCCTGAAGGTGTCACAGTTTCTAGTAATTACAGTTATCGCGGAGGTGATTTTTTCTTTCTTCCTTTTGGAGGCAGTTCTTCTTCTTATGGTTACTATTTAACGAAAGGAAAAAGTAAAACTAAACTCAATCTTATAAATGACAACGATCGATATTATTACCAAAATAATTTCCAATTTATTGGCTGGGTTTTACCCGGTAGAGATGAAGCGAAATAAATATAATTTATCATTAAATATTTTTTATGACTAAAGAAGAATTATTACAAGAGCTTTCTATTAAAATAAATAGTGGAGAAATAAGTAAAGGAGAGGTATTAGGTCGTTTAAACTTATCCACAATAGCTTCGTCCATAGAAGCAAAATTAAGAATTCCTTCTAGCTTTTCTGTCACTAAACTTTTATACGTTTTAGGAGCTATTATCGCAATAGCGGGAATGTTTCTTTTTTCTTATCAAATTTGGAATGATATAGGCTCTATCGGTAGAATTTCCATCACTTTGGGTCTAGGTTTGATGCTTACGGCTATTGGGTCAGTATTATCCAGAAATAAAACAGAAGAGGAGGGAGACACTATCGGAACAATTTTTCATTTTATGGGTGGATTGCTCATTCCTGGTGGATCTTTGGTTGCTCTCTTTGAATTTAGCACAGGCATGGATCCTTCATGGCCACTCGCACTTACATTTGGAACTATCTTTTTGTTTTATTTATTAATAAACTACATACACAAAAATGCTGTCTTAACTTTCTTCACCATAGCAAATGGCACAGCCTTTATCTATCTTCTAGTTGAAGCAATTACCGGTGGTTTATTTTATGATTATGTTAACTTATATGCTTACCTCACTATGGTAATAGGGGCATGTTATATTTTACTCGCACATTCTTTTCGCGATAGTTGGAATAGCAAACTCGTTCCAGTACTATACTTCTTTGGTTTTATTGGCGTAGAGTCTGCCGTATTTGTTCAATATAACAATGTTACTTCTTGGGGAAGTCAGCATTCTATGTGGCCGGTTGTATTTTCTTTAGGGTTAATATTTATATTTTATTTGTTTTTGAACTTCTCTCTTAAAAATGTTTTTCTGACACTTCTGACTATTATGAATGGCACAGCGTTCATTTATGTATTGGTGGAGGCATTAATAGGTGGTTCGTATTCTTTTGACACAGATATATATATGTATTTAACCATGGTTATAGGCTTGGTTTACATGTTATTATCTTATTCATTCCGTGATGGTCCAAATAGTAAGTTGGTTGAAATTCTAAATTTTTTCGGCATTACCGGTTTGCTTGGAGCAGCGTTCTCTCAGATTTATGGATCACTGCCTTGGCAGTTGTCCTTCCTTGTTTTAGTCATAGGAGGATTTGTTTTTTCTATATACGCTAAAAGTCGCGCCATATTGGTAATTAGCACTCTTTTTCTTTTAGCTCATGTTTCTTATATTACTAGTGAGTACTTTGCCGACTCGCTTGGTTGGCCTATCTCTCTTGTGATTCTCGGTTTTATATTTATAGGGCTTGGTTATCTCTCAATTAATATAAATAAGAAATATATTAAAGATCGTGAATTACAAAACTCTTTCTAGGCATGTCTTTTTCTAGGGTACGGATTTTTTTAAGCTTAAAAAATCCTGAAGTTCTCGGCTCGACAGCCTCGAAACCCCCTAAAAAAGACATGCCTTCGACGAGTTTCGTAATTCAAAGTTAAAGAATAATTAAAAAATAATAAAAAATCACTTTTGCAAAAAAGTGGTTTTTTATGTATTATAAAAGAATGAATCCCGTTAGAAGCCGCGGTCGCAATAATTATAAGGTTGAATTAAGTAGTCACGGTATGACCGCGACCTGCTTCTAACGGGATGAAAGAATACGACCATAAAAAATTAGAGAAGAAATGGCAATCTATTTGGGAAAAAAAGAAAATATATCAAGCTCAAAACTCTTTTAAAAAACCCAAGTATTATAGTCTAATCGAGTTTCCTTATCCTTCTGGTGATGGGCTTCATGTCGGTCATCCGCGACCTTATATTGGGATGGATGTTATTTCTAGAAAAAGAAGGATGGAAGGTTTTAATGTCCTTTATCCTATAGGTTGGGATGCTTTTGGTTTGCCGACGGAAAATTATGCTATCAAGACAGGCAAGGACCCGCGAGTTGTCACTAAAGAAAATACTGATACTTTTCGTGGGCAAATAAAATCACTTGGCATTTCTTTTGATTGGTCGCGGGAGATAAATACGACTGACCCAAAATATTACAAATGGACGCAGTGGATATTCTTGCAATTTTTAAAAAAAGGTTTGGCGTATAAAGCCAAAATGACGATCAATTGGTGTCCGAAATGTAAAATTGGTCTTGCTAATGAAGAGGTTGTCAATAATTCTTGCGAGCGTTGCGGAACGACAGTGGAGAAACGCAAAAAAGAACAATGGATGCTCGCCATTACTAAATACGCAGATAGATTAGATAAAGATTTAGATGATGTAGATTATCTTCCTCAAATCAAACTAGGACAAAGGAATTGGATAGGACGGAGCGAAGGGGCAGAGATAGAATTTAAGATTACTGTGAAACAAAAAAATAATTTTGGCGCCTTCGCCCTCGGAGGCAAAGGACAGGGAACCCACGACGCTCAAAATCATTCTTTTGTTTCGCAGTCTGTAAAAGTTTTCACCACTCGACCTGATACTATTTTTGGAGTCACATTTATTGCTTTAGCGCCTGAAATCGCGAAAAAACTCACAGGTAAAGATTTTGGTATTAAGTCAGATGTTGATAGGGAAAATAAACAAAAAATAGGAGTGGATACCGGGCTTGAAGCAAAAAATCCCGCAAATGGCGAAATGATACCTGTTTTTGCGGTCAATTATGTATCAGCGGAATATGGCACCGGAGCTATTATGGGTGTGCCAGCGCATGACGAGAGAGATTTTGAATTTGCCAAGAAATATAATTTACCGATTAAGGAAGTTATTGAACCGGTATTTGTTGATACTGAAGGTATTGACGCGGTGCAAAAAGATAAACCTATGGTAGAACGAGAAGCAATATTGGCTATTGTTAAACATTGGTCGGAAGATAAATATCTGGGTCTAAAATGGAAAAAAGTTAATTGGGGAACTTTTATTAGTGGTGGAGTAGAAAAAGGTCAGACATCTGAACAAGCGGCTAGAGCCGAAATAGAAGAGGAAACAGGCTATTTTAATTTGAAATTAATTAAAACTCTTGGTCGTTATCATAGTAAATTTTTTCATACACCAAAAAATGAAAATCGTTTTGGTCATTTTAACACTTTCTATTTTGAGTTAGAAAATGGGAAACAAAATGAAATATCTAAAGAAGAAAAAGAGAAACACGAAATATTGTGGCTTAGTCCCAAAGAGATAGAGAAATTTTTAACAACAGAAAGTTTGCGTTATAGGTGGAATATTTTACAGGGTTATAAAAAAATATATACTGGCAGAGGAATTCTCGTCAATTCAGGTAAATTCTCTGGTATGGATTCGGAGAAAGCAAAGAAAGAAATTATAAAATTTGTTGGCGGGAAAGAAAAAACAACTTTCAAACTTCGCGATTGGATTTTTTCAAGGCAAAGGTACTGGGGAGAACCGATACCGGTGATTTATTGTGAAAATTGCCGAGTCGGAAGCCTTGCTTCCGACAAACGGAAGCAAGGCTTCCGACTGGAAAATGCTGGCTGGATTCCAGTGCCGGAAAAAGATTTACCAGTAGAACTTCCAAAAGTTAAAAATTATCAGCCGACGGATAGCGGAGAATCACCGCTTGCGAATATTCCAAAATGGGTGAATGTAAAATGTCCGCAGTGTAAAGGTAAAGCTAAAAGAGAAACAGACACAATGCCGAATTGGGCAGGTTCTAGCTGGTATTATCTTCGTTATACTGATGATAAAAACAAAAAAGAATTCGCTTCACAGAAAAATCTACGCTATTGGTTAGGGGTTGACCCCGTTAGAGAAAGGTCGCCCCAAGGTGACCGAAGCACTGCCTCTGGCAGGGCGTTCTCTAACGAGGTTGACCCCGTTAGAGAAAGGTCGCCCCAAGGTGACCGAAGCACTGCCTCTGGCAGGGCGTTCTCTAACGGGGTGGATTGGTACAATGGGGGAAATGAGCATACGACACTGCATCTTCTATATTCTCGTTTTTGGCATAAATTTCTTTTTGATTTAAAACTAGTCCCTACTAATGAGCCATATATGAAAAGAACTTCGCACGGACTTATTTTAGCCGAAGGCGGGGAAAAAATGTCTAAATCCAAGGGCAATGTTATTAATCCGAATGATATTGTGAAAATATATGGAGCAGATACGCTTAGATTGTATGAAATGTTTATGGGTCCGTTTGATCAGGCGATAGCTTGGAGCGAAGAAGCAATCATTGGCCCGAGGAGATTTTTGGAAAAAGTTTGGAGAATAGGAATGTCAAAGTGTCTCTTTGACAAAAAATCACCAATGTCAAAGAGACACTTTGACATTACGAGACTTCTTCATAAAACCATCAAAAAAGTATCCGAAGATATAGAAGAAATGCGTTTTAATACAGCAATTTCCGCGCTGATGATACTTGCAACAGAAATGGAAAAAGCTGAAAAGCTAACACCTGAAAGCTATAAGCTATTCCTGCAAATTCTTGCGCCATTTGCGCCACACATTGCAGAAGAGCTTTGGCAGAATCTGGCTCCCCAAGGTCTCGCCTTTGGCTTTCTTAAAGCGAGACCTTCTTCCTCCAGTATTCATTCCTCAGCTTGGCCGAAGTGGGATGAGAATTTAATAAAAGATGAAGAAATAAAAATTATAATTCAGATAAATGGAAAAGTTAGAACGGAGATTGTTATACAGGCTGATGATAAAGAAGAAGATGTAAAGAAGCAAGCTCTTGCCAATGAAGTTGTTTTGAGACACACAGAAGGCAAAGAAATCAAAAAGACTATTTATGTAAAAGATAGACTTATTAACATTGTTTTATCAAATTAATTTTTAATTATGTTATGATATTTATGGTTCACAAAGAAGAATATGCTTAGGCAATTTATTGTAAAAAAAATTATT
>MFTH01000004.1 GCA_001786765.1 Candidatus Nomurabacteria bacterium RIFCSPHIGHO2_01_FULL_37_25
TGTGCCTTTTTTCAGGTACGACTGGAAAAAAACATATCTTTTTATTACATCGGGATTCATGCTGCATCTTTTTGCAGACAGCTTTACAAGGCTTTACCATGACGGGATTCTTCTTTATCCGTTTTCATACGGATATTTTTCATTCGGATTGCTGTGGCCGGAGCAGTACTGGATTGTGATAATTGCTTCCTTGGCGGTGTATGTTTTAATCAAACTTGCCAAATTTTCGATTAAAAAATTTGATTTACAATAATTTTATCCATAACTTGTTTTTTTTATCCTAGAGTATCCGCATTATTTATATAGTATTCAATAAGGGATTAATCTGATGAAGAATGCATATTACGCTGAAAGGGTGCCTACTGGCATAAAAGGCTTAGACGAAGCAATGAGCGGCGGCTTCGTAAGGGACAGCATCAACCTAATAGCCGGCGGTCCTGGAAGCGGCAAAAGCATTTTTGCGCTGCAGTATCTCATAAAAGGAATTGTAGAGCGTAATGAGCATGGCGTGTACCTGACATTTGAGGAAAGAAGAGACAAGTTGGTGCAGTACATGAAAAACTTCGGCTGGGATTTAGAGAAGTTTGAAAAGGACAATAAGCTGAGAATAATCGAAATCTCGCCAAAAGATGTCAGAAAAGCTGTTTACAACAAAAACCTCGGATTGAAATATGGAACCGCGAGATACATCAAAGCCAAAAGGGTTGCAATTGACTCCATAAACGCTTATTCTCTGCTATTCCCGACAGAAGTGGCAAAAAGGGAAGCTCACGTAAATCTATTTGAAATGCTGCGAAGCTGGGGCGTCACAGTCTTGCTTGTAGCGGAGTATGATGTGGAAGAGGACAAAGGCTCGCCATTGGACTTTGAAGTGGACGGCATTTTGCGATTGTATAACTTTAAGAAAGGCGATACAAGGACAAGGGCAATAGAGATTTACAAGCTGAGGGGCTCAAAGCATTCGACAAAAACTTTTCCACTGGAGATAGTGGATAAGGAAGGCATAAGGGTTTATCCCGAGCAGAATGTGTTTTAAATGGTTATAGTCTTGTCGCAAAACTGCCCCAGCTGGGCAATAATCTTTTTATCTGTTTCTTCCTCTAAAGTCAGAATTATAGACTTGACTCCCCATGCTCTAAGCTTTCCTGTAAGCACATGCGCAAACCTCGTCACTGTGCCAGCCTCGTTATAAAGCATTAAGGTGCTTAAAGTATCCAAAATAAGCAGCTTATCATTGTCTTTTGGCAGGCTTTCTATTGCATTAGTCAGGGCAATGGAAATGTTTGTCAATGCCTGCGGCTGGCAAAAAACGCAATTTCCAGCGCGCATGACGCTGCTGCTTGTTGACAAGCTCGTTATGCAGTCAATGAAAAATATCCTGTCTGTTTTTATGCCGCTTTTGTTCAGAATATTGATGATTGTGTTGTAAGGTTTGGATACTGTCACATATACGCAAAAGCTGTTTTTTGTGTTTACAAAATATTTCAAGATATCCAAAGTTACCTGTTGCGTCGAGTCGCTCGGAGCTACAACCAGTAAAAGCTCTGCATTCTCAAGGCTCTTAAAATCCAGTTTGGCTGCCATTATCTTATCTGTAATCTTTTATGTTCTTGCTGATGTGATTAAAAAAGAAAAAGAAGCCAAGCGCTACAGCTAAGAATGTCACACCAAAAAACAAGTCAAGGTTTTCATGAGAGATTATCCATGCAGGCATTCCCTCTTCACTGGAAATGCCCATCACATACAAAAACTCCCTTATGGACATTACAAAAAATGAAAGCGCCACCAAAGCAAGCCAGTAAATGCCGCTTTTCTTTAAGGATATCCTGGCTAAATATATGTAAATCAGGACTACAAAAAAGACTGCAACTTTCAACCCTGTAATTGTGCCAAGCAATAGTTCTTCCATTTTATTTCTCAATAAATCCAGCTGTCGCAAACGACACCTGATAAAGCTGGTATAAGGCATTTATCAGCAAAATACCGGCTATAATCTGGAGCATTTGTATGCTAAAAATAAAAACCAGGCTTTCGCCTAACTCCGGCAGCAAATTCTCAAAAATAAGCTCAAAAATTGCTTTCATAAAAATAAGTGCAAATGAAGCTATAAGTGGAGGCAAAACAGAAGTAAACTTTCCGCCATAAAGCTTTTTTGTCAGCCTGAAGCCCATGTATAAGGAGTATACTGAAATTAATATCGCAACTATATCCACAATGTTGTCGATGAACTCAAGCTCAACCATTTGCGATTTTTATTGAAATAAGTTTTATTTAAATCTTTGTAAAAAAGATGGATAATTATCTTGAATTGTTTATCCTAAATTTTAATAGGCAAAATTATCGGATAATCTCTTTGATGAACTTCTTAAAATGGCCATTGCCAGTTCCATATATCGTTCCATATATGTATGCAGAGATGCCAAGCTTCCTTAGCTCTTCTTCACCCCTTGCGCCAAAATGCTCAACGTTCATCAAAATGAGCTTAGTATTTTCAATTTTTGCATTTCTTATTTTTTCCGCTATTTCCCTCCCGCTCATTTCAGGCATAAAGAAGTTTATAAATCCCAAATCATATTTTTCATTTCTTAGTATATCTGTAAATTCTTTTGCGCTATTGGTTATAGATACTGCATAACCCTCCTTTTCCAAAAGAGATTTTATAAATGCGCCACTACCATTTCCATCACAGGCAATCAGTATTTTTTTAGCCAATTTGCCCACCCTCAATATTTAATATTTCTTCTCTTACTCTTCAAGCTTTCCAGCTTGGACTCCACTCTTCCTTTTGATTTTAAATAAGACTCGTCTGACATGAATTTTAATGCATACGCTTCTTTAATAGCCTTCAGCTCATTTTCTAATTTTGCTATAGCCTCTTCCTTTTTTGTGATGTATGTTTTAACAGCTGCTTGCCTCTGCTCGCTCATGTCTATAACCTCGTCTGCAAACATGGAAACGTCTTTTATCAGAGTGGAATTCACATCCTCAATCAGGCAGGTGAACTTGCCACAGGCATGCGCAACTATAAGCTTTGTAATTAGGTCATGAGTAAATTTCACAATAGCCAAGTCAGGCTGATAGAGCAGTATGGTGCTCAATGAGTCAAAGATAAAGCATTCAAACTTTTCTTTTTCAAGAATTTGGCTTAATTCGGCATTGAATTGATCAAAATTCTGGGGAGAAGGTATATAAACAATGCCTTGGCCTGAAATACCTGCTTGGATATCCTTTGTTACAGCATCTATAAACAGCAGTCTTCCTGCATCAACGCCATTTTTCTGAAGAGTCTCGATAATTTTTTCAGCAGGCTTGTTTAGGCTTATGTATAACAATCTGCCCTTAAATTCCTGCACTGCATTTTTGACAATTCCAAGCAATTTTTCCTGATAGATTTTGGTGGGGATGAGGAATACCTCAATCTTGCTCCCAGCAGCCTTTTCTTTGCCATGCTGCTTATTCATGATTAATTTGCCAAAAAACGACATTTTAACTCAAATAAATGACTTGTATCACATAAATATAAATATATAAACAATTCGCATTTTTTAGGATAAATATCCTCCAAAAAGGATAAAAAATTGGGCTTTTAACTCCGAAAAGTTTTTATATTCATACAAATACGAGATTTTCATGGGCGCAATCCTGAGCTCGAGGATAAAGGACGATGGCAAGGTAGTTTTTGAGGTGTCCTTGGATTATGAGGAAGCAACCCAGCTTAAAGGCTTCATGAACAATATACATATTTTCTCTGAGAACGTGGCTGATATAAAGGCAAATATAAGCCAGCGCGGCAAAAACGAAGCGACAAAATACTTCCTGATTCCGAAAGAATTGAGAAAAAACATGAAATTCAACGCCAAAACAACGTGCCAAAAAATAGAAACCAAGACCAAAACAATTTTTATTTATGTGATAGACAAGATAGGGCTATAAAATGGATAGGGTAAAAACAGGAATAAAGGGGTTTGACAAGCTTGTTGAGGGCGGCTTCCCAAAAGGCAAGATAGTTTTACTGAGCGGCACGCCTGGGACATCCAAGACCATTTTTGCATTGCAGTTTTTGTATAATGGCGCAACCCAATTCAATGAAAATGGATTGTATGTGTCGTTTGAGGAAAGGGAGCAAAGCCTCAAAAGCCAGGCTTTGCAGTTTGGCTGGGAATTTGACAAATTGGAAAAGGCAAACAAAGTTAAGATTCTCAGCATACCTGCAAACAGCATTAAGGAGACAACAGCTTTTGAGATAATAAGCCTGGCAAAAAAAAATTCTGTCAAAAGGCTGGTTATTGACTCCTTGTCTACTCTTTCAATAAACACCCCGACAACTTACTCTAAAGTTACTGATTTGACGGAAATATCGATTAAGCGATTTATGTACACTTTCATCAACGATTTGCGAGATATAAGAGATGGTGTCACCTCCTTGCTCATATCCCAAACAGTAGAGGGGCAGCTTTCCAGAGATACTGTTTCAGAGTTTATTTGTGATGGAATAATTCATATAAATTATGAAACCCTTGGAGGAAAATATTCAAGAACATTAACAATAAGAAAGATGCGCG
The DNA here is from genome assembly GCA_001786765.1 of Candidatus Nomurabacteria bacterium RIFCSPHIGHO2_01_FULL_37_25. Taxonomy (GTDB): domain Bacteria; phylum Patescibacteriota; class Minisyncoccia; order Phycocordibacterales; family UBA9973; genus UBA9973. The sequence continues at coordinate 4,563 of MFTH01000004.1, forward strand.
AAACTAAAAATGACGAGGATGTGCATCCTGTGGAAATAACCCCAAGAGGTTTAGTGGTACACAAATTTGAAGAGTAAAAATGAGGGATAGGCTCCTTAATAAATTAATAAACCCTAGTCCTTACTCCATAACAAATCAAATTCCAAAATTTCTTACACCAATGTTTTCTTATGTGGTATTGCAAAGAATCTTACAATTAAAAATAGGTAAACTTTATGACGAACTCTCCTTCAAGATGGGGAAAAGTTTGGGAAGATTAATCACAAATAAATTGGTTTTATTAAACAAAAATGCATCAAGTTCAAGATTAATTAGAATTTTTTTAAAGGAATTTGAGAATCTTGGTTTTGGGCAGGGTTTAATCAGTCGCTTAAATTTAAAAGTTGGTATATGCATGATTTCAAATGCAACAAATCCAATTGCAAAGCAGTACAAAAAAACATTTGGAAATCAAAAAGAAAACATTGATTTTTTTCTAGCGGGGCTTTATGCAGGATGCTTATCAAAAATTATTGCAAAAGATTGTTTTTTTGTAGAAAAAGAATGCATTTCAAAGAATAAGAATTTCTGTATATTTTACTTGACATTTGATAATCCTTTCAAAAATGAAGTATTTGAGCAGGAAGAAATAGACAATGTGATTATATGGGAAAATCTGTATTCTGAGCACAAATCACTCTATCCGAATACTTTGATTCAAAAAATCATAGATTTGGGCCAACTAAAGCTAAAATCTGGAAAGTTGACAGTTTGGAATGTTTACTGCGCATTTTTTCCAATGCCGGTTTTTTTAATTACTTTTGGATTCCTGGATAAGAAGAAAATTGGCGTCTCTAAAGAATTATGCTACATGGCAGCAGTTCAGGCAAAGATAGCAATATTATTTCAAATAAATAAGTTTGGCATAACAAATAAGATGGCTACTTTTAATTCCCTCTTGAATCAATTAGAGCTTTTTGGAGTAGGTAATGGTAAAATAATCAAATTAGAACATAAAAAATTGATTGCCAGATTTTCAAATAGCTATTCTTTATTTCAATTCAAAGCGATGTTTAAGGACTCCGAGTTAATCGCCGATATACAGCTCAATGGCGGCAGCATTCTTGGAATGGTTCAATATTCTCTTGGTAAAAATGTAAAGTCTATTAAGCATAAAATAATTAATAATGATATTTATTACACAATAGGTTTTGCCCGGGATAAAAAAGAATCCTTAATAGGGAGATACAGAAAAGAAATAAAAAATAAGCATATTATTGGGATAATTGAGGAGAGGATGGAACATAAATATTACTTGTTGGGTTAAATCTTTGCAAATTTATTCCATGAAAAACCCTGTTGACGTCTAAAGCAACGGGATAAAGGTCTTCCTTTGGATTTATTTTTCCATCTTTGAGGTTTATTGGTTTTGCACCATCTTCTATTGGATAGAAGCCATTTTTAGCAAAAAGTTTCTTTAATTTAGTCCTTGCCAAGCCCAAAATATGCGTAATGCCGAAATGCCAGGCAAACTCTGTTGTCCTGTCTAACACTAAGTCGCTCAAATAATAGTCTCTTCCATTTAGGACTATTCTTTGCCCTTGAGGATCTGCGGCAAGCCTGGAGCCCTCAGCAAGCCTTCCCCCAGCAGCCCTCAGACTGCTTATATCATACGAGCCTTCCAGATAAAGCCCCATTCCTGAATCCAATATAAGCCTGTTGGTGGCTTCGATACGCCCATTTATCCTGTTTCGCGCATATATCAGCACAGCATTTTTATCAAATTTGTCAAAATCGTAAGGAGCTTGAAGTGAGCCGGGTTTGAAAAGACCTGCTTGGGAGTAAGCCCTATACCTTAAATTGAATATTTCAACCATTTCTTCTGGCGTTCTTGCTATATTAAATTCGTAATCGTCTATTACAACCCCCCTATTCCCCATGGGAATTTGTATTTTGCCGCTTACCACAACATTTTGCCTGACAACATCGTGTTTTAACAAATCTGTTTTGCTTATGGGCGCTTTAACAGCAGAAACAAAATAATTCTGCCCAAGATAGGCTGAGGTGGAGGTTATTATTTCTGAAAAGCCCACTTCCATTAAAATTTTTTCCAGTTCGGAATTATCAAATGGATTCCTTATACCTTTTGAAGCTATTGAATCATTACATCTTTTTATTACATCAATATCATTTCTGAATCTTTCGTATGAACCATTGGTTCTAAGCTCTTTTTCCATTTGCGCATCCAATACCTTTTTGTTAAATCTTCTTGTCGGACCACTAACAGAAAATACTCCGCCGCTTGCAAGAACACGGAAAGCTTCCTTTAATAATCTAAAAGGGGTTTCTACATAATAAAGCACATTATTGCAGACTACCCCATCAAACGTTTCTTCTTTAAAGCTCAATGAATTGGCATCTTGGCGCTCAACTCTGGCATCTTTGCAGCTTGCTAGCCTTTTCACCGCGTACTCCAACATTGCTAAATCACTATCAACACCGACAATCTCGTGTCCTCTTTTAGCTAATTTTTCAGCAATAATGCCCGGACCACATCCTAAATCCAATACTCGATGATGTCCTTCAACGCTGCTTACCATTCTGTCGGCTAAATCGGCATAAAAAGAAACTCGCGGAAGAACCCTTGAATATGCTGGTGCATATTGCTGCCAAACGGAATCTATTTCCTCTTCTAGCACACGTGCTAGGTTATGCGCACTTGCCAATCTACCACCCCTCTTTTTTATCCGATTTTTATAAAAAATATAAATATTTCTTAAAGTTTTTATCCAATTTTTATTTTTTGGGATAATAAATATATGAAATTGTAGTTAAAAAATGAAGAAAATTAAAAAAAATACCAGAAAAGGCATCAATAAAATTAAAATTTACATAGTAATAAATTTTTGTTATATTTGAGTAACAACCTGCTTTAGGATATACTTTAGAGAAATTTATCCCAATTATTTAACCAGCATTTTAGCTTCTAAACCTTTTTAAAGCCGTTTTCATTTCTACTCTTTAATGGCAAAAACATATTCAGAGCTTGAGGCCTGGGCTATATTCATAGGGGCATTGATTATAGGCGTTGTGCTCACGAGCCTGTTCTGGGCATTCATAACTGTCCCGGAAGAGGTTAAAGAGATTGAGAAAGAAATAAAAAATGCGACTGAATCTGTAAGCATTGAAAAGCCGGAAGACTTTATAACTTTCTGCAAAAAAGTGGACGGCATCGCAAACTGGGACAACAAAGGCTTCAGGCAGTGCATCGTCAAGGACTCCGAGAAAAATTTAATAGTGATGAATTTATTGTGCAAGAAGTTCAACCTGACATTAAGCTACGGCTCGTTCGGTGTTAAGTGTGAAGGAAAATCCTGAGAAGGTCATTTGCGAAGTCTGCAACACAGAAATGCACGAGAGGCACTGCAAGCTGATATGCCCGAACTGCGGGTTCAAGTGGGACTGCAGCGACCATTAGCTTTTTTTATTTGAATTGAGAGTATACCAACCAAATTCTGCACTATCCCCAACCTCATAAACAACAGGCACATGCCTAATTAAATTCTCTAAATCCTGCTCTTGTTCTGGTGACAACTGAATTAGAAACCCCAAAGTGTCACTTTCACCACTAGACTCATCTTTTGAAAAATAATCTGAAACCAGACAGACTAAGTCTTCCTGGCTTAAAGGTGTACCCTGGTGCTCCTTAACCACCAAAATTGGATATTCTGGCTTTCCAATATAGTCGATTAATTTTTTCAGTACTTGCTCAGGATTATTACCTCTTAAATCAACTTTTGTTATGGAATAATTCCCCACTGGTTTAGCATCAGAACGCATCCCACTCAACTTAGCCTCAAACAACTCTAGTGTTCCTGTAGGATACTCAACCAAAATTGCCAAGCTGCGCTCTGCTTGTTTTTCTCCCATGGCAGTTTAATTTTAAACACTAATATATAAAGTTTACTATTTTAAACCACTATAAAGTAGTGATTACAGAGATTAGGCGTAGCCATAACAACCTTTTAAAACAAGGCAAATATTCTCCAATATGCCAAGGTGGCAGAATCCGGCATTGCGGCAGTCTCGAACCAACGGCATAAACCCGTTGACATTTTACTGGGCGTAAAGCCCCGAGAGCTAACTGCTGCCCGCAAGGGCTTCTCGGTTCAAAGCAGCCAGAGCGAAACTCGGCTATGAAATTCCGGGCCTTGGCGCTTTTTGATATCTTTATAAAATGCCGCAAACAATATCATTATGCATGATAACTAAAAATGAAGGGAGATACCTAGAGCAATGCCTGAACTCTGTTGGGGAAATTGCCGATGAAATTATAATAGTTGACACGGGCAGCACAGACAAGACGAAGGAAATAGCAAAAAAGTTCAAAGCAAAAATCATTGACTTCAAGTGGATTGACGATTTTTCCGCTGCAAGAAATGAAAGCCTTAAGCACGCAACAAAAGACTGGATTTTGGTCATGGACGCTGATGAAGTAATTGAAGAAAAAGACTTGAAAAAAATAAAAGATGCAATTGAGAACGCTGGAAGCGGTTTGGTGGGATTGCAGCTTGAACAAAGAAGCTACATAAACAATTTTTTTGAAGGTGCTTTAAAGAATGATTCGGATTTTGGATTAGTCAGGCAATATCCATTCTACATCCCGCACAATTTGGTCAGGCTGTTTAAAAACAATCTGGGCTTGGGATTCAGGCACCGGGTTCATGAATTGATTGAAGATTCAATAAGCGAAAAAAAGCTGGAATACCAGAAGCTGGATGCCGTTTTGCACCATTTCGGGTCATTGAAAGATGAAAATCTCATAGGCGAGAAAACAAATAAATACTCAAAAATTATGCTGAAACAGCTTGAGGAAGAGCCTGAAAATGCGCGATACAATTACCAGGCAGCCCGCATGTTTCTCGGCAGGAATGATTTCAGCAATGCCCTGAAATATTTTGAGAAAACCGCTAAAATTAATCCAAGCTATAAATTAGTTTTTTCGGAAATAGCAAAAATCTATCTTGGTATGAATGACAAAAATCGCGCAGTTGAGTATTTTAAAAAAAGCATGAAGCACAATCCTGAAAATCCGTCGCCAGCCAACAATCTTGCGGTTGTTTATATGTCAATTGGAAAATTCGAGCAGGCAAAAAAGATTCTGGAGGGGCAGCTGAAAAAACATCCAAATAATCAAGCGTTAAGATATAATTACGAAAAGTGTTTGGAGAATTTGAAAGAATAATTTCATCTCCACTTTATCGAGCAGCCGATTGCAGGCGTCAGTC
>MFTH01000005.1 GCA_001786765.1 Candidatus Nomurabacteria bacterium RIFCSPHIGHO2_01_FULL_37_25
CTTAGCGGTTAGTTCCGCTAGATTCCCCCCGGCCATTCATGTCCTGGGGTACTCAAGAATAGCAATAAAAGAGATAAATTATTTTCGCTCACAGGACTATCACCCTCTATGGTGTCGCTTTCCAGCAACTTAAGCTAATAACTTATTTTTTGACTCCTCTCTAATTAAATAAAAACTGCTACCTTACAACCCTCACGTATTGCTACGTAAGTTTGGGCTTCTTCCTTTTCGCTCGCCGCTACTTAGGAAATACATATTTGTTTCTTTTCCTCCTGGTACTGAGATGTTTCACTTCCCAGGGTATGCTTCTTTATCATAAAGATAAAGATTGTCCCGACGTTTCGTCGGGACAGGGTTTCCCCATTCGGAAATCTCCGGATATAATAGTTGCTACACACTTCCCCGGAGCTTATCGCAGTTACGCTACGTCCTTCATCGCCTCTTAAAGTCAAGGCATCCACCGTACGCCCTTAAATTTCCTGTTAAGAAATTTGAAAACCACAATTCACTAAAGCTTTTTAAAAACGTATATCCCGACCGCTCGGAACTCACCGTTTTAGAAAAGCTTTTTTCTGTCTGGGATGAAAAGACCCTACCTAATTCCCGACAGAAATTTAGTTTTCAAAGTGTCATTCATCCTGGAAACCCTACGACTATGCCGAGGGTAAATAAAAAACCGCCTTTCGGGCGGGCAACAAACAAAAGAAAGTCTGCTTATTTGCGCCACCTTTTAAAACTGTTTTTTATAATATTCATACTGATTGGAAAAGTATAGTCTAAATCAAAAAAGATGTCAACTAGGATAACTCCCGTGACATCTTTTTTGATTTAGACTAAAATTTGTTAGCTATCTTAATTAACTTCTGTGAGAAACTTCGTCGCTGATTTTCGCAATAAGTCTTGCAGCGGCATCTTTACCACCTAAACCGAAAGCAAGAGCGCCGCCTATTGAAAGCATTGCAATAATGCCAGTGAATAGAACACTCATATAGTAATCAGCGATTCCGAGCTGACTTAAGGCAATTATCAAAGCAAATATCCAAATAGAGTATTTTGTAATAGTGCCGAGCATATTTGCTGAAGTTAAACTCATAGTTTTTGCGGAAGCGCTGACTGTTTTAGACACACCTTCAGCGATAATTGTAGCGATTATTAAGACAAGAGACGCAACTACAACTCTAGGTAGAAAACCTAAAACATCCTCTTCCAAGAAAATTCCTATGCTATCTAAACCAACTAAGTTTAATGATGGAAGAAGAAAAACGATAACTATAAACCACTTCACAACTTGTCCAAGGAAGTATCCAGAATTCAAATTTATTTCTGCCTTTCTAAAAAAATCATCTACGCCGACAGATTTTAAAAGATTGTCTACTTTTAAGGCGTTAAAGACATGCTCCAACGACTTTGCGATAATACCACCTAGAACCCAACCCACCACAAAAAACACGACAGCAATTATAAAATTCGGGGCAAATTGCGCAAAGCCCATCCATGAATCTTGAAGTGATGCGTTAAAAACTTCACCCCAACTAAGCCAAATGTTATTCATAATAATAATTTCAGTTAAAACCGTGACCCTAAAGTCTCAGACTTGAACTGATCCGCTTTTAGCGGAAATACTAATAATAGACCTTTTTAATTAAGTTCGACCTTATTAAAGTTCCAGTCCTTATTATATCAAATTCTAATTCTTTTTTAATGTTTGTGTGGATAACTCCAAGCCCACTTAGGCATGCCGAGCGACCTGCAGGTTTAGATCCTTAGCCTGTAAAAGAATCTCATGCGGGTAGTCGAGAATGTCTCGGATGAATTTATCATACATATTTAATCTATAAACGAACTCTTTGGCGCTAAAAACAGCATAAACAAGCTCTGTGCCAATTTCCGCTTCAAATTTACGAATGCTCTCTTCGATCTTTCCCCGTTTTATTTTATCCCCAACAATCAACAAATCCACCCGACTATGATTATTTTTAATGAATACGCCAGAAATTACAAGAAGCTTAATCTGCCCGACATTTTTAAAATTATTTAAAAGTTTTTGTTTGTTTAGAGTGTCAGATAGCACGAGCAGGTCTTCAAATTCTCCTGCGTATTTAAAAAAGGAATTAAAATACCAATCCAAAGATGCTTTAGAACGCTTTTTAATAAAATCAACAGAAGCCAAGAGTTTGAGCTCTCTACGAACAACATCGAGGCTCACTCGACTTCGTTTTGCAATATTTTTACTATCAAAACCTTTACTTCTATTAAGTAAAAAAAGTCGCATTATTTTCACTCTTGCCCCGTTGCCTAGTATTCTCTCTAGAATTTCCATCCCGTTAGAGATAGGAAGCGCCTAATCTATTCTTAAGATAACGCTTGCCCATTCCTGATTTTAAAAATAATTCTCTCGACCTCGCTTTGTCTTCTAGTAAACATGCTTCATAATATATTAGTTCAAAAGGACCTCTGCCTTTTGTATACAAAGATAGACCTTTATTATGCTGATTTAGGCGCTTCCGTAGGTCTTTTGTATATCCCGTGTAAATTTTACCGTCCTTTTTACTTTTTAATATATATGTGTAATAGAACATAAGTAATCTCTAACGGGATCCATTCTAGTATTGTAATGATTTTTTTATAAAAAACAAGTAAAAACCATAATCTAGATTATGGTTTTTACTTTAAGTTAAATCTAATATTGAGCAGAACCACCCACCGTTACATATGATGTATGGCCATTGCTTCCGCCTCGGCAATCACTTGCTGTTGCCCTGACTGTGTATGTTCCGGGACTTGTCCATGTGTGAGAAGCAGTATAATTCCAATTTTGACCAGTGCCTTTGGGCGGATTTATCTGACAAGTTGCCACTGACCCCTCGTTTCCCCAATCTACTGACCATGAAAGGTTATCATTGTCAGCATCAGTGGCGTGCCAGCTAAACGAAACTGATTGGCCAACGTTAATGCCTACGGGAATTGCGGGAAGTCCGTTGATAATCGGAGAAGAATTAGTAGTCGTGTCACTAGCGACGATCTTGAAGTAACTATCACTGGAATCACAAATTGTGGTACCAGTTTGGCAAACTTGAATTGTATAGGAACCTATTGGTATTGAGAAATTTGAAGAACACTCACTACCTTCCTTACAGTTAGGAATTGTCCAGTTATAAGGAGTAGAAACACCTTTCGCGATAATACGCTCACTATTTTCACAAACATCACTGAAACACGTTGATCTCAAAACTATGTCATAAATTTGTCCTGCTTGGGCACAAGCTCCAACCGAGCATAGTACGGAAGAGTTGTCTTCCCACTTAATCGTCTGTGTTGTTCCTTTTGCCCATGTCTCTCCACCATTTGGAGAAAGGACGGTAATGGAAGATCTGACATTATTGCCCACATTTACACTCAAACTTGTTTGCGCAGTTCCATTAATATTATCATTATCATTAGTTACAAAAAATATAGGTTTATATATTCCCACTCGTGAATAACTATGAGTAAATGTTGCGGTCTGTTGAGTTTCAGCACTTGCAGGGACTCCACTATTTGAACCTGTCCCCGTCATTCTTTCCTCGTCTCCCCAAACAACTGAGTACGAAAGATTCCCTCCATTTTTATCATAGGCTTTTACAACCCAAGTTCCTGTTTGGCCAACATCTAATGATTGCGGACCAGAAACTCCGGAGATTGTTACAGACGAATAAGTTGGTGGTACTGAATCTTTTGGTGGACAAACATATTTGGTAACTCCATTTACTTCTTCAGAAACACATGTAGGAGGTATCGGCCTAATATTAATTTGCTCACGAGTTTCAGGATCAACTTGTCCTGTTGTAATAAGGCTATTGTATTGCTGATATTCCCTTACAGCCTTTGCCGTAATAGGACCATAAGAACCGTCAATTTTACCTAAAAGAATACCGAGCTCTTTTAAAAGTTGCTGAAGTTTTATAACATCATCTCCTCTTGAGCCAATTTTAAGTTCTCGATTTAACAAAATACTGTCGGAAGAATCATCTTGCCAAAGAGTACAGCGCTGACCTGTAACTGAACTAAACAAATCTCCAGCTGGACATTTAACGACATTAGTTGTAGTTATACCACAAGGCTTACCAGTGGTAGGACTATACTTAAAAGTTGGCGAGGTACAGCCAGAATCTTCGGCATAATATACAAAAACGCGGGGCTGTTTTAACCATTTCACTCTTGTAATATATAACTAGAAGTGCTAATTTTTAGTTATCATGACTAAAAAAACACAAAAAGTGTCCGAATTGCGATTCTATTAATACGAAGAAGGACGGGTTTCAGCGCAATCTGCAAACCTGGAAATGTAACCAATGCGGAAGAAGATTTAGAAATGAAAGAAGAGAAAAAACCAATTTAGAAAAAGAAATCTGGAACGAGTATGTATTTGAAAAACAAACACTCAGGGAATTAAAAGAAAAACATCAAAAAGACAAGAGAACCTTAAAAAATATTCTCAACCAATACGAAGCTCCGAAAAAGACTCATGAACCGAGAGCTATTCATTTGGTCGTGGATGCCCTTTACTTCGGAGAGCGGACAGAAGACACAAGCTGGTGCGCAGTTTGTTTCCGAGACCCGGAAAGAAAGGAAAATTTGTGGTGGAACTTTGGGAAAAGCGAAACAACGAGTTTGTATCTTCAAGGCAGAGCATATTTAGAAAACCTGGGATACAGCATCCTATCCGTCACTGGAGACGGTTTTGGAGGCTTAAAGACAGCATTTTCAGACATTCCGCTCCAGATGTGTCAGGTACACATGGAACGTCTGGTGATTCATGGCACGACCAGAAAACCAATTTTAGAAGCAGGTATTGCTTTACTTGCTTTAATTAAAACTTTGCACTACACCGACGGGAATACTTTTAAAAATTACTTTAAGAAATATGTAGAAAAATATCAATCATTCTTAAATGAAAAGATAATTAATCTCATAACGGGACATTCCGATTTTACTCATGACCCGCTCCGAAGAGCGGTTCTTTCGCTTATGCGATTTCTGCCAGATTTATTTACCTTTGAGAAAAACAAAAACATTTCCAGAACTACCAACAGCCTAGAAGGTCATTTTTCTCACATCAGAGACATTGCTGGAGTGCATCGTGGACTCTCTAGATCGCATTTAGAGAAAGTTTTAAATTCAATCTTTTTGGCTTCCACAATTGCTCCGACAAAAGAAAAACTTAACCATATTCTATGAAAATTAGCCCCTCGTTTTTGTACCTTATGCCAAAAACAATGTATATTTTTTCATATACTTTGCATTATACTCTTTTCTAAAAAGATACCAAAAACTTGTCGACCTGCCAGGTCGACAAGTTTGCTATTTTATTTAAGCTCCACTTTTCCTCCAGCTTCTTCAATCTTCTTCTTCAAATCATTCGCCTCCTCTTTTTTCATTCCAGCTTTGAGGACTGAAGGAGCGGCGTCAACTAAATCTTTAGCGTCTTTTAGACCCAAACCAAAAGCTTCTTTGACAATTTTCATCACAGCTATTTTCTGTTCACCAGCTGATGTGAGCATCACAGTAAAAGCATTTTGCTCTTCTGTTTCTGACGCTCCTGCCGCGCCTCCCGGACCGGCCACTGCCACAGCCGCGGCAGACACGCCGAATTTTTCTTCTATAGCTTTGACAACTTCGTTTAATTCAAGAGTTGTCGCTTTATCTAACCATTCTAACAATTTTTCTTTATCCATAATATTTTTACTTGTTGTTAACCCCGACGCCAAAACAAATTTTGTGTCGGGGCTCCGACTTTACGTCGGAGTTTATAATTTTTACTTTGTCTTCGCTACCTCACTAAGTGCAATCGCAAAACGTTGCATCGGACTCTTAAACAAGAATGCCAATTTAGAAAGCAGAACCTCTTTACTTGGTATCGTGGCAATCTCCAGCATATAAGCTCCATCCACAAATTTCCCTTTGAAGATTCCACCCAAAATGTTTAGTAAACCTTTGTGAGTTTTTTGGAAATTATAAATTTCACGAGCTGGAATTATCTCGTCGCCTCCATAAGCGATGGCGACTTCGCCCTCAAGACTTGGGACTACTCCCTCTGCTTTGCCTTGTAATGCGCGAGCGAGAAGGGTTTTTCTAGAAACTTTGTAATTTACTCCCTCTTTACGCAAGTCTCTACGGAGAACCGTCTCATCCGAGACTTTCAAGCCATGGAAATTAACGAATACGAGAGATTCGGATTTCTTTATCACCTCTTCGAGCTCTTTAACCATTTCTTCTTTTTTTGATTTTTGTAACATGATTTTAAAGAAACTCGTTGAAGGCGTACTTTTTAGAAGGCCTTTCGCAGGCCGACGGGCCGAGAAGTTCGCTCCGCCAGCAGGCGGAGATAGATTGCCTTATAAAAAGTTATGCCGAGAAAGAGTTTCTCTTGTTTTTCAAATAAAAAAACGGCCTGCCTCGCTCTTGATGCTAATCAAGACGGGCTTGCGCCGTCAAAGATATCGACCCACTAAATAGGATTTATGCCTAAATTTAAGGAATGAAATGACTATAAATTTTGAGCATCCTGTTAAATTCGGTCTTTAGCCGATCCCGCCTATTGGCGGGATTTAACAGGATTCTCAATTTTTTAAGTCGCTACGCTCCTAAAAAATTGGAACCTACTTTCTTTGCGGTAGATGCACTATAGCACAAAAAGATACCTATGCAAAATTATTAACCAATAAAACACCGAGAAGCCCTAGAACTATCATAGCTGTAAAAAGGAGCAGTGTTTTTAAAAAATGTTTTGTTATCATAGTATTTTAAAAACGATATCCTTCTATCCATAAAATAATAATCAAAATAATTAGAACAAGAATAAAAGAATGTAGCATATCCCAATGTGAATATATTTCTTTTCTTTTTAAGAAAGCACCAAATTTCTTGCTACCTTCTATGAAAATAAGAAAAGGTAAGATAGCTATAAAAAACCAAATTTTAAAAATAATTTCAAACATGCCCTTAGATTATAACATACAAAAAACCCGCCAAGAAAGCGGGTTTTTTGTTATTGATAATGATTTGTAACTCTAAATACGAAAGCAACAGAATTTTTAATCATAAACAAAGCTCTATATTTTCTATCAAGACGAAAAGAAAAAATCATTTCGTATTTCGGTTCAAGTAATTCAGTATGTAAGCTTGGGTGCTTTGGGTTTTCTATAAATAAAGCTTCGCATTTTTTCCATTTTGATTGAAGACCATGAAGGACAATATACCTCTCTACTTTCGGTGTTACTATTTTGATTTCCATAATCTTGATTCACGAAGATCATTAAGACCGTCCTCAAGATCATCAAGAAACGCTTGAGAATATTTCTCTGTCGCATTAAAATTACCCACCACAACCTTAATTGGTGTTTCAATCATTTGAGAAGCAAAATTTGAAGCAAGCTTACGGTAAGCATTAGCCTGACGAACAATTGCTTGATATTTAGTTTTAGGTATTGTTATCGTATTCATAGTACAAGCATACCACAAGCAAAATAAAAAAAGCAATCATACAAAAAAACCCGCCAAGAAAGCGGGTTTTTTGTACAAGGTTAAACCTTGTCACGGATAATTTAAATTTATATTAAATTATTTTACTGAGCGTT
>MFTH01000006.1 GCA_001786765.1 Candidatus Nomurabacteria bacterium RIFCSPHIGHO2_01_FULL_37_25
AACTAGTTGCTCCAGCGGAAGCGTTCCAAGAAACAACAATGGTTCCGGTTCCGCAAGAGCCAGCGGTTGCAGTGAGATTGGTTGGGGTTAGAGGTTTAGTAATAACTGCAAAACTAGCAATAACTGTACAACTAGCAGTTACCGCACCAGTGGTATAAGTAGTTCCAGAAAATGTTCCAGAAGGACAAGTTCCTGCTATTGAAGCTGTGTACCCAGGATTTGGAGTAACTGTAAGAGTTGCTTTAGAACCAGAGTTAACTGCTTGAGTAGCTGGAGAGATAGTACCATTTGATCCAGAAACACTTGCAGTGACAGTGTAGGTGGCTGCAGATCCTATAACCCCACTCCAATCAACCCAACCTATTACATCGCTACCCCATGCGTAAGATGCAAAACTTTGTGTACCGGAGTCAAATGTAACGCCGTACCCTGTGCCAGAAAGAGAAATCCAGCCATCCCAGCCATCAGTTCTCGAAGTCATTGTGGAACAGTCACCGGTCGCAGTACCGGCGCAAGCTCTTGCCCAACCAATCAAAGTATTACCGACTAATTGGGCATTTTGCGAAGAAGTTCCACCTCCTGTTGGAAAATCAGAAAGTCCACCAAATTTTATCCAACCGATATTTGATGACCAAGCGTAACCAGGAAGAGAACACGAATCATTACCGCAGAATCTTCCGTCAGGAGCTTTGTGAACACCATAATCTATAGACCCACCACCACTCGTATTATTAAAACTAATCCAGCCTATATTTGAAGACCAAGCCCAGCCAGACATATTGTCTGTAGCGCTTGCAGAAACAACAGAAGGCCAAAATGGTAAGAAAACAAAAACGAGAGCAAAAATTATTTTTAAAAAAGAATTTTTCATCATTTTATTATACTCTGAAGAAAAAAACACCACAACAGACTTATCCACAGCTATTGAGACGTTACGATGCATTTGCATCCCGTTAGAGAACGCTCTCCCGTGCGGGAGTGGCTTCGGCCACCTCGGGGCGACCTTTCTCTAACTGGATTGCATTTGAATAACATTTGTGATACTATCTTTGGGTATGAGTCCTGTCGCAACAGGGCTTTTATTTTTAGAAAAATAATGAACGAAGTGAATATATTTTTCTAAATCCCGTTAGAAGCTGCGAGGACCCGCAACGATCCTCTGCTTCTAACGGGATACGGATTTTTATAGTCATTACATTCCTTAAAAATCACTATGTTAGACCTAAAAACATTTAAATCAGCATTGGAACAACTAGAAGAAGAGAGGAAAATTCCAAAAGAAAAAATATTAGACGCGATAGAGCAAGCAATGGCCGCCGCTTATAAAAAAGATTACGGCAAAAAAGGCCAAATCATACGAGCCAAGTTTGACCTCGAAACAGGCAAGACTAATTTTTTTCAAATAAAAGTTGTGGTGGATGAAAGTATCGCTATTATAGACGAAGCCACAGGTGGTGAATATTCCCTGAAAGACACAGGTGAAGAGCGTGTGCATTTCAATGCAGAGCATCACATAATGCTAGAAGATGCAAAAAAAATAAAAAAAGGAATAATGTTGAATGAAGAAATTATTTTTCCATTGGAACCAAAAGAAGACTACGGCCGTATCGCAGCTCAAACTGCCAAGCAAGTCATCGTGCAAAAGATTCGTGAAGCTGAGCGCACATCTATCATTGATGAATATGGAACAAAAGAAGGGGAAATAATAGGGGGTATAGTGCAGAAAGTTGATAGAGGGAATATCTATATTGATTTCAATCGCGCCACAGGCATATTGCCGATCGAAGAACAAATCCCCGGAGAGTTTTTCCAAAAAGGACAACGAGTGCGCGCGTATCTATACAGCGTGGAAGATACGCCGAGATCCATAAGTCTGCGTCTTTCCCGCACCCACCCAAAATTTGTAGAGAAACTTTTTGCTATTGAAGCGCCAGAAATTCAAAATGGGATTGTTGAAATAAAATCTGTAGCAAGAGAAGCTGGCGCCCGATCTAAAATATCAGTATATTCAAATGACGAACACATTGACGCTGTCGGCTCATGTGTCGGACAAAAAGGCACGAGAGTGAACACCATTACACAAGAATTGGGAGGAGAAAAAATTGACATCATCCCATGGTCAGAAGATCCAAAAATTTTTGTTTCTAATTCTATATCTCCAGCAAAAGTTATTTCTATTGAAATAAATGAAAAAGAACATAAAGCTACGGTAGAAGTAGCCAGCGACCAACTTTCGCTAGCTATAGGCAAGGGCGGACAAAATGTGCGTCTTGCGGCTAAACTTACTGGATGGAGAATAGATATTAAAGGTGACGGTCTGCTCGCGGAGGCAGAAGAAATAGAGGAAAAACTCCCGACAGATATCAAGGTTGAAAAAAAACCTGCCCGCAATGCTACGCATAACGTTGCAAGCGAGGAGGAATAGATTTACAATAGATATATGAATCTTTGGCACGACATAACAATAGGAAAAAATGCGCCGGAAGAATTAAATTGCATAATTGAAATTCAAAAGGGTTCGCATAATAAATACGAGATTGATAAAGAAACAGGCCTAATAAAGCTGGATCGGGCAAATTATGGTCCCCTTCCTTATCCTTTTGATTATGGCTTTGTGCCACAGACACTTTGGGAAGATGGAGATGCGCTCGATGTAATGCTTCTTTCTACTTTTCCAATAGATTCTGGTATTTTAGTAAATGTGCGTCCAGTAGCTATTATGAAAATGATGGACTCTGGAGAATCCGATGACAAGATCATCGCTGTGCCAGTCGAGGATAAACGTTGGGCTGATATAAAAGACTTAAAAGATTTAAACAAACATAGTCTAAAAGAATTTAAATTATTTTGGGAAAATGGTAAAAAACTCAAGGGAGACAAACCTGAAGAATATCCTGTAGAAGTGCTTGGATTTGAAGGCAAAGACAAAGCGCTTCTAGCAATAAAAAAATCAGTAGAATTATACAAAAAGAAGTTTGGAAAATAATCCATCAGGTGTATAATTTGGAATAGGTCAATATTATAAGTTTAAACTAATAAAATCATGACCCGTTCAACAAGTTCAGGCCTTCGCTCTGAGGCTCAGACTCGAAGAGGTCATGGTGAATAGAATTGAACCATGAAAAAATATTTAGGTTTGTTTATTGTTTTAGTGATGGTATTTTCTGTAAGCACTGTGATAAGAGCGGAAGATGACGCATCTTCTGACGACGCTTCTGCGTCAAAATCCTTAAAATCCACAGAAAGAGCAAATGTTCAAGCTGGATTAAAAGAAAAAAGAGAAATGAAAGATAAGCGAAACGAAGGCCGAATTATGATAGATCAAAAGAGAAAGGACTTCAAAAAAGAAATGGAGGTCAAGAGAGAAAAAATGAAAGAAGAGATTCAGGTTGTGCGAGAGGAAACAAAACAAAAAATAGAAGATTTGAGGGCTAAAATCAAAGAAGAAAAAGACGTAGCTAAAGCAAAAATAAAGGAAGCAAGAGTTGTTGGGCGAGAAAAAGTTTTAGAGAGATTTAATGTGGCAATTGAAAGAATGAATATTTTAAAAGATAGGGTTGTTGATAATATAGCTAAATTTGAAGCAAAAGGAGTGAATGTGACAGAAGCAAAGAGTTTCATAATAATCATAGAGACAAAGTTAACTGGAGTAAAAACAAAAATTACAGAAGCTAACGCTTTGCTTTCTGTTTCAATAGATGAATTAACAAAGGAAGACAAGATTAAGTTAAGAACTTTAGCGCAAGATGCACAAACTCTTATGAAAGAAGCTCACCAAGCGATCAATAATGCTATCAAGTCCCTAAAGGAATCTGTAAAACTAAAAAGAGAAGAGGTAAGAGATACAAAAAAAGATGATCAAAAACAAAAAGATGTTGCTTGGGAAAGCTTACTATCAAGTATAAGAACTGCTCTTAAATCAGCATTTCCTAATGCTGAAGTAGAAGAATCAACTCGTGTAAATGTTGCTAAAAAAGCTGATATTACTGGTGATGGTGTTTCAGAAGCTATAGTTAGTTTTGGTTTAACAGGAGTTACAGGTTATGGCGAAGTAACTTTAATGCAAATAGAAAACAACCTACCTATTGCTTCCCTTTTCAAACAGAAAGATGGTAAAGTTTCTGTCCTTGGATTTGGTTCAGGAACTTTTGGCGCTGGAAGAGGCGAAAGCAGTGTAGAATTAGTAAAAAGTAAAAATGCGATTTATTCTGGCCACTACTCTGCCTTCAATGAAAGTAATGATTCTTGTGGTGTAGAAGCTTACCAATGGAACGCTCAAACAAAAGTCTTTGACTATAACACATCTTTAAGCGATGAAGCAGGAAAAGATTATTGTTCAAAAGTTTGTTCTAGCGAAATAGCTAAACATCCAGACTCAAAAATTTACTTCCAAAAAATTTGTCCAGTAAATTAAAAATATTTAATAATATAATAAAAACATTATGGAACCAGAAAAAAAATCAAATGGAGCGCTTGTGGGGTTAGTAGTAATTATTATTATCCTTATAATTGGCGGAATATACCTCTTTGTGTCAAATAAAAATAAAATAGAATTACAAAACCAAGAAGCAGAGTTAAAAATGGAGGAGGAGTCACAAAATGTAACGGACCAAGATACATCTGCGCTAGATTCATTAGAACAAGATTCTAACACAACAGACACAGACATTGGCGTGGATGTAGATACTGTAAATTAATCATGCGAGTAACAGTCAAAAAACTCCCGAGTAGCGTTATAGAAATTGAGGGAGAATTAGAAAGTAATTTATTTGAAAGTTACTTTAATAAAGCCCTTAAAAAGCTCGGCGAAAATCTAAAATTAGACGGGTTTAGAAAAGGTAAAATACCGGAAAGTGTTTTGCATTCCAACATACCAGAGATTAACATTTTGGAAGAAATGGCAAATCTCGCGCTTAGTGAACATTACCCTAAAATTATTGAGGGTGAGAAAATTGATCCAATCAGCCGACCAGAAATTTCTATAACTAAATTAGCCCGCAAAAATCCTTTGGGGTTCAAAATCAAAACTGCCATCTTGCCAGAAATCAAACTTCCTGATTACAAAGAAATTGCCAAAAAAATAATTTCAAAAATTAGAGAAGAACAAAAAAATATAGTGGTCTCTGAAGAAGACTTGGAAAAAACTATAGCAGACATCAGGAAATCTCGCGCGGCGAAAATTAAAATGGCAAATTCGCAGGAATCTTCTCCTGAAAATGATACAAAAGAATTACCGGAATTCAATGATGAATTTGTGCGAGCTCTCGGACCAT
The DNA here is from genome assembly GCA_001786765.1 of Candidatus Nomurabacteria bacterium RIFCSPHIGHO2_01_FULL_37_25. Lineage (GTDB taxonomy): Bacteria > Patescibacteriota > Minisyncoccia > Phycocordibacterales > UBA9973 > UBA9973. The sequence continues at coordinate 5,274 of MFTH01000006.1, forward strand.
TTGAGAATGTGGAAGATTTCAAAATAAAATTAAAAGAAAACATAAAGCTAGAAAAGGAAAATGAACAAAAAGAAAATACCAGACTAAAAATCATTGAGAAAATAATAGAAGATAGCGCTCTCGATATGCCAGAGATTTTGATTGAAATGGAGTTGGATAAAATTTTATACAAAATGGAATCTGATATTGCCGCTATGGGTCTGAAATTTGAAGATTATTTAAAACAATTAAATAAAACAAAAGAAAATTTAAGAGGCGACTTCAGAGCTGAAAGTGAAAAAAGGGCAAAACTTGCTCTCTTATTAAATAAAATAGGGAAAGTTGAAAAAATAACTATAGATAAAAAAGAGCTCGATGAAGAAGTTGCGCGTATAATGGAACGTTATAAAGACGCAGACCCAGAACGAGCCAAAATGCACATAGAAAATGTTCTCACCAATGAAAAAATATTCCAGCTTTTAGAAAGTTGATATTTTTATGAGTTTTGTAGTTCACAAATTATAACCCTAAAACATAAAGCAGTACTGCCATGCGGACATATAGGCCATTTTGGGCTTGGTCAAAATAGAGAGCGTTTGGAAAGTAGTCCACTTCCGTTTCTATTTCATCTATTCTTGGAAGTGGGTCTAAAATCAAAGTTTTTGAACCTTGAACCAAATCTTTAGTAATTACCAAACTTTTGCGATATTTTTCAAATTCTTTTTTGTTTTCAAATCTTTCTTCTTGTAGACGATTAGCATAAAAAACATCATACTCTTTGAACCTAGATAAGTTATCGGTCAATTTAAAACTAGCGCCTCTATTTCTTAAATCTTCTAAAAAGTCAGGGGTGGGGTTCAGAGCTTCCGGACAAACGAAAGTAAAATGATTATTTTTAAAATGACTAAGCAAGAGCGCTAAACTGCGAATAGTCCTAGAATGCTTTGGGTCAAAACCAAAAGCCACATTCAGATCATCTAGCCGACCCATATGTTTTTTTATCGTGTACAAATCAAGAAATGCTTGAGTTGGATGTTGATTGCCTCCATCTCCCGCATTGATAATGGGTTTATTGGCAACTTTTCCTGCTCTCTCAAAAATCCCCGCTTCCGGATGACGAATAATCACCACATCGGCATAAGAACAAAGCATTCTGGTAGTATCTTCTATTGTTTCTCCTTTATGAGCTGAAGTATTGGCAATAGCATTTTCTGCGGAAATGACTTGAGCGCCCAACTTTAACGCGGCTGTTTCAAAAGATAAACGCGTCCTTGTTGAAGGTTCAAAAAAAATACAGGCGATTATTTTATTTTCTAGAAGTTTTTCTATTTTGCCACTTTTATATTGCTCCTCTATCCAAGACGCGCGCTCTAAAATCTTGGATAAATCGTCCTTCTTAAATTGGTTTATGGAAAGTATATGCTTCATAATTTTGAAATATTAATTTTGTAAATATTCTTTATAAGATTTAATCTCTAAATCCTCTGCCCCATAATGTGTAAGAGCTTTAATAAAAGCGCGCGCTAAATGTAAATCAGTAAATAATGGTATCTGATTATCCACAGTAGCCCTACGGATACGGAAACCGTCGGTAACAGTTCGTTTTGTATTACCATCCTCCAGCCTTGCTTCATTTTCATTCTTGCTTAAATTTACCACAAAAGACACTTTTTTATCTTCGATAATATCTAAAGCGTTCGGTGATTGTTGATACGCTTTGCGCACAGTCACACATTCTACATTATATTTCTTTAAAAATAGAGCAGTAGTGTCAGTGGCAAAAATTTTATATCCCAATGTTAATAATGCATTTGCTGTTTCTAGAAACTTAGCTTTGTTGAGCTCCCCTCCCAGAGAAAGCAATACATTCTTATTTTCAAAATTAAATTTATTTGTGCTTAAAATTGATTTTAGAAGAGCTTCATCGTAATCCCGACCAAAGCAAGCTGCTTCTCCTGTCGAGGACATCTCAACGCGCAATATTGGATCAGCGCCAAGCAATCTGCCAAAAGAAAATTGAGGGGATTTGACCAGCACAGCCTTTGGATAGATAAAATTATGAGTTTTCGCTTTTCCAAAAAAACTATCCACCGCAATTTCTGGAAAATTAGCATCCATAGCTTTGGAAATAAGTGGAAAGGTCCGACTTGCGCGTAAATTTACTTCAATCACATAGGGAATATTGTTCTTTACTAAAAATTGAATATTGAAAGGCCCGGTGATAGAGAATTTTTTGGCAATTTTTTTAGAAATTTCGCGCAACTGAAATTCGGTAGAGGCATATACCCGCTGAGTAGGATAAATAATCGTAGCATCCCCAGAATGCACACCCGCATTTTCCACATGCTCAGAAATTCCATAAATCATAAGCTCGCCATTTTGGGCTACTGCGTCAAACTCTAATTCTTTAGCATTTTCTATGTATCTAGAAATAGTCACTGGGTATTCAGGAGAGAGCACCGCTGCTTTGTTTACAAAATTATTTAATTGCTCCTTATCGTAACATACCCGCATGGCCGCCCCTGAAAGCACATAAGAAGGGCGGACTAATACTGGAAAACCTTCTTTATTAGTGAATTTTTTGGCTTCTTTTATATTTGTAAAGCTTGTCCATCTGGGCTGTAAAACTTTAAGTTTATCCAAGAGAGCGGAAAATAAATTGCGATCTTCGGCGTAATTTATATTTTTAGCCGTTGTGCCTAAGATAGGGAATTTTTCATCAGCCAATTTTTTCACTAAATTGTTCGGCCTTTGTCCTCCAACAGAAATTATCAAACTGTGCGCTCGCTCAAATTCAAAAATATCTGCCACGGTTTCAAATGATAGATTTTCAAAATAAAGGCGATCCGACATATCATAATCCGTGGAAACAGTTTCTGGGTTACAATTTATAATTATGGATTTTTTCTTGTGCCGAGAAAGTGAAAGGGACGCATTGACACAAGACCAATCAAATTCCACTGAAGACCCGATATGATATGGCCCTCCGCCTAACACAACTACCCCTCTTGCGCCGAGTGGGGTCGCATCATTATGTTCTCCATGATAAGTAAGATATAAATAGTTTGTTTTAGCGGGCACTTCTCCGGCTAAAGTATCAATTGCAAATACCGCAGGAAGAATTCTTAAATTTTTTCGCAATTTACGGATTTGCAATTCTTCTTTCTCGCACAATTTTCCAATTTTTTTATCTGAAAATCCAGCTTGCTTCAACTCGAGCAAGAAGTCCCTATCTAAATTTTTCTTGCCCGTCCGTAGCCTTGCGCGAAGGCGAGTTTCTAAATTTACAATATTTTGGATGCGGTATAAAAACCAAGGGTCAATGCCAGTAATTTTATATATTGCTTCCACACTTATTCCATTCATTAAACCCTTGGCTACCGCAAATATTCGCTTTGGAGTCGGCGTATATAGAAAATATTTTAATTTATCTTTGCTGTCTGAAACGGATCCACTTTTAGCGAAAAAACCATTATCTGTTACACTCTCCAGATTGCCTGATTGCATGCGTATCGCCTTCTCTAATGCTTCTTCAAAACTCCGTCCTATAGCCATTACTTCACCGACGGACTTCATGGCGCTCCCGATATGCTCGACTGCGCCAGCAAATTTAACTAAATCCCATCTAGGCATTTTAACAACCACATAATCAAGCGCTGGTTCAAAAAAACTCTGAGTTACTCTGGTAATTTTATTTTCAATATCTAATAAGTTTCTACCCAAGGCAAGTTTGGCAGCTACATAAGCAAGCGGGTAGCCAGTAGCTTTGGAAGCAAGCGCGCTCGAACGAGAAAGACGAGCGTTGACTTCTATCACAAAATAATCTAACCCCTCACCCCCTCTCCCTGTGGGAGAGGGCGACGGATTAAGGGCATATTGCACGTTGCATTCCCCAACAATTTTCAAACTATTTACAATTTTAATACTTGCCTCGCGGAGACTGTGATATTCATGATTAGTTAGCGTTTGAGAAGGAGCTACTACTATAGAGTCTCCAGTATGAATGCCGAGTGGGTCTAAATTTTCCATATTGCACACCGTCACAGTATTGCCAAATTTATCACGCACTACTTCATATTCAATTTCCTTAAAATGATGCAAATATTTCTCAATTAATACTTGCGGGGAAATAGCCAATGCCCCCTTCACAATTTCTTCCAAATCTTTTAGATTTTTAGCTACTCCAGATTTTTGCCCACCGAGCGCAAAGGCTGCTCGCACCATTAAAGGGTAGCCGATTTTATTAGCGATTTTTTTAGCTTGTGATAAATTTGTCGCCGCGCCGGATGGAGGCACTGGAATATTTATACTCTTTAAGTGCGAAGCAAATTTTTCTCTGTCTTCGGTCAATTTGATAGAAGAAATGGGAGAGCCTAAAATTTTTACATTATATTTTTTAAGAATCCCTTTTTTTTCTAATTCCAAACCACAGTTAAGAGCTGTTTGTCCGCCAAAAGAAAGCATTATTCCATCAGGACGCTCTTTGGCGATAACACGCTCTGTAAAAAATTCATTAATAGGCAAAAAATATATCTCGTCCGCCAGTGTTTTAGAAGTTTGAAAAGTGGCGATATTCGGATTTATTAAAATTATTTTTATTTTCTCTTCCTTGAGCGCCTTGATAGCCTGACTCCCCGAGTAGTCAAACTCCCCCGCCTCGCCTATCTTAATTGCGCCGGAACCTAATATTAAAATTTTTTGAAAAGCCGACGCATTAGGTCGGCTCCCCGACCCCGCAAGGCGTCGGGGTTTATTATTATTATTATTTATTTTTATTTTCATAAATTTTTGCTCTTTTTAAAAAATAATCAAATATCCAATCAGTGTCAGTAGGACCAGGCGAACTCTCGGGATGAAATTGAACAGCCATAAAAGGCAAGGTTTTATGAAAAATGCCTTCAATGGTTTTGTCATTGGCATTATAAAACCATTTTTCAAATCCATTTGGAATTTTTTTTATAGCAAAACCATGGTTTTGCGTTGTCAAATAACACTTATTTGTTCCAGACTCCACGACAGGCTGATTCTGGCTTCTATGACCAAACTTAAGCTTATAAGTATTTCCGCCGAGCGCCAGCGCTAAAATTTGATTTCCTAAACAAATCCCAAAGATAGGAATTTTTTTAGCAACGATTTTTTTCACATTATTAATCGTGATTTTCGCTTTTTTCGGATCTCCGGGACCATTAGAAATCACAACTGCGGAAAATTCAAAATCAAGTTTAACAACATCAGTATCCCATGGCACTACCACAACCTTAAATCCTCTAGCGACAATACTGCGCGTGATATTTTGTTTTACTCCACAGTCCAAAAGGACAATGGTCTTTTTTATTATGCGCTTTTTCCCTAAGACATCCGAAGGGTTATCAGGGCTAAATGATAAAATTTTTTTTGCGCTAACTTCCGCAACTAAATTTCTCAAATTTGGGTCTTTGAATATTACATCATTGCGACCTGCAATTATTTTTCCAAGCATTACCCCCTTGCTTCTTAATTTTTGTGTTAAGGCTCTAGTATCTTTAATTTCTAAAGCGGGAATTCCTTCTATTTTTAACCACTCTCCTAAACTCATTTGCATAGCATGATGTGACGGGGTATCTATATAGTTACAAACTATAAGTCCTGAAACTTGAATCTTATTGGATTCCCAAAATTCTTTTTTGGGCGCGCCATAATTCCCTATTAATGGATATGTTAAAACCAAAATCTGACCTCGAAATGAAGGGTCTGTCAAAGCTTCAGGATAACCCACCATGCCGGTAGCGAAAACCACTTCGCCAGAAATAGATTTTTCCGCGCCAAAACTCTCGCCTATATAAATACTGCCGTCTTTTAAGATTAACTCCGACGCTTTCGGTCGGAGCCCCGACCCCGAATGGCGTCGGAGTTTTAGTTTTTTACTTGGCATATATTTTTCCTTTAATTATTGTCATAATGATACTGCCCGGAAAAGTCACTCCCTCAAAAGGCGACCAACCGCATTTTGTTTTCAACATATCTTTGGTAACTTTTATCGGTTTATTCAAATCTAAAACGGTGAATGACCCCACGTATCCTTTTTCAATTTTTCCATACTTATGTTTACTAAACTGATTAAAAAAGTTGCCCGGATTTTCACTCGAAACTCGCGCGATATCTTGCGGTGTAAAATTTTTTTCTTTCATCAACCAAGCCACAAACGGACCGTATGTATCAAGTTGCGACGTGCCGGAAATACCTTTTGATTTTTCTTCTTTTGTGTGTGGAGCATGGTCAGTAGCTAGAAAATCAATAACACCATCGCGCAAGGCTTCTGTCAAGTAAATCCTGTCGGCCGAAGCTCGTAGCGGTGGATTCATTTGCATCCAATTTTGATTATCTTCTGTAAGCATTTCTCTATCAAAATACAAATGATGCGGAGAGACCTCTGCTACCACATTTAGTTTGCGCATTTTTGCATTTTTTATTTTCTCTATGCCTTCTTTGGTGGAAGAATGGCAAATTTTCCCAGACAAATTATATTTTTCAATCATCCTAAGAGCAAAATCTATAGCCGAGATTTCTGCTTTAGGCGATCGGCGTTCTTCATGAGTTATTTTATTTTTGTTTTCATCTAAAATTTCAGGATTTTCGCAGTGGAAACTTATAGAACATCCATGATATTGCGCTAAAACATTTTCCAATTCTTCTAGTGTGTGAAAAAACAAACTTCCAACAGAAGGACCCATGAAAACTTTATAAGGTACAGGGTTTTTTAGTGGTTTTGTATTCTCTCCAATACCGGCATAGAGCACGACTTCTGTTTCTGACTTTTCTGTTAATTTTTTTTTATCTATATAACTTTTATCATCTATCGGTGGAATTGGATTATTTGGCATTTCCATAAAAGCCACAACTCCGCCATTTATCGCCGCTTGTCCTGCTGACATAAAATCTTCCTTATAATCCTGACTATGGTCTGCGCATTCTCGCGCATGCACATGAAGATCAACAAACCCGGGGAAAATTAATTCGTCCTTAAAAATAAAATCGGCGTCACCTGTCGGTTCGCCGATTTTATTTATCATTCCGTTTTGGTCAATTTCTATTCGTCCGCGGAAAACTTTCTCGATATTTACAATATTCCCCTCTATTGTGAGCATAATATAATTCTAGACATTGTGTAGAATGGTATCATGTTAAAAACTAAAAGCAAGTCAAAAATTTTCCCTTAATTTTTCTTTTATTTCCTTCGCAAGATAAGGGTTCCACATTGCGCCCGTGGCGGACATCACGATGTCCGCGCCAGCATCGCGGTATTCAAAAAAGTCATCGACATTCATAACTCCACCCACCCCAATGATAGTATAGGAATAACCCAATTCCCCGCGTAGTTTTTTTAATTTTTTTACCATATCTAGCCCGGCCCATTTTATTCCTGCTCCGCACACCCCACTCCTCAGACGCCCCGCTCCAGACAAAGCCTGATTCCCTTTTTCATCCACAATTTCAGCGCTGATAGTATTAATGGCGGAAATACCTTGAACAATGCCACCGATTTCTTTTACAAAACTTTTTAAAACATTTTCATCTTTAAAATAAGCAATTTTAATAATAAGTGGAATATCTCCTATAACTTCTTTTATAACACGGACAACCTTTACACTCCGCTCTGTATCAAAACAGAGTAAATTATTTGTGCCTTCATTAGGACAACTTAAATTCACTTCTATAACCTTCACGCCTGTATTTTTTAAAAACTGAGCTGTGATTTTATAATCATCAATATATTCTTCAGCATTTTGACCTTCTTTTTTGGTGCCCTGAAAAGAGCCGACGACGACTTGCCCTCCATGTATATTCTTAATAACAGTTTTTAAATCTTTAACCCAAAATTCTGGAACGCGAGATGGCACACCAAAAGAGTTTGTAATAGAAATAGGTTCATGATAATTATCATCAGCGACTAATTTACCTTCTGCTTTTTCTAAAGTTAGATCCCCATCAACTATTACTGATAAAATATTTGGCCATGGATGACAAGGGTACGCCTCGCTTCGCACTGTTTTATAAGTAACAATATCAAAACCTTTATCAAGCGCCGCTTGCGCAAAATTCCCATTCAAAAGCGGTCCTGCCGGAATACCAAAAGGAGAATTTACCTTAAAGCCTAAAAAATCATAACAAGGGTCACCCTCATTAGTAATTATTTCCCCGTCAGCAAAAACCCCAAAAGGGCCTTCTTTATAATTTTCTTCATAAGATCTTTGGGGGTCATAGAATGGAACTAAGCTCATATTTACATAATAACAAAAAAAATAAAAAAGGGCTTGATTCACTCGTAAAAAAAGTATATTATTCAATTATGTTAATCCCAACCGTTATAGAAAAAAGTCAGTTTGGCGAGAGAGCTTATGATATTTATTCTCGTCTTTTACGAGAACGTATTATATTTTTAGGTGGCGGAATAGATGACCATACTGCCAATATCATAATTGCTCAGCTTCTTTTTCTTGAATCAGAAGACGCGAAAAAGGACATTTTTCTTTATATAAATTCTCCCGGCGGATCGGTGACTTCCACTATGGCAATAGTCGACACAATGAATCATGTCCGTCCGGATATTTCTACTTTCTGCGTAGGACTCGCCGCAAGTGGCGGAGCCATTATTCTTTCCGCAGGCAAAAAAGGCAAACGCTATATATTGCCAAACGCTGAAGTTATGATCCACCAGCCTATGGGTGGTGTGGAAGGCCAAGCGACAGATATCGCGATCACGGCAAAACATATTTTAAAAACAAGAGATAATTTAAATAAACTTTTAGCAAAAAATACCGGCAAGTCTCTAGCTCAAGTGGAAAAAGATGTAGAGAGAGATTTCTTTATGGACGCCGAAGAAGCCAAGAAATATGGACTTATCGATGAGATAGTCACCAAATCCAAAACTCCAGTTAAAAAATCAGAAGAATAATTTTTTCTAAAGTATCTTAATACTGTCACCCGTGTTCCCCGCCATAATATAGTCGGCAATTTTATTTTCAACTATTTCTTCTATCGCCCTCTTGATAGGGCGGGCGCCGAATTCTGGATCAAAACCAGCAATAGAAATTCTATCAATCAAAGCATCGGTGATGATGAGTGTAATCTTTTTATCTTCTTGCAAACGCTCGGCAAATTCCGTGAGTAAAAGTTCGGCCACTTTTCTCACCTCCGCCCTATTTAAAGGTTTGAATAATACTACATCATTAAATCTATTCAAAAATTCGGGCGCAAAAATGCCTTTTTTAATCAAACTATCAATCAAAACTTTTTTCTCAATATTTGGGTTTGTGATAATATCCACACTACCGGCGTTTGAGGTGGCTATGATTATCGCGTCTTTAAAACTTACTTCTCTCCCAGAGTTTCGAGTGAGTCGGCCCTCATCTAATATTTGTAGAAATAAGTTGTGAATTTGAGAATTGGATTTTTCCAACTCGTCAAAAAATACTAAAGAAAATGGAGCCTCTTCGATAACTGTCGCCAGTCTCTCGGTAAAAATCGTGACAGATGCAGGAAGCGAAAATTCGCTCATATCAAAACGGATCATGGCATTTTTTCGACCAAAATAACTCTCTGCGAGAATCTTTGCTGTATATGTTTTCCCGACGCCAGTCGGTCCCAAAAACAAAAAGCTCCCAGCCGGCTTGCTATGGTCAGCAATACCAGTACGTAGCCGACGGAGCGCCTTTGAGACATCTTTGACTGCTTCGTCCTGTCCAACAATCTTTTTTCTCATCGATTCCTCAAGCTCTAGTAGAACTTTTTTTTCATCTGCGCCTATCGCTCCCACAGGAATATTGGTTTTGTCAGACACAATTTGTCTTACATCAGCTACTGTGATGGTTTTGCGAAATGACTGAAGTTCTTCTAAAATTAAAAGAGACCTCTCCGGTTCAGATTGATTTGCTATCAAGCGGTCTGCCAGTCTGACAATCTCCAAGAGCGCTTCTGGTTCGATAGAAATCTTGAGACGACTAGCGTTGTTTTTTAATATTGCCAAGATTTCTTCGGCATTTGGTTGCATCAGATCCACCTTTTCAAATTTAGAAAGAAATTCTGGATATTTTTTTAAGACTTGGTCGTAATTTAACAAATCCGTTGTGGTGATAATCCCTAAACGAGGCGTTTGTAAATATGGGATTAAACGCTCATACAGAGTTTCGTAGGCGTGAATATTTTTAATAACTAAAATTATATTACCTGCTTTGGCTGCTTCGTATAAACATTTATCAAAATCTGGCAGAGTTATCCCCTCGGTAAATAGCTCCACCACGCGATGATAACGAATACCGGGAAAGGATAGTCCGGATTGCCCGAGACGCCCCAGATAAGATACCAATGTGGATTTTCCTGTGCCCGTATCTCCCACTAAAAGCACATTGTGATTATTATTTTTAGAAAGCCCGCGCTCAATCATGCGAAATGCTTTTTCTTTGCCATAAATTTCCTCCCCAGCCGGACTTATGATATCGCGACTGTGCAAATTCAGCGTATATGTATCCCCATACGAAAGCGTCGCGCCAAAACTTCCCAAATTCTGTAAAGACTCGCTAGTAATTTTTATCGGCAAAAATAAAAAAAGTGGAAAAGTTAAAATTACGAAAATAGTAAATACCAAACCTAATGCAATAAGAAAAATGCGCGCGACAAATCCTAATACTCTGGAAATAATAAAAAAAGCAACCTTTTCTATAAAAACATATTGTTGCCCGGTGATTTTGTCCATTTTCCACGGCGAGAACAAGGTCTTTATTAAAATAGGGATAGAAAATACATTAAAAGCATAGACTACAAGATTTTTCCATGATTGTATTCCAGGGTGCATCCTTTTATTCTAACACAAATGGACAAAAGAAATATAATCTGTTATACTAAAAGGGTTGAATTTACAAATTATTTTTACCTAGTTTAGGAGAATATCCCATATATTATGAAGTGTTTAAAGAGGAATTTAAAAATCTTTGTCAAAAACTTTTTCAGAGCGGAATAAAAGACCGTAAATATAGTGGCGTATTCTTGTAAGCTAACACAAAGCTTATGAGTACATTAATGATAATGATAATAAGCGCGGGAGCGCTTCTTTTGGGTATTGGTGTAGGATATTATCTGCGCTTGATCATCGCGCTAGGAAAAAGACGGTCAATTGAAATTGACATCAAACAAATGATGGTAGGCGCAAAAGAGGAAGCGCAGAAAATCACAGATGAAGCAAAAAAGTTGTCGGAATCCAAACTAAGAGAATTAAAAGAGGAAGAAAAAAAGAAAGAAACTGAGTGGAAAGAGAAGGAATCAAGACTTGTTAAAAAAGACGAGTTTTTGGATACTCGCCAAATTGAGATAGATAAAGAAATTGAAAATATTAAAATAAAAGCAGAAGAGATAAAAAAGATTCAGGAAAAAGTAGTAAAAATAGAAGAGGAAAAAAGAGTAGAGCTAGAAAGAGTGGCAAAACTAACAGAGACAGAAGCGAAAGAAGAATTAATGCGCGACATAGAAAAGAAATACGAAGAAGATATTTTAACCAGAATTCAAAAACTTGAAAACCATAATGAAGAGAGGTTAGACCGGAGAGCAAAAGATATATTAGCTACCTCTATCCAGCGTCTGGCGTCGAGCACAGCGTCTGAATTAATGACGACTGTAGTGTCCATCCCAAACAATGAAATTAAAGGGAAAATAATAGGAAAAGAAGGCAGAAATATCAGAGCTTTTGAGCGAGCCTCTGGTGTTGAGCTCATTGTGGATGACACTCCTGGATCAATAATAATTTCTTCTTTCGACCCTATTAGGAGGCAAGTGGCTCGGCTCGCATTGGAGAATTTGATTGTGGACGGACGCATCCAGCCAGCTAAAATTGAAGAGCTAGTGGAAAAAGCTAAAGAAGAAATAAATAAAATAATCAAAGAAAAAGGCGAGCAGGCAGTCTATGAATGCGGAATATTTAATTTTGACCCACGCATCATAGCTATAATTGGCAGACTTTATTTCAGGACTAGCTATGGACAAAATGTGCTCCAACATTCCATTGAAATGGCGCATATTGCCGGCATGTTAGCTGAAGAGCTTGGCGCTGATGTTGCCATAGCTAAAGCTGGAGCATTAGTCCACGACATCGGCAAGGCTCTCGACCATGAAGTGCAAGGCACACATATTGAAATAGGTATGAGAATCTTGCAAAAGTTCGGCGCTGATGAACGCATCATCACAGCTATGAAAAGTCATCATGAAGACTATCCTTATGAAACGATTGAGTCTATCATTGTTCAGACGGCTGATGGGATTTCCGGTGGTCGGCCTGGCGCGCGTCGCGACTCAGTAGAAAATTATCTTAAAAGACTCAAGGAATTAGAATCACTGGTAAACGCTTTCCCAGCCGTTGAAAAATCATACGCCCTGCAGGCTGGGCGTGAAATTCGTATATTTGTCACTCCAGAGAAAATCTCCGACACAGAAGCAAAGCTCATGGCTCGCGATATAGCTATGAAAATAGAGCAGGAACTTAAATATCCGGGAGAAATAAAGGTAACAATGATTAGGGAAACTAGAATTATCGAATACGCTCGGTAAAATTAACCAACAAAATAAAGACTTGCCTTAAAAAACCCTTGGTATATAATGCAGGAAGACTACAAGAGTAGTGATTATATAAGTAACAGGCCCCGCCTTCGCATAGAGCTTCGGCGTGGCAAGGTCGAAGAATTACAAAAATAACTTTAAAAAATATGAATAAACAAGCATTAGCTGAATGGTTACATGGAAAGCTTGGTGGTACAAAGGTACAAGCAGAAGAAATCGTTGACGGTTTGTTTGACGCTATAATACAAACCTTAAAAAAAGGCGGTGAAGTTTCAATCGCCGGCTTCGGAATCTTTTCCGTAAAACAAAGAGCGGCGCGAATGGCTCGCAATCCAAAAACTGGAGAACAAGTCAATGTGGCTGCAAAGAAAGTTCCAAAATTCCGACCTGCAAAAGGTTTGAAGGACACGATTGCGTAATTCTTTTCGCGCGAAAAGAATATCAAATCAAAAAACACCTTTATTGGGTGTTTTTTGATTGAATTCATATTTTTATAAATTAGCTGAATATGAGAGAGATTTTATAAAATCTCTCATAAAATTCCAGTCAGGGTTGTTATTTTTAGATGGAAGCTTAATGATTCTTTGTTTTAACCTAGATTGACTGGCTTTTCTACCATAATTATATCTATATTGTTCTTTATTTAAAATAGTGGTCAAAAATAGACCAGTATATTTATCCATTTCAAATTTTGGTATAAGTTTTTCAACATGGTCACTAGCCGAAAAATCAAATGGCTGATAAGAACAATACCCAATAACAGCACTATCAATTACTAATACATTTCCTTGTTCTGTATAATAATCGTAAAATCCCTCTATCCCATTATTTGTTGCTTGGGTAGTAACAAAAGGGTATTTCCTATTTCCATATTCTTTAAGTTCTAATAGGGGCGTTGTTTTACTGCCAGTTATTTCAAATAAATCTTCTAAGTTAAAATAGTCCCAATCTTTCATATTTAAATCAATTTTTCTATTGATTAACGGCTTAGAATTTGGTTTTAATTTTTCGATATCTATATTTTGCCACTCTTTTGGTATTTTTTCTGGTATTAGAATATTTTTTAATGTTTTATTGGCCTGTCTACCGTAGTTATATCTATATTTATTTTTTCTAATACAAAAAACATAAAAAAGCATCTCTATTTCAGAAAACTTCTTTTTTGGAATAAGAACATAAATATCTCTTCCACTATAATACTCTTCTTTCTGAAAGAAAGTCGCTAAAACAGATCCGCCTCCTGCTACTGAAATAGTAAAAGCTGGGTTGGGTTCTATCTCATCGATTATCTCAACATAAGCAGAAATACCATTATTTTTTTCTGTCCTCGATACGAAGTTAACAGAATCTTTATTTTTTTTCTCAGATTCTTCAATATTAACCAATTCAAGATTTACTCCGTAAACCACATCAAACAAATCACTAATCTTTACTAATTTCATTTAAATAAATTCCTTTAAATAATACAAAATCTTTAATCGACCTTTCAAAATCATCTTTTGATAAATTGGAATAATCTGTTTCCATATAAGCCTCAGCACACCATTCATCGTCAGCAAAAACAACTTTAGTAACACTAAATCCTGCCTTTTCTTCTTTATTCATATAAGAAGTTATCCAATTTTCTTTTATTTCTTTTTCAAATTTACGATATAAATCAACTCTTCCTTTTGTTTTTCTTTTTACAAAACCATCATTTTTATAGTAACCAAAATAAACTTTTTTATTTTTAGGATGCGGTCTTTTTGCTGTAAATACCATAATACAAGAAACTACATTAACTTTGGAATTAAAAAATAATTCATCGGGCATAGAAAAAACTGCTTCAAGAGTATGCTGTTCTAATACTTTCTTTTTATATTCATAAACTTTACCGGTTTGAGCTAATGCAGATTGCATAGGAATAATAGCAACACATTTACCTCCTTGTTCTAGACAATCTAAGTTATTTAATATAAATTTATATTCATCTACATCATTTTTTTTATCTGATTTGTATGGTGGATTAAGAAGTCCAACTGTGGGTTTAAACTTTTTAATTTCTTTAACAATATCTTCATCAAAACAACTACCATTCAGAATGTTACTTTTACCATCTTGGTGAATAAACATATTTGAGCAAGCAAGTGCAAATATGTGAGCCTGATATTCAACACCAACTAACTGATTCTTCTTTATATTTTTAATTTTATCTTGATCTCCTTTTGCGTCTTTTACCATAAGATTCATGGCACTTACCAAGAACCCTCCTGTCCCAGTACAATTATCATAAACAGTACTATCTTTATTAACCTCTGCTATTTCCGACATAAATTCTGTGATGTGTGGAGGTGTTAAGACTATTCCTAATCCTTTATCACTATTAGCGTACCTTAAAAATTCAATGTAAAGTTGTCCAAGAACATCAAAATATTCGTGAGTTTTTATAAAGTCTTTAATATTTTCGTTTATATCAGAAATAATATTCCGCAAAACATTATCTTTTTTTGATAAAGAAGTATCAGTTTTTATAAACGCAAAACGACTAGTTAAAATTAAAAGTTTATCATCTCCAATATTTCCATTTTGGAATTCATTTTTAACTGTTGTAACTAAATATTCTGCTAATTGTTTAGGTTCGGAATAATCTTTATAGGATTTAGAAAAAGCCTTGTTTTCAAGTGCAATTAAAATACAACTTATAAGTAAACCTCTATCACTCTCAACTATTTTTTGTCCGTGTAATTTATCATTTAGATCTTTAGAAAAAGTTAAAAGTTTTTCATAATCCTGTCTAAATTTTTCCGGACTTTTAATATAACCATTAAGATAATCATCTGCTGACAGTAATTTATCACTAAATATTTCTGTTGCTTTTTTGTCTCCTTTTACTTGTAAAAAATGAGAAACTTTTTTATTTGTATGTGTTTCTCCGCTGACGGCAATAGATAAAACATCAAATTCTTTTGATAAATAAGAACTATAAAGTAAAACACCATCAACTGAAAAATCTCTGTATTTATCTCTATTCGAGCTTTCATGCTTAATTATATCTGCCTTACATTCAACAACAATTAAAAAATCTGGGTTATTTTTATATTGAATAATAAATTCAGGAAAACCTACACCTAAACCATTTTTGGAAGCAGTTGCCAGTAATTTTTTAATTTTAGGATTATCCGATGATTGTTCCTCAATAATAATGTTATCAAGAAATGCCTCGAAGTGTTTCCTAACAATTGATTCAGTCTTTCTTTCATTTTTACTCATAGATATATTCTATCATTTTTAATTTTTAAGAGATATCTAATTTAAGTATTTCATATTTATTAATTTTTACTTAGGAAAAGCAGAATAAAACCCACAATCAATGGGTAAACAATATAAACCATCCACCACTTAATCCAAAAATTTCCTGGTCTGGTTTTACCACTTTTCTCAAAAATATTACTTTCGGCGTGCATATTTTCTCCTACATTAATAATACCCTTATCTTGATCAATAAAATTGTTCCCAATAATTTTGGTATTTTTACCTGCATTATATATAGCACCTTTCCCATTTCCACTAAATTTATTTCCATTTACATAATTTGCCATAATATATCTATAATAATTTCTAATACTTCCTAATCACCGCCTTTAGAATTGCATTAATATTTAAAGAATGCTCCGGATATATTGGCTTATAATTTTTATTCGCTGGCTCAAGCCAGACTTTATTTCCAACTTTACGAAAATATTTCATAGTAAATTCTCCGTCCACCTCCGCAATAACTATTTCTCCGTCTTTTGCTTGATTGGCTCGTTCAACCAACACCATATCCCCTTTTTCTATGTGCGCGTCGATCATTGAATCTCCATCAACTTCTAGCATATAAGTCGTGGCTTTCTTTTCAATAAGCAGGTCATCTAGGTTGACCATATCTGGCAACTCTTCTTCGACAGTAGCAGGCAGTCCTGCAGTCACGAATCCAAGCATGGGTATGTCGCCAAATGATTTCGTTGGTATGAGTCTCCCTAAATGATCCTTCGTCACTAAACCAGCCTCAATCAATTTTCCCACCACCTTAAATACAGCATTCTTGGATTTGAAATTAAAAAGTTTCATCATTTCGGAATATGTGGGCATTCTCTTATTTTGAGAACGGAAAGATTCTATTTTAGTTTGATATTCGTTACGCATATTGTCCTGCCGGAGCTAGGCAAAAGTGGAGATGTTTTTATGAAAGAATAAATAAATCATTCGTTGCGCAAAATTTTGCCTAGTGTGATAACGAACTTTTCTTAAAAGCAATTTATGGTCTCTCGCTTCCCTTTTATATTCTTGCCCTTGAAATATTTTCAAATCAATTTTCTCATTGATTTTTTGTATTTCCTTTTCTAACATTTTTAAATATTGTGTTTGTGACATGGCTTTTAAAAGCTGATAGCTATTAGCTAACTAGCTGATTAGCTTGTAATGCAATAAGTATAAGTGAACGCTCGTTCACTGTCAACAACAAACTGTGGATAACTAATTATTAACTTTCGGTCGATACTGTATCGCTTCTAGAATATGATTCGCTTGCACTTCTTCGGAGTTTTCTAGGTCGGCAATAGTGCGAGCTATTTTTATGACTCGATGATAGGCGCGAGCAGAAAGGGCTAAGCGTAGAGCGCTATCATCAAGCAGGTCCCTTACTTCGGAGGTGAGCTTGACCATATTTCCCAAATCTTTTACATTCATTTCGCTGTTGGTGTTGATCGTTCTGCCAAATTTTTTAAATCTATTTTTTTGAATAATGCGAGCGCGCGAAACTCTCTCTTTTATTTTAGAACTTTTCTCGCCTGTTCCCTCTCCGCCCAATTTCTTATAATCAACATTGCCGACTGAAATCCATAAATCAATGCGGTCTATTATAGGTCCGGATAATTTTCTTTTATATCTATCCAAATCGGAAGGTTTGCAAATACAGGCTTTTTGTTTATTTCCAGTATTACCGCACGGACAAGGGTTCATCGCCGCCACTAATATAAAATTCGATGGAAAGATGGCTGAACCCTTAGCCCGAGAAATTGAAACTATATTGTCTTCGAGCGGTTGTCGCAACGACTCTATCACTCTTTTTTCAAATTCAGGAAATTCGTCTAGAAACAAAACTCCTCGATGCGCAAGCGTCACTTCGCCGGGTTTAGGATATGTTCCCCCACCGATAAGCGAGACATAAGAAGCAGTATGATGCGGAGCGCGAAATGGAGGAAAGCAAACGAGCTCGTCTCGTGTAGCTCCTGCCACAGAATGAATGCCTGTTATTTCCAAGACTTCTTCTGTGTCTAAATCCGGCAATAATCCCGAAAATACCCGAGCAAGCATAGTTTTGCCTGTGCCCGGAGGGCCATACATAGCGATATTATGACTGCCGGCGGCGGCAATCTCTAACCCGCGTTTTGCGCCTTCTTGACCGCGAATATCTGCAAAGTCCCCTCCTTTTATTTCTCTAATGTCTTTTGTATAAATTATTTTAGTTTTGGGTTGAACAGAGATTTTCCTTTGCTTTTTTTTCAAGTCTTTACTTTCATTAATATGTTCTATAACTTCTTTTAAACTGCTCGCGCCAAAAACTGCTATGCCATCTATCAATGCCGCCTCCATTGCATTTTCTTTTGGTAAATATATTTCTTCATACCCACGCCTTTTGGCTTCTTCCGTAAGCGGTAAGGCGCCTCGTATGCTACGGAGTGTGCCATCGAGCCCCAGCTCGCCAAGAAAAATCTTTTTTTCTGAATTAAATTTTATTTCACCAGTGGCTTTCAGATAAGCAATAGCAATTGCCAAATCAAAAAACGGCCCTTCTTTTTTCAAATCAGCCGGCGAAAGTGAAACTACTATTTTCTGATTTTTAGCTTTTGGAGATTTAAAACCAGAATTTTTTATTGCTCCATTTACCCTGTCTTTTGATTCATCTACAGCTTTGTCTGGCAAGCCCACGATACTAAAAGAATGAAGTCCGCGCGACAAATCTACTTCAATCGTTACGATAGCGCCTCGCAGCAGATTTACTTGCGCTGAATAAACTTTGGCAAAAGACATTACGATTTTAGATTAACTTTCTAAGTGTTTTTTACAAGTTCGGGCGGCTGGGTTCACCTCTAAACGTTTCATTTCAATATCCCTCTTGCATATTTCGCACTTGCCGAAAGATTCTTTGTTCAAACCTTTGAGCGCTTTCAAAATATTATTTAATCTGGGCTCCAGAGTTTTGATCATAGAACTTCTCGCCTCAAAATCCTCAAACCTGTCTGCCATATCGTTCTGGTCTGATTTCGGAAAATCCAATTCTTCGGGAGTAGCCTCCCACTCACCTGTTTCTGGATTAAGCTTGCCCATATCTCGAAGCTCTCCCAGCAATGTATCTCTCTCCTTTTCTAATTTTTCTTTAATTTTTTTCTTGTCTAACATGCCAGTATCATAACATTTTAATTTTTCATAGCAAAGTTAAATAAGCTAAGATAATTACTTAAAAATTTATACCTTTGGTTGATTTCTTTTTAGTTATCCTAAGAAGCCCGCTTTTCATTCCTTTAAATGGTTTTAAAATAGCATCTTGTAAGTCTGCATCGGAGCCGTCAATGTTTATGAAACCCTTATCAATTAAAGTTTTTAATTCAATCCATAATGCTTTTTGTCTAGTTTTAAGTTCATTATCATTAACTAATCTTTTTGCGTCTTGATCTTCATCTAATACGCCAAAAGAAGAGTAGCTAAATAAAGGATATGTTGTAAAAGCTATCTTGGCCACGCCACCTACAGTAAGAGCTTTAATAACATTACGCAGAGCAATATCTGTGTAAAGGAAATACCTGAAAGCCTGTTGTGACTCAACTAAGTCCATTATTTCTTCGAATTTCGCTGGCATCATTTCTGCTGGATGGCGAACTACGTGATCGCCAAAAATTGATGGGCGCTCGTTTATGTTCATATTAAAGGTTTCAATATTAGGATCCAAGTCTTTCATTTGTTTTAGAGCAAGACCAAAACTGCCACCAATATCCATTACTCTCAATGTTGCTTTTTTAGTACGCTCTCTTATTGCTTGTACCTCTTTTTAAAATTCCTCATTTGAACTATAATATCCCCTATCAAGTCGTCTGGAGGTTGGTTCAAAGGTTGCATTATATGCCCATGAAAAATTTGCACGCCAAATGTAATACTGAATTTGGTTGAGAACCTCTGGATTACTAAATAAATTTACTTTCTCTTCTATTGTTAGTGGTTTAATTCCTTTTTTTAATAGAGCTTCAATTACTACTCTATACTCTTCCTCTGTAGATAATTGAGAAATATTTAAAAGTGAGTGAGAAACACCTAATGTACTTGATTTACGATGAAATATATCCAAATCTTGGTCTTGGTCATCAACTAATAATATTTCATCATTTATAAGTGAGAGATATTTTTCGTTGTACTCTTCAATCTCTAACGTAAAAAAACGTGTTAGATATTCTTTTATTTTTGTTTTTTCTTCTTCAGTTAATGAAGTTATAGGTTCAACATCCATATAACATTCCACTAGCTCTTTTAGGTCTTTTCCCTCTTTTTTAATACCTTTGCCTGTACGCAGTTCCTGCCAAAATTTAGTGAAAAGTGGATTATGATTTGTTCCATTAATAGTTTCTAATTTTTTTGTTTTTGGAGTTATAGTTTGAGTCTGTTCTTTTGGCATAATTTAATTTTATCATCAAACACGAAAAAAAACATTTTTATGCTAAAATGCTAAATATGAAATACGCTATTAAAGATATCAATCTGGCGAAAGCCGGAATGACTAGAATAGAGTGGGCTAAGAGGGATATGCCCGTACTTGCTGGCATAGCTTCTAATTTTAAAAAATCTAAGCCGTTCAAAAATATCACTATCGGAGCTTGTCTTCATGTCACCGCCGAAACGGCAAACCTGCTGAAATAATGGGAAATAATGGGGACAGCCACGAAATAATGGGGACAGCCACCATTGTTTTGGAAAATAATGGGGACAGCCACCATTGTTTTGAAATAATGGGGACAGCCACCATAAATAATGGGGACAGCCACCATTGTTTTATATCTATCATTTAGAAATAATGGGAAATAATGGGAAATAATGGGGACAGCCAGAAATAATGAAATAATGGGGACAGAAATAATGAAAAAATAATGGGGACAGCCACCATTGTTTTATATCTATCATTTAATAATATTTATTTACTTTTCCTTGGACGACCTGGTGATTTCATGGTTGATTCAAGGTGATGTTTTAATATCATCTTTTCGAC
>MFTH01000007.1 GCA_001786765.1 Candidatus Nomurabacteria bacterium RIFCSPHIGHO2_01_FULL_37_25
TCAGTACCATCGGTGGGGGTCAGGCTCTCACCTCCCCTAGACGTCATAGCCTTGGTGGTCTATTACACCGCCAACTAGCTGATATCGCACAGGCCTTTCCTTTAGCGTACAAAAAATTAATTTTGGCTTTACCCAGCCTTCTGAAATACCTTCTACTTTCAGCAAGAATAATTTTGATTTATATTTAACCAATTTTATCTCACTATTCGTAAATTTTATTTCAGAAGGCTGGGACCATCATGTATTAGTCCATCTTTCGACAGATTATTCACGACTAAAGGGGAAGTTCCTATGTATTACTACCTCGTTCGCCACTATCCGCCACATCTTCGACACAAATATTGCTATAAATGTCGTCAATGAGGGCGGACCGTTCGACTTGCATGCCTTATCCACGCCGCCAGCGTTCATCCTGAGCTAGGATCAAACTCTAACTAAAAGTTATTGGTCGCCTTCGCATAAAGCTTCGGCGAACCGAGGAACGAAACAAAACAAAAAACAGCATTTCGTCATTACGCTCCTCAATGTCTACGACACTATAATTTAGCATATTAAAGAAACTATTTTTGTTACTTGTTAGAGTTCAATCTTTGCTCTCTAAATCCCGACGCCAAATAAATTTGTGTCGGAACCCCGACTTTACATCGGGGAATTATTTTCTCAAAAAAATAAACAAGCTTGCCTGCCCGCAATGCTTTCAGCATAGCTGATGCAGGCGGGCACTTGTTCTTAAAACCTATTCGGTTGTCAAAGAAGGTTGAATTTAAATGTCATTCTCCTATAAACTACAGAAGGAAAGACATAAAAGCAAGTATATATTAATAAAAAAAAGTGTCAACCTAAAAACTACTGACCAAACCTCCTGTCTCTTAGAGCAAATTCTTCAAGAATTTTTTTAAATTCTTCATAATTAAAATCTGGCCAATACATTTTAAGGAAAAAAAGTTCACTGTAAGTAGACTGCCAAGTCAAAAAATTAGACAAGCGCATTTCCCCACCGGTGCGAATAATCAAATCTGGATCCGGAACACCAATGCTACCAGTCCACAAAAATTTTGAAAATTCTTCTTCGCTTAAATTTTCTATTTCTTCTTTACTTTTTATTTTTGAAATTTCTTTAACGGTATTTAGGATTTCTCGTCTTCCACCATAAGAAAACGCAATCACAAGATGAAGTTTCTTTAATTCTTTGCTTTCTGTTTCTGCTTTTTTGATAAGTTCTCTGATATCTTCTTCGGCCATAGATAGTTCACCAATAAAGCTTACTCGTATCCCTTTCTTTTTTAAAGAAGAAATATCTTTGGATATCATCATATTAATAATTCCCATTAAATAGGAAACTTCATCTTTGGAACGCTTCCAGTTCTCAATCGAAAAAGCGTATAAAATTAAATTTGGTATTTTCTCCTTGAGACACCAATCTACCGCATCTTTCACCTTGCTATATCCCATTTTATGACCTTCAAAACTATCAAGACCTCTCTGTTTCGCCCAGCGACGATTGCCATCCATAATCATCCCCACGCATACAGGTTTTTTTATTTCTTCTGCCATAAATATCTCGTAACTCAAAGTATATTACTTACCTTTTTTTGGTTTCTTTTTTTCTTTTCTATGTCCGTCTCCTTTTGCCATAAAATATATGTCTAGTTTTATTAATAATAGTTTAATTATATCAACAAACGAGAAGTATGAGCAAGCTTATTTACTTAATGTCCGAGCGCCGTTGATATATAGTACTCCATACATCATAAATTTGTAGTAAGATATACATATGGCAACAAAGATAATATATTTCGTGCGACATGGAGAAACAGAACTTAATGCTAAAGGTATCCGTCAAGGACCGGAAGGGTCTTTAAGCGCAAAAGGTCGCGAACAAGCATTAGCCACAGCCAAGAGATTCCCAAAACACAAAGGACGCCCTGAAGTTATCATTTCCAGTCCGTATCAGCGCACGAAAGAAACAGCGAATATTATTTCCGAAGAATTAAAAATGCCAGTAGAATATTGCGACTTGCTAGTGGAAAGAAGAAATCCTTCTGAAATAATTGGACACGAAGGAGGAGAAAGAGAAGTCCGAAAGATTGTGGACCAAATTGATAAAAGTTATCACACTGATGACTTGCGTTATTCAGATGAAGAAAACTTTGAGGATCTAAAAGAAAGAGCCAGAAAATTATTATTTTATATAACAGAGAGGCCAGAAGAAAGAATAATCATGGTAACTCACGGTATTTTTCTGAAAATGGTAGTGTCTTATATGCTCCACGGTGAAAAACTCACTGCTTCAGAATATAATAAGTTGAGCTATTTTAATCCGATAGATAATGCCAGTATGGCTATTTGCTCATATACTACCCACTTCTTCAAAAAGGATGAATGGAAACTCATCGTTTGGAATGATTTGAGTTAAAAATAGATTTTATAAAATACCCTCCACTATTATGAAAGGTGTTTGGAAACAAGTTTAGTCATCTCAAACATATTGACTACGCTCTTGCCACCAAATACTTTCTTTAAGTTCATATCAGCATTGATGTTGCGTTTGTTTTTTGGGTCCTGAAGATTATTCTTTTTAATGTATACCCACAAAGCCTTAACCACTTCAGAACGAGGCATAGGACCCTTGCCCACAACTTCTGCTAGCTCAGAGCTTATATTCATAGGTTTCATAAATGCGGAAACTTTTTTTACTGCCATAAATTTTATTTACTTTATTAATCCCGACGCCTAATAAATTATGGTCGGGACTCCGACTTTACGTCGGGGTTACTAATACAACTCATTATAGCACATCTCTATTATTTTCGACCATCTATGAATCATGTCACAAAACTTTTCATTATCTGTTGGTTCAACTCAATATATTATAGACCTTTTATTCAATATTTTAAAACCAAATTTTTATAGTCACATTGATATCTATCCCATCATAAAGATTCTCTTCGTAGCGAATCTGTTTCTTAAGCGGCAAAATATATGTAGCTGAATGTCTGTCTGGAAAGATGGAAGTGACCCACTCGCTCTTTCTTATCTTTGCCTTCGCATAGACTGCGCCCCAACCCCGCCTTAATCTTCCCTTCTGCATTTCTTTAATCTCCGCCGATATCTTCTCCGGCACCCGCGCGAATCTCCACGCGCCAGCATCATGTCCTTTGTCGCTTCCCATTCCCCACACAATAACTTTGCTTTTGAAATTAAAGGATTTTTTATTGGAGCGAGACATTTTTATTTTTTACCTAGTATATACCCTGCCGGTGACCAACTTCGATTATCAAAACGATAAGTTCTTTTTTGTAGATTTGATAAATTATACGATAAGGCCATACTCTAATAGAGTAATTGCCTCTTAATTCCCCTTCTAGTTTCTTGCCCTGAAACGGATCGAAAGCTAAAGAGTCAATAGCTTTTCCTATTTTACTCCGATATATAGAAGGAATTTTATCGAGTTGCTTTTTTGCGCTTTTTTGTACTTGTATTTGATATGTCATGTTTATTTTTTGAGTTTCTAGCAACATTCAATCCCCATTCTTTTTTTACATCTTCCCAACTGACAAAATTACTCCAGTCACCTGTCTTAACAGCGCGATCAGATTCAGCAACACGTTCAAAAATATCAGGACATTCACGCAATACTTCCATTGTTTCGGTCCAGGATTCATACTCTTCGGCAGACATAATAACTGCTTTGGGCTTTCCATCAGCAGTCAAAGAGTACACTTTATTAGGCGCTTGAACCTCATCAGCAATATCAAAAATACGTCTGCGAGCTTCAGAAATTGAAATTGTTGTTTTTGTATTAATCATAATAGGTACATTATAGCGTACATATCTTTAAAAGCAAGCGCCTGTAGAAAACTATTCCACCACCAAAAGCTTACTCGGGTGCCTATGCCCATTTACAATACGGACTTTCTTAAGAGAGACTTTGAAATGTCTGGCTACGAGCTCAAGCGCGCGGGTGTTTGCCATATTTCCTTTAGCTTTCTCTTTTACGGAAGCTTCAAAATGGTCTTCGGACTTCTTTTCCCAAGATTCCTTCCTCGCCCCGGCTGTGACTTTTACATGGATATATTGCACCCCATAATATTATCACACCTTTTTTCTATATCTCTCACTCCTCTACTTTAGTTAAGTAAAGTAACTATACTAAGTTAAGCAAATAAAACACAATCGCCGCGACAATAGAAGCGGCTGGAATAGTGAATAGCCATGCCCAAACAATTCGGCCCGTAACATCCCAATGCACTGCGTTAAATCGGCGCGCTGCCACTGTGCCACTGATAGCGCCCGTGATAACATGCGTGGTGCTGACCGGCACACCAAGCCATGTAGCGCCAAAAAGGCTAATGGCGCTCGCCGTCTCGGCGCATGAACCATCGATTGGTCGCAATTTAGCAATTTTCTGACCCATAGTTTTAACGATGCGCCAGCCCCCGCTTAGAGTACCGAGGCCGATAGCAGCATGCGCCGCCAATACCACCCAAAATGGAATAAAAAAAGTTTTAATCACACCTGCCGACAAAAGCAAGCTCGCAATAATACCCATAGTCTTCTGCGCATCATTGCCACCGTGACCCAATGAATAAAGGGCGGCTGATACTAACTGCGTATGTCTGGACCATTTTATAACCGGCTCGGGTCGGGCTCTAGTGATATGTAAAAACCAGGAAATAGCGGTAATAAGAACCCCGCCTAAAAACATTCCGACCATAGGCGCAAGAAAAATAAAAATAATTGTCTTGGTCCATCCAGCTGTAATAATTACTCCAAAACCACCATGAGCAATTGCCGCTCCGGCATATCCTCCGATCAAAGCATGTGAAGAGCTCGTAGGTAGACCAAAATACCAAGTTATCATATTCCAGCCGATTGCTCCCAAGAGTCCGGCTAAAATCACCGTCGGCGTGACAATCGAAACGTCAATCAATCCTTGACCGATTGTCTTGGCTACCGCTGTGCCAAAAATTAAAAAAGCTATGAAATTAAAACACGCCGCCCACACTACAGCTAGCCGCGGAGAGAGCACCTTGGTAGAGACTATTGTGGCAATGGAATTAGCGGCATCATGCATGCCGTTGGTAAAATCAAAAGCCAACGCTACACCAATAATAAAAATCAAATAAACTAAATTGGTTTCTGCCATATGTTAAGTAACTTTTACAACCACACGATCAATCATTTCTACAACTTTTCTGTATTGATCCATGACTCTTTCTAAACGCTCAATGACTTTTTCATGCTGAACAATTAATTTTGTGTCCTGTAATTCTTTGTGCAAACGAATAATTTCATTTTTGCGTAAAGTATCAGCTTTACGTTCCAATTCGCTTATCTCCATTTTAAGCGGCTGTAAACGATTGCTATCATTTTCTGTCATACAATCAATTACCTTAATTAAATTAACCGATGCTTCTTTTATCAACTGCGCGAAACCCACGATAGCTGGACTGTAATCATTAATATCATACATTTCAATTCTAATTATTGCGTCTTCAATCAAGTCAATCACATTATCAAGCTCATGTGATAAATGATGAATATCATCGCGGTCAAGCGGAGTTATAAAAACATCCCGCAAATAATGCGAGACTTGTTTTACGATGGCATCGCTATCGTGTTCAATAATTTCCGCTTTACGCGAATATTCCACATTATCAAAACTGCGCTTAGTGACTTGCTCAATGAATAAAAGAACAATTTTTTCTTGTTGTTCTCCTATCTTTCTAAACAACCCAAAAAAAGACACATCTCTAGGAAACAAAGATTTAGTTTTATTAACGAACCAATCAATTACTTTTTTCATGTTCGTATAATATCACAACTTAAACCCTTGGCAATGTGAATAAAAAAATTAAAAAAATTTTCACTGAAAATAATATAAAAATTATTTTTCAGTGATATTATATCTATCTAAAATAGCTTCAAAGATAAGTGGCGCGACGATAGTGGCATCGGACTCTATAACGAACATCGGAGTATCTTTGGTCAATTTATCCCAAGTTATTTTTTCGTTCGGCGTAGCGCCGGAATATGAACCATAAGAAGTAGTAGAATCAGAAATCTGACAAAAATACCCCCAAGGTCGAACAGGTTTCTTCAAATCATATTTTATAGAAGGTACGACACAAATAGGAAAATCCCCCGAAATCCCGCCACCAATTTGAAAAAATCCAAGTCCTGAGGCATCTTTGGAAAGCTCTACATATTTATCATACAAGTACATCATATATTCCACGCCAGTCTTCATAACACTTGGGTTCACTTCCCCTGTTTTACAGTATCCGGCGAAAATATTTCCAAGAGTTGAATCTTCCCAGCCCGGCACGACAATCGGTAGATTTTTCTTGGCGGCCTCGAGAAGCCAGCAATGTTCTGGATTGCCCTCATACCCGCCTTGACTCGCAGTTGTAGGCGAGGCAGGTTTACCTTTAAGTTCATCGCCAAGAAGTATCTGATAAAAATATTCGTGTGGAAAATATCTTTTGCCATTTTTTTCCGCTTCCTTCCAGTATTTTAAAATAATCGGCTCCATTACCCGAAATGCTTCTTCCTCTGGAATAGAAGTGTCCGTCACTCGACGTTCTCCCCTATTTAAAATTTTCTCATCATCTTCTTTGGTAAAATATCTATAGTCTGGATAATCTTTATAGCTATCGTGCGCCACCAACCGAAAAATGGATTCTTCCAAGTTTGCGCCGGTGCAGGAAATAGCATGAATCTTGTCTTCCCGAATCATCGGCGCGAGCGTCACACCTATCTGCGCGGAAGACATCGCCCCGCCCATAGCTAAAAGCATCTTACCACCGTCATCCAAGTGTTTTTTGAAAGCCAAGGTCGCGTCCTTCATTTGCCTGGCATTGAAATTAAAAAATAATTTTTTAAATAGACCCAAAACGGAATTATTATTCTGCATATAGAGAATTATACCGCCTTGTTTTTTCATTTGCAATATGTAATAATAACTTTTATGCAGATATTAGCTAAAATACTTCCTTACTCGCAGATCATTGTATCTGTCATACTAGTAACCACTATACTGTTACAACAATCCGGCGCTGGTTTGGGGGGAGCGTTCGGAGGCGGAGATGGAGAATCATTCCATCACACTCGTAGAGGATTTGAAAAATTCCTCTTTTACCTTTCAATTTTTTTAGGAATTTTGCTTGCAGTTCTCGCATTCTTAGCTATACTTATAAAAGCTAAAAGCTAGCCTCGAACTAATTTTTACAGGATGGAAAATCTACATAATCGTATAAGCAATTCTAAATTGCCGTCTAAGAGAGAAATAAAGATAGCTATTTCAACTTTCTCAAGAAAAGAGCGCATCGTTTTTTCTGGATTTTGTCTAATCCTCGTTATGACGACAATATTAATCTTAGAAAACATTAATCAAATGTTTATGACAGAAATTCCTATGGCGGGCGGAAGCATTTCGGAGGGTATAATCGGCACACCTAGATTCATTAATCCCATACTAGCATCCTCGGACACCGATAGAGACTTGGCATCACTCATTTATTCGGGACTGATGAGAAAATCCACAGATGGATCTATCACCACAGACTTGGCTGAAAGCTATAACATTTCAAAAGATGGGTCTTCTTATACTTTCGTCCTGAAAGACAAAATCTATTTTCACGACGGACAACCAGTCACAGCCGATGATGTAATTTTCACCATCAAAGAAGTAAAAGACCCAATAATTAAAAGTCCATACAAAGGCAACTGGGATGGAGTAACAGTAGAAAAAAAAGACGACAAAACTTTGGTCTTCACCTTAAAACAACCCTATGCATTATTTTTAGAAAATATGACGCTTGGTATTATGCCCGCGCATCTATGGGACAACACGCCTCTAGAACTCAATGATGCAAACACAAAACCTATTGGATCAGGACCTTATATGATAAATGCAGTAAATAAACAATCGTCTGGAATTATAGATTATTATGAACTAACACCATTTAAAAAATTTATATTAGGTGAACCATACATTGAAAATATAAATTTGTATTTTTATCAAAATGAAAATGATCTTATCAAAGCCCTTGTTGATAAAAAGATAGAAGCAATAAGCTCTATTACTCCCATAAATGCGGAAGATTTAAAAGAAAAAAATTATCAAGTAGAGTCCATAGTTCTCTCAAGAGTATTTGGACTTTTCTTTAATCAAAATGCCAATCATCTCTTTACTGACAAAAATATTGTTGCGGCGATTAATCAAGCCATAGATAAAGACAAGATTGTCAGAGATGTGCTTTTGGGGTATGGAGTGACGATTGATGATCCAATACCGCCAAATATGATAAAATATCACGAGTTGGAAGATAAAGAGCCTATTTCACGGAAAGATTTATTAGAAAAAGCGCAAAATAATTTATCAAAAGATGGTTGGAAAATCGGCGCGGACGGATTTTTAGAAAAAACGACAACTGAGAAGAAAAAGAAAGTGGTTACAAAACTTGAGTTCTCTATATCAACAGGAAGTGTTCCAGAACTTGTAAAAACTGCCGAACTAATAAAACAAGATTTAGCGGTTATCGGCATAAAAGTTGATATAAAAATTTTTGAAACTGGCAATTTGAATCAAAATGTAATTCGTCCACGTAAATATGACGCCCTCTTATTTGGAACGATTATAAATCGCGAATCCGATCTTTTTGCTTTTTGGCATTCCTCGCAAAGAAAAGATCCGGGACTCAATGTCGCTATGTACACCAATGCAAAAGTGGATAAAATTTTAGAAGACGCATTCGTCAGCCTTGATGAACAATCCAGAATAAAAAAATACATCCAATTTTCCGAGGAGATAAAAAAAGATATGCCAGCAGTTTTTTTATATAGTCCAGATTTCATATATATAGTTCCAAAAAATCTTAAAGAACCAAAAATAGACCAAATTATCTCGCCTTCAGATCGTTATCTAAATGTGCATTTATGGTACACTCAAACAGAAAAAGTTTGGAAAATATTTATTAAAACAAAAAACAAAACAAATACCTATTAAAAATTATTTATGATAAAAAAAACAAGATTATCTTTTAGTTCAATTTCTCGCAGTGACACAAGCGGAGACCATAGAACTGCTCCCGGTCGGCCAGTTCGTAGGACTATGCCCGAGGGTAAGTCTTCAAGTGAGATTTATAAAAAAAACTCATCAAAAAGCTCTACTTATCAATATTCTAAAAAGGGACACGGCTCGTCCGGAGGTTCTGGTTTGTATGGCAACCAACATAATAAAAATATTGTTGAAAACAAAATTCCGCCGGTAGAAAAAGGAGTGATTCGCGTTATTCCTCTAGGCGGAGTGGAAGAAGTTGGAAGAAATATGATTCTAGTCGAGTCTGAAGATGACATCATTGTGCTCGACATAGGATTCCATTTTATTGATGAAGAAGAGGCTATGGGCGCAGACTTTACATTGCCGAATTTCAAATATCTGGAAGAAAGAAAAAATAAAATTCGCGCAGTGGTTATCACTCACGGACATTTGGATCACATTGGCGGTATTCCATTTATTATTGACCGTATAGGCAACCCGCCAATATACGCGCAATTCTTGACAACCCTGATGATAAAAAAACGACAAGAGGAATTTCCCGGAAACAAAACTCTGGACCTGCGCGTAGTGGATGAAGATACAAAAGTAAAATTCAATCAACTTTCTCTTGGTTTTTTTCCTGTTTTCCATTCTATCCCCGACTCAATGGGGGCTATCATTGGCGCGCTCTACGGCAATATCATAGTTTCCGGCGACATGAAATTAGAACACGAAAAAGGCAAACCGACAGCAAAAGAAGAAAAAAAATGGGGAATGTTGGGGAAAAATAATACTCTGCTCTTAATCGCAGACTCCACAAATGCCGAAGTGCCAGGATTTTCAATTGAAGAAAAAGAGGTTCAAAAAAATATAGAAGAAATAATTAGAACAACCAAAGGCAGGCTCATCATCGGAACATTCGCATCTCAATTTGATCGTATGATTAAAATTGTGGAAATCTGCGAACGTTTTAATAAAAAAATTGTTGTTGAAGGAAGAAGTATGAAAAATAACATTGAGATAGCTAAACTTGCCAACATTCTCAAGGCTAAAGATGAAACATTCGTCCCTTCTCAGGAAATTGATAATTACCCGCCAAATAAAATCGTAGTCATAGCGACGGGCGCGCAGGGTGAAGAATTTGCCGCTCTTATGAGAATGGCAACCAATAATCATAAAAATATCAAACTAAATTCACGGGATACGGTTTTGTTATCTTCATCTGTTATTCCAGGAAATGAAGTAAACATACAAAAATTAAAAGACAATCTGTACAGACACGACTTGAAACTCATACACTACGGAATGTCTGAAGTACACTCGGGCGGACATGCCAGACAAGAAGATTTGGTCTGGATTAATAAGACTGTCAATCCAAAATTTTTCATGCCTGGCTATGGCAAC
This sequence comes from Candidatus Nomurabacteria bacterium RIFCSPHIGHO2_01_FULL_37_25, assembly GCA_001786765.1. Lineage (GTDB taxonomy): Bacteria > Patescibacteriota > Minisyncoccia > Phycocordibacterales > UBA9973 > UBA9973. The sequence continues at coordinate 10,451 of MFTH01000007.1, forward strand.
CATTCAATGTTGCGTATTCATGCGCAAATAATCCATGAAAGAAATAATTTTCCAAAAGAAAATATTGTGGTGCCAGATAACGGCATGATTATAGAGGTTATAGACAAAGGTAATAAAATAACCGTTCGCAAAGAAAAAGCTCCGGCTAGTATGATGGTAGTAGATGGACTTTCTATCGGCGATGTGCAAAATGTGGTTGTTAAAGACCGCGCCATGCTGGCTCAAGACGGAATGTTTGTAGTTATCATATTAGTTGATCAAAAAACTGGAAAATTAAAAAAATCTCCGGATCTGATCTCTCGCGGATTTGTGTATCTAAAAGAAAATCAAGAGCTTTTGCGCCAAGTGAGAATTATTATTAAAAAATCAGTAGAAGATAGCATAGCAAAGAGCCCTACAAAACTAAATAACTACTCAAATGGTAGTGGCATAGATTTTGATTATATAAAAACAGGATTAGGAAAAACAGTTTCAAAGTTCTTATATCAAAAAACTGAAAAGCGTCCTTTAGTGATTCCTGTTATACTTAGCGTATAAATGCGACACAATCGAAAAATAATATATTTGGCGGGGTTCCTATTTTCGCTCCCTATCGCGCTTATGTCCTATGTGAATTCAAGCTTTCTCTCTTCTTTTGTAGGAGAAAATAGAATGGGAATCACTTATGTATTTGCCTCTGTTGTTTCTATCCTAGGACTTCTGGTAGCGCCACACATACTAAAGAAACTCGGAGGATATAAGTTTCTGCTTCTAGTAACAGCGCTAGATGCTCTCTCTATATTTTGTTTTGTTTTTTTCAACGTACCATGGATTATTACGACGGCATTTATTGCTGGCTTTACTTTAAATATATTGATTGCTTTTTCTCTCGACGAGCTTCTTAAAATATTCTCCCCGAAAGCAAGCACAGGAAAAACTAGAGGTACGTACATAGCCTTGGTGAATGTGGCTTGGATATTTTCGCAGATTCTATCAGTCTGGGGTGGCAGAGACGGAGCTTCGTCGCTCCGAAATGTGTACTTATTGGCTTTTTGCATTATGACAGGATTTTTCTTATTTTCCCTATTCGCTTTCAAAAACGTTACCGACCCCGATTATGACCGACTCAAATCATTTGGCTTCGTGAAAAAGTTTTTTAGTGATAGAAATTTATTTCGCGCCTACACTATGAACTTCCTGCTTCAGTTTTTTTACGCTATTATGATTATCTATACTCCTATATACCTCTACACTCACATAGGGTTCAGTTGGAGAGAAATCGGTATCATTTTTGCTTTTATGCTTCTTCCTTTCTCTTTTCTTCCCTCCCTCGAAGGAATGTACGCGGACAGATTTGGAGAGCGAAAAATGTTAATGCTCGGATTTTTTGTCGCAGGCGCCGCCACCCTATCCCTCTTTTTTATCAAAAACACTGAAGTTTGGGTCTGGGCTCTGGCCCTATTCTGCACCCGCATAGGCGCCGCGACAATAGAAGTTATGTCTGACTCATACTTTTTCAAACACATAAAACCAGAGAACGAAGAATGGATAGGCGTTTTCCGCAGTGGTCCACCGCTTTCTTATATTATCGCTCCTCTCGTCGCTCTCGTTATTTTTACCTTCGTACCATCTTTTAATTACATTTTTCTAGTATTAGGAGCAATGATGCTCAAAGGAATCTACCTCGCTTCAACTATCAAAGCTAACGATATTTAATTATCACAAATAAAAAACGAGCAAAACGGAAGCCTTGCTTCCGTTTTTTATTATTTATTATGACGAGGTTACCGCTTCCCAAGTTGTCGTATAAACATTCAATTTATTAGTGCTTGAATTATAAATAACCATTCCTGCGGTAGGACTTGCAATCGCATCTCTTTGAGTCGTGGTCATCCGGGGTGGCATAAATGCTTTAGTGGTGGAAGTAACATCTAAAATGGCGTTAGCGTTTGGCGTCGTCGTGCCAATGCCGACGTTGCCAGTATTGCCATCGAGTAATATACGAGTTGCACCACCGGCGACAAGTCGTAGATCATAGTCTCCGACCGGATTGGTACCAAAATAAAGGTCACCTGTGGCCACTTTATAAACTGTGGTATTGCCGGTTGTGCCAATTCGAATATTGCCTGCAACGTCCAATGCCGCTCCCGGCGCCGCCGTCCCGATGCCAACGAATCCACTATTCAAAATCCTCATAGCCTCTGTTGCTCCGTTATTGCCTGTTTGAAAAATTATGTCAGCGTTGGTTGTGCCTACTCCTGAAGTTGAACGTAAGGTAAGTGTGGAAGTTGTAGAAGCGCCACCGATAACTATCGGCACTGTTTCAGAAGTAGTGATTGTTGAGGCTCCTGTTACAAATAAACTCCCGCCAGTAGTAAATAGTCCCGTTCCTGTTGTGATAGCTCCATTGTTTGTAGTTTGTAATGATAAAATATTACCAGAACCTAAATCCCAAGTAGAATTACCAGCGCCGGTAATAGTCAAAGCTCCAGTAGAAATTATATTTGTAGAACCTAATGTTAGAGATGCAAAAGCTTTGGTGGCGAAAACTAGAGAGAGCAATATAGCTAGAAACATGTAGAATTTTTTATTTTTATTCATATTTAAAAAATTTAAGTATTAATAATAACTTTCTAATAATACCCCCCCCCAACTTATTTTGCAAACAGATTTTGTTAATAACTTGTGGATAAATAATAAAAAACGGAAGCAAGGCTTCCGTTTTTTCTTCCGTTTTTTATTATGATTTTAATTTTAATCTTCTTTTAATTTGATTTTTATCCAATCAAAAATTTCGTTCTGAAAAGAGTCTTTGCTATCGAAATAATTTAAAAAATCTATTCTATTAATTATTTTGTTTTCTGGGCGAATAATTTCTAAATAATCTAAATAACTACTCCATCTATATGAATTTAAAAAAATCAAAGTTTTTTTCTTATTTTTGATTCCCTCTTCTTTCCACTTTGAATCAATGAGTTTTACTGGGTTCAGATGAATGTATGAAAACAAATATTTAGCTTGCGCATCGTTTTCTAAATGCACAGATTTAAATTTTCCTTCAAATAAAGATCCAGTTCTATTGTATTTAGCATTAAAGTATTTTGAATAAGCAGTTAAAACTCTATGCATAAAATTAGTAACTGTATTTCTAAACGGAAGCCTTGCTTCCGTTTTTTCCTTTGGTGTCAAATACAAATGAAAATGATTAGGCATCAAAACCCAAGCGCCAATATTTACTATTGATTCCCCTTTTTCAAAATCCCAAGCATTTAATTTTCTTTTCACAATATCATTACTAAAATCTATCCTTTTCTTAGAATTACAAAGATACAAAAGCTTTAAAAATCTTTCACGATCTTTTTCATCTAAAAAGATTTTTTGCTTACTATTACCTCTGTTATATATGTGATAATATTCGCCTTCCACAAAGTCAGTTTTTCTTATTGACATAATGTGCATTATACATGACACAAAAAACGGAAGCAAGGCTTCCGTTTTTCTTCCGTTTTTTAATTATCTTTGGCAACCTCTAAAGTGACTGAAATATTTTTCTCTTCACCTTTATGTAGAATTTTTAATTTTATTACTTGCCCTACATTTTTTCCACGGATAATGGAAGCTAGACTAGTTTTATCATCCAGTTTAACCCCATCAATTTCTAAAATTATATCATTCTCTACAATCCCCGCTTTGTCCGCAGGAGACCCGGGAACAACAGCGAGTTCGTTTGTATTAGCCCCAGCTTTAACCAACACTCCATAATCCACTGTTAAATTATTTTTTTCCTTCATCTCCGAATTAACAGCCACATAACGCACACCCAAATATGGGCGCACTATTTTTCCGCTAGTTTTTACTGATTCAATCGCCCCTTTGACGCTATTTATAGGCAATGCAAAGCCAATATTTTGAGACCCTTCCGCCACCGCCACATTTACGCCGATTACTTGTCCGGAAAGATTTAAAAGTGGGCCCCCAGAGTTCCCCGGGTTAATCGCCGCGTCTGTTTGAATAACATGGTCAAGGACTTCTGACTTTCCAGAATTATCACCCGCAGTTATTGAACGAGCAAGTCCAGAAACAACACCGACAGAAACCGTATTTCTAAATTCCCCGAGCGCATTGCCTATGGCAATAACACTTTGTCCAACTTCGAGACCATCGGAATTACCCAGAGAAAGATATGGAAAACTTGACCCATCAATTTTAATCAACGCAATATCCAAGACTGGATCGCGAGCAATCACTTTTGCCACATGCTTTTTTCCATCATTGGTAAAAACAGTATATTCAACGTCTTTTTGATCAACCACATGTTTGTTTGTGACAATCAAGCCATCACTTGATACAAAAAACCCTGACCCGCCGCCAATTTGTTTTTTTTCTGTGCCATTTTGGCGGTACTGTGGAATATTAAAATTAAAACCGGGAAATAAATTGCCAAATGGATTATTTTGTTGATTGGGATCGATATAAGTTTCATACTTTGGAACTTCTTTAGAAATGATGATTGAAATAACAGCCGGATTTGTCTTTTTGACCACACCTATTACAGAACGCTCCTGTGAGAAAAATGTCTCCTTCTCTAAAATTCTTTCGGTAATATCTTGTGTATCATTTTTTATGTCTAAATTTTGGTCTTGCGTTTCTCGTAAATACTCTTTAGCTAGATAACCGAAAATCGGCGCCCTATTATACCAAAAGAGGCCAAATCCTAACAGCATGATAAATAAGACAGACAACAAGCTGATTAAAAAAGAAGTTACAAAGACTTTATTTGTAAAATTTTTTTTAATAAATTTTATTATATTTATTTCTTGCATATGATTTAGCAAAATCATGCTGGGCATGATTTTAAAAAACTTATAATGTAAGATTATACTACTTTTAATTCTTTCCGCCAGAGGCGTATCCGCCTTCGGCGTGAAGCAAGTTATTCTTATATATTTTTTCTTTATAAGATTTCAAGCGCGTTATCTTAACCATTAAACCTTTATTTTTTAAGTCTTTTTTAAGATTCTTAACATAGAATTTTTGGTCATATCCTAGAGCAATAATGTCTGGACGCTCTTTTATAATATGCGGAATATGATCTCCGGCGCCAGAAAGCACTACTTTATCAACTAGTTTGCATTTCTTTATTAAGATTATTCTTTTTTTCTCATTCAAAACTGGAAAATTTCCTTTTATCTTCAAAACATTTTTATCTCGCGCCACAGAAACAATTAGCAAGGAGTCTTTTGGATTTTGAGCAAGTCTTCTAGCCTGTTTGAAAAAATCCAAGTGCCCTTTATGCACTCCGTCAAAAGTTCCAAAGACCATTATTCTTTTCATTTTAGAGAAATATTTTTTCTAAAAACTAAGAAGACACAAAAAGAGTTATTATGGGGCGTAGACAGGATTAAATACCATATTTGCTTTAATATTTCCATTAACCTCTAGTTTTTCAGTCGGACTATCCGTCCCGATACCAACATTGCCAGAAGATTTTATTGTCATCCATGTAGTACCTCCCCATATTGAAGTAAATTTAAGATCAGCGCTACTATTATTACTAAAAGCTTTTCCACTTTGAATATAATTTACTCCGCCTGCAGTAATCAATCTCATAGCGCCCGGAGAACCACTAGTATTTAAAAGCCCTAGTGTTGTTTCACTTCCGGATGATGAAATATCAAGAGCATGTTGAGGCGTCGTCGTCCCGATACCAACTTTTCCATTTTCCACAATCAAACCATTGGTCGCTCCACCTGTGTTAAGAGTCAATCCTCCAATTTTACTTTGTCCGCTACTTCCAACATTTATCGGAGCATCAGGATTATTCCCAACTGGCGCCGCTGTTGGGGGGAGCCATGTTGTATATGCAGAAACATAACTTACACCGATAACCAATACTAGAGCAAAAATTATTGATTTTATATTTTGTATTATTTCTTTTTTCATAATTATTTTAGTTAATTGTTATTAATTTTATAATGGCTATTTAATTTTCGGGAGCGGTGGTGGAATCAAGAAGTTTTTTTAATTCTTTATCATTCGGCGCAGTTGCCTTAGAAGGGGCAGTGGTGGAATCAATAATCTTTTTCATTTCTTCTTCGCTATATGGATTTGAATTTGAAGGCGCGGTAGTGGAATCAATGAGAGCTTGTATCCTCTCTTCTTCGGTAAGTGTTGAAGAAGATTTGAAACCTAGGAAAGAATAAAAAATAACTACGCCAAGAGCAATCGCAACCAAGATAGACAGTATGACTTGTAGATTTTTATTCATAACCATTCCCTAGATTATAAAACAAAAAATACTAGAAAAAAAGAGAGCCTGTGGATAACTTTTTATAAGAAATTACTTTTTTTTGTTGTTAATACAAGCTTTTATGAAAGCATTAAAAAGAGGGTGCGGGTTTAGCGGATGAGCTAAAAATTCAGGATGAAATTGAGTGCCCAAGAAAAACGGATGTTTATTTTTTGGCAATTCTGCGATTTCCATCAATTTTCCATCTGGAGATTTCCCTGAAAAAATCAAACCAGCTCGCTCTAAATCCATAATGAATGCTGGATTCACTTCATAACGATGCCTATGTCGCTCTAGAATTTCCCCGCCTGCATTACCATAGGCTTTTGCCGCAACCGAGCCTGGAGCAAGAACCGCTTTATATGCTCCCAAACGCATGGACCCGCCATATAAATTATTTTTCAAATGCTCCTTTTGGGACTCCATCACGTCTATCACCATATTTTTAGAATTTGGATTTACTTCTCTGGTATTCGCGTCTTTGAGACCTAAAATATTTCTGGCGTATTCTATTATCATCATCTGCATACCATAACAAAGTCCAAGATAAGGAATTTTATTCTCGCGCGCAAATTTAACAACTTTCAAATTTCCTTCTACCCCGCGCGAGCCAAAACCGCCCGGCACGACAATTCCGTCATATTTTTTAAGTTCTTTCAATTTAGCTGGATGATTTTCATAATCAACAGAATTCAACCATGAAATTATCGGTTTTCTGTTTTGCGCGTAGCTAGAATATTTTATCGCTTCAATAACCGAAAGGTATGAATCAGCCAACATAAAATCCCCTGTCTCAAAATATTTTCCAATCACCGCAATCTTGACAGTATCCTTGCCATTGTGCGCGTGTTTTGCGAAATTCTTCCATTTATTCCAAGAGACTGTGTCTAGCTTTTTAGAAACTATTCCCGCAATAGCGCAAATCTTATCTCCCAGTTTTTCATTTTCAAAATTAAGAGGTATATCATAGATACTATCCACATCTGGAGCGGAAATAATTCGGTCATAAAACATATTGCATAAAATAGAAAGTTTTTCTTTTCTTTTTTCGTCAAGTTTTGTTTCGCCTCTGGCTAAAAGTATGTCTGGCTGAATACCAGAAGCATTCAGAGTGCGGATGGCGTGTTGAGTCGGTTTGGTTTTCATTTCACCCAATTTCCCCGGTGTGGGCAAGTAAGAAACCATCACAAAAATAACGTCTTTGGGGGATTCAAGTTTCATCATTCTAGCCGCTTCTAGAAAAAGAATATTTTCATACTCTCCGACTGTTCCGCCTATCTCTATAATGACAACATCGGCTTTGGCTAAGGTCCCCGCTTTTTTAATTCTTTCTATAACTTCAAGCGGAATGTCTGGAACAACTTGCACATTTTTACCTTTGTATCCTAAATTACGCTCTTTGTTTATTACAGTTTGATATACTCGTCCAGTCGTCATATAGTTCACACGAGTCAGACTTAACTCCATAAATCTTTCATAATTGCCCATATCTTGATCTGTCTCATCTCCGTCAGATAATACAAAAACTTCACCATGCTCGGTGGGATTCATCGTTCCAGCATCAATATTTATATAAGCGTCGATTTTCACAGCGGTCACATTTAGCCCGCGATTTTTCAAAATAAGCCCGATTGAAGACGCAGTAATTCCCTTTCCCACTCCGGAAATAACTCCCCCCACCACAAAAATATATTTCGTTTGTTTTGACATGTTTTACTTTTAATTACAAAACTCTAAAAATATAACTTTCTGCAGGGGTTTCGAGGCTGACGAGCACTGAACTCCAAGATTTTTCAAGACTAATTTTGTTTGAAAAATCCGTACCGGAAGAAAGTTGATATTTTTATGAGTTTTGTAATTTTCCTTTCACTCACTTATTTAAATATTTCCTAACTGCCCAGAAACTAGAAATCACACCCAAAATTATACCTGATAATAAAATAATTGCAAAAATTTGAAAGAAATTTGAAATATAATAATCATAAATATTCAGCCCCAGAAAATCAGTCATATTGCGTCCAAACCAAGCCGTAGCTGGCCAGAAAATAATTAATGTCGCAAAAGCGGCGATAACGCCATAAATCACACCCTCAACCATAAAAGGTCCCCGAACACGCATTTTAGAAGCGCCAACGAGGCGCATCACGCCTATTTCTTCTTTGGTAATAAAGATAGTCAACCGAATGGTATTGAAAGTAACAATTATAGAAATAATTATTAAAAGAAGAGTAATTAAAAAACCGAGTTTTTGCGCCCCAGATATTATATTATTTAGTCTATCTATAATTAATTTATTGTAAGATAAGTGATCTACAATATTATCCGAACCCAAAGCGAGCGCGCTGTCAGATTTCAAAAAATTCGCAATACTTTCATATTGATGAATTTCTTTAGTTTTAACGCTTAAAGTAGCGCCTAACGGATTCTCTTTTATTTCATCTAAGGCGGCAATTGTTGAATAATCATTCTTGTGGCGGTCACGAAAAAGTTTAAGCGCAAGAGGAGCGTCAGTATAGAAAACGTCTTTTACTTCCGGTAATTTTAGAAGGGATTCTTTTAAAACAAGAATTTTATTTTCTGATACACCAACGTTAAAATAAATAGTTACATCTACTTTATCTTTTATAACGTTTAGTGAAAAATATAGTACCGCTTGCAGTAAAATAATGAAAGCGATGACGGAAAGAGTAATAGTGACTACAAGCACTGCCGCAAAAGAAACCAGCCCGCCTCGAGTAAAGTTTATGAATCCTGCTTTTATAATTCTTTTTAACTCTGTCATTATATTAACTATAACATAAGAAAGTTAATATTTTTATCTTTTTGTGATTCACGATATTAGACAGCGAGTTCCACATAGAAAGTCGCGCCTTTGCCGACTCCTTCTGATTCAGCCCAGATACGACCATGATGCCCTTCTTCAATAATTTTCTTTGAAATATATAAACCCAGACCTGTGCCTTCCACATTATTTTTCCACCCCGCATGTCCTCTTTCAAATTTCTGAAATAAACTTTGCAATGTTTCTGTGTCAATTCCAACGCCTGAATCAGAGATAGAAAAACGCAACTTTTCAATACCGACTTTCTCCACTTTTAATTTTATAAAACCCTTTTCAGTCATTTTGAAAGCATTGTCGATTAAATTCACGACTACTTCATGAAGCCATATTTGATCAGCAGTAATCATATGTGGGGAGTTATTGTCAGTTTCAAAAGAAAAAGTTATGCCTCTATCCTTTGCTATCAAGACCCAATCTTTGCTAATTTTATTTACCATATCAGTAAAATCAAAATTTACCATTTTATACACTACATGATTTTCTTCAAAATCAAGAGCCTTGAGCCACATTTTCACAGTCAAAGACAAATGTCGAGCGGATTCAAACATTCTCACCGAGGCCTTTTTTATATCTTCGATTTTTTCTCCAAACGAGCCATCGGCCAGCATAGAAGAAGCCATGACTATATTTTCTATGGGATTTTGCAAATAATGCTGAGCAAAAGACAGAATGGAGGATTTTGTTTCATCGACGGTTTTTAGCTTTTCATTAGCCAACTCCATTTCTTTATTGACTGCCGTTAAATTTTTATTAGCAGTAGTAAGTTCTTTATAGGCATATGATTTATCTAATGCGCTAGTAATCACATTAGCAAAAGATTTTAAAGATTCTTTTTCTGTTTGCGAAAATTGGTCGTATGACGAGTTATACCCCAGAAGAACAGCTCCGATAACTCGTTCTTCGGTCAAAAGCGGATAAATAATTATTGTCTTAAGATTAGCAGAGACAGAGAGCGTCTCAATATCTTTTGACTGAATAAGACCGCCCCAGACATCAGAAGCATTAGCCGTGATAAAAGGCTGTCCATTGAAAATATTTTTAAAAGCTGGACGCTTTGTTGCTCCTGTAATAATTATGCCGCGAAAAAGAAAACCAAATTGACGAAGTATCGTAATTAAACGTTCGGATTTTGCAAAAGCAAGTGGAGTTAAAATATTTTTCTCTCTGTCAAAAACAAAAATACCGGCCATTTCCAAATGAAGCCTGTCTCTCATTGTTGTTGCGATGCGCTCAGCCAAGGCTGTCGGGTCAAGAGATAATAAATTAATCTCATATAGTTCTCGAGTGAAGAATAAAAGCTCATTTACCGCATCAAGCTCCACATTTTTTGCGTATAATTCTTGTTCAATGCCGGTTTTTTTAGGAATACTAGGGTCAGAGGTAGTAAGAAAAATTGGTGGCAAAATATTGCTTTTTGTATTTGTTATTTCAGGCATATTTATTTATCTTAAACTATCGGGGACTTGATCACTTGATAATTCAGCAACGAGATAACGAACCGCGCTCTTTGACACTTCCACCGCAATATCCCCGAAAAGATTTTTGTATCTCTCTACTAATTGGTCGGCAATTTTTTTTAAATTCTCATTTGAATTATCTTTGACAGATATTTCTCCCTTAGCTTGATCAATAATAACCAGTCCATCTATATCTTTTGCCTCTTCCCAGGCTATCTGTCCCGCAATTCGTTCTTGTCTTTTAATGATTGTAATTATAATCTGCTTAAAAATTTCTACGGAATTGTTTGATGTGTAATTTTTGTTATCCTGAATTTTTATTAAATCGTTATATGACACACTTGAAACTCTTCTAGGATCAAGGGTTGCAACACCCAGTGATAATGTGAACATAGTTGTTGTGAATAAAAAATCTACAAAATGCCCATTGAAATAAGCGCCTTGAGTGGTTGTATAAGAAAAAAGAAAGTCAGAAATATAAAAAAACAAAAAACCAGAAAAAAGCACAAGAATTGAAGTTTTATATACACCACCTAAAAACTTTTTTGAAAGAAAATATAAAAGACCTGTTATTGTTAATATAACTACATCGCCTAATGGATATAATATATCAAAAAATAATTTCAAGTAACTTTCAGAAGTATCAACTAAAACTCCCCCACGAGCTACATTTATTAAAAGATACACCGAAAATAAGATCACAATTACTGGTATAAGAAAAAAAATAAATTTACCCTTTTTATTTCGTAAAGCAAACTTTACACCAACTATTTTAGACAGAGTAGAAATACCAATTACAAAAAATAATAATCCCAAAACATACCCTATATCAGCAAGCGAAGGATAGGGTATTTCAATATTAGTAAAAAATATATAATAATTCCAAGCGATCATTCCACTAGCCCATGCAATCAATCCCAAACTTAAAAATAAAGAGCTTTTCCCCATGCCACTTTTTATTCCACCCCAATCAATAGAGTTTTTTAATCCAAAGATACCTCCCACCAAGGGAATTATCGCTAAAGGTACTTGAGTAAGAAGTCTAAAAAATTGAATGGTTGACTCACTAATAAGAGAATATTTAGTAAGAAATATAAGAACAAGCCAAAAAATAACAGTGATAATGTAAAGAGAAACCATTATTCTTAAAAAAGGTTTCTGTGTCATATTTTTATTTTTTCCAATCTTTCATAATTTTTATAGATTCTTCCTTTGTTGGATGAACGTATTTCTCTCCTCGTAAAAAATGTTTTTCTTCTATCTCTTCCGGTTTAAAAATATCTCTAGTAAATTCTCTAACTTTTTCAACACTGTATTTTTTGCAACTATAAATATCAATGGAAATAAAGGCTGCTGGTGTTAAAGTATGGATAGAAACTCCAGATTCAACTATTGGGACCCACCCGCTAATGCCTGCCTTGTCAGGATATTTCACTGGGTCAGTATACACAACAAAAGGCGGAGATTGTTGGTGTACTTTCATTACCCTTGTTATTTCATCAAGATATTTATAACAAATTTCAATACTATCAATTGTTTTGCGATCACATCCATAGCAATCCATAGTCATATGATAGCCAAAAATTTTTCTAGGCCCCTTTATTTTATTTTTTTCCATTTGAATATATTATAAACTATTAAATACAACAAGTAAAAACTTATAGACTAATTAAAGCAATACTGATGATTCCTAATATAATACCGATTATTTTAATCAAAGTCAATGTTTCATGGAAAAATAAAATACCCGAAGCGAGTACTATCAGTGCATAAAGAATTACCTGCATTATCCCAACATCAATTAACTTCATACCTGTAAAAAATAAATAAATAAAAATAAAAATTTGAAAAATATATAGTGAGATAGCACCTATCATCCAAGGACTTTTTAAAAAAGTAGCAAGGTCTGTAAAAGTTGAAGCTTTTTTAAGAAATACATCAGCCACAGCAACAGACATAGAGGCAAAAATTAACAATAATATATAAATAAATTTTATTGGCATAAAAAAATAGTGTTTAAATAAGAATGGTTTTTGTTGGGAAAAAAATTTTTAAATTTCATAAATATTTTATCTTAAACTATCCGGAACCTCTTCGGGAGGTAATTTCATTATTAAATGATAAGCGGCGTTCTTGGAAACTTTCACCGCAATATCCCCGAAAAAGTTTTTATATCTATATATAAGCTCATCAATAGTTTTCTTTGGGTCACCCACCATAGACACCACAACACTTTCTTCATTAATTATCGAAACACTAGCCACTTTTCTCACTTCTTGCCATCCGAGAGGCCCTGCTATGCGCACTTGACGCTTAATGATTTCGGTAAGAATTTGATTGAATAATTTTTCTAAGTCGTTATCAGCGTCTGTTTCTGAATACGCAGTTTTGATCTTTGAGCTTTCCAAGCGAATTTTTTCAAAAGTGTCTCCTATGTAAATAATTACCAGAGTCATTGCAAAATAAGACACTAGATAAAAATAATCTCCGATCCCTCCAAGATACCATGTGCCATTATTCGCAGTATAAATAAAATATGAATCAGAGATATATTGGATAATCAGAGCAAAAACAAGAAGTAAAACAGGCTTTCTCAAAACTCCGCCAAGTGACTTTTTAGAAAAAAATAATACAAGTAATGCCAATGATACGTAAAAGGCTTGAAAAATAGGATACCCAAAGTCAAGAAAAATCTTTAAAAAATTAGAAAAATCAAATTTATATCCTTTTAAAAAAGTAAAATAAGAAAAGGTAAGCATTATAAATGGGATAACGATGGTAGGAATTTTATTTAAAAATGATCGAAAAGAAATTGTAACTCCTATATAACGAGCTAAAATAAAAATACCATAAATATACGCAAAAATACTTCCAAAATATCCCATATCGCCTAGTGAGGGGTATGGCGCTTCAATTTGCAAGGACCATAGATAATAAGTATAAATAATTTGACCAAACGCCTGTAAAAACAATCCTAAAGAAAAAGCTAAAATCATTTTACCTAAGACGCTTTTTCGTCCACCAAATGCTTTACTTATTACAAAACCATAAATACCGCCCAATAAAGGCATAGCTACATAAACCGAACTCCAAAAATGTTTAAAAGACACAAGAACTCCTCCACTTAATGGCTTGATAAACAACCACCACAAAGTCAAAAAAACAAACAAGGACAAAGCTACCTGTAACATTATATTTTTTAATATAAAATTCTGTGTATTTTCCATAAAGTTATTATGTTTTTCCCTTGCCCGACAATTTTGAGTTTTTAAATTTTGGAAATTCTGGAAGCATGAAAATATTATATACCAAGCATTTTTTTCATCATTACATCAATTTCCTTAATCTCTGTTTTCCCCAGAAAACCGATCTTCGCTTTTAACTTCTTTTTATCTATGGCGCGAAGCTGGAAAATGACAACTACTGAAGCAAAACTTAAACCGTTTTTTAATGAAGGCTCTAATTGCACTGTGAAAGGAAAACGCAAAGAATCGAGATTAGAAGTACACGGAATTATCGTTGTAACAGAACCGACAACGTCAGCAATGACGACGGCAGGTCTGATTCCTTGTTGTTCATGTCCTCCAGTTGAACCAATATCAACAATCCATATTTCACCCTTTTTCATAGTTTTTTAAAATCCCATTTTTAAAAAAGATTCATCACTCAAAATGTCCCAAGCTTCCATTTCTTTCTTAAAAGCAATTTGGTTTTTAATGGAATAGAGATAAAACATCAAGGCACGTTCAAAAATATCTTGTTCTTTAAGTCCCAAAAATCTTGAAGCATTTCTTAACTCAGACTTTGTTTTCTTATTTATCACCATTGTGTTCATGGAATTAATTATATTCTTCATTTTTTTAACTGTATCATATTTTGAATTAAAAACCAATACGAAATTTTTTACATTTTTTTATCTCAAACTATCCGGAACCTCTTCTGGAGGTAATTTCATTGTTAAATTATAAGCGGCATTCTTGGAAACTTTCACTGCAATATCCCCAAAAAAGTTTTTATATCTATATATAAGCTCATTAATGATTTTTTTCGGATCACCCGCCATAGGATTAATGGAATTATGATTAATGGGGACAGCCACCATTGTTTTATATCTATCATTTAAGATTAATGGATTAATGGGGACAGCCACCATTGTTTTGTATCTATCATTTAAAGATTAATGGGGACAGCCACCATTGTTTTGTATCTATCATTTAATAATATTTATTTACTTTTCCTTGGACGACCTGGTGATTTCATGGTTGATTCAAGGTGATGTTTTAATATCATCT
>MFTH01000008.1 GCA_001786765.1 Candidatus Nomurabacteria bacterium RIFCSPHIGHO2_01_FULL_37_25
GAAAAACTTCATTTGTTCAAAAAAGTCGGTTCGAACTTTATAATCAAGGATCGAACCGTCTTTTTTGAGCCACGCGGAGCGTGGAAAAACCTTTTGAATTCGGGAATTTTTGGCGGGAATGCGTTTGTGTCGCGCCTGCGGCGCGACCGCATTTCGGCTTCCAATTCCGATTTTCAATTTCGGCGGAGGCGGTGAGATTCGAACTCACGGTGCCTTGCGACACTCCTGTTTTCAAGACAGGTGCACTAAACCGCTATGCGACGCCTCCATAATTAACAACTAATTTAGTATAGCTACTTTTGATTTTTTCTCAAGATTTTTTCTTAATGAATTTTATTCAATAGATTTTTTCATTCTGATTGTATTTTTGAACAATGTCCAACCATGATGAAAATCAACTTTTACTTCAGCCCAACTTTTATTTACGATTTTGAAAATGTAGTAAATTTCTAAAATTCCTAAGGTATTTAATAGCAAAAGGGCAACAAACCACTTTTTATGATCGTTTTTTACCGCTATCCATACAGCGTAAATCTTCCAAGGAATAGCCCAAAGAACTAATATTGCTGTTAACACACTAACAAAAACATTAATAGGGAAAGGTTGATACATATATATTCGTTAATTACAAAACTTATAAAATATCAACTCTCTTTCGGTACAGATTTTTTGAAGCCCTGCCTGCCGGCAGGCAGGTTAAAAAATCTTGAAGTTTGCTCGCCGTCGCTCGCAAAACCCCTGCAGAAAGTTATATTTTATAAGTTTTGTAATTTTAAGTACATGCATACAATATCAGAAAAAAGACATTTATGCTAGTATTTTAATATGAAATTTCTTGGTATTGATTATGGAACAAAAAGGATCGGCGTGGCAGTTTCGGACGAAAATGGAACATTAGCTTTTCCAAAAGAAATTATTTTGAACGATATTAATATTTTTAAAAATTTTAGGGAGATTATAGAGAAAGAAAACATTGGAGAATTGGTGATAGGGGAGTCAGTGGATTTTTCTGGAAAATTAAATGCCTTATCAGCTCGGATTGAAGTTTTTATTTTAGAACTTAAAGAGAGGTTCAAATTGCCTGTTCATAAACAAAAAGAATTTTTAACTTCAGTGGAAGCTCGAAAATCAAAAGACGGGAAAAGAGATTTAAGTCCATCGCAAGTTCACAGCAAAGTGAAACAAATAAAAAGCGGTCGCATAGATGCTTCCGCGGCCGCGCTCATATTACAGCGATATTTAGATAAAAGAAATAGACTTTCTCTTTTAAAATAGTAAGCTACGTTATGTTTCTTTTTGTAATGTTTGCAAATCTTTGAGCACTTCCTCCGCGTGTTTTTCTGGTTTTACTTGCTCATATATCTTTGCAATTTCCCCTTTTGGGTTTATGAGAAAAGAAGTCCGCAAAATGCCCATATACTCCCGTCCCATAAACTTTTTCTTCGCCCACACACCATACTTTTTTATTATGTCTTTATTCTCGTCTGATAATAATATAAATGGCAATGTATATTTTTCAGTAAATTTTTTGTGTTTTACTACCAAATCTGCGCTCACTCCAAAGACAACAGCGTTCATTTTTTTGAATTTTGGAAATGCGTCACGCACTCCGCACGCTTCTTTTGTACACCCGGGCGTGTCGTCCTTCGGATAAAAATACAAAAGCACCCATTTACCTTTGTAGTCAGAAAGATTATGAGTTTTGCCGTTTTGGTCGGGAAGAGAGAACACAGGAGCCATGTCTCCTAATTTTATTTTCATGTTGGTGTATTATACCAAAAGTTTTAATTTTGTATCTCTTTTAAGCGCCGTAGGCCCTGAGGAACAAAGTGACGAAGGGCTGCGGGTCAGGGACTCGAACCCCAATACCATCCTCCAGAGGGATGTGTCCTACCGTTAGACGAACCCGCAATATAAGTACAATAATACAAAGAAAATCTTTAATCAAATTGTAAATTTAGCCAAAACTCAAAAAATATAACTTTCTGCAGGGGTTTTGAGGCTGACGAGCACTGAACTCCAAGATTTTTCAAGGCTAATTTTCGTTTGAAAAATCTGTACCGTAAGAAAGTTGATATTTTTAGAGTTTCGTAATTTAAAGTAATTTAATGTTACAATATAGAAATGGACTCTCAAAAAGAAAAAAAAGCGTGGCGGGAAGTAAAATATAGCGAAAAATTCCTAAATGCTTTTCGAGGTTTGTATGTTGTTTCTCAAACGACGAGACATTTGTTTATACACATAACATCAGCTTTGGTTGTGATAATTTTTGGATTTTATTTGGAAGTTTCCAGCCTTGAGTGGATTGCGCTTATTTTTGCAATCGGTTTTGTTTTTGTTACTGAAGTTTTTAATACAGCTATTGAGATAGATATAGATTTAACCTCTCCAGAGTATCATCCCTTTGCTCGTGATATTAAAGATGTGTCCGCCGCCGCTGTACTGTTGTCTGTATGTGTGGCAATAATTGTCGGTTTTATTATCTTTTTGCCAAAGATTTTTTATATGGTATAGTTTATTTATGAATAATAATATAAAGATATTTATTTTAGTAATTGTTATTTTAATTTTAGGAGTCCTAACTACTGTTTTCCTTCGGACAGACGGGGATATAGGTTCAACAGAACCCGGCAAATATGATACTTTTGCGACATGCTTAAAAGATAAAGGCGCTGTTTTTTACGGAGCTTTTTGGTGTCCACATTGTCAAGAACAAAAGAAGCTTTTTGGTTCGTCCCAAAAGCTGTTGCCTTATGTTGAATGTTCTACCGCGGACGCGAGGAATCAAACACAAATTTGTATAGACAAGAAAGTTTCTAGTTATCCAACTTGGGAATTTACTGATGGCTCTCGTCTAAATGGTGAAATACCACTTGCGCAATTAGCGGAAAAAACTTCTTGCGAATTGCCAATATAGTTTTTTGTAATTCTTTATGAATGTTGAAACCGTGCACTATTTAAATATTTTCCTTGGGGCAGGGGCTATTATTCTGCAAGTTCTTTCAGTTGTTGCATTATTTCTTTTATTTTTTACTTCTGGGGGAAATAGTAGAAATAAATTTCTAGATTATATTAATAAACATTTTTTGGTATTGAGTTTTTTAATTTCCGTATTTGCTTCAGTTTTTCCTTTAGTCTATTCTGAAATTGTTGGTTTTTTACCATGTTATTTGTGTTGGTGGCAGAGAGTTTTTATGTTTTCAACGTTCTTTCTTTTTGGTACGGCATTTTGGGATAAAGATAGAAAAGTTGTGAGATATACCACACCTTTGCTTTCTGTCGGTTTTCTTATTTCCGTCTATCAAAATTTCTTCTATTATTTTGGAGAAAGTTCAAGTTTGCCTTGCGACGCTTCGGGAGTTTCTTGTTATCAGCAGTTAGTATCTGAATTTGGCGGATATATATCAATCCCAATGTTGGCCCTCACTGCATTTTTTAGCCTGCTGACTCTTTCAGCAGTAGTTCATTTTAATCCAAAGTGATACAATATTTATATGTCTTTTGATTTGTTTAACAGATTTTTTAAGAGATTTTTTCCGGTGCCTTATTTTCTTACAGTACCTTCTTTTGGTTTAGATATAGGAGACGAATCATTGAAATTTTTAGAACTTGTAAATACAAAGAACGGGTTACGAGTCGGTCGGCACGGTGAATGCAATATTCCGCCGGGCGTTATTGAGTTGGGTGAGATTAAAAATCCAAAAAAGATAGAGGAAATTTTGATAAAGCTTCGGGAAGAAGTCGGGTTGAAATCCGTGCGGGTCTCTTTATTAGAAGAGCAGGTGTATCTCTTTAAACTTAGATTAGAAAAAATAGGATTAGAAAGCATCAGAGAAAGCATAGAGCTTTCTCTTGAAGAACATATACCACTCAAAGCTTCTGAGGCCATTTTTGATTATGAATTGCTTAGTCAGGATGAAAAGAGTCTGGAGCTTCAGGTTGCGGCTATTCCTAAAAATGTAATTGAAAGTTATCTCGCTGTGTTTAAGAACGCAAAAATTATAGTTAAGTCGTTTGAGCTTGAAGCGCAAGCTATTTCTAGGTCTACAGTTAAAAATGGAGATTTGGAAACTTATATGATTGTGGACTTTGGAGAAAAACGCACTGGGATTTTTATCGTATCTCGTGGCGCTGTAATGTTTACTTCTACGCTAGATGTGGGTGGGACAATGCTTTCTAATATGATTGCCAAAAATTTCAAAGTAAGTTTTGAGGAAGCAGATAAAATGAAACGAAAATATGGTCTTCAACGCAATACTGAAAATAAAGAAATATTTTCAGTAATTTTAAATAGCGTTTCTGTTTTGCGTGACGAAGTCGTAAAGCATTTTTTATACTGGCACACCCACAAAGACGAAGAGGATAGAGATAATCCACCGATTAAGAAAATAATTCTCTGTGGCGGGGATTCTAATTTAATAGGGCTTTCTGAATATTTTTCTGTTAGCATGAAAAACACAGTAGAGATGGCTAACGTTTGGGTTAATATATTAGATACGGAAAAACATGTTCCAGATATTAATTTTAAGCGAGCGCTCTCATTTGCCGCATCTTTAGGACTTGCCTTAAGAGATTATAAACATAATTGATTTATGATTAATTTAATTCCAAACGCAGAGAAAAAAGAAATAATTAAGGGTTTTTACTGGCGACTCGTGGTTTTGTTTTTTGTAATGATGGGTGTTTCTTTTATTATTGCTTTTGTCGCGATCTTGCCACCTTATTTCCTTTCTTCTGTAAAAAATAGAATTGCAGACACAAATCTGGAAGCGCTAAAAAATGAACCAGCGCTTGAACCTAATTCTAAAACCCTTAAAACAGTTGAAGACCTAAAAACCAAACTAACGCTGATTGAAAAAACTCAAAATAATAAATTTAGTGTTTTAGAAAAAGTAATAAATATTGTTCTTCTAAAAAAAATGGATAATATTAAAATTAATAGTATTTCCTACTATGATGACTCTTTGAAAGGTAAAAAAATAAAAATACAGGGGAGCGCTTCTTCTCGTGAAGTTTTGCTTTCATTTAGACAAAAACTTGAAGATGACATAACTTTTAAAAATGTTGACTTACCAATCTCTAATTTTATAAAGGGGTCTAATATACAATTTAATTTAAATTTAACTCTGTAACAATAAATATATGCAAAGCAATTTTCCAAAAATACCCTTATTCTTTTCCATGATATTCTTTGCTTTTTCTTTGTTTGTTTTTTTGTTTTTCTTTGGAGAGATAAATAACAATAATCGCAAAGCGGAGATAAAAGAAGGAGAGTGGTTGAATGAAAAAATTAAACGTAATGAAATGGAAACTCTTGATAATTCAATCAAAATTATAGATAAAGAAATGATAGAGTTAGAAACTCATTTCGCAAAAAGTTCGGATATTGTGCCATTTTTAGACACAATTGAAGGATTGGCATCTAAGGTAAATATTAGCGCAGAGGTTGTATCTGTTAACATTTTAACAAACCATACTGGACTCACGGTCGGAGCGAAAACATCAGGAACTTTTAGCGAGATTTATAAATTCTTAGCGCTTTTAGAAAATTCTCCTTATGAAATCGAAGTTACCTCAATTGACATGCGTAGAGAGACAGAGTTAAATAGTGAAGAGAATAAAAATACCACAGTCCCAAAATGGAATATAACTTTTGAGATAAAACTTTTAAGTTTTATAGAGTAAATAAAAAAATATGTTTAAATTTTCCTTAAAAAAATTAAAAAAACAAAAGAATTTTACAAAAGACCAGGAAAGTTTCTGGCTGAATATAAATTTTTATTGGGAGGTGGCTGTTTTTGTTATGTTTGTAATAATTACGCTATCTTCTTTTTTTGGTTATTATCTTTTTGTAAAAACAAATCAAAAACTTGTTTTGGAAACAAATGATACTAATGCGCAGTTAAACACAATAAAAAAAGAAAGAATTGATAAGGTGTTAGAATATTTTTCTATAAAAAATAAAAAATCAGATCAAATATTAAATTCTCCTGCGCCCATAGTTGACCCCTCGCTCTAGAAAGTTGAAAAGGTGTGATTATATTGCTAGTATACTTAAGAGTGGTTTTAATAATATAAATTATGCGCGGTTAGCTCAGTTGGTAGAGCGACTCATTTACACTGAGAAGGTCGGGGGTTCAAGTCCCTCACCGCGCACCAATATCAAACCTTCCGATTTTTGAAGCCAAAATGCGGGACGCGCGGAGCGCGTGGTGGAATAAAACTAATTTATACGCTTCTAAAACAATAAACAATAAATTAATATGGAGATATAGAAATTTATAAGCATTACCCATGAAAAAAAATGCAACAATATTTCTTCAGGTAGTTATTATAATCATCGGCATCACGGCGCTGGGTATCATGATTTGGTTTCCTTTGACCGAGGGTAGGGCCGTAAATCTAGACCTGTTTAGTATTTATGCTGACCCATTCATCATATATGGATATGTGGTGTCTATTGCATTTTTTGTTGCTTTGCACCAGGCGTTTAAATTATTCGGATATATAAGGCAAAATAAATTATCCTCACCAAGCTCCGTGAAAGCTTTAAGGATTATAAAATATTGCGCGATTATATTAAGCGTTTCAATTGTAATGGCGGTGCTGTATATAACGATATTTCATAATAAAGATGATGATCCAGCGGGTTTTGTTGCTATTGGTATTTTAGCTACTTTTATTTCTATCATAATCGTCACTATGGCTACGGTGTTTGAAAGAACTTTACAAAATCCCGTAGATATAAAGCCCGATAACGACTTAACCGTTTAGTACCATGGTAATTATTATAAACAAAGAAATAGACTTGAATAAATTGTTTCTGTAATGGGTGTTTCAAAAGAAGATTTGGTAAAATATAAGGTATGAACACTTCCAACACACACAATCAGCGTATCGCAAAAATGATTTTCGCCTCGGTCTATCCGATGTACATAGAAAAGGTAGAGAAGAAAGGCAGAACGAAAAAAGAATTGCATCAGGTCATAGAGTGGTTAACAGGATTCGATACTAAAAAGCTACAGGAACTGATAAAAGAGAAAGTGACTTTTGAAACATTTTTTGAGCGAGCAAAACTCAACCCCAACGCACGTTTCATCACTGGAGTAATCTGCGGATATCGTATAGAGAAAATTGAGAATCCTTTGACGCAGAAGGCCAGGTATTTAGACAAGTTAGTGGATGAGTTGGCGAAAGGCCGGAAAATAGAGAAGATTTTAAGAAAATAATATTCATTATCAAAATATAAACATGTTCAAACCAGTCAAAGCCCATCTAATTACCCTCGTTTTATTTATGGTATAGTATTTCTATATTAGATAAACAAATTTTTACTATGAAATGCAAAAATATACATGGATGTTGTAGTGGAGCTTGTGATGTTGAGTCAACAGCAATGTCATTTGCTAAGATTGGACACATGATTCCCGATGTGGAGGTGGAAGCATTTCACAACGAGGAAATAAAAAAGATTAAACTCTCTGATTATCGTGGCAAATGGCTCATACTTTTTTTCTATCCCGCAGATTTTACATTTGTTTGTCCAACAGAGCTCGAAGAAATGGCAGACAATTACGAAGTTATTCAAAAGCTCGGCGCGGAGGTCCTCTCTATTTCTACGGATACTGTATTCGTTCACAAAGCGTGGCACGATACTTCGGAGGCTATCAAGAAGATTAAGTTTCCAATGCTCTCCGATTCGCGTCGAGAACTGTGTTCAATTTTTGGTACCCTTATTCAAGAAGAAGGGCTTTCTCTTCGCGGGACATTTGTAGTTGACCCAGATGGCGTCCTCCGTATCGTTGAAATAAATGATAACAGTGTGGGAAGAAACGCAAAAGAACTCATTCGCAAACTTCAAGCCGCTAAATTTGTTCGTGAACATGGTGATAAGGTTTGTCCCGCAGGCTGGGAGCCAGGCGATGATACGTTAACTCCCGGGCTAGACTTGGTGGGGAAGATATAGTTATTTTTTCTTAGTCTCGATTAATTGGTGTAAAAAAATTCTGTCGTTTTGTTAGAAAAATTCCTCCACATCAATAGAGAATTTGATAAAATTAAAAAACAAAAAATTTTGAAGACTATTCTCAAATTATGAATGAAATAAAAAAATTAGATGAAAAATTACAACCTAAAATTGACGCTGGTGAAGCTAGTAATTTTATCAAAGCTCAAGAACTAACTAAAGATGATTACTTCAGGGGTGTCGCAAGAAAATACGAGCAGACTAGACCTATAAAAGATAGTATCGTTCGTCTTGACCAAGAAGCTAAAATTGTAGAGACACTTCGCGCAGATAAACCTGTACTAATTCGAGGAAATTGGCGTATGGGAAAAACTAGCATGATGGAATCTTTACAAACACATCAATTTGGTTTGAAAAATTCTATTGTTGCTGATGTAATGATGGAAAATCCATACAGCGCTAAATCTCTTAAAAATTTTCAAAAACAATTTGGATTGAATGCCGTTGTTGAATTTATAGCAAAAAGAGAATTTAAGAAAAAGGATGAACTTAGAAAGCAAATAACAAAAAGTCGAAAATTTCCCTTCGAATTTCTTAATGACTATCTTATTGAGCATGGAGAAAAAGTATTTTTGTCTCTAGATGAGGTTATATTTTTTGCGGAGGAACTGGAAAAACTGAAATACCTCGCTAATCTAAAAAGTTTAAGTAATATACAGATTACCCTTGTGTTGCATAGAGTTGCTTATTATGAAAGTTCATTTAAGGAGATTTTTGAAGAATATGAGACACATTTTGTGCGGGCACTAACTTTAGAAGAAGTCGAAACATTAGTACGAAAACCTCTTGAGGGAACACGGATAACTTTTACCGATGACGCTATTCAGAGAATTTTTGAATTTACAGGTGGTAGACCAATGGAAATTAACAATGTCTGTTGGGCTTTAATGGGCTCATCTGAACATAAAAATTATAAATTTACTTATTCCGCGGAAGATATAGACGCATTAACTAGAAAAGAAACTTGGGAACTAGGAGAACCATTTAGGATAGCTATTGTTAATTATAAAAACATTTATACTTCCTCTATGAACAACGAGGAACAAGCGATAATTGATAAATTGATTGAAAAAGGTGAAGTTCCTGTTTCAGAAATTGAAGCGGTAAAAGTACAACCATTGATTGATACGACTTTCGTTACTAGAGATTTCGCTAAGGGAGCTTATCGTATAAATGGCGAACTATTTAAGCGGGTGGTTTTGGATAAAAATCTTTGGCCGCGAATTACTTATTAGTTAATAAATATATAGAACTATAATTAAATTTAGATACCAACTTGCCGGTTCGCATGGTGTTTGTTTTTTATAAATTTAGTTTATAACCATGTTTGAAATCTTCTTATATAGAAAACTTTAACGACTTGTGTTAAGACACAGTAAGAAAGTAGAATTCCAAAGAGCCACAAGAAATATGTGAAAGGGAGGGAAACCATACCCACAGCATGTCCGAAGGAAGAAAATGGAATATATACTCCTATGATCATAACGAGGCCTGTTATCATAAGCACAGGAGTCGTTGCTATGCTTTGTATGAAAGGAATTTTTGGAGTTCGTATCATATGAACGATAAGTATTTGAGAAAGTAATCCCTCAATAAACCAACCAGATTGGAAGAACGCTTGACCTGCAAGTGTATTTGCCGCAAATATATACCACAATACAAAGAAGGTAATGATATCAAAAACAGAACTGATAGGACCAATAAAAAACATAAAGCGCGCGATACCACTCGGGTCCCATTTGCGTGGTTTTAACAAAAATTCTTTATTCATCTTGTCCCAAGGCATTGATAGCTGAGAGAAATCATAAAGAAGATTTTGTATGAGCAGGTGAATAGGCAACATCGGAAGAAAGGGCAGAAAAATACTAGCCGCTATTATACTAAAAACATTGCCGAAATTTGAACTAGCTGTCATCTTGATATACTTGATAATGTTTCCGTACACGGTGCGTCCATGAATAACACCTGTTTTAAGCACCAATAAACTTTTCTCAAGCAGAATAATGTCAGAAGATTCTTTGGCAATATCAGCCGCGGTGTCCACAGAAATACCTACGTCTGCTTGACGAAGAGCAGGGGCGTCATTTATTCCATCTCCCATAAATCCAACGACGTGGCCTCTTTTTTGCAAGGCTTTTATAATGCGAGCTTTTTGGTCCGGAGAAACTTTTGCGAAAACTGTGGTTTTGTTTGCAAGCTCGGCGAGTTCTTCTTCAGACAATTTTTCCATTTCGCTTCCTAGAACAAGATGGTCAATATTCATGTTCACAGCTTTACATATGTGTCTTGCCACTAGATCGTTATCGCCGGTAAGGATTTTTACTCGGACGCCATCTTCTTTTAGTTCAGCAATTGCCGCCGCCGCCGTTTCTTTTGGCGGATCAAGAAAATCAATAAATCCAGCCAAGATTAGGTCTGTCTCATTGCTTATGTTATAAGGAGCATCTTCTGGCGATGTTTTTTTATAGGCTACCGCTATAATACGCAAACCACTTTCATTTAGATTTCTAGTAAGATTGATAACATTATTTCTGATTTCATCTGTGAGAGGAATAATTTTCCCTTTGTCTTCAACTTGTGTGCAGACTTTTAGAATTTCTTCAATTGCTCCTTTACATATTAAGAGCTGTTGACTGTCTTGGTCAATTACCACGGACATTCTGCGACGAATAAAATCAAAAGGAATTTCGTCAATCTTTTTTGTATTAGGGAGTTTTAGTTTTACTTCAAGTTCAGCGAATTCAAGAACAGCGCGATCTAAAAGATTTTTTAGTCCAGTTTGGTAATAACTATTCATATAGGCGTATTCAAGCACTGGTGTGTATTTTTCTCCATGAATGTCTAAATACTCAATCAGAACAATTTTGTCTTGGGTAATTGTTCCTGTTTTGTCAGTACACAATATATCCATAGCGCCCAAATTTTGAATTGAATTAATTTTTTTTACAACAACCTTCTCTTTCGCCATAGACACAGCGCCTTTTGCTAGATTAGCAGTGACAATGACCGGAAGCATTTCAGGAGTAAGTCCGACCGCTACAGCAATAGCAAAAATAAAAGATTCTTGCCAATCACCTTTACTAAATCCATTAATCACAAAAACAGCCGGAACCATAACACTCATAAAACGAATAAGAAGCAGAGACACTTTTTTAATGCCTTTATCAAAACTTGTCTCGCTTCTATGTCCTAGAACGTTTTTTGCCAGCGAGCCAAAAAATGTTGCGTCGCCAGTAGTTACTACGACTGCTATTCCTGCGCCACTTATTACATCCGAACCAAGAAAGCAAATATTCTTGCGTTCTAAGGCGGAAGTTTTATTTTTTTCTTCATCTGTTGAATTAGGCAGAAATTTGCTTTCTTTTTCAACAGGGAGAGCTTCACCTGTCAGAGCTGATTGGCTAACGAAAAGGTCTTTTGATGAAATTAAACGAATATCTGCCGGTATCATATCACCAGCCGAAAGTTTGATAATATCTCCGGGGACTATTTCTTCAAGCGGTATTTCCACCCAGCGACTTACTAGGTTGATGGTTCCGTCAGGTTTTTCATCTTCAAACTGACGTTGCGCTGTAGCTGTTGTTTTCACCATAGCTTGCAGTTTTTCTGCGGCTTTTGAAGATCGAAATTCTTGAATGAAGCGTAGAACAATACTGATTGCGACCATTGTGCTCACTATTACAACAGCTCGAATATCTTCTGTAAGATATGAAATAATTCCAAGAAAAATGAGAACAAGAATAAATGGATCTTTGAAATTATGAAGTAACATGATATACCAAGGGTTTGGCTTTTCATGAACAATTTTATTTTTTCCATATTGCGAGAGTCTTCGCTTTGCTTCGTCTTCAGTAAGTCCACCGGTGATAGCAACTAGCCACGATAAAACATCTGCTTCCTCCATACTCGAAGCGGTGAAAATTTTATCAAATAGCGTTGTTTGTTTGACGCGGGCTGGCGTTGATGTGGTTTGTTGTGGCATAATTGGGATAGATAAATCAAGAAAAATTCTTTTGTATTTTATACATGCTAGTATAATATTGTATTTGAAATTATGCAAAATTTTTCTGCCTGCTAAGTCGTGAGAAAATGATATAATGGCAATGATTGCAGGGATAGAGATATTTACAATAATTCAAAAGAATAATGTTTGCAAAATTGCTTAAAACCATTAAAGAGCATATCCACGACAAACCGAAAGTTAAAAAAATAGTTGGTGTTGTTTTGGTTTTTATTGGTTTTATTGCTTTTATCACCCCTCTTACACCTGGCTCTTGGCTTGCAATTGTCGGTCTTGAATTATTAGGATTAAGGATTTTGTTTTTAGATAAATTCAACTTTTTTTTACTCTGGATAAAAAAAATATTGGATAAATTGAAATTTTGGGAAAAATAACATGAATCATAAAAAATCAGAACTTTATTTTTTATTAGCTTTTCTCGCAGGAATTTCTGTCCTTATCTTTTTTATTTTTAAACCTTTTTTATATGCTCTTATTATGGCGATAATTTTTGCAACTGTTTTCGAACCGCTACATAAAAAAATCCTTACTATGACACAAGGAAGGAGTGTTCTGTCAGCGTTCCTCGCTACTATTTCTGTTCTTGCCATTGTTGTAGCGCCTCTTCTATTTTTAAGTGTGCAAATTTTTCAGGAAACAAAAGGGTTGTATTTTTATCTTACTCTCTATGATGGCGAAAATAATATATTTAGCCAAGTTTTCAACGGCGCAAGTTTTTTCCACAGTGTAGAAAATGCATTACAAAGCCTCGCAAGATTTTCTCCTGCGCCCATAGATTCCCCAGATATTAGTCAGTATCTAAAAGAAGGATTAAACTGGCTACTTCAACATTTTGGTTTATTTTTTACAAATGTTGCAAAAATAATGATGGGTATTTTTATATTTCTTGTCGCGTTGTTTTATTTATTCAAAGATGGATATAAGTTGAAAAAAGCTGTTGTCGCCCTAAGTCCTTTGCAAGAGATATATATTGAAGCAATTTTTAGCAAACTTGCTTTATCAATTAATTCTATTATAAAAGGTAGTCTCGCGGTGGCGTTCATTCAGGGCGTATTAACTGCTGTGGGGTTCACTATTTTTGGAATTCAAAATGCGACTCTCTGGGGGAGTGTCGCGGCAATCACTGCTTTAATTCCCGGTATCGGGACAGCTTTGGTGATTATTCCCGGGGTTCTTTTTCTTTTCTTTAGTGGAGAAACTTTTTTGGCGATCGGTCTTTTACTTTGGGGAATAGTGGCAGTGGGACTTGTCGATAATTTTCTAGGACCAAAATTTGTTGAAAGGGGGACGAATCTTCATCCATTTTTAATTCTTCTTTCTATTTTAGGAGGTATTAGTTTTTTTGGCCCCCTTGGGTTTTTATTCGGGCCACTTGTTTTGAGCTTGCTTTTTATTTTTATTGAAATATATTATATAATCTCAAAAGAACAATGATATTTTCAAACAACATTTTAATACGACTTACAATTTTTATTTTAGGCTTTTGTGGTTTTATGGTGGCCAAGCATATATTTAAGAGAAAAAATGATACTGAAAAACCACTTGTTTGTCCACTAAAATTTGATTGTCACAAAGTAGTTCATAGCGATTATTCTAAACTTTTTGGTGTGCCGGTGGATATTTTTGGAATGATTTATTATGGTTTTATATCGGTTTTTTACCTTTTTTTTATTTTTAGGCCTGAGCCCCTACCATTTATTCTAGTCAATTTTTTAATAACTTTGTCTTTAATGGCGTTTCTCTTTTCTATTTATCTGATAATTGTGCAAATTTTTATATTAAAAAATGGATGCTTTTGGTGTATCATTTCCACTTTTATTTCCACTTTTATTTTTATTTTAACTCTACTTCCTCATGTTTTTAGTTCTATGCCTTAAGTTTTCAAAAAATTATAACTAGCATTTATAGACTTTTTTTGTTATAAATAAAAACACATGGTGCCTATGGTGTAATAGTAGCACTAGAGCTTGTGGAGCTCTAAGATTCGGAGCATAACCGAATAGGCACCCAATTTTAGTATATAATTAAAGTATAATAGTTTATCTTTTTTCTATATCTTGGTCTATATGATCTAATTTCTTTTCCAGTCTACTCAAAGTGCTTTGTAAATCCTGTAGCTCTGCTTCTTCTGTTTTTATTTCATTTACTTCTTTTTCCGCTAATTTTTTTTCACCAGAAAGTCCAGAAATAATCAATCGATTTCCAATAAAAGCGGAGACAAATACTCCTGTCACAAGGAGAATAATACTGCCAATCAAAATTGAAACAATACTACTGATATTTATATCATCTGCGATATGCCATACTCCGCGCCAAAACAATACCACTCCTATGCCCCCAAATAATGCGTAAACAATAGGATAATGACTCAATTTTCCTCTTACTTTATCTTCTAATTTATCAAAAAATTTTAATATTTTTTTCATTGATGTATTATTTATTATACATGAATAGTAGGATTATTTCTATATATATCGTATAATATATGAATTATGTCGCAAAATCATATTTCATTCTTAAAGTCACTCTTTGGCGAGAACGAAGAGCCGGGAAGAAAAATACTTCGTAGTATAAAAGCAAAAGCTTACGCTAAAAGAACTCTCACAGAAAAAATAACTGACTGGATGACTTCTAGTTTTGGGAGCAATACTTTCTTATTATTTAACATTTTTTTATTTGTTGCCTGGATACTTATCAATACCAATCAAATAAAAATAATACCCCCATTTGACCCTTTCCCTTTTAATCTCTTAACCACCTTTGTTTCCTTGGAAGCTATTTTTCTTGCAATCTTTGTGCTTATTTCTCAGAATCGCAGTTCAAAAGTAGATGATTTACGAGAAGAAACTCATTTACAGCTTAACCTTATTTCCGAAAAGGAAATTACCAAATTGATGAAAATGACGGCATTGCTTCTAGAAAAAGAAGGGATAGACTTATCACAAGATCCGGAATTAAAGAAAATGATTCGTCCAGTCTCCGAAGAAGAAATAGAAAAAAGATTGGAGAAGGAAATTTTGTAATAAGGGAACAATATTATGGAGATTCATAAAGACTACGATTTAACTAAATTAAACACTTTTGGCATTTCCGTGAGCGCCAAATTTTTTATTGAAATACATGATAAAACAGATTTAGAAAATCTTTTTGACACCCCAGAGTTTAAAAATAATAAAAAATTATTTTTAGGAGGCGGAAGCAATATTTTGTTTACGAAAAATTTTGATGGTTTGGTTGTTTTAAATAAATTAAAAGGAATAAAGATTTTAAGTGAAAGTTCCACGGATGTTGTAATCCATGCAATGAGTGGAGAGATTTGGCATGACCTTGTTATTTTTGCTGTGGAGCGTGGCTACTGGGGTATTGAGAATCTGTCGCTTATCCCTGGCACAGTCGGCGCCGCGCCAATGCAAAATATTGGAGCCTATGGAGCGGAACTTAGAGATGTTCTCGAGAGTGTTGAAGCCTATGATCTAGAAAGTGGCAAAGAGAATAAGAAGAAAGTTTTTAGTAGAGAAGAGTGTTTATTTGGCTACCGAGACAGTATTTTCAAAAATGAGTTAAAAGACAAGTATTTTATTTTTGCCATAACTTTAAAATTAAGCAAGGTAGAGAAAAAAAATATAAGTTATAAAATATTGCGAGAGTATTTAGAGAATCTGTATGCGCAGACAGGAAACAAAATTGTTCCGTATTCCTTGAAAGACATAAGCGATGCAGTCGGAGCTATACGCAAGAGTAAATTGCCAGATCCAGCCATTATCCCCAATGCAGGAAGTTTTTTTAAAAATATTTTTGTGGAGGAAGAAAAATTAAATGAGTTATTAAAAATTTATCCCAACATGCCGTATTTTGAAGAAAAAAACGGAAGAAAAAACGGAAGCAAGGCTTCCGTTTTTATTGCTTCCGTTTTTAAAAAAATTCCCGCCGCGTGGTTGATTGAACAGTGTGGATGGAAAGGCAAGAGAATAGGCAATGTCGGTGTTCATAATATGCAGGCTTTGGTTCTAGTTAATTATGGTGGAGCAACTGAAGAAGAAGTAAAAAATTTAGCAGAGAGCATTATCGCTGATGTGAAAAACAAATTTGGTCTTGTTCTTATACCAGAAGTAAATTTGATTTAATTTTTTTTGAGTATATAATTATTCAGACTTATTATTTTTAATTATTAATTAATATAAATATATGGAAAAGAAAAACGATATGAATATTACTGTATCAGTAATAATTTGTTTGGCTCTGGTTGGTTTTTTAATTTTTATCAGTATGAATAATAAAACAAATATGAATTCAAATGACAATGTAGATAATAATATGATTCCAGCTGAAGATGTGGCTAAAACAGGCCTGTCTGCGCAGGCGGGAGATACAGTTTCAATGAATTACACAGGCAGACTAGAAAATGGCACAGTTTTTGATTCAAATGTTGACCCAAAATTCAATCATGTTGAGCCTTTTGTTTTTAATTTAGGCGCTGGACAAGTTATTTCGGGCTGGGATAAAGGCATAGTCGGAATGAAAATCGGCGAGAAAAAGACGCTGACAATAACCCCCGAAGATGCTTACGGCGCAAGAGGTGTTCCTGGTGTTATTCCTCCAAATTCTACACTGGTCTTTGATGTTGAACTTGTTTCTATTAATAAATAATCTGCTCTACCGTAGCGTGGATGTAAAAAATATGGACAGTATAAATAATTTGCCAAATGAGTATGTGAAAAATTTATATAAAGCGTTATTAAGTTTTTTAGTCGTTCTTATTTTATTCTTTGCTGTAAAATCAGTAAGTGAATGGAGATCTATCGGTATGATGGTCAATAATACCGTCACTCTCTCCGGTCATGGGGAAGTTAATGCTGTGCCAGACATTGCAAATGTTTATTTTACTATTCGCAAAGAAGGAAAAACGGTAAAAGAAGCGCAAAATGCTGTGGCTGTCATAGAAAAATCATCACTGGATTTCTTAAAAAATAATAGTGTGGCAGAAAAAGATATTAAAACTACCAATTCTTCTTTTAATCCTAAATATGAATACAGGTATGATACAAAAACATTAATGCCTTGCAATGAGTTTGGTTGTCCGCCTCGTCCGGGCAAGAATGTGATTTCAGGCTATGAAGCGTATGAGAATATAACGGTTAAAGTTAGAAATACGGATGATGTGGGGAAAATAATGCAAGGTTTGGGAGAACTTGGTGTTTCAGAGTTAAGTGGTCCTAATTTTACGATAGATAACGAAGATGACCTAAAAGCTCTTGCTCGAAAAAAAGCAATTGACGACGCCAAAGAAAAAGCAAAAATTCTGGCCAGAGATTTGGGGGTAAGGTTGGGTAAAGTAGTGAACTTCAGCGAAGGTGGCGAATACGGAGGGCCTATGTACTTTGCCGAATCTGCGATGATGAAGAACAATATGGGGGGAGACACTATTTCGGCGGAAATTCCTAAAGGCGAGAACACCATTAGTTCAGATGTGACTATAGTTTACGAGATAAGATAAGTCCGTATAAAAAATTTGACTATTTTACGCAAAAAGAGTAGTCTTTAAAAAGCCCTTGAAAGGGGGCTTTTTAATAAATTGGGTTCTACTTTCTAGGTTATAGAAAAAAATACTAGAAACTAGTCACTAGTCACTAGCAACTAGACGCTAATTTTATGAAGATTGTTGAATACTTAAAAGAGACTAAAACAGAGTTAAAACATGTGATTTGGCCAGAGTGGAGTCAGACTTTTTACTATACTTTGGTTATTATAGTTTTGTCTGTGACAGTTGCGTATTATTTAGGTATTTTTGATTTTATTTTTTCAAAAGGATTAGAAAAGGTAATAACCCCCTAAGGTTGTCATGAAACAAGAAGAACAAGGAGCTAGAAATTGGTATGCTATCCATACTT
Organism: Candidatus Nomurabacteria bacterium RIFCSPHIGHO2_01_FULL_37_25; assembly: GCA_001786765.1. Lineage (GTDB taxonomy): Bacteria > Patescibacteriota > Minisyncoccia > Phycocordibacterales > UBA9973 > UBA9973. The sequence continues at coordinate 17,936 of MFTH01000008.1, forward strand.
ACGCCGGGTATGAAAATGTTGTTCTGCGCAATTTAAAACAACGTATTGATTCTCTAGCAATGAATGACGAAATTTTTAATGTTATCGTTCCAGTTGAAAAGAAAATAAAAATAAAAGGAAGTAAAAGGGTGGAAGTGGAAGAAAAAATTTACCCCGGGTATGTCTTAGTGGACATGATTGTCACGGATGATTCTTGGTATGTTGTGCGCAATACTCCGCGAGTTACCGGTTTTGTCGGCGCTGGAGTAAACCCCGTGCCACTTAAAAAAGAAGAAGTGGAATATCTTTTCAAGAAAATGGATGTCAGTGTGGCAAAACATAATATTGATATGGTTGTTGGTGAAAGTATTTTGATTATTGATGGTCCGTTTAAGGATCTCGAGGGAAAAATTAATTCTATAGACCAAGACCGTGGAAAAGTAAAAGTGCTTGTTTCAATGTTTGGTCGCGAGACTCCCGTAGAGCTAGATTTCTTGCAAGTCAAGAAAATTTAAGTTAATCTCAAATATATGGCAAAAAAAATAACCAAAAAAATAAAACTCCAAATAGAAGCCGCCAAGGCTACTCCTGCGCCTCCTTTGGGGCCGGCGCTTGGTCAAGCAGGCATTAACATAGGGGACTTTGTGACTAAATTCAACACTGCAACAGCCAAAATGGCAGGGGATAAAGTTGGAGTTTCTATTACAGTTTATGAAGATAGAAGTTATGATTTCTTTGTTAAAACTCCTCCAGCAACTGGTCTTATATTAAAAGCGGCTGGGGTAGAGAAAGGTTCAGGCAAGAATGTCGCGACTAAAGCGGGGAAAATAACTCGCGCTCAAGCTCTAGAAATAGCTAAAAAGAAAATGCCTGATTTAAATGCAAAAGATGATGACGGCGCTATAAATATCATTGTCGGCTCTGCTAGGAGTATGGGCATTGAGGTGAAATAATGTTTATAAAAACAAAATAAAAAGCCAACAAGAAATTGTTGGCTTTTTATTTTGTTTAGAGTATATTAAAGAGGAATATGATAGACTTAAAAAAATTACAAAAAAAAATAATAGCTAATAGAAAAGCAAAAGGTTTCAGTAATGATGTTGTTCGAGACCTTTGTCGCACATACGAAGAGCTCTCTGAAGCTTTCTCTAAATATGATAGGGGAGAAGACGGAGTTGCGGAAGAATTCGCGGATGTGATTATTTTTATTCTGGGGATATCTTATAATCTTGGTTTCGATCTGGAAAAGGAATTGATAGCTAAAATAGAAAAAAATAGAAAACGTAAATATCAAAAAAAGAAATCTCTTGACGGAAAAGATATTTTTATTCGCATTAAAACTCCAGAAGATCCTTAAAACTACTGCTTAGAATTTCTCGTACACAGAAAATGTATAATCAAAAAGATTTTTTTCATCCGCTTTGTGTTCTGTGTGTGAAATTTCATTCCAAACCATTGGAATAATTTCTGGGAAAAAACTGTCAGCTTCTTTATCTTCTGCGTCAATGTGTGTTATATAAAGTTTATCAGCTATTTCCATAGATTGTTTATACAATTCTCCTCCTCCGATTATAAAAATTTCCTCATTTTTATCAGGAAATAAATCAAACGCTTCAGAGAGGGAATGAACAATTTCAACTCCTGCATGCGTAGTCAGGTTTTTTTGTTTATAATTTGCGTCTCGAGTGATTATTATATTTCTTCGATTTGGCAGTGGTTTCCCCATAGGCTCGCCCGTAGGGCTACGCCCGAGGGATTCAAAAGTTTTTCTTCCCATAATAACTGCGTGCAGTTCTGTAATATTTCTAAAATGTTTCATATCAGCAGGCATATGCCAAAGCAAAGAGTTGTTTTTCCCCAGTTCGTTATTTTTACCGATAGCGGCGATGAGTGAAATCATTATTTATTTTACAATATTTAATCCAGTAATTGGTTCTCCGGGTTTATAGTATGGTTCAAATGCTTTATAGATTTCATCTACCAAATTTTCATCTTTTTTTTCTGCCCGATCAAATATATCATCAGGAAAGATTGGAAAGATATTTGCATGATTATTTGTTCTCGTTATCAATTCTTTTGCTCCCTCATAATGAATGTCATAAATATGCGCGTTGGAAATTGTATGTGTGTATATTCCAGGCTTCACTTTTAATTTTTGAGCCAAGGTGCACAATAATAAAACAAAACCAAAAGTATCAAATGGACAACCCAGCATCATATCATTAGACCTTATAATATTGTGCAAGTTGAGACGCCCTCCGATAATATTTACAGTGAAAGCGAAAAGACAAGGCACATTTTTCTTTGGAGTTCCTCCATGTCCATCGTCATTTGGGTCCCAGGTGATGATCACTCCATGCCTTGAGCTAGGATCTTTTTGTAATAATTCTACTAAACTAGTTAGTTGGTCTCTTTTAAAATGATGTTTCCAGCGATACCCATAAGCTGAAGTTATAGTGCCATCAGGTTCAATGAATTCATCCCACATTTTAGTATATTTTCTCAAAAATTCTGTATTTTTTTCTCCAGAAATAAACCAAATTTGTTCGGCGATTGGGGATTTGATGGGATTCTTTCTCAGTGTTAATACTGGGAAACCATCTTTTTCTAAATCAATTTGAAAAGTAATTCCAGGCAAGGCCTTTGTTTTATGCCCTGTGCGCTCGTTTAATTCTTCAATGCCTTCCTCCATTATTTTTTTTAGAATGTTTTGGTAGATTGTGTCGAAGGTGGTCATATAGTAGAGTATATATGAATAAAAGTATTATGGAAAGTGATCAAAATAAAATCAAATATCCATATTTACCAAAAGGCAGGACTATTTTATATGTGCCGGAGGATAATAAATATATGTTTTTTGCAAAAGAAATTACCCTTACGCAATCAACTGATAAAAAGATTTCCACGGGAGCTGTGATTGTAGATGAAGATGGAAAAATTTTAGTTAGTGCGGCCAATCAATCTGCGCTCAAAAATCAATATCTTTTAGATACCCATAAAAATTGGTGCATCAGAAAACTTTTTAAAATTCCATCGGGTCAAAAATATTGGCTATGTCCCGGTTGCGCATCGCACAAGAATCACGGAGAATATCAAGCAGTAATGGCTTTGGAGAAAAAGTTCCCACAGAAAATTAATTCCACTTTAGATTTATATTTATGGGGACATTGGTGGTGTTGCAAGCCTTGTTGGGATAAAATGATAGAAGTTGGAATTAAGAATGTATACCTTATGGAAGGTATTGATAAACTTTTTAAATAAAAATGATGATAGAAAATAAAGATCTAAAAATTTTAGTCAAAGCTGCTCATGCTGGCGGGAAAGTTCTGAAAAAATATTTTGGACAGGTCTTAAATCTAAAAGAAAAATCAACTTTGGCGGACTTTCAAACTGAGGCTGATATTGAGTCAGAAGAAGCAATTTTAAAAATTATAAAAAAAGAATTATCCCCATACAATATTCAATCCGAGGAAGAAGGCAAAATTCACAACGGATCTTATTATACAGTTGTGATTGATCCCATGGATGGCACGAATAATTTTGTAACAGGTATTCCAAATTTTACTGTTTCAATTGGTTTATTGCATAAAGGTCAGGCTGTTTTGGGTGTTATTTACCAGCCAATACTTGATCAAACTTTTACTGCAGAGAAAGACAAGGGCGCATATCTAAACGGAAAGAAAATAACAGTTAATGATGTAAAAGATTCTAAAAGAAGCACTGTTACTTATATTTGTGGGTACAAAACCGATAGAGTCTACCTCGGTAGTGTAATGAATTCGTTGCTGGTTGGAGGTCATAAAAGAATTCTCTATAATTGGTCGGGAGCTTATGATTATTGTTTGCTTGCTTTGGGTAAAGTGGAGTCAGTTATCACCGACGGCATAGAACTTCACGATTATGCAGCCGGCAAGCTTATAGCAGCTGAAGCAGGAGGTAAGATTATTGATTTTGGTGGAAAAAAAGAAATTGATTATACTAACGATAAATTTATTATCAGCAATACTGATCAAGTTAACCAATATATTTTAAATATAATTAAACCCTTGCAAACATTGACAAAATAGACGCTAAATGTTATTCTTTGAACATCATTCTCACTAATTACATTTTGGGAGTGGCCCATTATGTACACACGTCATTCGGGTAGCCTGCGGGCTAGCCATTCGGTTGCGCCGAGCAAATTCGCGCGTCCTAGAAAATTTAATAATTCTCGTCCACGTTTTGGTGGGAGGAAAATAACAAACAAAAGATCTCGCGGAGAGCGGATAGATTTTTCTCGTTTCATTAAGAAGAATATTTATGTGGAAGAAAAACCTTATGTGTCCAAACATACTTTTGCGGATTTTTCTTTTCATTCGCAACTGCGCAAAAATATAGCTCGAGCCGGGTTCATTCATCCGAGACCCATCCAGGATCAAGCGATACCAATAGTGCTCACTGGCAAGGACGTTTTTGGTATGGCTAATACCGGCACAGGAAAAACGGCGGCATTTCTCTTACCCTTAATTGAAAAAATTTCAAAAACGAAAGGGCAAGCTAAGAGAGAGACGGTCTTAATAATGGCGCCAACTAGAGAGCTCGCGCTTCAAATAGAGACTGATTTCAAAAACCTAGCTTTTGGATTCGGAATGTTTTCCGTAGCTTGTGTGGGGGGTTTGCCTATAATGAAACAAATCAGAGAAATAAAGCTCGGAGTGTCGTTCGTTATCGGCACGCCGGGACGTTTGCGGGATTTGATTGATAAAAAGGTTTTAGATTTGTCTAAATGTTACAGTGTGGTTCTCGATGAAGCTGATCGAATGCTCGATATGGGATTTCGTGATGACATGGTTTACATAATAGGTAAAACCGCGAAAGAAAGACAGACATTATTTTTCTCCGCGACTCTTTCTTCTGAAATTAAAAAATTAACAGAGCAATATCTAAAAGACCCTGTTTTTATTTCTGTTATTTCTGGCGAGACAGCTAAGAACATTGACCAGGATGTAGTGCGATACAGAGGAGCCGATGAAAGATTGCAAAAGCTTCATGAAGTTCTAAAGCAAGACGGTTCGGATAAAGTTTTAATTTTCCGCGAGAGAAAACATCATGTAGACGAATTAGAAAAAGATCTTAAACGAGTGGGCTTAAAGGCAGGCGCAATTCATGGAGACAAAAGAAGTCGTGAACGAATTCGCATTCTTGATTCGTTTAAAAAAGACCATATAAATATATTGATTGCCACAGATGTAGCCGCGCGAGGACTGGACATTCCAGATGTTACTCACGTTATAAACTACGATGTACCGCAGACTTACGATACCTATGTGCATCGTATCGGCCGAACCGGTCGTAGCGGTAAAAAGGGAACGGCGTTGACCTTTGTGCCGGGGTAAAATAAATTCAGAGTATAAAATAAAAAGAAAATTTTTGTCGGTACGGATTTTTTGAAGCTTAAAAAATCCTGAAATTGGCTCGCCGTCGCTCGCCAAACCCCTTAAAAACTTTCTTTTTATTTTTCTAATTAGTTTTTATCAACCCAGCTTTGAGGAGAGTAGCATAGGTGCCTCGTTTTTTCATTGTGCGCATACCTTGAGTTGAGATTTTTATATTTATGAACTTATTTATTTCCGGAACAAAAATCCTCTTCTTTTGAAGATTCAAATATTTTCGCACTTTGCCAGTCGGATTAAATTGAGTGGCTCGAGTTCTGTTGGAATACCCGCCTCCAATGATTGAACTCTTTTTTGTTATTGCGCATGTTTTCATATATAGTTTCCATATGCTATCATAAACTTTACATGGAAGCAACTGATAAACTTTTTTATATAGCTGTACTTATTATGTCTGTGGTGATACATGAAGTCTCACATGGTTTTGTGGCGGAATGGTTCGGTGACAAGACGGCGCGTTTTGCCGGAAGATTAACATTAAATCCATTACCACATGTTGATTTGTTTGGCTCAATAATTTTACCGGCAGTTTTGCTTTTATCAAATTCTCCTTTTTTATTTGGCTGGGCGAAGCCGGTGCCATATAATCCGGATAATCTAAGTAATAAAAAATGGGGGACGATAGCTGTTGCAGGGGCTGGAGTTTTAGCAAATTTTTCTATTGCAATTATATTCGGAGCTATTATCCGTCTTTCTACTAATTTTTCCTTACCGGAAGGTTTTTATTTTATAACTTCTATTATCGTTATAATAAATCTAGCTTTGGGTGTATTTAATCTAGTTCCTATTCCACCACTTGATGGTTCTAAAATACTTTTTTCTCTTTTACCTTATTCTTTCTCTAAAATAGTCTTATTTTTTGAACAATACTCTATATTTTTATTTATTATTTTTATTTATTATTTTTTTGTTTATTTTTCTGATTATTTATATTCAATACTCGTTTTTCTTTTTACCTTAATCACCGGTCTTGCAATTTAGTTTTTTTTATAGTAAATTATTCTAGTGTCTTTTTGGAGTCTTCGGACTTTTTTATTTTCTATTTTTTTAGGAACTATAATCTGGAAATTAGAATCTGGTATGTTATGCCAACAATTAATCAATTAATCAAAAGACCGAGAGTCAAAGCTCATCCGAAAGACAAGACGGTTGCTTTGACGCGTGGATTTAATGTTCTCAAAAACAGACCAATCTTTTTTTCGTCGCCTTTCAAGCGTGGCGTGTGTGTAAAAGTCTCCACAACGACCCCTAAAAAACCAAACTCAGCTCTTCGAAAGATCGCGAGAGTGCGACTTACCAACGGCATGGAAGTCACGGCTTACATCCCGGGCGAAGGACATAACTTGCAAGAACATTCTGTAGTTATGCTTCGCGGAGGACGCGTCAAGGACTTGATCGGAGTAAGATATCATATTGTGCGTGGAGTATTAGACACACAGGGAGTTGAAAAAAGGAGACAAGGAAGGTCGCTTTACGGAAATAAAAAACCAAAAGAAAATGCGAAGAAAAATTAAAAATAGAAATATAATTCAGCCCGACTTTATTTACAATTCTCAAAAATTGGAGAAGTTTATTAACTACATCATGTGGTCTGGAAAAAAAGAAACTGCGCGAAAAGTGATGTATGCGACTTTTGATGTAATTAAAGAAAAAACAGGCAATCCAAATCCGCTCGAGGTTTTTGATTTAGCAATGAAAAACGCCGGTCCTTTGACCGAAGTGCGTTCAAAGCGTATTGGTGGCGCAAACTATCAGATACCGATCGAAGTGCGATCTGAACGTCGCATAGCTTTAGCCATGCGATGGATTCGTGACGCCGCTCGCGGCGGGAAAGGCAAACCAATGCACTTGAAACTCGCCGATGAATTAATCGCCGCTTCCAAAGGAGAAGGTTCAGCTATTAAAAAGAGAGAAGATACGCACAAAATGGCCGAGGCAAATAAAGCTTTTGCCCACTTTGCTTGGTAGTAATGTGATATACTTAACTGGTCGGGGTTCTAATCATTATTTATATAATCTTTTTGTTTAGCGGGAGTTTCTTTTGGTAGTTGTAAATTTTCAATATTTTTAGCTTAGTAAATTTATTTGCAAAAAACATTGATTTAGTCTAACATTATGGGTATGAAAATAGAGCGACCTATAAATACTAAAAAAAAAGGAACTATAGAGTTTTTAGTTTACAAAGAAGGCAAAACTTTTGTTGGTGTTTGTCTGACTTTTGATATTATTGAAGAAGGTAATAATCCAGAGAAATTAATGGAAAGTATCCAAGAAGCAGCTCAAGGGCACCTAAAAGTTGTTAGGGAAAAGAATATGCCAGATGATTTGCTTAATAGATATGCGCCAAAAGAATATTGGGATATATACTATAAAGCTATAGAAGATATAAAGAGCAAGAAATCAATAAAGTCACCTTATAGTTTTCTAATTTTTCCGTATGCCTCGAGGACTGTTTAATTGGTCATATCGAGATGTTATAGATTTCATCTCTAAAAATGGTTTTGTTTTTTATAAACAAAGAGAGGGTTCTCATGAATATTGGATAAATGAATCAACAAACGCGATTCTAGATATTAACTTTCATGGGCAAAAAAGTTTTCCACCAAGAACTCTCGAGACTATGATTCGTCAGTCAAAAATCAATAAAAAACTTTGGCGTGAATGGACTTCTCGTTAATTTGCAAAAACTAGCTTTATAATATATAGTATCGGTAGCGCATGGGGCGCTTTTTATTATTTAATATTTGAATGTGAGCGTGTATTTTCCTTCGAGACAAAAGGTCTCTCAGGATGGTGATTTTCTAATCGCTTCGCTCAAGAAAAATCAACCATATGGAACGAGACTATCCTCTAGAAAAAGTTAGAAATTTTGGAATTATCGCGCACATTGATGCGGGCAAAACGACCACGACTGAGCGTGTTCTTTACTACACAGGCACGAAACACAAAATCGGTGAAGTTCACGAAGGAGAAACCACGACTGATTGGATGGAGCAAGAGCGAGAACGCGGAATTACGATTACTTCTGCCGCGGTTACCTGTTTTTGGACACCCACATATGCTCCTAATGATAAAAACAAAAAACATCGTTTTAATATTATAGATACTCCCGGGCACATTGATTTTACGGTGGAGGTGAAAAGATCTCTGCGTGTTTTAGACGGAGCTGTCGTTGTTTTCGATGGAGTCGCTGGCGTAGAACCGCAATCAGAAACAAATTGGCGTTACGCTGATGAAGCCAAAGTTCCTCGTGTTTGTTTTATAAATAAATTGGACCGAATCGGCGCTTCTTTTGAACATTCGTACGCAACTATTTTAGATAGGCTTAGTAAAAAGGCTGTGCGTGTTCAGATCCCTATCGGTCTCGAAGACAAGTTTGAAGGTGTTATTGATCTACTGCGAATGAAAGCTTTTTATTTTGAAGGAGAAATGGGCAATCAAGTTATTGAAAAAGACTTAGACACCTTGCCAGAAAATTTGAAAATGGATGTGGTGAAATATCATTCTGAACTAGTAGAAAAAATAGTTGAGACGGACGATGCTATGATGACGGAATATTTAGAAGGCATGATTCCAGATCTTGATGTGCTAAAGAAAACTCTTCGCAAGGCGGTAATTGCGAATCAAATCTTTCCAGTTTTCGCCGGAAGCGCGTTAAAAAACAAAGGTGTTCAGCTAGTGCTCGATGCGGTGGTGGACTATCTGCCAGCGCCTACGGACATTGCTGCGGTTTCGGGCATTGATCCGAACAACGATGACGCTGTTATCACCAGAAATGCTTCAGATAAAGAACCTTTTTCCGCTCTCGCTTTCAAGGTGGCGACTGACCCATTTGTCGGTCAGCTTATTTTCTTCCGAGTTTATTCCGGCATACTTTCGGCTGGCAGTTATATTTACAATCCCCGCACGCGCAACAAAGAACGCATCGGCCGAATTTTAAGAATGCATGCGAACGACAGAGAAGAAGTGAAACAAGTCTTTGCTGGAGAAATAGCCGCCGCTGTCGGGCTCAAAGACACTATCACTTCAGATACTATTTGTGATGAAAACAGTCCGATTATTTTAGATAGAATTGTTTTCCCAGAACCTGTTATCTCGCTTCGCATTGAACCAAAGACCAAAGCCGATCAAGAAAAAATGGGGATGGCTTTGAATAGACTTGCGCAAGAAGACCCTACTTTCAAAGTCAGCACTGACCAAGAAACAGGCGAGACTATCATTGCCGGCATGGGAGAATTGCATTTGGAAATTATTGTGGATCGAATGAAGCGTGAATTTACTGTGGAAGCGAATGTCGGCAAGCCTCAAGTAGCATATCGCGAAACGATTAACGGCACAGCTTCTGCTGAAGGGAAATATATTAAACAATCAGGCGGGCGTGGAAACTATGGACATGTAAAGATAAAAGTGAAACCGATGGCAATGCTTTCAAAAGAAGAATTGGAAGATTTGCCAAAAAATACAAAGAGGTCTCCCGGTTTTGAATTTATCAATACTATTAAAGGAGGAGTAATTCCGCAAGAATATATCGCGCCGTGTGAAAAAGGATTTAAAGAAGGGCTCGACCGTGGAGTTTTGGCTGGATTTAAGATGGTAAATGTCTCGGTGGAACTTTGGGATGGGAGTTATCATGAAGTTGATTCCAACGAACTCGCTTTCAAAATTGCTTCATCTATGGCAGTGCAGGATGCATGCCGTCAGGCAAACCCGGTGATATTGGAACCAATGATGAAAGTGGAAGTTGTCACTCCAGATAAATTTATGGGAGATGTTACTGGAAATCTTTCTTCTAAACGAGCTCTTATTGAAGGCATGGAAGACAAAGGAATGAATAAAGTTATTCGCGCTATTGTGCCTCTTTCTGAAATGTTTGGCTACATGACTGGATTACGTTCTATGACCGAAGGCCGGGCATCTTTTACTATGGAATTCTTTAGGTATGACATAGTTCCGCAAAATGTCGCGGAAGTAATAATATCTTCACGCAAGTGATTTGGTATTTTTTTAATTTTTTGCTATATTATACTTATGAAACAGTCGCGAAAATTTACTGCGGTCTATAAAAAGTCTGGCAAGTGGTATTCTGGTTGGATTGAGGAAATTCCTGGCGTAAATACCCAAGGTAGGACATTGACTGAAACTAAAGCTAATTTAAAAGAAGCGCTTTTGCTTATTTTGGAAACTAATCGTATGCTATCTAAAAAATCCGAAGGCCAATCTATTATCACCCGTGAAAGTCTAGCTGTATTTGCTTAATTTCTCATGAAACAGGTTGACCTTATAAAACATCTCAGAAAATGTGGATGTATTTTTGTAAGGGAAGGCAATTCGCATAGTGTTTGGTATAATCCACTTACAGGAAGAACCTCTACTGTGCCAAGACATCATGAGATTAATAATTTTACAGGAAGAAATATTTGTAAAGATTTGGGTGTATCTATAATCAAAAAAAGATAATATAATAAATATGTTTGAATCTAATCAGGAAGTTATTGATATATTGGAAAAAACAGGCGCAGTAGTTGGTGACAGTCATTTTGTCTATGTTTCTGGAAAACATGCGCCCGTTTATGTTAATAAAGATTATGTCTATCCTCACACTGCGTATGTTTCTCGAATTGCGGAAATAATTGCCCAAAAATATAAAGACAGCCCGGTTGATGTTGTGGTTGGACCATCTATCGGGGGTATTATACTTTCTCAATGGACAGCTCATCATCTTTCTCGTCTAAAAAGTAAAGATATATTGAGCATTTATACGGAAAAACAAATAGATAAAGATCAAATTTTTACTAGAGGTTACGATACATATGTCAGAGGGAGGAATGTTTTGATCGTTGAAGATGTGGTTACGACCGGTGGTTCGATAAAAAAGGTTATAAATAGTGTCCAAAAAAATGCTGGAAGAGTTCTAGCCGCTTGCGCGATAGTCAACAAAGACCCGATAAATATAAATCCAAGTTTTATCGGCGTGCCTTTTGATTATCTAGCCATTATCGGCATGGATGTTTATGATGCAAAAGACTGTCCATTGTGTGAGCAAAATATTCCCATCAACATCCAAATGGGCCATGGGAAAAAATATTTAGAATCCAAAAAAATAGCGCAATAAATGATTGTTAATAAATACAACAAAAGAGCGAAGAAAATAAATTCATTGCTTTGCGTTGGTTTGGATTCAGACTTTACTAAAATTCCAAAGCGTTTTTTGAAATTAAAATTTCCACAATTTGAATTTAATAAGTGGATTATAGATGAAACACACGAATACGCAGTTGCTTATAAAATGAATAGCGCTTTTTATGAAATGCGCGGAGACAAAGGAATAGCAGAACTTAAGATGACGATAGATTATTTAAATAAAAATTATCCAGATATTTTTACAATTTTTGATGCCAAGCGAGCGGACATTGGAAATACAAACAATGGATACGTCATTTCTATTTTTGATTGGTTCTGTTTTGACGCGGTAACCTTACATCCATATTTAGGACAAGAAGCTCTCCAGCCTTTTTTAGACAGAAAAGATAAATGCTCTATTATTTTATGTCGCACTTCGAATCCGGGCGCGGGGGAGTTTCAAGATTTGGTATTAAAGAAACCCGCCTCCGCCAAAGGCTCCAGCGAGGCAAAGCCACTTTGGCAAATCGTGGCTGAAAAAGTTTCAAAAGATTGGAATAAAAATAAAAATTGCATGCTAGTTGTCGGGGCGACTTATCTAAAAGAGATGAAAAAAATCCGTAGTATTATAGGTGGTATGACTTTTCTTGCGCCGGGTATCGGCGCGCAGGGAGGGGATTTGAAATCAGTGCTTAAATCCGGATTAAATAGTAAAGGTCTCGGTCTCATCATCAATTCTTCCCGCGGTATAATTTTTGCTGAAAATCCAAAAGAAGAAGCAAAAAAACTTTGCCAAGAAATAAGAAAATACAAAGATAATTAATGAGTTTGACAACATTTTTTTATCTGCTATTATAGTCAGAACTGCACTTTTGCAGTTTTTATGTTGTTTTTTAAAAACAAAGATAAATTATTAGTTAATATATCGTTAGTAATCAAGCCTTAGCGACTGGTTCCTGTACGTTGAGTTTTGGTTAGTAATAAAAATTTTATGGCAGAAGAATTTAAAAGAGACAGGCCACATATAAATGTCGGCACTATTGGTCACGTTGACCACGGCAAGACTACTTTGACCGCCGCAATTTTACATGTGCTAAACATGGCTGGAAAGTCAGTGCGACTTCGAGGTGTTGACCAGATCGACAATGCTCCCGAAGAAAAAGCTCGTGGAATTACTATTAATATTTCTCACAACGAATATTCAACGGATGCTCGTCATTATGCTCATATCGACGCTCCGGGACACGCTGATTATATTAAAAATATGATTACAGGAGCGGCGCAAATGGATGGCGCTATTTTGGTGGTTGCGGCGACTGATGGCGCTATGCCTCAGACTCGTGAGCACGTTCTCCTTGCAAAGCAAGTTGGTGTGCCAAAAATAATCGTATTTTTAAACAAGTGCGATATGGTTGATGATAAAGAAATGATTGACTTGGTTGAAGAAGAAATTCGTGAACTTTTGACCAAGCAAGGATTTGATGGCGCAGGGGCTCCAGTTATTCGCGGTTCTGGACTCAAGGCTCTTGAATCAAAATCAGCTGATGACGAATGGGCGAAAAAAGTGCTTGAACTCGTAAACGCTCTTGATACTTATATTCCAATTCCGGTACGAGATATTGCAAAACCTTTTCTTATGCCTGTTGAAGACATATTTTCAATTGAAGGTCGTGGCACAGTTGTGACCGGAAAAATTGAAAGAGGTGTAATCAAGCTAGATGAGGATGTAGAGATTGTCGGTATTAAACCTACCCAAAAATCAACAGTTACAGGTATTGAAATGTTTAATAAGAATCTAAAAGAGGGTATGGCTGGAGACAATGCCGGTATCCTTCTTCGTGGTCTAAAGAAAGAAGATATTACTCGCGGACAAGTTCTCTGTAAGCCAGGCACAACTACCCCACATGATAATTTTACTGCTGAAATATATGTTTTGAAAAAAGAAGAAGGCGGACGTCACACCCCATTCTTTAAAGGCTATAAACCTCAATTTTATATTCGAACAACGGATGTTACGGGTGATGTGACTCTCGCAGAAGGCGCTGAAATGGTTATGCCTGGAGATACAGTAAAAATTACAGTTAAGTTAGTTACTCCAGTTGCGCTAGAAGAATCCCAAAGATTTGCTATTCGTGAAGGAGGCAAGACTGTAGGAGCTGGAGTAGTTATAAAAATTTTAGGTTAGAATATATTAATTTTGTTCATTAAAAATTAATCATGGCAATAACAGAAAAAAAAGTTTCCGCCAAAGGCGGATCCGTCTCAGGCGGAAAAAATAAGAAAGAGCCTAAAGCAATTAAAGTTGCAAAAGCGCCTAAGGTTTCAAAAATTTCTCCGCAAAAGCAGAAATCTGTTCGCGCTGATACAAAAGATGCCAAAGTCATACTGCGTATTCGAGTCCGCGCTTACGAGAGTAAAATCTTGGATGCCTCAGTTAAACAAATCATAGATACGGCGGTTCGTTATGATGCGGTGATAGTCGGACCTGTGCCTTTACCCACTGAAATAAAAAAATATACAGTCAATCGCTCTCCTTTTATTTATAAAAACACACGAGAGCAATTTGAAATTCGTGTTCATAAAAGGTTGATTGATATCATAAACCCAAATACAAAGACTATTGAGGCTCTTACCAATTTGTCGCTTCCTTCCGGAGTAGATATTGACGTTAAAATGCTATGATCCCGTTAGAAGCCGCGATCGCAATTTAAAATATAAACAAAATATGAGATCAGATATTAGTAAAATTAATAACATAAAATGCGAGATATCCGAGTTGTTCGCGATCTGCTTCTAAACGGGATGAAATTCATTTTAGCAACAAAAGAAAATATGACGGAGTATTTTTCTGAAGAGGGTGTGGTTATCCCAGTAACGATACTTTCTGCCGGACCCGTGACGGTGACTAGAATTTTTGAAAAATCCAAAGATGGTTATAACTCTGTCCAAGTGGGTTTGGAAAAAAAGTCCCGACGCCCGAAGGGGTCGGGAGCCCGACCGCAAGCGTCGGGAAAAAATATCCTAAAAGAATTTAGATTAAAATCCGCCGACAAGATAGATGCAAAAAAGGGCGACAATATTGATGTTTCGGTTTTTGTTCCGGGTGATAAACTCCAAGTCTCCAGCGTATCTAAAGGCAAAGGCTTTCAGGGTGTCGTAAAGCGTCATGGTTTTAGTGGCGGTCCGCGCACTCATGGTCAAAAACATTCTGAAAGAGAGCCGGGAAGTATCGGAGGAGGACTCCGCACTCATGTTCCAAAGGGAATGAGAATGGCTGGCAGAATGGGCGGAGATCGCATTACCCAAAAGAATATCAAAGTTGTTTCTGTTGATAAAGAAAATAATATAATGCTGGTAAAAGGAGCAATCGCCGGCAAACGCGGGACTTTAGTTGAAATAATCAGCAGGTAATGAACCCCGTTAGAAGTCGCGATCACGATTATGGCGATAATAAAGATATGAAAAAAGATAACACAATACAAAAAAATAAAGAAAACTCTGAAAGTGTTGTATCGCGACCTACTTCTAACGGGGTGGAAGCAAAAATATACAATCAAAAAGGAGCTGAAACCGGGACGATAAGTCTTCCAGAGAAAGTTTTTGCCGTCAAGTGGAAGAGTGACTTAGTGCATCAAGTTGTGCAAAGTATGAGAAGTAATAAAAGAGCAGGGACTGCCGACACCAAAGACCGTGGAGAAGTTCGTGGTGGAGGTAAAAAACCTTGGAAGCAAAAAGGTACAGGACGCGCAAGACATGGTTCAAGCCGAAGCCCTATCTGGGTTGGTGGAGGGGTAACGCACGGTCCGCTTGCTAAAAAAAATTATAAAAGAAAAATTTCAAAGAAAATGCGCGCGCAAGCTCTTTTCTCTGTTCTTTCAAAGAAGCTTAAGGATGAAGAAATTCTTTTTGTGGACACACTTTCTATGTCTTCTATCAAAACAAAAGATGCGGTAAAAGTAGTAGAGAATTTAGCGAAAGTTACTGATTGGAAAATGAAAGATTCTTCCCTGAAGCCTCGAGTGTTGACTGCGCTTTTTGGACGCAATGAAAAAACAGAAAAAAGTTTTAGAAATATTCCAGCATTAGAATTAGTATTTTTGAAGAATTTAAATCCATTTGATGTTTTAAATTATAAATATCTTTTAATAGAAAATCCGGTCGAAAGTATAAAATTTTTAGAATCTCGAGGTCAGTAAAACAACATGACAATGATAATTAAAAATCCAAGAATTACCGAGAAAGCGTCTTTTGCGCAAGAGCAAAATGTTTATACTTTTGATATTTCTTCCGGAGCTAGCAAAACCAACAAGACTGAGATAAAGAAAGCTATCTTTGCTCTTTACAAAGTAAAGCCTTTGAAAGTAAATGTTTTACCTGTGCCAAAGAAAAATATTATGTTTAAAGGGCGCGCTGGAGTAAAAGGCGGAGGCAGGAAAGCTTTAGTTTATTTAAAAGCGGGAGATAAAATTGAATTTATTTGACACTGAGGCATGACACTGAGGTACTTAGGTCTTGCCTCAGTGAAACAGTGAAAAGAAACACAATAAAACAATAAACAATTATGAAAACATATAAACCAACAAGTAAATCACGAAGACAAATGACCCATGTGCTTTACAGGGAACTTTTGACGAAGTCACAACCGACCAAGTCTCTCACTTATGGTTTTAGACGTTCTGTCGGGAGGAATAGCAGAGGACGCATCACTGTGCGACATAAAGGTGGAGGACACAAACGTCTTTATCGCGAGGTTGATTTTTTATATAATAAAAAAGAAATTCCGGCTATAATAAAATCTATCGAATATGACCCAAATCGTTCAGCTTTTATTGGGCTAGCTATTTATAAAGACGGAGAAAAGAGATATGTTATATTGCCTAAATCTATAAAGCCCGGAGACTCTTTTATTGTTTCGGAAAAGGCGCCTCTCTCAGTCGCTAATAGACTTCCTCTTAAAAATATCCCAGTCGGGACTTTTGTTTATAATATTGAAATACAACCAAATGGTGGAGCGAAGATAGGTCGTTCCGCAGGAATTTTTGCGCAAGTAGTTGCTAATGCTGATGGATATACAAACATTAAAATGCCTTCAACTGAAGTCCGTAAAATAAATGAAAACTGCTTCGCGTGTATCGGTACTGTTTCAAACGAAGAACATCATCTTGAAAATTATGGTAAAGCTGGACGAAGTCGCTGGAAGGGAATACGACCGACAGTGCGTGGAACTGCGATGAACCCTGTTGACCATCCGTACGGAGGTGGAGAAGGCAGACAAGGACGCGGAACAAAACGTCCAAAGACTATGTGGGGCAAAGTAACCGGCGGAAGAAAAACCCGCAGTCCAAAGAGATACTCAAATGTCTTTATTGTTTCTCGTCGTAAGACTGGGAAGAATAAATAAATTTAAAATTTGTATCCTTTTTTGCGCTGTGGTATAATTTGAATCTTATGAAAAAATTAACACTCAAAGAAATAAATTTACCAGTTACAATATTTAAAGAAGGCAAGAGTTATGTGGCGTATAGCCCTGCTCTTGATCTTTCTACTTGCGCTTCCACTTACAAAAAAGCGCAAACTAATTTTTCCGAGATTGTTGGAATTTTTATTGAAGAACTTGTAGAAATGGGCACACTGGATGTAGTGCTCCGAGAATTAGGCTGGCAGAAAATAAAATCTAACTGGCAACCGCCAGTTGTTGTTTCAAATTATTTTCAACCGATGAATCTTTCGTATGCCTAAGAAGCAAAATGTAACGAATAGGCAGTTTCAACAATTTTTAATATATGTCGGTTGTTCTTTTAAAAGATCTAAAGGAGATCATTTTGTATATGCGCGTTCCGATTTAATACGCCCTATTATAGTTCCTAAAGATAATCCTCTACCTCAATTTATTATAAGAAATAATCTTAAATTGCTTGGAATGTCTTGGGAAGAATTTTTCAATATAATTGATAGAATATAAATTAAACCCGCAGTCCAAAGAGATACTCAAATGTCTTTATTGTTTCTCGTCGTAAGACTGGGAAGAATAAATAAGACCTCACCTAAACCAAAAATTGTTTTTCCACATTTTGCTGTTGCATTATTTCAAATATAATGTTAAAAAAACAAGCAGAAAGGGGGTGATGGTGTGGCAGTGATGCAAGTAAAAAGAACTCTTGCTAGAGCAAGGAAGAAAAAGGACCGCTTCTACTGGCATAAGAAGCGGCAGGCAACACGCTTAAGGAAAAGGAGGGTGAAAAGATGATACTGTTGTGGGGCTCTCTATTAAGGGGCCCCACTGTTGTTTTTACTCAAATATTTGACATTTTACTCTTATTTGCTACTATAAAACCAAGCTCGATTCGAGCTTTTTGTTTATATAAATTATGATCCCGTTAGAGATTATTCGGTTAAAATTTAACGGTTTATATAATGTATATACTAAAGTGAAATTATTAGTTTTAATAAGAAGACACAACGGAAATCTAAAGATTTCCTATCTCTAACGGGATGACAAGATCAATCAAAAAAGGCGTATATGTGGATGAAAGGCTTTTAAAAAAGATTGCCGGCAAAAATCCTCTTAATACAGGAACCATAAAAACATGGAAGAGAGCTTGTGTTATATCTCCCGATATGCTCGGTTTTACTTTTGGTGTTTATAATGGCAAGGTTCATGTGGATGTCTTTGTTACTGAAGACATGGTGGGGCACAGATTGGGAGAATTTTCTCCAACAAAGAAATTTACAAAACACGGCGGAAAGATGCAGAAAGAACTCGAACAAAAGAAAATGGAAGCTGAAATAAATGCCGCCAAAGGGGCGACTGCGGCCGCGGCTGACGCCAAGGGCAGTAAAAAGTAGGAATGAATCCCGTTAGAAGCCACGATCGCAATTTGAAAAGAAACAAAAATATGAAATCAAGCATTATAAAAATTAATAATATAAAATATCAGACATGCGAGTTGATCGCGATCTGCTTCTAACGGGATGAAAGCATTTTTAAAAAATTACAGACAGGCTCCGAGGAAAGTTCGCTTGGTTGCGAGTCTCTTAAAGGGCAAGAGTGTTGTGGAAGCCCTAGCCGAGCTTGATTTTTTAGCCAAACGCGCAGGACTGCCTATAAAAAAGCTTTTAATTTCCGCAGTTTCCAATGCAAAATCTATGGGAATTCAAACAGATAATTTATTTATAAAAGAATTGCGAGTAGATAAAGGCATAACAATGAAAAGAATGATGCCGGCGGCTATGGGCACAGGACACAGGATAAATAAACGCACGAGCCATTTGAATTTGTTGCTCGCAGAAAAAGTTTTAGCAGTTAAAAATTCTCCAAAAAGGACAGTCCTTAAGAGAGTTTCCCCAAGGACCGTCCTTAAGTAATAACATGTCAAAAATAGTTCATCCATACGCCCATAGATTAGTAATACTTCGAGACTGGAAAAGTCGCTGGTTTGCTGATTCGAAAAAATACGTTTCTTATTTAAAAGGGGACGTCCTTATACGTCAATATTTAGAAAAGAAATTGCGTGGCATGTATATTTCTTCAATTGAAATTGAAAGAAGCCGAAAAGCGACTAGGTTTATAATCAAAACTTCTCGACCCGGTCTTATCATAGGCAGGAATGGCGAAGGAGCAACAAAATTAAAAGAAGATATTTTGAAAAAAATGGATAAATTGAAACTTCCAAAGCCGGAAGATTTCAAACTTGAAATTATTGAAGTAACAAATCCAGAAGCCGATGCCGCGATTGTGGCATATATGATTGCCGAAGGGTTAGAGAAAAGATTGCCATATCGTCGTGTTATTAAAACAATTATTGAAAAAGTTATGGCGGCGCGCGGAGTAGAAGGAGCGAGAGTGGTTCTCTCAGGCAGGTTGGGAGGAGCTGACATTGCTCGCACAGAAGAGCTCAAACGCGGGTCTATTCCGCTTCAGAGTTTCCGCGCTGATATTGATTTCAAGCGCGAGCGCGCCACTTTGTCTTATGGTGTTGTCGGCATAAAGGTTTGGATTTATCGCGGTAAAATTTTTGCCGACAAGAATATGAAAAATACAAAAAAGAACGAAATATTAGAAAATAAAACAAAGTCTGATTAATTTTATGTTAGTACCTAAAAAAGTAAAATTTAGAAAATGGCAGACTATGCGTAGTAATCCTAAAAAGACTTCGCCCGACACTCGCGGGACAAAACTTTCTTTTGGCTCTTATGGTCTAAAATCAGAAAGTCAAACACGCATCAAGTCGACCCAGATTGAAGCTGCCCGAAAGGTAATAGCCCGAACACTTACTAAAGCCGGTAAGTATTGGATTCGTATTTTCCCAGATCGTCCTTATACTTCTAAAGCCGCAGAGATGGGTATGGGAAAAGGTAAAGGGGATCCGCAAGGATATTGTTTTGATGTTTTTCCCGGACGCATCATTTTTGAAGTGGATGGAGTAAATGAAAAAATCGCCAAGGAGGCGCTTAGAAAGGCTGGTAGTAAATTGCCAATCTCTGTTAGAATTATGTCCAGAACGCATAAGCAGTAGGTTGCGAAAAAATATATGAAAAATAAAAAAGAAAACTTGAAAGATATGAAAAAAGACGAACTCAACAAAAAGCTCGCTGTTTTACGAGAAAATGCAAGAGTTATAAGGTTTAAGTCTGAAGGTTCAAAATCAAAAAATGTGAAAGAACTTTCAGTTTTAAGGAAAAACATAGCTCGGATTTTAACGGAAATCAACCGTCAAAAAGTTATGAAGTAATTTTTATAAAAAAAATGACAACAAAAATAGAAAGAAAAAATAAAAAAGGAAAAGGTAGCATCTTAAACGGGGTGGTGGTTTCAGACAAAATGGAAAAGACTGTTGTTGTAACTGTATCCAGATTTATCAAGCATCCCTTGTATGGTAAATATTATAAAGTGAGCAAAAAATACAAAGCGCATGACGAGGAAAATAAATATAAAGTGGGAGATAATATAGAGATAGTTGAGACAAAACCAATTTCAAAAGACAAACATTTTGCCGTAATTTAACGAACGAAGTGAGTATAAATTACGAGCATCCCGCCCCACTTTTAACATTAACATTTATTATCAAATAAAAATTTTACAAACAATGAATTTTAAGTTAGTATCAAATTAATTATTAAAAGTGGAGCGGGATGACGATTTTTATAGTCATTTCATTCCTTAAAAATCAGTCATATGATTCAAGCAGGCACATGGGTAAAAATAACAGATAACGCCGGAGGCACTGTAGGCAAAGTGTTCAAGATTTTAGGGTCTTCTAAAAAAAGATATGCTTCTTTGGGTGAACAAGTGATTATTGCCGTAAAGGTGGCAAGTCCCAGAAAGGGAGTTAAAAAGAAAGATGTGCATCAGGCGGTCATTGTGCGTACCAGAGCTGCCTTTAGGAGAAAGGATGGATCTTATATTCGTTTTGATGATAATGCTGTGGTTCTTATAGAAAAAGGAAAGCTTGATCCAAAGGCTGGGCGTATTTTCGGGCCAATTCCGAGAGAGCTCGCCGAGAAGGGATTTCAGAAAATTATTTCTTTAGCGCAGGAGGTCCTGTAAATTAATGAACGGAGTGAATATAATTTACAAGGATCCCGCCTCACTTTTAACACTAACATTCATAGATCAATTAAAATTTTACAAGCAATGAACTTTAAGTTATTATAAAAATTAAGTATTAAAAGTGGGGCGGGATGCTCAAATTTGAAATTCGCTTCGCTCATAACAAATTATGACAAAAATCAAAAAAGGAGACAATGTAACAATAATAACCGGCAAAGATAAAGGTAAAAAAGGAAAAATCGTCCGTGTTTTGGTGAGTGAAAATAAAGTCATTATTGAAGGAGCGAATATGATGAAAAAACATCAGCGTCCGAGAAAGTCTGGTGAAAAAGGAAGTATAAAAAATATTGAGATGCCAATACATGCTTCCAATGTTAAGAAATTATAAATAGAGTAAGAAGGGATGAAATCCCGTTAGAGATCCTTCAGTTAAAATAATCAATAGAGTAAAAATATTATGATAAGTTTAAATAAATTATTAATAGTTATAAAAAGAACGGAAATCTAAAGATTTCCTATCTCTAACGGGATGAAACATTTAATTATAAAAGAAAAAGAGAAAGAAGTGTTTGAAAAAATGAAAGAAATTTTTCGTTTCAAAAATACTTTTGCCTCTCCAAAAATGCAAAAGATTGTGTTAAATGTCGGCACGGGGACAGCTATAAAAAAAGATAAGAATAAAAATGACGAAATATCTCTTCGTCTAGCGAAAATTACTGGGCAAAAGCCGGTTACTAGGGGTGCTAAGCATTCAATCGCATCTTTCAAAACCAGAGCGGGTGACCCAATAGGAATTGTTGTAACACTGCGAGGAAAAAGGATGTATGCTTTTTTAGAAAAACTTATCAATGTCGCTTTGCCTCGCACGAAAGACTTTCGCGGTATCGCTCGTACGGGAGTAGATAATATAGGCAATCTCACTATCGGTATAAAGGAGCACACTATTTTCCCAGAAACAGCTGATGAGGACATTCGGGATATCTTTGGTATGTCTATTACTTTGGTTTCTTCCGCAAAAAATAAAAAAGAAGGCACAGCTTTCTTTGAGCTTTTAGGCGTGCCTTTGAAGAAAGAAGAGTCTGTTCGCAAGATTAAGCAAGGATAAGGGCAAGCAAGGATAATCCTTGATATTTTAATTCTTGATATTTTTTACTGAAAAATTTATTTGACTATTTTTGTTTCTTTTGATAGTATGAAAGAGTCTAGGATATAGATTGATCTGTGTTTCTCCTTAAGGTCTAACAGTTTTTTCTGGGATTTTAAGAAAAAATACACGATATCGTCTAGTATCTGGATAGCTAATTAGCTTATGCCTTATAGCTAATTAGGAAATTCAAAGCTAGAAAGCTAAGTAGCTAATAAGTTAATTCATATGACAAAAACATCAGTCAAAGCTAGAGCCTTAAAGACACAGAAGTTTAGCACTCGGCAAAAAAACCGATGTTTTCGTTGTGGTCGAGGTAACGCTTTCATGAGAGATTTCGGTCTATGTCGTATTTGTTTTAGAGAATTGGCAAACGAAGGAATGTTGCCGGGTGTTCGTAAATCAAGTTGGTAGTTCATAAAATCATTATGGATTCAATTTCAAATATGATAATAATGTTAAAAAACGCAAGCTTGGCAGGCAAAGAGTCTGTATTCTTGCCATATTCTAAAATGAGAAATGCGATTGCGGAATGTTTAAAGAAAGAAGGATATGTTTCCAACATTTCCAAAAAAGTTTCTACTCGAGGCGGGTCCGTTTCAAACACAAAAAACAAACAGTCAATTCTCGAAGTAGGGTTAATGTACATTGACAAGAAGCCAAAAATTGTGGAAGTTGAGAGAATTTCTAAACAATCGAGGCGTGTTTATTTTAGAATAAAAGATATTCATACGGTTAAGAATGGTTCAGGATTACTCGTGCTTTCAACACCTAAGGGAATTTTGTCAGGTAGAGAAGCTCGCAAAGAGCAAGTCGGCGGTGAAGCATTGTTTAAAATTTGGTAGCCCCGACGTAAAGTCGGGGTCCCGACCGAAAGCGTCGGGATTAACAAAAAATAAAAATTATATGAGTAGAATAGGAAAACAAGAAATACAAATACCAAAAGGAGTTGAAGTCACAAAAAATGGTGACATTTTGAAAGTTGCAGGACCTAAAGGAACACTCGTTAAAACTTTTCGTGATGATATTATTTTCAATATAGGAGATAAAACAATTACATTGAATACAAAAAGAAACGATAAATTTTCCAAATCTCTTTGGGGTACTTATGTTTCGCATATAAAAAATATGATTATTGGCGTAGAGACGCCATATCAAAAGAAATTAATATTAGAAGGCGTCGGATTCAAATCTGAAGTCAAATCCGAAGGAAAGAATAATTTTTTTAACTTTGCGTTAGGATTTTCTCATCCGGTCATTGTAAAAATCCCAGACACGATCACTGCTACGGCTGAAAAAAATAATATTACAATTACTGGGATTGATAAAGAATTGGTCGGAAGTTTTGCCGCGGCTATTCGCGCGCTGAAGAAGCCGGAACCTTACAAAGGCAAAGGAATGCGTTATGAAGGTGAAGTTATTAGACGTAAGCAGGGGAAAAAGACGGTGTAGAATAGCTTATAGCTAACTAGCTAAAAAGCTTAAAATTATGAAAAAGAAGCAAGACAAAAGAATAAGATTGAAGAAAAAAATTAGAGCAAAAATCAAAGGCACTTCGGCGCGTCCAAGGCTTTCTGTTTTTCGTTCTAATAAATTTATTTATGCGCAAGTCATCGATGATATCTTGGGTAAGACTTTGGCGGAAGCGAATGACTTGCCTCGCCGAGCCGAGCCGGGTGTAAAAATAACAAAAGGCACGAAATCAGAAAGAGCTAGAGAAGTAGGTCGGATGATTGGTCAAGCTTGTTTGCAAATAAAAATTAACAAAGTTGTTTTTGACCGAAATGGATTTAAGTATACTGGACGAATAAAATTAGTGGCAGATGAAGCGAGAACTGCTGGACTTAAATTCTAAATATTTATAAATAAATTAAAAAAAATGGAAAAAGTAGAAAAAAAGAAGAATAGTAATCGCAGAGGGTCTTTTTTTGGGAGACCAAAACCAGAATTTGATCAAAAGATTTTAAATATTCGTCGTGTGACTAGAGTTGTCGCTGGGGGACGCAGGTTTTCTTTTAGTATAGCATTAGTAGTTGGAGACAAAAAAGGCTCTGTTGGTTTTGGTTTAGGAAAAGCTGGAGATACAGCGCTGGCAATTAATAAAGCTGTAAGAAATGCCAAAAAAAATATGGTTAAACTCAATTTGACGAAAACTATGTCTATCCCTCATGAACTTTCTGCCAAGTTTTCCAGCTCAAAAATTATACTTATGCCCAACAAGGGTCGTGGACTTGTCGCGGGTTCGGTTATTCGTGATGTAATAAAATTATCTGGCATGAAAGATGTTACGGGAAAGATTTTATCTAATAGTAAAAATAAATTAAACAATGCCAAAGCAGTTATGAAAGCGCTTTCAGTTATTTCTTCAAAATATGCAAAAACTATACCAGAGAATTCTTTAATGGTTGCTGAAAAAGACATCGTTTTGCCTTTATCTATAAAAGAAGATGAAAAAAAAATTCAAAAATAATATAACTCTAAAAAATTAAACAAATGCAGATACATAACTTAAAAAGAACTCATAAAAACAAAAAGGACAGATTAGTGGGGCGTGGTGGCAAACATGCTAAAACGTCTGGTCGTGGAGGCAAGGGGCAAACGGCTCGCGCCGGCAATAAGCGTCGTCCAGAACTTCGTGACATCATTAAAAAATTGCCTAAGAATCGTGGATATCAATTCAAGTCTATCCAGAAGATTTTTTTGCTAGGCAAGAATAAGATGATTTCTAAAGAAGAAAAACTTTCAGAGATCCGCAAGCGTCTTATGATAAAAGGTAAAAAGATAAAACTCAGATAGTCATAGTAATATGCAAAATTTTTTAAATAAAATGAAATTGGTTTGGACAGATACTACGCTACGAAAACGTGTTTTATTTGTATTTTTTGCGTTAATAGTATTTAGATTATTTTCTGCTATACCTATTCCAGGAATTGACACAATTCAACTCAATCGTTTTCTTTCCAATAATCAATTTTTTGGTATCTTAAATATATTTTCTGGAGGCGGATTGACAAATCTTTCAATAATAATGCTTGGAGTTGGTCCATACATCACTAGTTCAATTATTATGCAACTTCTCACTATCATGGTGCCTGCCTTAAAGAAGATTTACCACGAAGAGGGTGAAGCTGGTAGGAAAAAGTTTAGTCAGTATTCTAGATTGCTTACTGTTCCACTCGCTGCCATCCAAGGTTTTGCTCTTTTAGCTATTCTTGAAAGTCAAAATATTTTAGTGAACTTAACAGTTTTTGATAGAGTCACAAATTTAATCATTGTTATTGCCGGGTCGATGTTATTAATGTGGATTGGGGAACTTGTGTCTGAATTTGGTATTGGCAATGGAGTATCACTTATAATTTTTGCGGGTATTGTGGCTCAACTTCCATCCACAATTAGCCAGTTTCTTTTTACTTTTGATGTTTCTCAGATTCCACTTTATCTTGTATTTGCCGTGGTTGGGTTGCTTGTTATTGCGGGCATTGTTCTTGTTACCGAGGCTGAACGTCCGATTCCGGTTACTTATGCCAAGCGTGTTCGTGGCATGAAGATGTATGGCGGAGGCTCAACTTATTTGCCTCTTCGCGTCAATCAAGCTGGAGTCATTCCTATAATTTTTGCTCTTTCAATTCTTCTTTTCCCTCAAATGATTGGTACTTTTTTATCCCGTTTTGATAATGCAATTATTGCAAAAATTTCTAGTGTGCTTATTTCCTTTACACAGACTTCTATACTTTACGCAGTATTGTATTTTATTTTAGTGTTTCTTTTTACTTATTTTTACACAGCAGTCACTTTTGACCCTGAAGCGCTTTCTACTAATTTACAAAAAAATGGCGCATTCATTCCGGGTATTCGTCCGGGCGCATCAACATCTGAATATATTTCAAAAGTTTTAACTCGTATTACTTTACTTGGCGCAGTCTTTTTAGGATTTGTTGCAGTTCTGCCTCTTATTATGCAATATCTAACAGGCATTACCACCCTTGCCCTAGGTGGCACATCAATACTTATCGTTGTTTCTGTTGTCCTTGATCTAATAAAAAAAATAAACGCGCAGATCTCTATGCGAGAGTATTAGATTTCTCTATCCATTTTTTATATTCTGTTAAAATGATTTTAACAACTTGCTTGAGGTTGTTTTTATTTGTATCTATGACCAGGTCAAAGTTTTTATGGTCGGCATGATTTTCTATTCCATATAATTCTTTATACCTATTTTTTTCACTTTCCCGACGCGAGATTATTTTCTCATAAATTTCTTCTAGATTTTTTACCCCTTCACTTTTTCTGCGTAAATCATTCTCTTTTAAATTATTAAAGATTCTTTCTTTTGCAATTTCTGGTTTGAGATCCAGGTAAACTTTAAATGACTCTGGAATCCAATGAAAAGCTAGGCGAGAATCAATTATAATTTTTTCCATTTTTCCGGCTTTACGAACTTCATTATCTATTTTTTTATCTACGCTTGAATCTTTTTCTGCCACAATACTAAGCTCGTTTAGAGAAACGCCAAGTAGAGTAGCTATTTTTCGCATAAAATCTCCAGAAGAAAATCTTTTCCACCCAAGTTCTTCTGCTATAGCGTCTGCCGTGCTGGATTTTCCACTTCCAAGCGTCCCCGTGATTGTTATAATTTCTTTTTTCTTCATATTACTTGTTGGTTACTTTGTAATTAAAACATATTTTTAGGCAAAAAGATAACATTGATTTTTAAGGCTAAATTTTGTATTGTTAACTATATGCAACCACAGACTTTTGTATTTTATGGAATAGTTGGCTCGGGCAAGGGAACACAGGTCAAGTTATTGACAGATTATATAAAAAATAAATACGGGAAGGATTGTGTTTATATTGGCACGGGGGAAATTTTTAGAAAAATCATTGAATCTAGAGATAATAATTTCGATACAAACACTGTAAAAGAGTTCCTAAATTCTGGAAGACTGGTCCCGGACGAAATGACAAACAAGTTTGTGGCTGAAGCTGTCAGATTAAATTCATCTAGAGAAGAGCATCTGATTTTTGATGGATATCCGAGAACTGTAAATCAATCAGAAAAATTTATGGACTTGCTGAAATCAGTCAAAAGATATAATGTGAAAATTATTTATATTGAAGTTGGTAAAGAGGAGGCTATGAAAAGGAATCTTTTGCGGGGTAGGCATGATGACACAAGAGAGGGGTTAGCAAAAAGATTTGATGAATATGTGAACAATGTGATTCCATCAATGAATTATTTTAAGGATAAAGAGGATTATATGATTTATAAAATAAATGGAGAACAAATAGTCGAAAATGTGCACAAAGATATTATCAAATCATTGGGGATTTAGTATGCAAGAAACAATAATAATTTCACTTGGCGGGTCATTAATTGTGCCGGATAGTATAGATATTGATTTTCTTAAATCTTTCAAGGATTTAATTCTCTCGCATGTTTCTAAGGGGAAAAAATTTGTAATTATTACCGGTGGAGGGAAAGTTTGTCGAAGATATCAAGAAGCAGCCAAAGAACTTGCTAGCCCTTCTGATGAAGATTTAGATTGGATAGGTATTGCATCCTTGAAAGTAAACGCCGAATTAATGCGAATTATTTTTGGTGAATATGCTCAAAATGAAGTAATTTCTAACCTTTCAGTTCCTTTTTCTTTTGAAAAACCAATAATTATTGGATCAGCTTATGCTCCTAAGCGGAGCACAGACTATGATGCGGTTTTGGCTTCCAAATCAATTAATGCAAAAAAAATTATTAATCTCTCAAATATTGATTATGTCTATGATTCTGACCCAAAAGTTAACCTAAATGCCAAGAAAATTGAAAAGATATCTTGGGCAGACTACCGAGCCATTATTCCCAAAAAATGGACTTCTGGACTTAATTCTCCCTTTGATCCTGTAGCTTCTGAAATGGCTCAAAAAGAAGGTATGCAGGTGATAATTATGAACGGCAAGCCAATTGATAACTTGTCAAAGTGTTTGAGTGGAGATAAGTTTTTAGGGACAATAATTTCTTAATTATGATAATTATCAAAACATCAGAGGAAATAAAAATACTGCGAGAGGGCGGCAAACGTTTAGCGACTGTTCTTTATAAAGTGAAAGACATGGTCAAGCCCGGTGTTTCTACAAAAGATTTAGATATATATGCGGAGGACTTAATCAGAAATATGGGTGACGAGCCAGCTTTTTTAAATTATCGTCCAGAGGGAGCAGAGTATCCTTTTCCCGCATCTTTGTGTGTATCGGTCAATGACGAGGTTGTGCACGGGATTCCAAACAAGAAAAGAATATTAAAAGAAGGCGACATTGTTTCGCTTGATCTAGGTGTTAAACACAAGGGTCTTTTTACAGATATGGCGATTACCATACCTGTCGGCGCTGTCAGTTCTATTAATCAAAAACTTATGGATACAACCGAGCAAGCTCTAAAGGCGGGTGTTGACGCGGCGCGCTCTGGAGGCACTGTAGGAGATATTGGTTTTGCTGTGGAAAGTTTTATACGTTCAAAAGACAAGAAAAACAATATGCAATATGGCATTGTGGAAGTTCTCTCGGGACATGGAGTGGGTCGCGCGATTCACGAAGATCCGTATATTCCAAATTTTGGAAAGAAAGGTAAAGGAGCAAAGCTGATTCCCGGTATGGTTATAGCCATAGAGCCAATGATTAATTTAGGCGCTAAGAATGTAACACTAGAAACTGATGGCTATACTTTTCGTACAGCTGACAGAAAAAACAGCGCTCATTTTGAGAATACGATTTTAATCACTGACGGTGAACCTGAGATTTTAACTAAGATTTAGTTTTTTTGATATAATAAATTGATGGACTCATCATTTTTTCAGGAAATGCCAAAGTTTAAGAATCCCGAAGAGGAGCTTGAATATTTGCGCGCTCATGTTGCCAAACGCGAAGAGGAACTTGTAAAAACAGGACACTTTGAAAATGCGAAAGAAAATGCCGCGCGCGAAGTTGTGGGAGCCTATAAAGAGCTTCCAGCAAAACAAGTAGTGCATAGCAGTCATATTATAAGTGAA
Source organism: Candidatus Nomurabacteria bacterium RIFCSPHIGHO2_01_FULL_37_25 (assembly GCA_001786765.1). Lineage (GTDB taxonomy): Bacteria > Patescibacteriota > Minisyncoccia > Phycocordibacterales > UBA9973 > UBA9973. Next base: position 47,201 of record MFTH01000008.1, read on the forward strand.
AAAGAAGCGCAAGGCATAGTTTTAGCTCTTCGGCCTGAATCGCATGATAATGTGATGGAGGAACTTTTAGGTATTGTCATTACAAAAGGAATCCGTAATGCTCTCTCGGTAGTGGAAGCAATGGGCAATCCTCACGTTGACGATGATTTTCACAGATTGCTGGTTCAATATTTAAAAACTGGACAAATAATCCCAGATATTAAAGAAGGCACGCCTTTGCATAAGTCTCTCAATATGACGCTTTTTGAAATCACCCTTCCGCCTCCTGCGGAGGAAGCTGACAAGTCAAAAAACTTCAAAGAGTTCATCGGTGCGATGGAGCAATTTTATGCAGGCATGCAGTCTATTTCGGTAGATAAAAAAAATGAAAAGGAAATTTATTTTACACTTGAAGTGGCGCTTAGCAATCAAAATGACGAAGTAATCATTTATGCGGGCATTCCAAACAAGCATCTCTCGCTTTTTGAAAAACAGATTTTGGCGTTTTATCATAATGCAAAAATTCACGAAATCGCGGATGATTATAATATTTTTAATGCTTCTGGCGGTTCAGTCGGAGCTTATGCGAGTTTTTCTGAACGAGGGGTGATGCCTATTAAAACTTATGACAATATAGAACATGATCCGATGAATATGATATTGAATGTTTTTTCTAAGTTAAAGACGGAAGGCGAAGGCGCGGCGATTCAGCTCGTGGTCGCTCCTGCTGGTGATAAATTTATAAATGAATTTCATATGATTTTAGATGATGTGAAAGATGGCATGTCTGTAAAAAACGCGGCAGATGATTTATATAAGTTCAATCGGGCTTTGATTAAGGTGGGTAAAGAACTTTTTTTTGGACATAAAGAAAAACAACCAGAGGGAAAAAACCAAGATAAATATATGAAAGGCAGACGCGCAGTAGATGAGGGAGCTGTCGAGAAGATAGGCAATAAGATAAAAAGTACCATTATGAAAGCTAACATTCGTATTATCGCCTCTGCAGAAAATAAAGAGAGAGCAGAAGCCATACTGCAAGAAATAAAGTCTTCCTTTAATCAATTTTCTGAAGCGGCTAGCAATTCATTTATTTTTGAAGAAGCTCACGGCAGTGATTTGAAAAAACTTTTTCATGATTTCTCATATCGTTCTTTTTCTTCAGATAAAATTCTTCCGCTTAATTTGAAAGAGCTTGCTTCGGTGTTTCATTTTCCAGTTGGTAGTAGCCAGCCACAACTGAAAGAAGCTAAGGCAGGCATCGCGCCTGCGCCACTTGAGTTAAAAAACGAGGGAATAATTTTAGGAGTAAATAGTTATAGAGGAAAAGAGACTGAAGTTCATTTGGCTCGCGAAGACCGAATGAGGCATTTTTATGTGATTGGTCAGACCGGAACAGGTAAAACTAACATAATGCTTAATATGATAACTCAAGACATCAGAAATGGCGATGGATGCTGTTATATTGACCCGCATGGCACGGACATTCAGACTATTTTGTCGCGTATTCCAAAAGAACGCATTGATGATGTTATTTATTTTGATCCGGCTTACACTCCTCGTCCAATGGGATTAAATATGCTTGAATACGATACTAAATATCCGGAGCAGAAGACTTTCGTAGTGAACGAACTGATGGGGATTTTTAATAAACTTTTTGATATGAAAGTGGGGGGTGGAGCGATGTTTGAGCAATATTTTAGAAATAGCGCGTTTCTTGTGATGGAAGATCCAGAATCTGGTTCAACACTTCTTGAAATCACTCGTGTTCTTGCTGACAAAGAATTCAGAGATATGAAACTAGAAAGATGTAAAAATCCTATCATTAAACAATTTTGGATTTCCGCTGAGCAGACAACCGGGGACCAATCTTTAGCAAACTTTGTGCCGTACATTTCTTCAAAATTTGATAACTTTATCAGCAATGACATAATGCGTCCTGTCGTGCTTCAACAAAATTCAGTTTTCAATTTCCGCAAAATTATGGACGAGAAAAAGATTCTTTTAGTGAATCTCTCTAAAGGTAGGTTGGGAGATATAAATGCGAATTTGATAGGTTTAGTGCTCGTGGGGAAAATTCAAATGGCTGCGTTGTCGCGGGTGGATATGTTTGGCAAACCAATGAATGATTTTTATCTTTATATTGATGAATTTCAAAATGTGACGACTGACTCTATCGCGTCCATTTTGTCCGAAGCTCGTAAGTATAGACTTTCACTCAATATCGCGCATCAATATATTACGCAACTTGAAGAGAATATTAAAAATGCGGTTTTTGGCAATGTCGGAGGAATGGCAGTTTTTCGTGTTGGCACCGAAGATGCCACCTTTCTGGAATCAAAATTTAAACCTCAATTTACAGCTCAAGATATCACCAAACTCGATAATTACAATGCCTATATCAGCATGTTGGTAAATGGTCAACCGGTAAAACCTTTCAACTTGAGAACCCTAGCGCCAGAGAAAGGCAATCCTGATATTGTGGATAGTCTGAAAGAACTCTCTTATGTAAAATACGGCAGAGACAGAGAAGAAGTGGAAAACGAAATTATGGGGAGATATAAATCAATGGAATAAAATGGATATGGAAGAGTTTGAAATAAAATTCTTAGAAGTTGATGTGCCGGAATTAGAGAAGAAACTCTTGTCTATTGGCGCAAAGAAAGTGGGGGAGTATGATTATAGTCGGACTATTTTTTATTCTGCTGATACGAATATGGAAAAGAAAAAAGGCTGGATTAGAGTGCGAACTGATGGCAGAGAAACGACGTTGGCTTACAAAGAAAATATTAAAGAAAAACAAGAAGATGGAAGTATGAAAAATGTTGGGATGAAAGAGATAGAAGTAATGGTAGATGATTATGAAAAAACTTGCCAGCTTGTTAAGGCAACAGGGTTTTTAGAAAATCAAAAAGAAAAAAACAGAAGAATACGTTATGTAAAAGGGGAAGTAGTTTTCGATATTGATTTTTGGCCACAAATTCCTACATATTTAGAAATTGAATCAAGTTCCTTCGAGAAAGCTAAAAATGCCGCGCGAGAACTTGGTTTTGATCCAGAAATTGGTATTATAGGTACAGCTGGGACTGTTTATAAAAAATACGGCTATAATATAAACGATTATTCTTCCATAACTTTTGAAGGAATGATTAAAAAATAATTTTGCAAAATTATTTTTTTCTGCTAGAATAGATTTTATGAAACATCCAAAAGAAGAGAGGACATATGTGATGCTAAAGCCTGATGGAGTACGAAAGGGCTTAACGGGGGAGATTATTCGTCGCTTTGAACAACGCGATCTAAAGATCATAGCGCTGGAAATGTTCCAGCCTTCGCATGACCAAATAGATAATCATTATCCAAAGAACGAAGAATGGATTACTCGACTTGGGCATAAAACTCTCACGACTTATGAGAAATATGGTTACGACGCTATGCTTGATTTTGGAACTCTAGAACCTGAAAAAATTGGTCCGGAAATTCGCAAATGGTTGATTGATTACATGAAATCAGCGCCATTGGTAAAAATGGTTGTGCAAGGGGTGCATGCAGTTGATGTTGTTCGTAAAATAGCTGGCGATACGATGCCATACAAAGCAGATATGGGCACAATTCGGGGAGATTTTTCTATAGATAGTCCGGCATTGGCTAATAAAGAAAAACGCGCAGTGATGAATATTATTCATTGCTCCGAAACTCCAGAAGAAGCGGAGCACGAAATAAAACACTGGTTCGGCGAAGGAAAAACCTACGACTATAAACGTTTTGGTGTGGATGAATAAAAAAAACGGAAGCCTTGCTTCCGTTTTTTACATTAATTTATGTATAATCACGAACCAGAAAATTATATTTGTCCTTTGTGCCAAATTTCACAAGGAGAAGTTACAGAGAAAGGTGATCAAGAAGGATCGATAATCTTTAGAGATACATTTATCACTGTTTTCATTGCTGGTAAATGGTGGAAATCAAATTTAGGACATGTAATAATTATTCCTAACGAACACATAGAAAATATCTATGATATGTCGGAAGAAATAGGTCATAAAATTTTTGATTTTTCTAAGAAAATAGCTGTGGCCTTAAAAGAAGCTTATAAATGTGATGGTATTTCCACAAGGCAACACAATGAGCCTGATGGTAATCAAGATGTTTATCATTATCATCTACATATTTTTCCTCGATATAAAGGAGATAATTTATATTTAAACCATGAAGATACTTACTGGCCAACTCAAGAAGAAAAACAACCGTATGTTGATAAGCTAAAAGCTTTTTTATCTAAAAGTTAATTCAGAAACAAAAAATTGTCTTTGTCTAGTTGCTTATATTAATGACCTTGCTATAATTTCAGTAGGGTTATTTCCGATCATTACCTAGAACACTAAATTATGGGAGTTTCGATCGAGTGTAACTTTGGTTGCGCGCGTCTAACACCCACGTAGCTATAAGCTATGGTAATACATCAGAAATAGTCCTAAGAAGAACTCCGCTACCGATTATTTTGGGCGGATTTTTTCTTGTAAAATAGGTATATGGATTACCATATAGCAATGGCGTTCGGACATTAAACAAATAAATTTGTTTCTGCTTCTCTCTTATTGCTATAATACTGGAATGGACAGAAGAAAGCTCATAAAAACTTTAATATACCTTATTTTTTTAATTTTTTTAGTAAATTTTTTCGCAAATAAATTCTACTGGTATTCTTCTATTTGGTATTTTGATATGATTATGCATTTTTTGGGCGGATTTTGGGTTGGGCTTGCCTATTTCTATATTTTTCTACTCCAAAATATGTCTAGTAGATTAATTTTCAAAATATTATTTTCAGTATTAATTATTGGTGTCGGCTGGGAAGTATATGAAATCTTAGTGAACGATATTCTTGCGCAAAATCCTTTTAATTATATAGACACTGTGTCTGATTTATTTTTTGACTTATTCGGCGGTTTATGTGCTATTCTTTATTTATGGATCCCGTTAGAGATTAAAAAGTTTAATATAAAATAAAAAATATATTTATGATCAAATTGATTAAAATATTAATAGTAATTAAGGGTACGGAAATCTAAAGATTTCCTATCTCTAACGGGATGGAAAAAATTGCCAAAATAACATTTTGTGGAGGAACTGGCTCTGTGACTGGAGCTAATTTTCTTTTGGAGGTAGATGGAAAGAAAATTTTGGTTGATTGCGGACTTATTCAGGGAACAAAATTAGCGGACGATATAAATTGGGATCCTTTTCCTTATGATTCAAGGGAAATAGATATTCTTTTTGTTACTCATGCGCATGTTGACCATTTGGGCCGTATTCCGAAACTTATTAATGAAGGATTTCATGGGAAAATATATTCCACAGAACCTACTCGCGCATTGGCTTTTCCAATGCTTGAGGATACTGCAGGTATTTTATCTAAAAATGCAGAACTTCATTTGGATAAAATTTATACACCAGAAAGTATAAAATTAGCGCTCTCATTTTGGCAAGGATTTAAATATCACGATACAATAAAAATTACTCCAAATTTAGAAGTATCTTTTTTAGATGCTGGGCATATATTAGGTTCAGCCATGATTAGATTCGTGTTCAATGGCAAGGTCATTCTTTTCACTGGAGACTTAGGCAATTCACCTTCACCGCTTCTTCCTGATACTGAAAGAGTTATTGATGCTGATTATTTAATTATGGAGTCCGTCTATGGTGATAGAAATCATGAGTCCAGAGATGATCGCAGGAAATTTCTGGAAGAAACAATAGAGGATAATTATAAAAGAAAAGGAACACTTATCATACCGACTTTTTCGCTAGAACGTTCCCAAGAGCTCCTCTTTGAGCTCAATGCTTTAGTAGAAAACAATCGTATTCCCGTAATGCCTATTTTCCTCGACTCTCCTTTGGCTATTCGTTTAACTGAAGTTTTCAAACAATTTAGAAATTATTTTAATGAAACAGCTCAAAAAGCGATGTCGCATGATAAATATTTGTTTGATTTTCCTGGATTGCATAATACTTTAAAGTCTGAAGAGTCCCGAATGATAGGTAATGTGCCAAATCCTAAAATAGTTATCGCTGGAAGCGGAATGTCTACGGGCGGGCGTGTAGTGCACCATGAAAGGCATTATTTGCCAGACCCAAACAACACTCTACTTCTTACTGGATATCAAACTGCAGGCAGTCTCGGGCGCTTGATTCAAGAAGGAGTTAAGACAGTGCGTATAACGAATGAAGACGTGGTAGTTCGAGCGCATATTGTTACAATTACAGGATACTCAGGGCATAAAGATTGTTACGGGCTGCTCGCTTTTGTGGAAGATATGAGAGATACAATTAAAAAAGTTTTTGTAGTTATGGGTGAACCAAAGTCAGCAATGTTTCTAACACAGAAACTTAGGGATAATTTAGGCATTGACGCATCGGCTCCGGAGCGGGGGGATAGTGTAACACTAGTTTGCTAATATGTTATACTAATATTATGGATTCTTCATTAAATTTTCCAAACAAACATGGACACAGCCAGATAAAGATTTGCGTTTCAGGCGCGGCTGAGACTGGTCATTGCGGGATAGATGCATTAGAAAAAGCAAAAGAACTAGGACGTGAAATTGCTCGGCAAGGAACAGTGCTCGTCACAGGAGCAACCACTGGATTCCCACTTTGGGTGGCGATGGGATTCAAAGAAATAGGTGGAATGTCCATCGGCTTTTCTCCAGCGGCGTCTGAGAAGGAACATGTTGAAGTTTATAAACTTCCGCTTGATTATATGGATTTGATGATTTACACTGGTTTCGGTTATCCTGGACGCGATCTGCTACTGACTCGTTCTGCTGATGCTGTGATATGCGGTTGTGGGCGTATCGGCACTATCCACGAATTCACTGTTGCATTTGAAGATGGGAAGCCAATCGGTATTTTTGAAGGACCATGGGAAATGGGAGATCAAATTAAAGAGATTGTGCAAAAAAGTCATCGTCTCAATGCGAAAATTGTTACGAGCGATGACCCTAAGAAACTTGTGGAAGATATTATTGTTTTAGTTAAGAAAGATAAAATAAAAGAATACAAAATTACAAAAGATTCTGTTTCGGATCCAAATTAAGAAACAATTTGAATTTTATTTAACACTTTCTAAAATTCTAGCAAAAGTGGCAGGATGATGTTCGGCGAAGTCGGCGAGAATTTTACGGTCAAGTAAGATTTTTTTCTTTGTTAATTTGTCAATCAATTTCGAATAAGTCATTCCGAGCTCGCGGGCGCCGGCGTTTATCTTAATATTCCAAAGTTTTCTATTGTGCGACTTCTTGTCTTTCCTATGCGCGAAAGCATAATTTCCAGCATGTAAAAGAGCTTCTTTTGCTTGGCGTTCTTTGGTGCTTCGTCCATGACGAAAGCCTTTAGTTTGTTTTAAGATACTTCTGCGTCTTTTTAATGCGTGTACTCCTTTTTTTACTCTGGTCATATTAGTAGTTAAGTTATAAAGTTTATAAAGTCTTAAGAAAAGGGAAGCAAGTGGCTTTTTGGTTTGTTTTTAATAACAAAACTTTGACTATTTTTGCCGGCGAGTTGTTTAGCGCGCGACTGTTTTGCATTAAAATGATTAAATCCCGGCTTGCGAGAAATTATTTTTCCGTTTTTCGTGACTTTCAGTCTCTTGGAATACGATTTATTTGTTTTCATTCCTTTCATTTTGCTTTTTCTATTGTTGTTGTTAAACCTTTTGGGCCTTTTTTATAAGCATCGGATATTTTGTAATTTTCTGTAATCAAGTGCAATACTCTGTCTAAACGTTCTCTTAAAAATTTTTCATCCATATACTTCGCGCGTCCGGCAAGGAAAAGTTCAACTTTGACTCTGTGTCCTTCTTTTATCCACTTTGAAGCAGTTTTCGCTTTTAATTCCAAATCATGATCTCCGGTTCCTATCTTTATTTGAATTCCTTTCGTTTCTGTTTTGTTTGCGCCAGCTTTAGATTTTTTCAATTTTTTGTTGGCTTCGTATTGATATTTGCCAAAATCCATTATTTTCGCTAATGGGGGATTAGAATTTGGAGATATTTCAATTAAGTCCAAGCCTTTACTTTGCGCTAATTCCAATGCGTTTTTTATGCTCAAAACACCTAGATTTTTGTTTTCACTGTCTAGAACCCGAAGTTCTGTCGCTCGTATTTGATTGTTTATTCTTTCTCGCAAGTATTAATGTAAAGTAAATTTTAACTACTTAAATATAGCTTACTTAGAACTTAAAGTCAATGTGTGGTGGGGAACACTGTTATTTGTATTTTTCTAATATACTTCTTGCTGATAACATCGCTCGCAGTAAATTATCGGAGCATAGTTTTCATCATAGACTGTTTCTACTTCTGTTTTACATTTAGAACAAAAGCGTTTGATAGCGCGAAGCGGTGGGCGTTTTTCGAGTCGTCGCTTGTGTCTGATGTTAAAGCAAACTCTCGGAAGAGGTAAATCCATTCGGCGATAAAAAGTGAGTTCATTTTGAGTTATTCGATAGGCTCCCGTTGAATACTGGCTATCTTTCTCCGCGCATTCAATAATTTCACCTAAAATAGAATCATCGACTTCTTGGATAGTCTCGGGCAATTCTCCGCTTCGTTTGGTTGTCTTATAATTTCTTTTTTCTTTATCTTTCCATCTGTACCCTTTTGCGAGCGCTTCCTCTTTAGAAATTGGATATAAATATATGACGGAAGTTTCATTATAGGCAAAAGCTGAGAGCTCATCAGGGAAATGTTCTCCGAATCTGTATTCTATTCCTCTATTATCTACGAAAGGCATATCGTTCATGTGTTTTATAATTTTTGGCACTAACTCCTCGTATTCTTCTTTGCTGTATTTTTTATTCAAAATTGAGTACTGACCTTTCTTTAACCCAATACACCCAAAACAATAGCTTGAACTAGGACATGAATCACAATATAAAAGATCGTGCGCGCTCATCCAACATTGTGTAGAAAAAGATATTCGAGAAGAATTAATACCGACATTTAATGAATCATATATTAACTCTGAATTATTTCCCCATTGATAATAATCCATACAATCTTGCGCATCAAAAACTCCCAAAAGATATTTTCCATCTTTTACATTTCGACATTCAAAAGATTGAGTCACATTTTTACAATTCAAAAACCAATCACCAGAAACATTTTCAGATTTTATAGACATTATTGCCCGTTTCGGGAATTTTTTTCTGAATTTGGTAAATTCTATTTCCATCGCTTTTATTCCAGTAAAAGTATTTAATTTTAATTCTTTTAATTTCTCAAGATATTCTTCTTTTGTGTATTTTTTATTGAAAATAAAATATTCTTTGTTAACTAAATTCACACAACCAACGCAGTTAGAACAATTACGGCAAGCGTACAAAAACATGCTATCTCTACACTCTATGCTGTCTTTTGAGAATTTTGTTTTATAACATTTATTACAATCTATGCATTCATAACATAAATCGCATTGAGATATATTATAACAATCTACACAGTCCGTTAAGTTAGTCGCATTGTAAATATACATAGAATCAAGACTATTACTGGCTCGAAAAACCATGTAAGAATTCTTCATATTATGAACACGATGCGTGTATTCGCTGTTTATTGAAAATCCTTGTCTGACCAAAGCCATTTTAGGAACTTTGTTTCTTAACTCTAAGAATTGTTGGAAAAATGGTTTAGAAAAATCATAATCCATGCCGTATTGATACGGGTCCCATTCATCGGAATACCATTTAGAAGTTTCATATACCGGGAAAGGCGCATCTTTGTCATACATGCTAAAAATCTGTTCCCCGGTAAAATCACATTTACGTTTATAAAGCGCTAACTCATTCGCGCTAACTAATCGTCTAATAAGTCTGCATTCCGGGCACCACGTCGGTGGTGGAACTTTTATTTTTTCGTAAAACAAAAAATCGTCAGGTTCAATCGAAAAATCCTTTTTACAATTTTGACAGGTTCGCGTTGTGTTTGTTAAATGTGTTTTCTGTTTCACAGAATTATTCTAAGTAAAAATTTATAATGAATCAAAATTAAAGTCTTTTAATAAGCTTACCTATTATTTTTCATAAAGAAAAAATTCTATATACTCTAGTCCGTGTAAAGTTTCAGTTCTAATAGGCCAATCTGATCCGGGATCAACTAGAGGTTAATTAATATGTTTTTGATTTTTTTCATTTACTCCTAAATTTATTACTCCAACAATATTTGGTCCCAATTTTATTCTTGGAGTTTCTCCTATCTCAAAGTTTGCGTTTACTCCTTTTGGTATTGGTTGTAACAAACCCAATAAATTTTCTCTAGTGCTTTTTGTGTTGTCTTTTTTGATTGGTTCTGATGTGTGAGGAATATAAAGTTTTTCAGGTTTGAGACGGACAACAATACACAGACCTTTATCCGAACCCTTTCCTGTTGTAGTAAATTTATCTTCTTCATTATAGCCACCTAAAAACCAATCTTCACCTTCCACTCCATCAACAACAAATTCACCAGATTTAACTTTATTTAGAAGTTCTGCACCTCTTAATCTTTTGCTGTCATTAGCCCAGAAAAATCTCATAACATTCCCGCTAACTTCCACTGGCCTCTGTCCATAATTTTTTAGATCTACAGGTATCAATGTATTTTTACTACTATTTATATCCTTCAACATATCATCAGAAACATTGCTGTTGTGAAAACTTATTTCTACCCCAGTTTGCGCAAAAAAACTTCTTACAGACCAGCTCAAAGAGCCTAAACCTCCTTTAGTGATATCTATTGCGGGAAAATCTTTTTTATTTACAATAATATTAACACCTTGAGTTAATTGGTTCGGATTTATAATCACAGGTTTTTCTATTGCTATATCAGGACCAATCCAAATATTACCGAGCTTTTCTAATTGCTCAACTGATTTTTCACGTTCAGATAGTTGTTTTAAGTTTTCTGGGGTAAATGAGCCTAGCATTTTTATTTTTTAATATATAAACGTAATACATTTGAATTATAACAGTCTTGCGTCGCTAAGGCTATGCAGGACTTACTGCTTATTTTTGTACCAAAAATCAAAAAGCTCTCTTTTGAAAAGAGAGCTTTTTACGCTAAATTTCTTGTGCTAGCACTGCGAAGCTTTAGCGAAGCAGTGGAGATGGGGGGAAATGAGCCCCCGTGCAGAAGGTTTTTGTCAAGAAGTCTACATACATAGCGCGTTTTTTGTTTTAAATTAAAAAATTCAGAAACGCGCGAAATATTTTTTAATCGAGCTTCTGTGTTTCGCCCCGACGGCGAAGCTGTGTCGGGACTATCCCGATAATATTATGCCTCTACTCATATATCGGAAGTCTATGAGAGAGACACGAGTTACGCGTAAGCGGAAACTCGAGCGAAAGCGAAGTCATTCATACTGAAGTATGGAGAGACTGCTTTCACCTTAGAAGCTAATTTTGCAATTAACATTTGAACGAAGTTTTACGAGATTACGTTCATGCTCGGTATGCGTCAATAACAAATGGCCTACTGTCTATGCCTTGCATCCCCATTTTATAAAAAATGTTGGAACATAACTTTTTCCGGTACGGATTTTTTGAAGCTTAAAAAATCCTGAAGTTCTCGGCTCGTCAGCCTCGAAACCCCTGCAAAAGTTATGTTCCAATATTTTTTTTGTCAACGTTCTTTGTATTCTCTTCTTATTTCACGAAGAGTATCACGCTTTTTTAAAGTTTCACGTTTATCGTATTTTTTCTTACCCTTAACTAAAGCTATCTCTATTTTGATTTTTCTGTTTTTATTATACACTGAAATCGGCACAATTGTCAAACTCTTGTTTTTCTCACTGCCGGCGAGTTCAAAGATTTCTTTTTTAGTTAGTAAAAGTTTTCTGTTGCGCAGTGGATCATAATCTTTTGGCGTATTTTTGACTTGATATGGCGGTATGTTGGAGTTTATCAAATATGTTTCTCCTCCCCGAACAGTAACAAAAGCTCCTTCGAGAGACATTTTTCCCCCTCTTATAGATTTTACCTCCACGCCCAAAAGCTCAATACCTGCTTCGTACTTCTCCAAGATTTCATAATTAAAATACACTTTTCTATTTTCCGCATAATGGGGCATAATTTAATCTTAGCATAAATTTCCTCAGTTTTTTCTTGTTGTTTTGTGTTTTTTATGGTACTCTCTAAAGATGGATCCCGTTAGAGATTACTTATGTTTTATTACACATACATATTAAAAAGCAAGAAGGACGGTAAAATTTACACGGGACATACGCAAGATCTACGGAAGCGCCTAAATCAACACAATAAGGGTTTATCGACATATACGAAAGGCAGAGGCCCATTTGTTTTGATATATTACGAAGCGTGTTTATTAGAAAGTAAAGCGAGGTCGAGGGAATTATACTTAAAATCGGGAATGGGTAAGCGTTATCTTAAAAGTAGATTGGGCGCTTCCTATCTCTAACGGGATGAATTTTAATTTTTTGAAGAAAAACAGCTTGCAAAATAAAGACAAAAAGCCAAAAGTGGAAAATACTTTTGGAAGTAGTGTTGCTGGAGCAATATTTATTTTTATGCTTATCACGGCAGTGTATTTAGTAGTGTCTGACAATGCAGAAATTATCCCAGAGATTCCGATTTCTGATTTAGCAAAAAGTGTTTCCGCTGGAGAAATAAAAAAGATTCTTGTTGAAGGTGACAAACTCACTATCACTTTTCAAAATGATAAAATTAAAATTTCTAAAAAAGAAGTTGACGCGTCTTTATCACAGACACTTTTTAATTATGGTGTAAGTAGCGAAGCATTAACAAAAACCGAGATAGAAATAAAAAAAGAAAGTGGTTTTGTATTTTTACTTTTAAACATTCTTCCGTTTTTATTGCCGATAATTTTTATTTTAATTTTCTTTTGGTATCTATCAAGGCAAGTTAAAGGAGCGGGTATGCAAGCGCTTTCTTTTGGTCAGTCCAAAGCGCGCATCACTGATCCAAATGACAAGAACAATAAAGTCACTTTTAAAGATGTGGCTGGATGTCGCGAGGCAAAAGAAGAATTAAAAGAAATTGTAGATTTTTTAAAAAGCCCCAAGAAATTTTTAGATATTGGCGCGCGGATTCCCAAAGGCGTTATTTTAACTGGCGCGCCGGGCACAGGAAAAACTTTACTTGCTAGAGCTGTGGCGGGGGAAGCCAGTGTGCCGTTTTTTCATTTATCTGGAAGTGAGTTTGTGGAGATGTTTGTGGGTGTAGGAGCTTCGCGCGTGCGGGACCTTTTTAAAATGGCGAAAAAAGCCGCTCCAGCGATAATATTTGTGGATGAAATAGATGCCATCGGGCGGACTCGTGGGGGTGGTTTTGGCGGAGGCAATGATGAGCGTGAACAAACATTAAATCAAATATTGGTGGAAATGGACGGTTTTGAACCGAATGATAAAGTAATAGTGATGGCGGCGACCAATAGACCGGACGTGCTTGACCCAGCTCTTATTCGCCCCGGCCGTTTTGATAGAAAAGTATTGCTTGATTTGCCTGATCGCGCTGACCGTGAAGAAATATTAAAAATTCATGCGGTCAAAAAACCATTAGCGGAAGATATTAATTTGAAGTTAATTGCCGAACGCACTCCCGGATTTTCTGGAGCTGATCTGCATTCCTTAATGAACGAAGGCGCGATACTGGCCGCTCGCGAAAATCGCAAGAAAGTTTTCCAATTTGATTTGATTCGCTCTATTGAGAAAGTTATGTTAGGGCCAGAAAGAAAAAGCCATTTGCTTTCCAAAAAAGAAAAAGAAATTACAGCGTATCATGAAGCAGGGCACGCTTTAGTAGCTTCAGTTTTACCACACGCTGACCCAGTTCATAAAGTTTCTATTATCTCTAGAGGAAATGCCGGAGGGTACACTTTGAAATTGCCCCTAGAAGAGAGGCGACTTCAATCTAAAAAAGAATTCATAGATGACATTGCCATGTCTCTCGGCGGTTATGTGGCAGAACAGATGATATTTGGAGATATCACCACCGGTCCTTCGAGCGACCTTTCAGCAGCGACTAATTTAGCCCGGGCAATGGTTACACGTTTCGGGATGTCAGACATTATTGGGCCTATTGCTTTAGTTGGAGGTGGGGGAAGACCTCAATATGGCGAGCTGATTGAAAAAGAATATTCTGAAGCGGTCTCTACAAAGGTGGATGCGGAAGTCTCAAGAATGATAGCTGATGGGTTAAAGTCCGCTAGAGATGTTCTGACTGAACATAAAAAAGCGTTCACTGCTATTGCCAATAAACTTATTGAAGTGGAAACATTAGAGCAAGAAGAATATGAAAAAATATTAACTGCGCATGGGATAACGCTCAAGAAGAAGGAGATAATAGTATCAACCGTTGCTTAATCTATTTGTTTTTAGCTCAATAATGAGTTAATATTTTATAACCGCCTGTAGCTCAGTTGGTTAGAGCATCTAGCTTATACCTAGAGGGTCCTACGTTCGAATCGTAGCAGGCGGACAACATTACTCAAAATGAAATTCACCGGCTTTTTGGTGAACTTTTTGTTTAAGGAGGGGATAGTTTGAAAGTTCAGGATTTTCTTCTATCAAACGAATAGCTTCCGCGCGAGCGGCTTCCACCATTTTAATATTTTTAATCGCTTCCATGCCGAGATCAGTGATGCCCCATTGTTTTACGCCTCCTAGTTCTCCGGCGCCACGAAGCGACAAATCTAATTCTGCCAATTCAAAACCATTCTTGGCGGTTTTCAATGCTTTCAGGCGAGCTATCGTTTTTTCACTTTTTGCTTCAGCAAAGATATAGCAATACGCTTGATGTGAGCTTCTGATTACACGTCCGCGCAATTGATGCAGTTGAGCCAGTCCAAAACGTTCCGCGCCTTCTATTATTATGACTGTGGCATTGGGGACATTTACTCCCACCTCCACCACAGAGGTGGCGCAAAGAATATTTAAATTGCCTTTTACAAATTCCTGCATAACTTTTTCTTTTTTTTCCTTGCTCATTTTACTGTGGAGTACACCTATTTCATATTCGTAAAAAATTTCTTTTTTGAGACGTTTAGCTTCTGAAGTTACCGCTTTCATTTCTAGCGCTCCGAGCCGAGTGTTGCCGGACTCACCACGAAAATTTTCTGCTGAAAATTTTCTCTCTTCGTCGCCGTCGCTTCTCCGAAGGGTTCGCTCGACAACACTCGGCTCTTCGCCAGCTTCAAAAATTCTCGGACAAATTACATAGAGCTGTCTGCCAGACTTTAATTCTTTTCGTATTTGTTCATAAGTTTCCTCGCGCTTATCAGGTGTAATAATTTCTGTAATTATTTGTTTTCTGCCGGCCGGCATTTCATCTAGAAGCGACAGGTCCAAGTCGCCATAAATAGTAAGCGCGAGCGTGCGGGGGATGGGAGTAGCTGTCATAGAAAGCAAATGTGGCGCATTTGTAATTCCTTTTGCGTCTTTTCTCACTAGTTTTCTTCTTTGGGTTGTGCCAAATCTATGCTGTTCATCAATAACGGCTAATGCTAAATTTTTAAATTTTACAGTTTTTTGAATAAGAGCGTGTGTGCCTACAAGGATAGATATTTCTCCGTTCATTACCCATTTTAAAAGTTGCGCGCGAGAAATTGTAGTCCAGTTTACTTTACCATCGGGGCTGATTGTTTTTGCCGGAAATTTTCGACAACCGCTTCCCGTGATGAGTCCTATATTAATCGGCAAATACTGAAAATAATTTATAAAAGATTCAAAATGTTGAGTCGCTAATATTTCTGTCGGCGCCATATAAGCCACCTGCAGACCTGCTCGCAGTGTAACACTGCTCGTTGCGGGAGGGTTATAATTATTTTTTGCCTGATTTACTACAGCATATGCGGCCGTCGCTGCCACGGCAGTTTTTCCGCTTCCGACATCACCCTCCAATAGTCTAGACATAGGGAAGTTTTTTGCTATATCGTTTAATATTGTTTCAATTGATTTCGTCTGTGAGTTAGTGGGCTTAAAAGGAAAACGTTTCAAGAATTCTGCCGTATCTTTTCCACTTTGTTTTATTTGGAAAGATTTATTCTTTCTGTATTCAAATTTATCATGCTGGCGTTCAAGCTGAATGCAAAAAACTTCTTCAAAAGCGAATCTTTTGCGCGCAGACTCCGCATCTTTGGCATTTTTTGGTTTATGTATCCAGATGAGCGCAGTTTTTAGCGTTGGCAGATGATACTTATCTAGTATTTCTTTTGGTATGTAATCTTCTATCGTATCTAAAAACCGAGCTTCTTTCCCGCCAGAGGCGGGTCCGCCTTTGGCGGATATAATTTTTAAGATAGTGTGATAAAACCATTTTGAAGTTATTCCTCTGGTTTCAATATAAACAGGAAAACCAAATACCTCACTCTGTTTTTTCTTGTCAAAATTAAATAAAGAATCATGTATATCAATCGGCATTGAATCAACTTTTTTAAATTCTGGGTTTGCCAGATATTTGCCTCTTTTACTTTCCATTACTTTACCTGTGAATTCTACAAATTGTCCGGAATGTATCATTTTTGCCATATAAGCCTGATTAAACCAAAATACTTTTATTTTTCCGGTTTCGTCTATTACTTCTCCTTCAGCTCTCAAGATTTTACTTTTATATCCTCGCTTTATATCTGGACTCCAAAATTTTCCATATACTGTGGCATATTCTCCTGCCACCAATTGATTTATGGGTTTTATTTCACTGATATGTGAATAGCGGACAGGGAAGTGAAAAAGCAGATCTGCCACAGAGAAAAGTTTGAGTTTATGTAAAGCTTTTTTCTGATTTTTATCCAAGCGGAATTTTTCTTCGAGTTTGTCGTGAAGTTGCATGTATGAATTATATAACTATTATGATATATTACGAATAATGAATATTTCTAAAACTTACAAAGTAAAAGGAATGCACTGCGCTTCGTGCGCAAGTATTATTGAAAGAGCGGTCAAGAAAATCGATGGAGTAGAAGACATTTCAGTAAACAATGGCACCGAGAACGCAAGAATATCTTTTGATGAAAGTAAGACAAGCCCAGAAGATTTTAATAAGAAGTTAGAACCATTAGGGTATTCTTTGGTTCATGATGTGACTGAAAATATGACAGCTAGCGAAATGGGTATGTCTGCTAGCGAACATGCGGCGCATCTTGGGCTTAATCAATCAAAAAAAGAAAAACTGAAAGAAATAGACGATATGAGAAAAGGAATGTTTGGCGCGCTTCCTGTCGCAGGTACCAGTATTTTTATAATGGGTTGGGAAATATTTGGACAATACAATCTAGTCGCTCCAATGTCTCATACAATGTATGAATTTTTCCACCACCTTCTGCCAATCTTTGCCACATACATTTTTGTAACTATCGGCAAGCCATACTTGCTCGGAGTGTATAGATTTTTTCGTTATGGGAAAGCGAATATGGATACGCTTATCGGACTTGGAACATCAGTCGCCTTTTTATACAGTTTTATTGTTACGGCATTTGAAGAAGTTTTGAAACCATATCTGAGCGCGCAATACAATTTTTACGATGTTTCTATTGTGGTGATTACTTTCATTGCTTTAGGAAAATATTTAGAGGCAAAATCAAAACTAAAAACTGGAGATGCAATTGAAAAACTCTTAGGACTTCAAGTAAAAAATGCTCTTGTCATAAGAGGTGGAAGAGAAATTGAAATAAAAATTGAAGAAGTAAAGCATGGGGAAATTATCATTGTAAAACCCGGACAAAAAATTCCTGTTGACGGGGTTGTTGTAGAAGGCTCCTCATATGTTGATGAAGCAATGATCAGTGGCGAACCAATTCCTGTAGAAAAAAGTATCGGTATGCAAGTTGTCGCTGGAACTATCAACACGACAGGAACTTTTAATTTTAGAGCGACAAAAGTTGGCTCTGAAACTTTGTTATCTCATATTATAAAAATGGTTGAGGACGCGCAAGGTAGCCGTGCCCCGATACAAGCCCTTGCGGATAAAATCTCTGCTGTATTTGTGCCGATTGTATTAGTTGTCGCGATCATTTCATTTGGATTGTGGATGTATTTTGGTTTGCCAGTGTTTGGGTTTTCAAAAGCGCTCTCATTTGCGCTCACTGCGTTTGTAGGAATACTTGTCATTGCTTGTCCTTGCGCTCTCGGTCTCGCTACTCCTACGGCTATTATTGTCGGAGTCGGCAAAGGAGCAAGAGAAGGAATATTAGTGAAGGATGCGGCAACGCTTGAGAAATTACACAAGGTGGATGTGGTGGTAGTTGATAAAACAGGCACTATAACTCTAGGCAAGCCTACTCTTGTTAATATAGAAAACTTTTCAGAACAAAAAAATGATGAGTTGATATCAATCCTTGCGACGCTTGAGAAAAAGTCCGAACATCCTATTGCCCATGCAATAGTGAGTTACGCGCAAGGGAAAAATATTAATATAAAAGACATTTCAAACTTTGAAAGTATTAAGGGGAAAGGATTAAAAGGGTTAATCAATACTACAGAATATTTTGCTGGGAACATAAAGCTTGCGCAGGATCTCGGACTCACATTTGATCATTCAAAATTGGAACAATATACAGTAGAAGGCAAAACTCCCGTTATACTCGCGACAAAAGAAAAAGTGCTGGGTTTTATAATGGTTGCGGACGAAATAAAAACAGAATCAAAAGAAGCTGTAGAGAATCTACATAGACTTGGAATAAGAGTGGTGATGTTGACCGGAGACAATAAAAACACTGCAGAATATATTGCAAAACTTGCGGGTATAGATGAAGTTATAGCTCAAGTTTTGCCGGAAGATAAGTTGAAAAAAATAAGTGAATTGCAGAAGGCCGGGCATATAGTGGCAATGACCGGAGACGGGGTGAATGATGCTCCAGCGCTCGCTCAGGCTGATGTGGGTATTGCTATGGGCACAGGCACGGATGTGGCTATTGAGTCTGCTGGGATCACGCTTCTCCACGGGGATATTTCAAAACTCGTCAAAGCGATCAAGCTTTCAAAAGTGACTATGCGTGGAATAAAGCAAAATCTCTTCTGGGCATTCTTTTATAATATTGTTGGAATTCCGCTGGCGGCAGGAGTCTTTTATCCGATTTTTGGCTGGTTGCTCTCGCCTGTTTTTGCCGGTTTTGCAATGGCGATGTCTTCCGTTTCTGTAGTCGGAAATTCATTAAGAATTAAAAGTAAGAAATTGTAAAAGGTCGATAGTAAAAATGATTATAATAAGACTAACTCTTAATTTATGTGTTTTTCAGCAACAGCAAGTTTTGTAGCCGGAGGAGCGCTCACTGCAGTTGGAGTGGCTACAATAAAAAAGACTAAACGAAAAGCGGAGCTACCTTTTGCTACTATTCCACTCTTGTTCGGAATTCAGCAAATCATTGAAGGAATTGTCTGGATTTCTTTCAGCAATCCCACTCTGAATGTTATCTCGACTTATGCATACTCTATGTTTTCGCACGTATTGTGGCCGATATTTATTCCTGTAGCTATCTTGCTTTTGGAAAAAGATCCTGCAAGGAAGAAAATTTTGCATGTACTTGCTGGTATTGGTTTGGCGGTGGGAATATTTCTCTTTTATTTCATTCTAGCGAATGGAGTTACCGCGCGGACTGTGAATAATAGTATTGCATATATTTCCTCGCATTTATATTTACCTTTAATACTGACTCTCTACGTGCTCGCAACATGTGTAAGTTTTTTTATCTCAAGTAGCAAAACGTTAAATGTTATTGGAATAGTGATGTCTTCATCTTTTTTTATCGCAGGTTTGTTTTTTAACGAAACATTTATTTCTGTTTGGTGTTTTTTCGCGGCAGTTTTAAGTATTATAATTTATTGGTATTTTAGAAGAAATTATGCAAACCCACAGATAGGTCGAGATTATTTAAATTAATTTAGTTCAGAATTTTATGACACAGTATCAAAAATTATTTCTTGCGCTTTTAAGGTTATCCATGGGTTGGTTGCTCTTTTATGCAGGAATTACGAAAGTGCTTGACCCCACATGGTCAGCCGCAGGATACTTGAAAGGAGCGATAACTTTTACCGGATTTTACCAGTGGCTGGCCAGTCCCCAAATTTTGCCCATTATCAATTTCATTAACGAGTGGGGGTTGACATTAGTCGGCATTACCCTCGTCTTGGGAGTATTTGTCCGACTTAGCGCGGGGCTGGGAGCAATCATGGTAATCTTGTATTATTTCCCAGTGTTAAATTTCCCCAATGTCGGAGACCATTCTTACTTGATAGATGAGCACATAATTTATGCAGTAGTTCTACTTCTTTTGGGAAGTTTTCGAGCTGGTCGCGTATGGGGGTTGGAAAATTGGTGTTCAAATTTACCAATTTGCAGTAAATATCCGTCACTGAGAAAACTGCTCGGATAAAAAATTATATACAAAGCTTTTTACCAGAAATGGAAAAGAAAATTATCTTAATAGTCGGGGGCGGTTTTGGCGGAGTTGCTTGCGCATTGGCTCTCGCCAAAGATAGTCGTTTGTATGCTAAAATCATGCTTGTTTCCGATAAGCCACACCTCGAGTATACCCCGACCCTCTACCAGATTGTAGTCGGTCGTTCACCACTCGAAACATGCATTCCATTATCGGAAATTTTTTCTGATGGAAATGTTGTGTGTGTCGCTGACACAATTATCAGTGTCAACTTGTTAGAGAAAAAAGCCTTAGGAAGTTCTGGAAGTTCTTATCAGTTTGATTATGTGGTGCTTGCTCTGGGGTCACAGACTTCATACTTCAATATCCCTGGTCTAGCTAATTTTTCTTTAGGTTTCAAATCTATAACTGAAGCAGTACAGCTTAATAGACATATTCTTAAACTTTTTAATGAATGCAAAGCTCCCCACGGTAGCGCCGATACCAAGATGCATTTTGTTATTGTGGGAGCTGGGGCTAGTGGTGTTGAATTAGCGGGTGAGTTGGTGTGTTACACAGAGACACTTGCAAAAAAGTATGATATTCCGAAATCGCTCATCACCATTGACCTTATTGAGGCAACTTCTCGGATACTGTCGTCTTTTCTTCCCACAGTTGCATTGAAAGTTGAAAAACGATTGCATGGTTTGGGCCTGAATATCTTCACCAATAGGCCGATGCAGAGAGCAGAAGTGCAAGAGCTTCACTTGAAGGGATTAACCATGAAATCCGACACTATAATTTGGACCGCGGGTACAGAGCCCAATGAGCTCTTTGCTAAAATAGCAGGACTCACTTTTGACAATAAGGGGAGGGTAATAGTAGATGAATATCTGCGGACGAGAAATTTCAAACATGTATTTGTAGTCGGCGACGGCGCGGCCACTCCCTATTCCGGTATGGCGCAGACGGCTATTCGTGAAGGAACGGTAGCCGCCAAAAATATTATGAATACGCTAGCGAACAGTTCGCTTGTCATATACGAACCGAAGCGACCTTATTATTCGTTGCCGGTCGGTCCCGGCTGGGCGGCGACGTTAATTGGACCGATAACCGTGTATGGGAAAATTGGGTGGCTATTGCGAAAATTAGCAAATTTGAGATACTTTATTTCTATCTTACCTTTTACCAAGGCGATAATAGTGTTCCGAGGTGGCAAAATTTTATGCAAGAATTGCAAAATTTGCGCTCCAGAATAAACGATTCAAACGTAGTATAATTATAGAGGTCGAGATTATAAGCAATAATCGATCTCAGTAGTAGAGCAAAGCTCACTACGGGACAAGAAAATTTTATGATGGGATATTATGGATACAGCGGGATGATGGGAGGAGGGTGGGGTGTAATCATGGGGTTCGTAGTTTTGATTGACCTCATTTTGCTCGGCATCTGGCTTTACAAACAAATCAACAAGTAGAGAAAAGTTTTGATGACAACATACACATTTCATGTAACAGGCACTCATTGCGCGTCATGTAAAATCTTGATTGAAGATATTTTGAACGAGCAAGATTTTATTAAAAAATTAAGAGTGGATTTAAAGGAAGAAACAGTGGAAATTGAAACAGACAGCAATCAGAGCGCCGAAGAAATAGCTAATGTTTTAACAAATAAACTAAAACCAAACGGTTATGCTCTTTCAGTTGAAAAAATTACACAAGAAAAAATCAATGATTCTGTTACTTGGGAAGCAATACTGCTTGGTCTTGTTTTTCTAATTTTATTCTTTATATTGCAAAAATCAGGAATTCTAAATTTGGGCATTGGGGGTAAAATAACACCAGTAACTAGTTTTATCATTGGACTCATCGCTTCGGTTTCAAGTTGTTTGGCAATAGTTGGCGGATTAGTTTTATCTCTTTCGGCAAAAATCTCACAAGATGAAGTTAGTGACACAAAAACCTTTCTGCTTTTTCACACAGGAAGATTGGTTAGCTTTGCCTTGCTCGGTGGAATTCTGGGGTTAATTGGCGATGCTATTGGCATTAGCTTCACTTTTTCGGCAATATTGGGACTTGTTGCATCTATCGTAATGTTATTGCTCGGCTTAAATTTAGTGGGAGTATTTGCTAAAAACAAAATAGCTTTGCCGTCTGGAATTTTTCAAAAAGTTTTTTCTGTTTTTAGAAGAATTGAACATAAAACTTTTACTCCACTTGTGATAGGATTCGGCACCTTTTTCTTGCCGTGTGGTTTCACTCAATCAATGCAAGTGGCCGCTATCTCTAGCGGGTCTTTTGTGTCTGGTTTATTAATAATGTTTACATTTGCTCTTGGCACATTGCCAATGCTTGCTTTTCTATCTTTTGGCTCGGCATCTTTCGCGCACGGAAAACACGCGCTCCTTTTCTTCAAATCTGCTGGGGTTGTAGTGATTGGCCTCAGCATATTTGCGCTTTTAGCGGGATTGGCAGGTCTCGGAATCATTAATCCATTATTCAGTGTATAATCATTTTATGTCTAAGACAGTTTCAATCATTATTACTTTAGGACTTGTTGCAGGTATAGGTATTATTTTTGTAGGTGATTTTAAAAAAGACAACACCAACATAGAGTCGGCGCAAAGTGTAGAAATAAAAGATGGCGTTCAGTATATAACTATTAATGCTAGGGGAGGGTATTTCCCACGCATCACAGAAGCAAAAAACGGCATACCCACAAAACTCATTATGAAAACGAATGGCACTTATGATTGTTCAGCATCACTTGTAATTCGCTCAATCGGATATCAGCAGATTTTACCTCAAACTGGAGAAACCGAGATTGACCTAGGCACACCAAAATCAGGCGAACCCCTGCGAGGGGTTTGTAGTATGGGAATGTATAGTTTTATAATTAATTTTAGTTAATATTATTAATTAGTAATATAAAATAAATGACAACATCAAAACAAAAAATAGCGGCAAAAAAGAATGTCAAGAAGGCTCAAGAGAAATGGAAGAGTATGACGCATAGGCAACACGCGTTAGCTCAACCACAAGGTAGAGATAGAAAGAAGCCCGGAACTACAGGAAAAGGAAAATTCTTTAGGATTGAAATTCGTCCGAAAAACGAGTTTAAAACTTTTAGAATTCACGATGTAGGAAAGAAAGGAGGTCTTGAAAGGTTGGCTGGGAAGCGTTCAAGTGGTTCTTGGGATACCGTGGCTTGGTTGGTATCCAAAAAAGATGCGAAAATCAGGAACCGAGAATTGATAATAAAAGAAATCCATGCCAAAACGGTTCTTAAAAACTTGAGTGGTCCAATCATGAGGGTTAAAGGCGATATTTTTAGAGCTCATTCTAGAGCGAATGTCCCGGAAAGGTTGAAGCCAACACCTGCCATGAAAAGAGCGCAAAAAATAAATATTAAAAAAGCTCAACGAGCAAGGTGGAAAAAGTAAAGTTACAAATAAAATAAGAGTATAATACAAACATGAATAAAGAGCTTTTGAATAAAATAATAATGTTTCTCGGAATACAGAAAAGCAAGTTGGGAGTAGTAAGCACTGTAAATCAAGAAAGTAGACCAGAGTCGGCTTTCGTTTATTTCACTTTTGATGAAAATCTGAACATATATTTTGCAACCAGAGATAGTAGCCGAAAATATAAAAATATTTTAGAAAACAAAAATGTAGCATTTGTTATGGCAACAGAAAATCCTCCGCAGACTTTACAGCTGGAGGGTGTGGCAAATGTGCACAACGATATAGAAGAACAAAAAGATTTATTTCAAGAACTGGTTGCGCTCTCTTCTTCAAAACATTTCTCATCACCAATCAGCCAGCAACCAATAGGCGGATTGCAATTTATCAAGATTTCTCCTACATGGATAAGATTCGGCAACTTTGAAATTCGAAAACACGAAGATACTTTTCAAGAAATTAAATTATCAGCTTAACAAAAAAATTTATGAATAATACAGAGTCAAATTATCATTATTATGGAGATTCAGTGCGAACGCTGTTTATAATCGGAGGATTGATAATGGTTGTTTCATATCCTTTTTTTTCTTCTTTTATCAGTTTGCCCATACCACTTTCCATAGTTGGCGCAGTTGGGCTTGCGATTTTTGGAGGACTGATGAATCCGAAACAGAAATTGATTATGGTCCTGAATACGATTGTCTCTATCGGCGCATTTGTAGTTTTTGAGTATTACGCAGTTTATGCTTATCTTCATCTACCACCTTCAGAAAGCCTGCATGTAGCATTCTTTTGGGTGAACCAAGCGCTCTCGCTTATCTTCTTTTTTGCTATATATCTTTCTACCAAAACTCTCCGAGGCGCGATTATAAATCAATAATAAATTTTTGTGGTGTTTGTTTGAAAATATCCGAACGGAACTGACTGGGCTCGACGGGTGGAAAGGACGATTTCAAGTTTTTCTTTGGCGGGAATCAGGGTGTCTGGTTAGATTCTATTACTTTCTCTCGACAAACTTGTACCCACAAGGCGTTACGTTTCTCAAAATCGCTTTCTTCTATAATCCGGTCACAGATAGAAACATCATTTGATTCCTTTGCCTGCTCTGTTAAAACGCTCACGGAACAGTCTTGTCTTCTCAAGTTTGATGTAATTGAACGACAAAGAGAGACGTCACGCTTTTGAAAAGCAATGCCAATGTAACATTCATCTCGTCCACTACTGTTAGTAATCGAAACGCATCCTTTCGCATCGCCTGCTGTAAGCACTCTTTTCTCAAAACAGTGACTACGAGCGTCATCTCCACGAACTCGAATCATTCCAGCTGGTATGACTTCACAAAGGTTTCCGCTCATGGCGAGCGCTTCTATGCTAAGAGTGTAAAGTAATATACCCCCAACAATAAGCGAAACTACAACGTATGATGCTATAAAATAATTATTGAAAAACTTTACTGCAGGACGTTTGATTCCATACCGAATTGTATAACATACAAAAACAAAACCAATGATAAGAGGATACATCCATGTAAAATCCCCGAAGAAACCAATACTCCCCACGCTTGCAAGAAGTATAACCGAAGCCACTATTACTATTACCAGAAAGGCAAAGAGTAGTTTCCAAAGATAAGTATTTTGATTCGGTGATTTTCCATTCTTTTTGGCAATTGATGATGTCAACCACCATAACCCAAAAACAGCCAAAACATACAGAAGAATTGGACCCCAATAAAACAGAGCAAAAACAGCGGGATATTCTTCGTTAGCACTGGCGACAAGAGGGAAAAACAAAGAAAGTGTTAAAAAATTTAATAAGCGCCACCAACTATTTTTAAAATAAATCATGGATTTTAATCCTTATGAAAAAATTTCTTTTACTTTTCCCTGCCTACGGCAGGCAGGCAAATATGGTTCGAGCCGATTTGTTTTCAGGTTCTTTGGCAGTTTGGAATGCTCGCGACTTCGCTGCGCGGTTTTTTGCCCTCCCGACCCGAGCTCGCTACAGGCGGGCTAGAACAGAATTCCGTTCAAGCTATTTTTAATATACTCCGCCAGTTGGGAAAATGCAAATGCAAAAAAAGGGTGGGGTTTCGCGCCTTCGGCGCGACCGCATTTCTCGCGGGAATTTGGATTTCGATTTGTTGCGGAATTTTTCTTCGAGTTTATCGTGAAGTTGCATGTATGAATTATATAACTATTATATAGATAATTTCATTTGAAACATTACTTGAAAAAATATTTTTCTTACTCTTTTTATTTACAGTCTTTTATTCTAAATTATCTGGATACGTAGTTAACATTTCTGAAAGCATCCATCCGGCTATAGTTTCTTTTAATTCATATTTGACACCCCAGTAGACTACGCGACGAAAGCACGCCAGTTGTTTTTCTTGTATTTTTGTATCTTTAGACCTCCATTCAAATTTTTCGTATCCTCCTATTCCAAGTATTATACGATTTGCATATCTTACCCATGGATTTTGATTATCAAAAAATTCTTCCGGACAATTTTCTATTAGTTTAAGAATGTTTTCGTGACGAGATATATCATTAGGGTTATCAGGAAACAGCAGTTTTGTTTTTTCGGTTTCCGGTTTTGTTCCATCTTCTTTTTCTATAAAATGTCCGTTTATTAATTTTTCTGACATAAAGTTTTTGTTTTTTGCTTATTAATAAATTTTAATCTTATTTTTGGGCGGTGTATGTTGGACAAAGTTCGAAACTATTTCGAGCTAAATCCAAATGATTAAAGCTAATGTGCACGCTCGACGCTTTTCTTAATTTTAATATTTCCACTACGCTCGGCTAATGTGCTAATTCAAATGGACTCGGAAAAGCGGAACAAATATTTTGGGGATTAGGATTTCCATTTTCCTCGACTGTATCTTTTGGCGAGATTCCGAATTCTGCCCGCAGGAGAAATCCAAAATCAAAATTCTAAAACATTGTCTCGGGCATTATACCATTTTTCTATTTCAGTGGTTACGCAAAGTTTTTGACATCACCCCTCGGCATCCGCCTCGGGCATTTCCGCTAGGGCTACGAGTGCCTAGATTGCAGGAGCGGGCAAACAAATAGCCGAACGGCTCAAATACCAGGAAATGAGCCGTTCACTAGATTGCCCGCAACTTCTTGGGGAGAGGAAGTTTCCTCTCCCCGGGTCGGGCTCTCCGCCCGCTGGCGGAGTCTGCCCTCGCCATCCCCACTCTACGTTTTTCAATATTATGTTTAGTGTGTAGCTTTCGCTTTCGAGAACTCATTGCAATTCGGGT
>MFTH01000009.1 GCA_001786765.1 Candidatus Nomurabacteria bacterium RIFCSPHIGHO2_01_FULL_37_25
TCATCTGTTCTTCTTTAGGTGCTGTTGGTGATATTTCTTCTGGTAAGACTGTATTCTCATTTGCATTTGAGTTATCTACATCTAAAGTAGAATCACCTGATGTGTCTGGAATATTTGGAGTTGATGTGGTATCAGTATTTGGAGAAGTTGTTTCCGGCAAGGAGACAACAGGATCTGCTATTGTCTCTTGCGCAAAGACCGGTGTCAATGGCGCTATGAAAAAAGCTAGAATTAGAGAAGAAGCTAGAATATCTTTAAAAAACGTACTAAAAATAGATAATCGCATATGTTTAGTCAGTTGATTAAGTAATAATGATAGTCAACGAAAGTATATACTAGAAAAAAATAAAGGCAACTCAAAACTAGCAAGGATTATCCTTGCTAGTTTTATCCTTGCTAGTTTAAATAGCTAGGTCTTGCCTAGCTATTCGTGTAAAAAATTATTTCGCCTGTTCTGTTATTTGTCGCAACTGTTCAATATGTCTTGCGCGAATTTTTGTTACATTTGCCGTAATAGAGTCCTCCCATTGAGAAGACATTGTTTGACTACAGGCGTCATAGACTTGTGAGATGGCGGTGCGCAAATCTATAATATGCGCTGCCTGGATTTTTGTTACATTGGGGGTTATTGTAAGGTCATTATTATCCCATGGAAAACCTCCGAGTCCAGCATCAACTCGGCGTCTATCTATTTCAGACCGAAGTTCGTCTATATGGATTTTCCTAATTTTTGTTACATTTGCCTCAATAGGATCATCGGTCCAGTTGCCAATAGTTAAAGGCATAGGCCCTGTGCAAGAGTTTCGTTGAATGCCAATGGGTTGAGCCAAAAAATGCTTTCCACCAGGGGGGATCTGTACTGTTTGTGTTGGGCACACAGACGACGACCCATTAGAGCAATGCCACCCCGAAGGCAACTGCACTTCTAACACCTCATCAAAATAGCCATACAATATTGCATACCCGGGAGCTTCGATGTTGTTAGTAGTAGGCTCAGCTTCTGTCAAGCACAAATTTATATCTGAATAACGAGGTCGGTAACTCTGTAGAGTAATAGAAAGCCCCGACACACTCATCTGAGGTCCAGTGTATGAAGGACACCCCGTACGACCAAAAGGATCAGAATAAATCAACTCCTCAGAATTTTGCCCAGAACTTTGCCAGACACCATCACCATTTTTATCATTGAAAAACCTACCTATTATATATTGATTTTGCTCTGTTGAGGTGGGAGCGAAACCATCGGCACCACCACCAACGCCAGGTGCTTCCTGCGCAAATATATTACCAATAATTAAAAATAAACCAAGAAAGATAAAGAAAGATAATACTACCAACGAGTGTAAAAATGTCGTAACCCCAGATGTTTTCATACGCTTATTATACTACTCCCTTTAATTAACATTCAAGAGTGACCTGTGGATAAATCACTGTCATAGTTGGGTAAATAAAAAGGTTAAAACTTTTATGAATTTTATAATTTATGATGCTTGGTGTCTTTAATGATTTTCCCATTTTCCATCGTGATAACCCTTTTGCCAATTGAATCAACAACGCCATGATTGTGGGTAGCTAAAATAACTGTCGTCCCAAGATCATTTATTTTTTTCAAAATTTGCACTATCTCATGCGTATTTACGGGATCAAGATTGCCGGTCGGTTCATCAGCGATGATGAGTTCGGGTTGATTAATGATAGCGCGAGCTATCGCGAGTCTTTGTTGTTCACCTCCAGACATTTGATTTGGAAAATGATGCATCCGATGACTCAAATCAACCAGTTCTAAAACATGCGGAACGTCAGAGGCTATCTCCAGATCAGTCTTGCCAACCGCTTCCATCGCGAAAGCGATATTCTCATAAGCAGTTTTGTTTAGAAGCAATCTAAAATCTTGAAACACGACCCCTATACGACGGCGAAGTTTGGTCAAATCTTTATTTTTTAATTTATGCACATTAACAGATTCAAAAAAAACTGTGCCAAGAGAAGGATTATCATCAGCAACAATCATTTTCGCGAGAGTCGTCTTGCCAGCGCCTGAATGTCCAACAATAGAGACGAACTCCCCGGCTGCGACAGTAAAAGTGACATCATCTAAAGCAGTCGCGTCTTTATAAATCTTGGAAACATTGTTGAAATAAATCACCTTTATATTTTATCACAAAATTTTCTCCGCCTCAATGAAAATATCTAAATCTCCATCCAAAACTGCGTCAGTATTTGAAGTTTCAGCGCCTGTTCGGTGATCTTTTACCATTTTATATGGATGAAGCACATACGAACGAATTTGACTCCCCCATTCTATTTCGGTATTTTTCATTTTCATACTGTCTTCCACCGATTTTTTTTCCTCCTGCGCTTTTTTAAAAATTTTGGCTCGCAGAATAGATAACGCCTGTTCTCTATTCTGCTCTTGAGACCGCTCGCCGGAAGCGTGCGCAGAAATACCGGTCGGTATATGCACAACTCTGACAGCTGTTTCTCTTTTGTTCACATTTTGTCCGCCGGGGCCGGACGAACGGGAAAATTCTATTTTCAAATCTTCCGGACGAAGTACTACATCTTTTTCTTCTATTTTTGAAAACTTTGGCAAAACTTCTACTAGAGCAAAACTTGTATGACGTTTTGCATTTGCATTAAATGGTGATACACGCACAAGACGATGCACGCCTCCCTCATTTTTGAGTGTTCCATAAGGACCCCTCTCCCCCTGCCCCCTCTCCAAGCTAGCTTGGAGAGGGGTTTTCGGGGTGAGGACTTCAAAAGAAACATTTTTATAACCGCCGTGTTCGTTTTTATTCTCATGAATAAAGTGAATAGTCCAACCTTTTTTATTAGCATACTTCATATACATAGACAAAAGCATGCGAGCGAAGTCTTCCGCATCGCTCCCACCCGCCCCGGCTATTATCGTCAGAATCGTATTACCTTTATCGTATTTTCCTGCGCCCTCTTTTTTATTTTTTAACTCTGCCAATTCACGCAAGGTATTTTGCGCTTTGTTTTTATCAGCCCAAAAATCAGCCTCTGACATTTGAGCTTCAAGTTCACTTATTTTTTTTTGTATATTATCTTTATCCAAAATTTTATTGCGGAGCCGAGAGTGGGAATCGGACCCACGTTCCTACTTTACGAAAGTAGTGTTCTGCCACTGAACTATATCGGCTTGTTAAATTTATTAAACTTGTCGACCTGGCAGGTTGACAAGTTTTGGAGCCGTTGGTGAGGATCGGACTCACGGTCTCTGTCTTACCAAGACAGTGCTTTACCACTAAGCTACAACGGCTAAAAATCTACCTTTCATTCACCCAAGCTCAACTAAGAGGTATAGAAATATATTAGTTTATTTTTATTTGTTTTGCAAAAATAACATATGACTCATTATTGAAAATTAAAAAAATTAAAAACTAAAATTATTTATTTTCATTATTTAAATTATAAATCATTCCCAGAATAGGAGAGGTTGAAACTCTTATTTATTAACGGAAAATCAGGAACTACATTGTCATATCCAGCGTCTTTAAGTACCGCCCAATTAGTAAAAGAAGCGTCTCTGGGAGCAACTCTACTAATATTTCCACATGAATCTGTTTTCACAAAATATACAATATCTCCCCTCCATCCCTCAACAACACTTACAGCAAAAGCATTTTTTTTAAAAGAAATATCGGAATTGTGTGTATTAATATTCCCTGTTGGTAATTTGCTTAAAGCGTTTTGAATGATTTTAATTGAAGAACGTACTTCTTTAATACGGACACGAAACCTTGCATACACATCACCACTTTTTTCAGTTGCTATTTCATCAAATTCGAGTTCATTATACATGGCATAAGGATAATTAACACGCGCATCACTTGATATTCCTATCGCTTTTCCCGCAACACCAATAACTCCACAGTCCTTCGCAGTTTCAAAAGTTATGACGCCAGTACCTTCTAGACGATTTAAAAGTGAAGCATTATTATCCACTATGTCAACAATTTCTGAGAAATCTTCTGCTATATTTGATAAATCATCAGTTAAAATATTATTTTCTTGTTCACTTATATCTGTAATTACACCGCCAACTATATTAACACCTCGTAAAAATCTACTTCCAGTTATTCGTTCATTTATTTGCATGATGTTCTCTCGCAACCTAGAGCCCTGCGCCCCTCCAAAATTAAATCCCGTATCCAGCATTATTGCGCCAATATCGCCAAAATGATTTGCTAATCTTTCCAATTCAGAATAAATAACCCTAAGGCAAAGAGCGCGCTTTGGAACATTCGTGTCGCTTAATTGTTCCAATGCTTGACAAAAAGCAAGGGAGTGACTAAAAGAACTATCACCAGAAATCTTTTCTGATAAATGTATCTTTTCAGCAAGGGGTAATACTTCAAATAATTTCTCACTGCCTTTGTGAGTAAATCCAAGCCGTGGTTCTAAAAGCATAATGCTTTCTCCAGCAACACTAAAACGAAAATGGCCTGGCTCTATAATGCCAGCATGGATGGGCCCAACCGATATTTCGTAAATACCCTCTCCTTTAACCTTCTGAAAATGATACGTATTATTTACAGCTATTGGTGGTTTTGTTTGCCAATTAAAATCTTTCCTTAGCGGAAATAAATTTTTAGGCCAGTTCTCGTGAAGAATAATTGATCTTGCGTTATGATGGCCGATTGGCTTAAGACCAAAAAAAGTCTGAATCTTCCTTTCATAATCGATGATTTCATGAATATCCAAGCTTAGTGAAGGAAATTCAATGGTATCTTTTAATTTAATAAAGGGAATAATAACGATATTGTCTTTAGGTGACCCCAAAATATACCATATTCTAAAACAGCCGTCTTCTTCTCTTTCGTCTGTGGCGGTAACAAGTTTCAAGGAAAGATTAAAATTTTTATATAAATTATTGACTAACTCTTTTATTTGCGAAACTGGAACTTCAAATGAAGCGACGTTGTTATCAAAACTTACCTCAAGATTTTTAGGAAGATTATATTTTTGTATCTTTTCTTTCATCATTTTAATAAAGTAGAACAGTATTATTTATTAATGTGTTTAAAAATGGTGGAATATAAAAACTTAAGATAAAAACAGTAATAATAAGCGCCAAAGGCGAAATAAACAACCAAATACTCTCTTCGCCAGTTTTAATTTCTTCTGGTTTTTCTCCAAAAAACATAGAACTTACATGTTTAAAGAAACCAATAAAAACAATCACCATAAAAAATAAAGCAACAAAACTAATAATAGGATAAAACTTTATTCCAACAGAAAGTATAGACATCTTTGTAAAAAAAATACCAAATGGAGGAGTGCCTGTAACGATTAAAAATCCTAAAATAAAAAATATACTTGTAGTAGGAAGAATCTTTAGCGCGCCCACAACGTTGTCGATTTTATCAGAACTGTATTTAAGCAATAAATTACCAGAAGTAAAAAATAGAATAGCTTTGACACATGAGTGATAGATCATATGAAGAATTGCGGCAAAAATAGCTAAGCCGCCGAACCCAAAACCAAGAGCCATAATTCCAGCATTTTCAATACTTGAATACGCCAGTAATCTTTTATAATTCTTTGAATTAAACATTATAAGCGCGGCAACACTAATTGATAAAAGACCAAAGGCAATTAATAAATGCTGACTAAATAATGGCCCAACAACAACATCAGTTATTGTTTTAAATTTTAATATTATCACGAAAGCAATCGGTAATAGCGCCCCCGAAAGCAATGCTCCGATGGGAGCTGGAGCTTTGCTGTAAGCATCCGGTTTCCATGTATGCATTGGAACAAATCCCACTTTCGTTCCATAACCTATCAAAACAAATACGAAAGCAATCTTAGCAAGAAGCGGATCAAGATTTGAAGCGTTTTCTAATAATAAATGCCAACTAACCGCTCCCCCAACCTGATGAATCGCTGTAAAATATAAAAGTGTTCCAAAAAATCCTAATAACAGACCAACTGAGTTAATAATTAAATATTTCCAGGCTGCCTCTGTCGAGGATGGTTTATTATAAAAACTAATCAAAAAAGCAGTAGATAATGTTGTAGCCTCAATTGAAATCCATACAAATATTGGATTGCTGGCGCTTATCGCAAGAAACATGGCTGTTAAAAATAAACTTAATAAAATCAAATATTGTTTTGTTCTTGTAAATCCTATGATATTTTTAGCAGTTTCTTTTCTAAGATATTGAATGGAATAAACAACAGTAAAAAAACCGATAAAACTGACAAGAAGAATCATTATTGCTCCCAACGCATCAATATAAAAAAAAGGAAAAGGATTATAAAAACCAAAATTAGCAACCTTAATGGCGACAACAGTAGACAAAACAAGAGTGGTAAATACAGAAATTACTGAGACACACTCAATAAATATTCTTTTTTTGAAAAGAATATTTATTAGGGATGAAATTATTAATATTGAAATTATAAAAATTAATTCCATAAATTTAATCTTTTAAATTATTCATAGTTGTTACATTAAGCGAACCAAATTGTTTATAAATCATAGTTGCAAAAACTGTTGCAATAATAATCCAAACAAAAATATCAAATATAATTCCAATTTGAAGACCGGCAGATTGTTCCAGTCCGGCAAAAATAATAAAAGTAATCAAACTATTCTCAAATGAGAGCACTCCAATAATTTGTGAAAGCGCGCCTTTTCGATTGATAATTAGAAAAAGAGAAAGAAACATTACTGAAAGTGATAATGATAATAACATATGATTACTGGGAATTATATTAGTCAGAGGAGTAAATTTATTAGAATAAGCTATAAAAGTTAAAAAAGAAATAATTATAAGTGTAAATGG
Organism: Candidatus Nomurabacteria bacterium RIFCSPHIGHO2_01_FULL_37_25; assembly: GCA_001786765.1. Classification (GTDB taxonomy): domain Bacteria; phylum Patescibacteriota; class Minisyncoccia; order Phycocordibacterales; family UBA9973; genus UBA9973. The sequence goes on from MFTH01000009.1 coordinate 6,822, forward strand.
CATATTCAAATATGTGCTGACTGAAAAAGCTAAGGAATTTTTTTTAATCAAACGATTAAAAAATAATGGAGCTAAAATTACTTTAACTAATAAAATTAATAAAACAACAACAAGTAATAATATACCGCCTGTATCTAGATATGAATTAAATAATATAATTGCTAATGCTAGTGATTGAATAATATATGCCCATACTACCTCAGAATTCTTTTTTGAAATATGTAAAAAAACAAGAGTCAAGAATATTATTTCTAATACAAATTGTAAAATTAAAATACTCATAGTTGGTTAATAAGCCCTATGGCCACAATACTAATAATAAAAGATACGATTAAAAGATCAGGCAGTCGGAAAAATCTAAATTTAGACATTTTTGATTCAAGAAATCCGATTATCAAACAGAAAATAATAATTTTTATTATTAAAACAATAATTCCTATACTTAAAGCGTCCAAACTCACACTTTGCGCTATGCCAAAAGGGAAAAAAATATTCGCGCACAAACTTGTAAAAATAATAAACTTATTAGCTCCCGCCCACTCCATTAAAGCCAATTTTTTGCCTGAATATTCTAATATCATGGCTTCGTGAATCATCGTTAATTCAAGGTGAGTGTCTGGATTGTCATATGGGAAACGCCCATTTTCTGCTAATAAAACAATAAAAAATGCAATAAAAGCTAAAATTACAGATAAAATTGATTTACTAAACGCAAAAAGACCGATATTTGATATCTCAAATAAATTTGTCGTACCACTTATTATAGCCATGGTTAAAAGTGAAAAAATTAATCCACCTTCTGCCATGGCAGATATCGTCATTTCACGACTTGAACCAAAGCCACCAAATGAATTACCTGTATCCATGCCAGATAATGCCAAAAAGAATGTTCCAATAGAAAGCAGATAGACTATGACTAAAATATCAGTGGTATAAAAATTTATCAACACAGAACTAAATAAGGGAATACTTGCGCCCACAATAACCGTAATAGAAAAAATAATATAAGGGGAAACTTTAAAAATCCAAGAAGCATCAGAACTTATAACTTCATCTTTGTGTAATAATTTCCATAAATCTTTATAGGGCTGAAAAATACTCGCCCCGCGTCGATTTTGTAATTTTGCCTTGATTTTTTTTATAAAACCAATGGCTAGCGGTGAAATTAGCGGAACAAATATAATTTGTAAAATTAAAATAGTAATAAGCATAGTTTATAATATTAAGAATAATGAAATTATAAGAGCAATAAATATATATGAAATATAAATGTTAATATTTCCACCTTGAATATTTTTTACTCGCAAAGACAAACCATTAATTATTTTATTTATGGGTTGATAAAAATAATAATTATAGATATTCCCCACACCTAAAGTAACTACTCGAGACTTTGGTAAATACCTGCTTTCTGCGTCATGGTATTCAATATCGTGCTGAATACTAGGCTTAAGAATACCCTTAAAAATAAGAATTATTGATCTTGCAAATCCAGTTGCGGTTATTTCCATTCGTGGTGAAAGCGCAGTACCACAATCCCATGTTTTACTAATCGTAATTTTTTGATTTTTATTAACAAAATATTTAATAATCCAAACCACCAATGAAATAGTTATGATAATTGCTATAAAAATTACTGGAGAAGAAACGGATGAAAAACTATTATTTATCTTAAGTACTTGATGAGAAGAGACTGAGACAGAAGAAAAAGTATTACTAAAAATAGAAAACCCTTTCCCAATTTTTTCAAGAAAAATAGTTATATTAGCAGATAATAAGCCAAATAAGATTGACAATAATGCAAGCGCGCCCATTCCTACGCGCATATATAAATTAGACTCTTTGGCGCGTGTAACCTCTTCACTTCTAGGACGAGCAAGAAATATAACACCAAACGCTTTAACAAAACAAGCAAGGGTAAGCCCTCCTGCAAAAGCAAGAGACCCAGCCGCTAATAGAAAAACCATCTGTGAATAGGAATGAAGTTGCGCTATTCCTTGGAATAGAGATTGAAACGTTAGCCATTCACTAAAAAAACCATTAAACGGCGGAAGAGCAGAAATTGCCATTGAACCAATTAAAAAAAACATTGCGGTTTCTGGCATATATTTTATAAGACCACCATACTCTTCAATATTTTTTGTATGAACTTCATTAATTGCAGACCCTGCGCTTAAAAAAAGCAAAGATTTAAAAACAGCGTGATTTAGAATGTGAAAAAATGAAGCTGTCAAACTAAGAAGAGCGAGCGACGCCATATTAAGTGAATAAAATACCATAGCGCTTCCAAGTCCAAGTAAAATTATTCCAATGTTTTCAATGCTGTGATAAGCCAAAAGTTTTTTTATATCATGTTCAGTAAGCGCATATAAAACTCCAAATAAAGTGGAAACTGATCCAATAATAATAATTATCATTCCCCACCAGACTGGAATTGGTTGCAATATATCCAAGGTAATACGAATAAGCATATAAATACCGGTCTTTATCATAACTCCAGACATGAGCGCTGATACATGCGAAGGAGCGGCGGGGTGGGCGGCCGGAAGCCAAATATGAAATGGAATAATGCCAGCCTTTGTGCCAAACCCAATGATTCCAAATATAAAAATAATATTTTTTACAGAATATGGAATTAAAGCCATATTTGATTTAATTACAGCAAAATCAAAAGAGTTGGTATATTTATAAATAAGTAAAAAAGCAAATATTATAAAAGATGCGCCAATATAAGTCATAATCAAATACAAAAAACCAGCTTTTATATTATTTTTATCATTCCTATCATAAACAACTAAAAAGTAAGATGAAATAGACATAATCTCCCAAGCAATCAAAAAGAAAATTCCATTTGACGCCGTCACAACCAAAATCATGCTGCCAATAAGTAAATTATAAAAAAAACCCAATACTCCAATATTATATTTTTTATAAAAATGTTTTATATACCCTATTCCAAACACAGAACAAAAAAAAGCAATTAAAGAAATAGTAAAAATAAAAAAAGCAGACAGCATGTCAATGTTAAAAGAAAAAATAAAAAAAGAAAATGAAGATGAGCCAAAATTAAAAATGAAATTATGTCCGGTAACTATTACTAAAACTGAAAAAATTATTCCTAATAATGAACCTGCTATCGTAAAAAAATTACCCCAAATATTTGCTAAGTTGTCATTTTTTTTTAATACCAAAGAACCAACTGCTCCAGTGGTAAAAAATGCTAACAACGAAGAAAATCCTATTGATGATGTTATCATTTCAATCATATTGTTTATACAAGATTACTTAATTTTGAAGGTTTATTTAATGTTTCAAGAATTTTTAGAAGATGTAAAAGGATTGCCTTGGGTGTCGGAGGGTCACCCGGAATATGAAAATCAATAGGGATAATTGATCCAATATTATCCAAGATTGCATAAGATCCTTTAAAAATTCCTCCGTCTTTGACATCATCGCCTACCGTAACTACAATTTTGGGAGTCGGGGTAGCATTATACACGTCCTGAACAGCATTTACCATGTTACGCGTCAAAGGACCAGTGACTAACAACATATCAGCGTGTCTTGGAGACGCAACAAAATGAATCCCGAAACGTTCAATGTCATAATAACTGTTTGATAAAGCAACTAATTCCTGCTCGCAGGCATTGTCCGATCCAGCATCCACTTGCCGTATAGCAAGAGAACCATTAAATAAACACTTTATATTATTGTGTATCTTTTCTCCAATGCAATAAATCTCTTCTTGAATTATATCGTTATTGGATATTGGAATTACCGTATTTTTATTTCTAAATATTTTTAAAAAAAGTTTAAACATAAATCATACCCTATTAAATAAAAAGCGCGCAAATAATTCAATTTATTATGCACATTTTCATATTATACCCTATCTAGATTTTAGTCAAAAAAAAGTCTTGTCCAATACAAGATGATACCAAATAGAAAGAAAGAAAAACCACTTTTTTGGAGTGGTTTTTCTTAATATCAAGGAGTATCCTTGCTTGCACTTTTTTGGAGTGGTTTTTCTTAATATCAAGGAGTATCCTTGCTTGCACTCGCTAGACTATATACAAGTTGCAGGAAAAACCGTACTTGACTGATCAATATAAGTTGTAACGGCTGGACACTTTCCTAGCACATCAGTTTTTGTTGCAGTTATATAAACTTTAAAGTCAGAAGTTGTTGCACAAGTATAATCCTCATCTCCTGTACTGGCCGCAGGTGTAATCGTATATGTTGGATGCGTACCTAAAGAAGCAGTAGTTACATCTGCTAATTGATCATCACATGCCACTATCAAAACCGGATGGGCACCTGAAACTTCAGCCTTAAATGCTGCAACTTGTGCCTTTGTTCTTGCAGTGCCCAAAGAAGCCAACACCACCGACGCCAAAATGCCGATGATAGCTATGACCACCAAAAGTTCTATCAATGTAAAACCTTTTTTAAAATTCATTTTTTTCATAATAATTTTTATCCCGACGCTTTTAGGTCGGGACTCCGACTTTACGTCGGAGCTTATAATTAATAATAACTTATAATAATTTCGACTAAATTTTCAATACTTAATTATAACATAGACAGAAGGATACATAAGCAAGAAAGTTATCCACAGCTCTATTTATCTAGGCTTTTTCTAAAGCTTCTACTCTTTTCACTAATGGATTGAACTTGTCATAATCGACTTTATTCGTAGCAAAATCATCAATTCTTTTATCAATGCCTTCAATTTTGTTTTTTAACTCTTCAATATCAGTTTTTGTCGCCATACGGTCAACAACATCTTCTTTTATCATTTTAGCTAAATCATCTATTTCGTTTTCAATCTTTTTATTAACACCCTCAAAACCAACTTTCATCAAAACAGCTAACTTATCTATTGTCATCTTTGTTTTAATATTTTTCATATTCCCAGTATATCACCAGCATCTAATCCCTAGCAACTAAGCAATCCCGCCAGCTACATTGTAAATAGGCACCAAGATGGACACGAGCAATAACCCCACGCCTATACCTAAAGCAATGATCATTGCTGGCTCTATCAGACCCACTAATGTATCAACCGCGTCGTCCACTTCACGCTTATAAAAATCAGCCAAAGTTTTTAAAATAGCGCCCAATGAGCCCGTCTCTTCGCCGACTTGCACCATTTGCACCAAAATGCCGGGTATTTCTTTATTGTGTTTTGAAAATGCAACATAGAGAGCTAGCCCGGATTTTACTTCATCCGCTACCTCTAAGAGGAGTGTTTTATATATGCGATTGCCGACAACTTCGGCAGAAATATCTATCGCTCGAATTATCGGAACACTAGCGCTCAACATTGTATTCAAATTATCCGCTATCCTGGAAAGATAAAGCTTTCTATACAAGTCGCCTATGCCTGGCATAGAGAGTTTCACTGAATCAAGATATATTTTTCCTTTCTCGGTGGAAGAGAGTTTCCAGACCCAGATACTGAGCAATACCAAGAAAATCAGCACAAAAAAACCATAATTGACAAAAAGGTTTGAAATTGCGATAACTATTTTTGTATAAAAAGGCACCTCTTGACCAGAATCCAAAATGATCACAGAAAGCTTTGGAATAACCATCCAAAACATCAAAGCCATCACGGTAAAAAAAGTAATGACTACAAACGCTGGATAAATCAAAGCGTTCCTAGTTTTAGAAGTAAGGGCATACTGGCGATCTAAATATTCCGCCAAATGCATAAACGTCTCATTGAGTTTCCCGGTCTCCTCACCCACTTTAACCATATTTATATAAAAATCAGAAAAGATATCCGGATGATTCGCCAAGGCGCCAGAAATGGAGACTCCAGCCTGAAGGTCATCACCTATCGCAGTCAACTTCTTGCCTAAAAGTTTGTTATCAGTGGTAGCGGCCAGCATTGTAAAAATTTTTAAGGCGGAGATTTCCGCTTCAAATAAAGTGGAAATCTGGCGGGAAAGAATGACAATATCTTTATTGGAGACTTTTTCAAAAAAAGTAGTGGCAAAAATGGATTTATTTTCTATTTCATCTTTGAGGGAAATAATCACAAACCCCCTTCGTTGCAGGCTACTTATCGCCATATCGCGATTAGGCGCGTCAATTTCTCCTTCTTTGTTTGAACCCTGTGAATCTATTACTTGATATTTGAATAACATTTTTCAGAGCTAGCTAGCTATCAGCTAATTAGCTAATTAGCTTGTAATTAAATCATACGCTCTAGACCTTTTGGATTTAGAGAATATTGATAAGCATTTTCTATGCTAATTTCTCCGGCGCGCACAAGCTCTATGAGTGAATGATTTAAATCCACCATTCCGGATTCCATCCCAGTTTCTATAACTATATCCACCTCATGTGTGCGTTTCTCGCGAATCAAGTTGGCAACAGCATTGTTATTTAAAAGAAGTTCGTAAGCGGGAATAAGTCCGCCGGTAATCCGAGGAATCAGTCTTTGAGAGAAAATACCGAGAAGCGAAGATGCTAGTTGAGCGCGAATTTGGTCTTGTTGATCACCCGGAAAAGAATCAATTATCCTGTCTATGGTCTGGGAAGCGTTATTGGTATGTAAAGTTGAAAATACCAGATGTCCCGTCTCGGCGGCGGTTACCGCGGTCGCTATGGTCCCGGGCGTGCGCATCTCGCCAATCATAATTACATTTACATCTTCACGAAAGACTGATTTGAGCGCTACATTAAAATCATGAGTATCGATGCCGACTTCGCGCTGGTTTATTATAGATTTATTAGGAATATAGACATGCTCAATAGGGTCTTCAATAGTCACAATATTGCGCGCCTGTTCTTTGTTGATTAAATCAATCATCGCCGAAAGAGTGGTTGATTTACCTTGACCAACGGGACCAACTACTAGGAAAAATCCTTGTTTCTTGCGAGCTAAATCAGCGAGAACAGGGGGTAAGTGCAATTCTGCGAAAGTCTTTACTTTGGGAACCAATCGAAAAACTAGACAGATTAAACCTTTCTGAAAAAAAGCATTCCCGCGCAATCTAGCTTCTCCACGGAAATCATAAGAGAAATCAGCCTCATGATTTTCCATAAAACTATCAATTTTTTCTTTTTCTAAGACTTCACCTAAAAATCCCATTATGTCACCTTCAGTAAAAACTGAATGTTTGGCAAGAAATATAAGCTCGCCGGAAACACGAATTATTGGCACCCTTCCGGTGCCTAAATGTAAATCCGAACCGCCTTCGTGAATAACGGTTAAAATAAGTTCTTCAAGTTTAGTTTTATAATCCATCCCGTTAGAAGTAGATCGCGATCAATTCGCGCGTCTGATATTTAATGTTATTAATTTTTCCAATACTTGTTTTCATATTTTGTTTATTATTTAAATTGCGATCGCGGCTTCTAACGGGATCCATATAACTTACTTCATTTTTTCAGCTAAAATATTTATGACCTGATTAATAACTTCTACAGGAGTAGAATTCGCTTTTATAATATAACCAGCTACCCCTAGACTACTGCCTCTGTCAATATCTGCCTGTTGACTCTTGTTAGATAAAATTATTTTCACAGAATTTGGAGATAATTTATCAGTATTTATTTTTTCCAACATCTTAAAACCATCCATCTCTGGCATAAGTATATCTACCAACATAACGTCCGGCTGGAGTCCATTTTTTAATTTCTCTATCGCTTGGACGCCACTCATCGCTGTATAAACTTCAAAGTTGTTTTGACTAAATTTGAGCGCGTACATATCTAAAAGAAAACTATCATCATCAACTATAAAAATTTTTCTTTTTTGTCTTTCCATCCCGTTAGAAGTCATAATAATTTTATTAAACTTTTAATATAATCAGAGAACTTTAATTAATTTAATAATACAATCCCGAAAGCTGACTTCTAACGGGATCCATATAGCCAATTATACTACAAAATGCACTTTAACAACATTCCATAAATCCTAGTCATTTTCATTGGTAAAATTATATACTTCCGTAAAAGGAATTACGCCTTCTAAAGATTTAAACATTGCATCTTCTTTCATCATAAGCATCCCATGTTTGCGAGCTACTTTGTAAATTTCTCCATTTGTAGGATTCTTTAATATTACATTTTGCATTTCTTTATTTATCTCAAACATTTCAAAAATAGCAATACGGCCCCTGGTACCAGAAGGACATTCACTCGAAGGGACCGTTTCATACATCTCATTTTTTAGTTGAATTTGTTTTTTGAATTCATCTGGTAAATCTTTTATTTGCCCTTCTACTTGCATTCTGACACTTTCATCCATTGGCACAAGTTTTCTTGAGCTCGGACAAGTCATTCTGGCTAAACGTTGAGCAATAGATAAAATAAGGGTCGGCGCAATAAGATATGGATCTACGCCCATGTCTATTAATCTTGGAATCGCGCCAATAGCATTATTTGTGTGAAGCGTTGAAAGAACAAGGTGTCCAGTCAAAGCGGCTTGAATAGCTAGTTGAGCTGTTTCTTTGTCGCGAATTTCTCCAACCATTATTATATCCGGATCTTGACGCAGAATAGAACGAAGTCCAGAAGCAAAAGTGTATCCGATTTCCGACATCATTTGCGACTGATTAATATCAGGCATGTGATATTCCACAGGGTCTTCTAAAGACACAATATTACTTTTTTCTTTATCAAGCTCATTCATCATTGAATATAGAGTTGTACTTTTTCCAGAACCAGTTGGCCCAGTAATCAAAATAAGTCCATAGGGTTTCTTTAATCCTTTTCTAATCAGATTAAGATTTGTTTCTGATAAACCTAATTGGTCCAAAGGTTTAACTCCTTTTTCGGAATCTAGAATACGCACAACGACTTTCTCACCATAGTAAGCCGGCATAGTAGAAACACGAAAATCAATTTTACGTCCATCAATATCAGCGCTAAAACTCCCATCTTGTGGTTTTCTTTTTTCATCCAATCTGATTTTAGCCAAGAGTTTTATACGCGCCACTATGCCACTATAAACATTCGGCGGCAATATTATAGAAGTGTATAATACTCCGTCCACACGAAAACGCACCTTTACTTTTTCTCCAGTGAACTCAATATGAATGTCTGAAGCGCCTCCTTCTATGGCGTTCCTCAATATAACAGCGACTATTTTTATCACCGGCGCATCTTCTACTATCTTGGCATTTTGGTCCTCTTTTATATTTTTAATCTCTTTGCTTAAATTTGTCTCATTCAAACCTTTAATCTCATCGTCAATTAATTCACTAAGCGCTTCTGTTACCTGACCCCTCATACCTTTATAAGTTTCCATTATAGCCTCGTAATCACTTTTAGAAATCAGATATATCTTAAAAGGAATACCGAGTTTGGCAGAAATAAATTGCAATGCGTCTAGCGCCTGTATATCCTCTCCATTTGTCACACCTACTTCCAATACTCCTTCCCGAAACTCAATCGGAGCAAAATGATAATGAGCCGCTGAATCTTCTGAAATATAATTAAGAGCATTGAAAGAAGTCTCTTGCAGGTTAACTTTTTTTGTTGGTATTTGTAAATATTTTCCTTTTGCTTCGAGAATTTTTTCTTCCGTGACACCAGAATTAATCAAGGCTTCATCTATATCCCCTCCATACTTCTCTTTTGCGCGAGTTTTAATCTCGCCTATTTGGTTCTTGTTAATTAGACCTTCTTTAACTAATTCTTCTAAAAAACTCATCCCGTTAGAGGCAGGAAATGCTTTGCATTTCCGTAATTATATTACTTTTAATAAAAACCTTTAACATAAATATTTTCCCTTTGTTGTCTTGAATAATAAACTGCGCGACCTCTAACGGGACTCATAATTAAATTGGGGGTGGATTAACACAAGTATTAGTTGAAGCGTCTAAAACTTTAGGCGATACGCACGTCGGTATAAGTATTACGGCAACATCATTGCCAAATTGAGCAAACGGATTTATTCTGCCTTCAGTCCCATCTGGCGTAAGCGTGATACTGTGAGAATCATCTAAACTAATAAAAGCGGGGTCGGAAAAAATAGCATCATCTAACTTTATCTCCCTAACATTCAAGAGCAAATTTAGAAAATCTTGAGCAATAACTTTATCTTTTTGTTCTACCCCTCCATTTGAAACTACGGGAGTCCCTCCTGAAGAAATCAGGGCAGCCCCATCATTTGGATCTGCTTTTATAAAAAAAATGTAAATCAAAACAAGGGCTGTCCCAATTGCTAGAAATATTATTATGTTTTTTATTGTTGGCATTTTTTATCTTGTTTTAATACTATTTGGATTTTAATTTTTTAACCAATAGGTTCTAATTTTGAAACTATATGTGTAAGATTCTGTGGGAAGATTATTAGAAGGAACGCCAAGAGAAGTTTTATTTCCAGCATTAACATCATTAGATGAAAATTGAATTGAGGATATGTCCACGATTCTAAGATTTTTTTCTAAATCTTTCATAAAAGAAAGAAAGTTGTTGTAAGTGCTTGTGGTAGAAAATTCTAAATCCCAAACTCCATAATCTTTACCAGAGGAGAGTTGAACTGCTCCGCCTCCTTGTATACTGCCTGCCGGTGAAGGAGTTGTGGGACTAGTAGCGTCTGTAGCGTTGTATTTAACATTTTTCAAAATCATCCCATAAGGAGAAGCCATCTTTTCTATTTCAAGAATCAAGCGTATGTTGTCAATATTATCAGGCAGAAGTTGTTGCAGTTTTGTTAAATTAACTGGATCCATAGAATTTTTTTTAGCAGTTAAGACATCGCGCGCATTTTCAAGAGCTTTAGAATTAGAGAGAGCTTCGTTATAAGATGCCGCTTCCACGCGCAATTGCTTAATATCATTATAGATAGGATCGGCAAATACAAAAAAAACAGCAACACTGATTCCTATAAAAATGATTGGCATAACAATTCGCATCATAAAATTAACTTTGTGTTAAGAGCGTTTGCTTATAATCAACAAAAGATGGATCGACCGAAAATTCTAAATCAAAAGCAACATTGCCTTTATCATCAAGCGTAAGATTAGAAAAAACAGGTTGAATAAAATTCTTGCCTATATCTTTAGAGCTAAAAAGGTCCGCTTGAAGCGCGATAGAACGATAGCCAACGGCAATTCCGCTCATTTTGACAAAAACCTTCGTATTTTTCTCGTTCCCATTTTTGCTTGACGCGACAGACCCTAATTCGTAACTAAATTTGGTATAACGAACAGTTTTCATAGTGATGAGAGACAATGCTTGGAAAATAGGAGTCACGGCTATATGACGAGACAATATTTCGCTGGAAGCTCGCAGGCGCTTGTCTAAAAGTTCAAACTCTATTATTTTAGAAGACTCAAAACGATTTTTGGCTAGGGTTAAGGTGTTCTCCATCTGAGCAATATCTTTCGTTAAGACTCCTTTATAGAAATAAAGAGCTAGACTGATTAAAAGCGCGATGAACAAAATAAAAATAGAAATAATGGGAAAAAAACCGATAAACCTCGCAGGAGCGACACGCTCTTGCACTATCGGTTTTTTAGGTATAAATGATGTTTGGAAATTCGGTTCCATCCCGTACGAAATTTCATTAAGTTAATAAATTGACTTAATCCCCTATACGAGATTTTTTAGCAAGATTTCGTACGGGATCCATTGTACATTAGTATTATATTATAAAAAAGACTAGAGATGAAGCAAATTGTGTATAACTCCGACGTTAGAAAAGTCGGAGTCCAACCTTGCGTCGGACTTTAGTCGCTATCTGGCTAATATTCCAGACAGAACACTTCTTGCTAGGAATTTTTTTGCAAATTTCGCAATGCTAAACCCAAGGCAACGGCAAATTCAGGACCTATCGCTCCGAGAACTTTTTGTAAAAATACTGGAGTAGTAACTTTAGAAAATGGATGACCAATTTCTATCTCGGCTCGAAAATTGTTTGCCGCAACTTCTGAAAGGCCTTTCAAAAGAGCCCCGCCGCCTGTAAAGATTACTTTACTTATAATTCGATGATACTTTCTTTCATACTCTAATAACACATTATTAGTTTCGGAAAAGATGTAATCAATATGAATTTCCATTATATTGGACAAACTTTTTTCTACGGGGTTTCCAAAAAGACCAAATTCTTTTTTCATTTTTTCCGCCTCACTAAAAGGAATGCTTAGAGATTTAGAGATAGAATCGGTTATATCGGCTCCCCCTCTATTTATCGTATGATAACTTTTGATCATGCCAAATTCAACTATAGAAAGTTTGGTGCGCGATGCGCCAAAATCCATCAATAGCACTGGGGAAAGTTCGTGTTCAAAATTCGCTCTAATTGAAGAGAAAATTTCAATTTCAAAAAAAGACGCTGTTAATTGACACTGCGAAACAATAGAACGATATTTAGAAATTGCGTCATTTTGTGTCGCGACAACAAGCACATTTATTTTTTCTTTTGGTTTTTGCGGAGTTTCAGAATTATCAACGACCGTATTCATTTCTTCAAAAGAAGATTCTTTTTTAGGTAATACAAAATAATCAAGGGAAATTTCTGTGATTGGTAATGGAATATATTTACGAGCTTCTGTGGGAATAATCGTCGATATCTCACTTTCTTTTACAAGGGCGGGCAATTCAATAGTAAAAATTAAACTTGATTGCACGGGAATAGAGAAAGCCGTCGAAGTGGCAGTTACTCCAGACTGTTTCAAAACTTCTTTTAGAGCTTTTGAGATTTTTTCAACCGAAAGATTGGTGACGCGCCCCGCGTCAAGATTATCAAAAGGACCGAGAGCTATAGACCCATATGTCTCAAGTATTGTCTTGCCTCCCTTTATTTTAATCTCAACCACCTTGATTGCGGAAGAACCTATGTCAATACCAACAGCGCTATTATCAGCGCCGCTTCCAAAACTACTTATTTTGCTTAATAGCGTTCCAAACAAATTATTCATCCGTGTTAGTATTATACCATAATGTCATTTTTAAACACTATATTAAATATAGTTTTTCCCGTAAAATGCGTCTCCTGTGGGAAAAATGAAAGTGATTTTTGCATTAAATGTCTTTCGGATTCTCCTCCTGCAGAACGCGAAAACCCAGAATGGATTTTTTCTCTTTATGATTATCGTCATCCACCCATAAAAAAAGCATTGTGGTTACTCAAATATAAAGGAAAAAAAAGACTGACAAAAAGTTTTGCGGAAGTTATTTATGAAAAAATCTTGGAAGAATTGTCTGATTTGTCAATAATGGAAAACTTCAACAATATTATTTTAATTCCCATTCCCCTATCAAGAAAAAGAATGCGTGAAAGAGGATATAATCAAGCGGAATTAATTTGCAGAGAGCTGGTAAAAATAAACAATCTACGCCGTGGAAGCGAAGTTGATACAGCATCCTCAACGGGTAGCGTAAATTTGAAATTAGAAAATGATATTTTAATCAAAATAAAAGAAACAGAACGCCAAGCTCGTATTGAAAATCGCAAAAAACGCTTAGAAAATATTTTAGGTTCCTTTTCTGTAAAAAATGAAGAGCAGAATAAAAAATTGATAAATAGAAATATCATCTTGATAGATGACATCACCACTACCGGCGCGACATTAAACGAAGCTCGTAAAATTCTCAAAAAAGCTGGAGCGCGAAAAGTTATTGCTTTTACGGTGGCGCACTAATAAATTCACTTCCATATCGTGAATTACGAAACTCGTCGAAGGCATGTCTTTTTTAGGGGGTTTCGAGGCTGTCGAGCCGAGAACTTCAGGATTTTTTAAGCTTCAAAAAATCCGTACCCTAGAAAAAGACATGCCTAGAAAGAGTTTCGTAATTCAAAGTTCCATAAGTCCCAAATCATACCAGCGATATTTCTAGGCTTGCCCTCCAGCGCATAATAATGCACATCAATAAACGGCAGAGTATTGCATTCAATAATTCCCCAATGTTGAGACTCGGCGGGTTTTGTCGGGTCTGGAATGATAGCATCAAAACCAGCCACAGATAAACCCACAATTTTTGTCGCCTTTTCAAAAATAGGAATAAAACTAGGATGAAGGTCGTCAATCATTTCTATGGTTCTGCCTCCAAACAACTGCCCCGCTCTATGTGACAAAGATAAAGAAAATCCTTCAGGCAAAACATCATAAATAGTAAATCCAGATCGCGCAATATGGTCATGAAGTTCATCTAGGATGCGCACATGATAGCGGTCAATCTGTGTTTGATTTTTTTCTTCAATAAGTTCTTTTATTGTCTTTTTTCCATCACCAACTATTTTAGGGACACTCCCTTGGTAAAATCCAGCTAAAACCCCACCTATTACTGTGGCTCGACAGATGTATCCTTCTAGATGTTCCTCAACAACAAGGTAAGGAGAGATTTGTTTTGCGATAGCGATGCCATTCTTAAAATGTTGAAAAGTTCTGATGTTGGTTACCGTATGTCGAGCGCGAGAACCAGTTTGTGGTTTTACAATTATTGGCTTTTTAAATTTAAAAAATATTTTTTCCAAACTCTGCGTGGAAAATAAAGGAAGCTTTATATAATTAGGCGCGGGCACACCATGTTTTAATAGTTCTTCTTTAAGGAGAATTTTATTATCCCAATCCTTTTTGAAATCCAGAAATTCTGATTGAATTGGAATACTTTCAAAATATATATTCTTTCCATCTACCTTTGCGCGATACCAATCTAAAGGTCTCTTGCCGATTATAATCTGTTCCATTTGAATACCCCTCCTGTTTGCTTCTTCCCAGATAACTCTGGAACGAAATGTATTTACCTTTTCAATATCGGAAGAAAATTTGACAAGTTTCAAAAAAAAGAGCGTTTCAAATAAAAATCCGGGAATCAAATCAACAAAATTCTTTACAAAACTAGGGGTATATTTTATTAAAGTTGTCGCGTGTGAATCAAAAGGAGATGAAATCAATTTCTCAAAAAAATAAAGTGTGTGATTTACAGGCGCTTCCCCACAATAAGAGCAAGTGTTTTTTTTTATAGCCGTTTCATTCATTGGTAGCATAATAACATAAAAAAGACAGCCGAAAAACTCTAGGGCTGTCTCTTTTGTTAGAAAAACAAATGTTTTCTAGTGTCCGTCTCCGTTTATCATATTATTTATCATTATAAAGAATTTATAATACCCGACAAAAACATTATACCATATTTTAAACATGCGCAAGAGACTTGGGGATAACCAAAGGCGGATGAGGTGAGATTCGAACTCACGGTCCTTTTAAAGGGACGGCGGTTTAGTAAACCGCTGGTTTAAACCACTCACCCACTCATCCAAAATTCAAACAAAGTATAACAGAAAATTTGCAAAAGTGGATGAAAGATAAAAATATGTTAGAGTAAATAAAAAGGAGCCGTGTCAGAGCGGTCTAACGTACCTCTTTGCTAAAGAGGCAGGGGCTTCAAAACCCCTCGGCGGTTCGAATCCGCCCGGCTCCGCAAATTCTGGGTTAGAGCATTCCCGCCAAAAAATGCGTCGGCGCAAAGCGCCGATGATTGGGCTGAAT
>MFTH01000010.1 GCA_001786765.1 Candidatus Nomurabacteria bacterium RIFCSPHIGHO2_01_FULL_37_25
AAGGCAAATGTCGTTGAGTCGGACAGTAACGGCAAGGCGGCCGAGGATGTCGCGACAAAACCTGAGTTCGCCTTGGCGGCTGCGCTCGGGCCGAGAGTAGCGGCTGAAAAGTATGGATTGGAAGTTTTGGACGAGGCTTGTGAAGACATGCCTGCTGCCACCACCTTTTTCCTGCTCGGGCCGAAAAGCCACTCCGTCAAGCCCGGCAGTCGAGCTGTCTTGGTATTCCGGATCAAGCACGAATGCGGTGCGCTCGTTGATGCTCTCCTGCCTTTCAAGGAAGAGGGGCTCAGTCTTCGGCAAATTCACTCCTGTTATACCCAGGAAGGTCAATACGATTTCTTCATTGAGATTGAGATCGAATGCGACAGACACGAACCTGACAAGCTATCACGAGCTATGAAAAAAGCGAGTCAGCACATGACACGCCACATACTGTTCGGCTCGTTTCCGGTTTCCTAACAAAACCCGTGCTTAGCGGAAGGTTTCTAAGTAAATGCGCATAGCGCAACAGGCGGAATCCTGATCAACTATCAAAAACCAGCGACATTCGAAGGGATATTGCTGGTTTTTATCTTTTATTACTCTGAATTACGAAACTCTAAAAATATAACTTTCTGCAGGGGTTTCGAGGCTGTCGAGCCGAGAATTTCAGAATTTTTCAAGCTTCGAAAAATTCGTAACGGAAGAAAGTTGATATTTTTATGGGTTTTGTAATTTACGATTTATTACTCTGAATTACGAAAATCACGATTTTATTAAATTATTCAAATTCTGTAGTCGCGGGAGGTTTCGGAGTCAGGTCAAAGAACACACGAACAATATTTTTATGTTTGGTTAAAGCATTTGTGATTTCATTTATAATTTCTTCTTTGAAATAATATCCTCGAGCTGTCATAAAATCTACCGTCACCACGGCTCGAACAGCGAGAGAATGCCCATAGACTCTTTCATCGCCTTTCACTCCGACTGAATTTACTCCAAGCAACGCCACGATGAGTTGTGAAATATTTTTTGAGAGATTATATTTTTTTAATATATCACTTACAGTTTTATCAGCCTCCCGAACCAATTCAATATTTTCTTTTGTAACTGGAGCGCCAACAACTCGTAAATATAATCCAGGACCGGGAAAAGGATTGCGTTCATATATAGTCTTTGGAAGATTCAGCGCCCGAGCGAGTTCTCGCACTTCGTATTTAAATAAATTTCTTAAAGGATGCAAATCTTCTACTTTCCAAGTTAAGCCCACATTATGATGTGTTTTTATCATTACTGACTCTCCAGCCTTACCACTTTCTATTATGTCAGTAGCCAGTGTTCCTTGGACAATAAAACCTGCTTTATATTTAGCAATTTGCGTTTCAAAAATACTTTTATAAACTTCTCGGAACTTTGAACGTTTCTCTTCTCCATCAATCGTAATGAATATGTTTTTAATAAATTTTTCACCGGCTTTGATTACAACTAGGTTTTTTATTCCGGCAGATTTTGTATTTTTCTTTAATTCCTCTATTTCATTCTTTCGAAGACCTCCGGTATCAATAGCGATGCATATAAGTTTTTTGCCTAAAACTGGAGCAAGAATAGCGGCCAAAGTGGTGGAATCCACTCCGCCAGAAACACCTAAAATAACTTTCTGTTTTTGCTTAGGTTTATCTACAATGTCTAAAACTTCTTTTTGAATTTGCTGAATTAAATTTTTAGGATTCCAATCAATCGAACAGCCAGAAAGTGTGAGAAAATTTTGTAATATTTTTTTACCTTCCTTTGTGTGAACGACTTCAGGATGAAATTGGATTCCTAGAACATTGTTGGTCTTATTACTCATAGCGGCAATACCGCTTGATGAGGCGATAGAAATAAAATTTTTAGGAAGTTTGGTAACTGTGTCTCCATGACTTGCCCAAACTTCTGTTTTTTCTGGTATTCCTTTGAAAAGCGGGTGTTTTGTGTTTAATGTCACTTTAGCCGGACCATATTCACGATGTTCATGAGGTTTGTCCACATTACCGCCAAACTTGCGCGCTAGAAGTTGCATGCCGTAACAAATACCCAAGATTAGATATTTTTTATTTACCCCATCTTTGGGAAGATCAGTAACATCGAGCGACTTTGGAAGTTCTGGAGCTCCATCATCATGAACACTCCAGTTGCTACCCGAGAGAATAATAGCTTTTGGAATATTATTTTTCAGCCATAAATCAACTTTTTTTGGTGGCAATATGATGCTTCGCACACCAAGTTCTCGCAGAGTTCTGCCTATTATGAGCGTATATTGCGACCCATAATCTACGACAAGTATTTGTATCTCATTCATATTATGCTATTATACACAATATATTTATGGCTACAAAAAAAGAAGAAAATTTTAAGGAAGGTCTGACTTATAATGATGTTCTACTTGTGCCCCAATACTCGGAAATTTTGCCTAGAGATATTAATATAACTTCCCATCTTACTAAGAAAATAAAATTAAATACGCCGATTATTTCCGCTGCCATGGATACTGTCACAGAATCTTCTATGGCAATAGCTATGGCGGAAGTTGGCGGGATAGGGATTGTTCATAAAAATATGACTATCTCAAAACAAGCGGAAGAAATACGCAAGGTTAAGCGTTCTGAAAGTGGAATGATTCAGGATCCTATCACCCTCACGGAGAGCGCTTCCTTAAATGAAGCGCTTGAAATTATGAAAAAAAATAAAATTGGCGGGATTCCGATTGTTGATAAAAATAAAAATTTGAAAGGAATATTAACCAATCGCGATTTACGTTTTCAAAAGAATTTAAAACTTCCTGTGAAAGATGTTATGACTAAAACAAATCTAATAACTAGCAGTTTGGGCACGGATTTGGAAGAAGCGGAAAAAATACTTACAAAATACAAAATTGAAAAACTGCCATTGGTTGACAAACAAAATAAGCTCGTCGGTCTTATCACTTATAAAGACATCATGAAGGTAAAATCTCGCCCTTTATCTTCTCGAGATAGTTTAGGTAGATTGCGGGTAGGGGCGGCAGTAGGTGTGACAAGCGATACGCTAGAGCGAGTGCAAATGCTTTATCAAAATGGAGTGGATGTGATAATCATTGATACCGCTCATGGTCATTCAAAAGGAGTAATTGAAATGCTAAAGAAGATAAAACAAAAATTTCCCAAACTGGAAGTTATCGCTGGAAACATTGCTACAGCAAAAGGAGCCTTGGATTTGGTCGCATCTGGAGCGGATGCGGTAAAAGTAGGTATTGGGCCTGGATCTATTTGTACTACTCGTATAATAGCGGGAGTAGGATATCCTCAATTTCAAGCCGTATATGAAGTAGCGCAAGCTCTAAAAAATAAAAATATACCCATAATCGCCGATGGAGGAATACGAAATACTGGAGATATTCCAAAAGCTATCGCGGCTGGAGCAAGCTCGGTAATGATTGGTTCTTTGTTTGCGGGCGTAGAAGAATCTCCGGGTGAAACTATAATTTATGAAGGTAGAAAATATAAAAATTATCGCGGTATGGGTTCTATTGAAGCCATGGAACAAGGATCTAAAGATAGATATTTTCAAGACACAGAAGATGATATTAAAAAACTTGTGCCGGAAGGAATCGTGGGTAGAGTTTCTTTCAAAGGCAAACTTGGAGATGTGGTTTATCAACTTATCGGTGGACTGAGAGCAGGTATGGGGTATCTCGGAGCGAAAGACATTAAAACTCTTCAAAAAAATGCAAAATTTGTTCGAATTACTCAAAACGGCAGAGAAGAAAGTCATCCGCACGATGTTATTATCACCAAAGAAGCTCCTAATTATAATTTATAAAAAATAACATTTTTTATAAAAATATGAAAAAAGTCAAAAACAAAAAAGCCTGCCCGCCATCGCTACGCTCAGGCGTAAGCGGGCGGGGATTTGTCGATGTAGTGGTGGGTCTTCAATGGGGAGACGAAGGAAAGGGAAAAAATATTGACGAGCTTCTTTCACATAAGGTTTATTCTGGTGTGGCCCGTTTCCAAGGCGGAGCAAATGCAGGTCATACTTTGAAATGTGAAAACAAAACTTTTATTGGACATATTGTTCCTTCGGGTTGTCTTCAAAAAAATATTGAACTATATATCGGCAATGGAGTAGTAGTGGATGTAATATCTTTAATTAAAGAAATCTCTGAACTTAAAAAATTGGGTTTTAATGTAATCCCCCGTCTTTATATTTCTAACCGAGCAAAATTAGTTTCATATTTACATCCTTTTTTAGATCAAGCTGAAGAATTTTATAGAAATAATAAAGGAGAAAAAAAAGTAGGCACTACTCTCAAAGGAATTGGTCCGACTTATGCTGATGTCCGAGCCAGAAGGGCGCTTTTGATTGGAGACATTTTATTGCCAGATTTCAAAATTAAGGAAAGAAATCTTTCAGAATTCCATAAGAATTTTTTAAATATGTATAAAAAAAAGTATGGATTCAAATTTTCCGAAACTGAAATAAAAAAAGCGAAAATCAAGTGGCAGAGCGCAATTAAAAAACTAAAAAAATTACAAATATGTGACGTGTCGTATTTGGTACAGAAACGACTAAAAGAAGGAAAAAATATTTTAGCGGAAGGCTCCCAAGCCGTGATGCTTGATATTGATTTTGGCGATTATCCAAATGTCACTAGTTCCAATACCTTGCCGGCCAATGTTTCTCTAGGTCTTGGAGTGCCTCATACTTATATTCAAACTATATATGGCGTTATAAAAGCTTATACTACCAAAGTTGGCGGAGGAGATTTTCCAGCGAGAATCAAAGACGCAAGTCTTGAAAAACTTTTTCAAGACGCTGGAGGTGAATTTGGATCTACCACTGGAAGGCCGAGGATGTGTGGCTGGCTTGATTTATTTGCTCTTCGATACGCTATCGGTCTCTCGGGAGCTAATAAAATTTTTATAAATAAAGCTGATATTTGTTTAACGAATAAAATAAAAGTGGTAACCGGATATAAACATGCGGGAGAAAAATTAAAAGAATTCCCGCTCTACTTAAATCAAGTTACAGATGTCGTGACAGAAGAAATGCCCGGTTGGGGGTATGCAAATTATGGAGTCCGAAATAAAGAAAAAATTTCTTTAGAACTTTCTTCATATTTAAAATATGTTGAAAACAAACTTTCTGACCTTGATGTAAAGATAGTATCAGTCGGCACCGGCCCAGATCGAGAACATTTTTTTAATTGGAATGATTGAGGTTTTCGGGTACATACTTGCCTATGTCTCTCCGATACTGCATTCCTTCAAATGATATTTTCTCTATCGCTCTATACGCTTTCTCTAACGCTTCTTTCATGGTATTGCCTGTTGCGGATACTCCTAAAACTCGCCCGCCGTTTGTCACTAAATTTTTCCCATTTATTTTTGTACCAGCGTGAAAAACCACTATGTCTGGTTGCATTTCCGCTTCGCTTACACCAGAAATTATTTTATCTTTTTCATATTTTTCTGGGTATCCACCTGAAGCTAGCATTATTGTACAGCTTGAAATATTTTTCCATTTTATTTCTAATTTTCCCAACTTTTGGTCAATGGACGCATCTATAATATCTAAAATGTCACTATCCAATAATCTCATATATGTTTCCGTTTCCGGATCTCCAAATCTAGCATTGTACTCTAATATTTTCGGGCCACCTGAAGTCAATATTAGTCCAGGATATAACACTCCAACAAAAGAAGCTCCCTCTTTCGCCATAGCAGAGAGGGTTGGCGCAACAATAGTTTTTTCTATTAACTCCATGAGATTATTTTTTACTAATGGAAGTGGAGCTACTGTGCCCATTCCACCAGTATTTAATCCTGTATCATTTTCTCCTATTTTCTTATGATCTTGTGAGGATGGAAATATTTTATAATTTTTTCCATCGGAAAACGCATGGATAGATATCTCCGGCCCAGTCAAAAATTCCTCAATCACCACTTCGTTGCCAGAATCTCCAAACACTTTTTTTACGAAAATATTTTCAAGCGCTTTTAGCGCTCCACCCCCCGTTTGGCAAATCATTACCCCTTTACCTAAAGCTAAGCCACTTGCTTTAACAACAATCGGCAGTGGCTGTTTATCTACGTATTCTTTAGCTTTCTCAAAATTATTAAATATCTCAAACTTCGCAGTTGGCAAGTTATGTCGGCGCATAAAATCTTTAGAAAATGCTTTTGACCATTCAAGTTGCGCCGCAGCTCTTGTTGGACCCCAAATTCTTAAACCTGCTTTTCTAAATTCATCCACAATACCGAGCGAGAGTGGCTCATCTGAAAGCGCAAGCGTAAGGTTGATTTTCTGTATTTTTGCAAATTCTAAAAGTTTTTCAATTTCTGTTTCTTTAATATCCAAATTCACGCCGAGTTTTCCTGTTCCCGCATTTCCTCTAGCGAAAAATAATTCCCCTGCTCGTGGCGACTGCGCAATCTTCCAGCCGATAGCATGTTCCCTTCCGCCACCTGCTCCAATTATTAAAATTTTTTTATACCTCACCCGACCTTCGGCCACCCTCTCCTTAACAAGGAGAGGGGCTGGGGGTGAGGTCAATTTCTCTAGAACTTCCACATACATTTTATTTTCTTTTTTCTTTAATCGTGAATATAATGACTCAACATCGTCATGCTCGTCGATTTTTTCAAATACTCTTCCCAAAACCGGACCAAAATCAAAATCTGGAGTGAGAAAATGCACTGAAGATCCGGCAAAAGCGCTTTTTTTATCCAAAAAATTTAAAATAGCTTTGCTACCATACATTCCTTTATTCCATAGAGCATAACTATTATCAGGATTTTTTACAATTCCATCTATTGTGTCTGGAATTAAACCCGGATGTATATTTAAGATTTTATTCTCATATTTTTTTAATAATTCATCTGGAATAATTTTTTTCCAGCCAGCCAGGCATACATAGTCTGGTAATATTTTTTTCAGCATTGGCATTGCGTCTTCATTATCAGGAATAATTGCAGAAATTTCAGCATTTATTTTACCGTTAACAATAGCTTCTTGTATGGCTTTCAAGTTTGTATGACTACCACCTTCGTGAACCATAATCACTAATTTTATTATACTATTTGATTTATTCTTTGGGGACATCATAATTTACTTCTTTTTTTCGTTCTTTCAAATCAATCGGATATTCGCCTGTAAAAAAAGAAGTGCAAAGTTTATTTTTCGGCAGGCCGATTGACTTTATCAAACCATTAAGAGATAAGAAGTGAAGCGAAGTAGCGCCCAAGAATTTTCTTATTTGTTCAACTGTTTTATTTGAAGCTATTAATTCTTTTTGTTTCGGAGTATCAATACCATAAAAATCTGGATAACGAACGGGCGGTGAGGAAACGAGAAGATGAACCTCTTTCGCTCCAGAGGAAAACAATGTTTTTACCAACTTTCTACTTGTATTGCCACGAACTATCGAATCGTCAATAATTCCAATTTTTTTTCCTTTCAAAATTTTTTTGAGAGGTATTAATTTAAGAGCGACACTATTTCGGCGAGATTTTTGATCCGGTTCTATAAATGTCCGATGAACATAACGATTCTTAATAAGCGCCATTTCCATTGGAATACCAGAAGTTTCACTATAACCTATTGCGACAGGCATCGCGGTGTCTGGGACTGGCACCACCATGTCAATATCTGGTTTAAATTCACGCGCTAATTCCTTGCCGAAATTTTTTCTTACTTCATAAATTAATTTTCCATTGAGTATGCTGTCCGGTCGCGCAAAATATACATATTCAAAAATGTCATATTTGGGATCTGGTTTGGCTAATTTTATACTTTTCAATCCATTTTTGTTTATGACAATCATTTCCCCAGGATTCACATCTCGGATAAACTTTGCTCCGATGGTAGCAATAGCGCATGTTTCTGAGGCAATGACATAACCCCGTCCTATTTTCCCTAGTGAAAGTGGTTTCATCCCGTACATATCTCGCGCCGCAACTAATGTATCCTTATTCATCATTACAAGAGCGAAGGATCCCGTAATAAGTGGAAAAATATTTTTAACCGCTTCTGGTATAGAATTCCCCTCTTTAATATAGAAGTCAATAGCATCCGCGATGAGCTCTGAATCTGAACGATTCTTTTTTAATATTTTTTTAGACGAAAGAAAATTTTGGAGCGCTACAACACTTGGTAAATTGCCATTATGAGCCAGAGCAAAAGAAAAATCAGAATTAAGAACTGGCTGAGTATGTTCGAGCGCGCTCCCGCCTGAAGTGGAGTATCTGTTGTGTCCGATTCCTATATATCCATGCAAATTTTTTATATCTTTTTCTTTATAAACTTGAGCCACCAATCCTGCGCCTTTATGAGTATGAAGCATTTTCCCATCATTGGTTGTGATGCCAGAAGCTTCTTGACCTCTATGTTGTAAGGCAAACAAAGAAAAAAAGATCAACCTTGAAACCGGCAAATCCTTTCCAAAAATACCAACAACTCCGCATTTTTCTTTTAGGTCACTCATTATTATTTACATTAATACTTTACAAGATACTTTTGGAGGGGGTTTCGAGGCTGGCGAGCCGAGAACTTCAGGATTTTTTAAGCTTCAAAAAATCCGTACCCGGAAAAAGTCTATCTTGTAAAGTATTCAATTGCGTTTCTAAAAATTTGTAATCCTTTCCCTTCCTTTGATCCTTTTTTGTTCATTTGCCACATCGGACTTTGATGAGAAAACATTGCTCGCTCCGGATGAGGCATCATACCTAGAACTCTCCCATTATATGCTAAAATTCCCGCGATGTCATAGTCAGAGCCGTTTGGATTTTTTTCTAGGTTTTGGAAATCACAAATTTCTCCTTTTGTGTATTGAAAAGCAATTTGCCCGCCCAACTGCGCAGTCGTTCGGGCGGGCTTGTTTCTCTTTAATTCTTTGTATTTTTTAGAATCAATCACATAATGCCCCTCGCCATGCGCTATCGGCAATGAAATTTTTTTTATTCCCCTTAGCCACGGCGAAGCTTGGAGAGAGGCAGGTACAGTTAGATCAACCCAACGATCAATATATTTTCCATTTTTATTATAAGTTAACGCGCCGGGTAAAATTCCAAGATTAGTTATGATTTGAAATCCATTGCATATGCCTATAGTTAAAGTATCGCGAGCTAGAAATTCTTTTAATTCTTTTGTTAAATGATTTTTAAATTTATTAGCATAAGCTTTACCACTTCCGGTATCGTCACCATAAGAGAATCCTCCCGGGAAAACTAAAATCTGATATTGTGAAAGAGCTCTCGGCTCCTTAATTAAATCATTGATGTGCACAATGTCCGCCATCCCACCTACACTCTCAAAAGCAAACTTGGTCTCTTCTTCACAGTTGAGTCCGTAGCCTGACATTATTATAATTTTTGTCGCAGGTACTAAGCTTATTGAATGTAATTTTTTATTTTTCATTTTATATTTATTTTACTTATAAATCTGCGATAGCAGAGTTGTAAGTATTTAATAAACTTATTATTGCATTTTATTTGAAAATTTATGATAAATATCGTGTAATTTTTTCACAGACGACTCAACTATTTTTCTCTTGCCTTCCATAATTACCACTTTGCCATCTTTTGAAACTGTTCCTAATTTTGCGTGCGGGATGTCTTTCATTATTTTTTCAAATGCAGATTTATTTTTCAAAAGAACAGATACGAGTACTCTACCTTGACTTTCGGAAAAAAGCTTGGCATCTATTGATAAAACGGAAGCCTTGCTTCCGTTTATTTCGTTTATGGATATTTTACATCCGAGCATTCCGCCCACACAGGCTTTAGCTAAAGCAATTCCCAAACCTCCCCCCGTTACGGAAAGTGAAGAAGTTAATAATTCTTTTTGTATAGCTTTTTCTAACGCTATATAAGTTTTCAGATTTTTCTTCCAATCAACTTTTGGCACATTATTGCCAATATTATTATTCCCCTCTTTTTTCGCAAGCATTTTATAATATTCTCCTCCCCCGAGCTCATCATTCGTTTCTCCTAATAAATAAATTATGTCGCCAGCATTTTTGAATTCCGGTGATACTGTTTTATTTAAATCAGGCATTACGCTAATTGCAGAAATAAGGAGCGTCGGTGGAATTGAAATTACAACTGAATTGCCATTCTCATCATAACCCTTAAAATCATTAAACATGCTGTCCTTGCCGGAAATAAATGGCGTGCCGTACCCGACAGCGTAATCATAACAAGCCTTAACTGAATCTACGAGCTCTCTAAGTCGCCTCTCGTCATAAGACGAACACCAACAGAAATTGTCAAGTATTGCGAGATGCGAAAGCGTTCCACCGGCAGAAATAATGTTACGGAGAGCGGTATCAAGCGCGCAAGCAACCATGTGGTAGGTGTTAATGTCTCCATACGAAGGATACACTCCGTAAGATAAAACAACTCCTTTATTAGAAGACAAAACAGGTTTGAAAACTTGCGCATCAGTGTTGATGCGACCCCGTCCCGAGAGAGGTTTTAATACAGAAGATGCTTGCACTTCATGATCGTATTGCTCAGAAATAAATGCAAAACCACTAATATTAATATTGCCTAATAATTTTTCTAAAACTTTTGTTTGCGAAAGGTTTTTCGGAATTTTTGGTTCAAAATTAGTATGGAAATATGGCAAAGTGACTAGCTGTTGTTTCGGTAGCCCGTTGTGCAGAAATTCCATATCCAAATTCATAATTTCCTTTCCTTTGTAATTTACAATACACTTTTTAGAATTTGTGAATTCACCTATCGCCGTAGCTTCTACTCCACGACTAGCCATTAATTTTTGAAATGTCAACCATTTTTTCTTTGGTACCGACAAGGTCATTCGTTCTTGTGATTCAGAAATCCATATCTCCCATGGTCGCAGTCCCGGATATTTCAGTGGAACTTTTTCTAGACAAACTTTTGCTCCCCCCTGCCTACCGGCAGGCAGGCATACTTCTTTTGCCATTTCTGCCACTGAGCAAGAAAGTCCGCCGGCGCCATTGTCTGTGATGCTATTATATAAATTCATATCGCGAGCCTCTTTCACTATTGCGTCGCTTAATTTTTTTTGAGTTATCGGATCACCGATTTGTACCGCTGTCGCCGGAGAACCTGCATCCATCATGACAGAAGAAAAAGTAGCTCCATGTATGCCGTCGAGTCCCACTCGACCACCCACAACAACAATCAAGTCCCCTATTTTTGCTTTTTTTATATGCGACAATCTTTCCCTACTCCCGCCAGAAGCAGGTAAATTTCTTGGAATTAACCCAACCGTTCCAGCAAAGACTAAAGGCTTGCCTCTGTATCTATCATCAAACTTTACAAAACCAGAGAGCGTGGGAATTCCGGAACAATTTCCTCCGACATTTATACCCTTTATCACGCCCTCCATAATTCTTTTTGATGGAAGCATTGGCTGAGTTAAATTTTTATCTCTAAAAAAATTTCTTTTATCTTCTGGATATCCAAAACAAAAGCCATAAGTATTAGCCACTGGTTTAGCACCTAGTCCAAAACCAATAGTATCGCGGTTTACCCCTCCAATTCCAGTAATGGCTCCGCCAAATGGATCAAGCGCTGAAGGACTGTTATGCGTTTCCACTTTGTGCGTAATTAAATAATCTTTATCAAAAATTATTCCACCGGAATTATCTTCAAAAACTGAAATGCAAAAATCTTCCCCTTTTTTCTGTTTCTCTTTACGTATCAAATTCGTCGCGCCTTTGATATAAGTTTTATACAAACCGTCTACTATATTGCCGTCCTTTATATTATCTATCGGATTCGCAAAGATAGTATGTTTACAATGTTCTGACCAAGTCTGAGCTAAAGATTCCAGCTCTATATCCGTCGGATTTCTTTTTAGTTTCGCAAAATATTTTTTAATAGTTAGCATTGAGGATAAATCTAAAGCAAGTGGCCCTCTCCTTTTACCATCTTCATCCATTATTCCTTCTTTGCCAATTCTTATAAGTTCTTCATTAGGAACATCAAGCGAAACATCTCTAACTGGTCTTCTTTTTTTAAGAATCACTTTTGGAATTTTCGTTGGCAGATTTATTTGCCCCTCGCCTGCAACGTTATACGTAGCATTTCGGGCAGGATTTTTTATTGGCGCTATAAATACTCGCTCGATTAGCGGATTATATAAAGTAAGAGCAAATTTCTCTGCCTCAACCTTACTCTTCTTCACTAAAAATATTCTTGAAGAATAAACATTAAAATTTTCGCTTTTATCTAAATGTAATAAATCCAAAGCAGTCTCTTTTACCGTATGCCCCACATTGTCAGTAACTCCAGGCAAAAAACCAACTTCAATCGCAAAAGAAAAATTCCCCACTTTTGGGGATTCATCTATAAAATATTTTTCAAGTATCGGATTCGTAAGCATTTCTGCCAACTTGACAATATCTTTTCTTGTCAGTTTTGAATCTATTAAGTATGAATCCATACGGCTAGCGCCATTTCGGAGAATTACATAAATCCGTGAAATCATAGAGATATATTAATATAAATATCATTTAAAGACAAATTAAATTCTATCCCCATAGAAACCAAAACTCTAAGCATTATATTTGAGATTCTCTTATTTTTCTCCGAAGTTAGTTTTGAAGCTAGGTTGTAAAATTACATAGGAATATTTGAATAGAATATTTTTTTGATATATACTTTATGTCATGAAATTATACGAGTTTGAAGGAGCAAATCTTTTAGAGAAATACCAGATCCCAGTTCCAAAAAGACAGTTAATCACATCTTTAAAAGATAAAATACTTATCTCCTTTCCTTTTGTTTTGAAAGCTCAAGTTTTATCTTCTGATAGAAAAAAAGCAGGAGGCATCTTGTTTGTAAATAAAAAATCTGATTTTAATCAAGCTATTAAAAAACTTTTAAACAAAGAAATATCGGGAGAAAAAGTTACCAAAATCTTGATCGAAGAAAAGATTAAAGGAATAGCAGAATATTATATATCTTTTAGTTTTAGCGGAATCGTCAAAGCGCCAGTGCTTTCTCTTTCAGTAAAAGGAGGCTCTGGAATCAAAGACGCATTTGTTTATCCAATAGATATGATTTTAGGAGTAGAGCCTTTTTTTATAAGACAGGCGCTTTCAAGGTCAGGATTCCTTTCAAAAGACATCAATCCTCTTTCTGATATCATATTTAATTTATGGAAGCTTTTTAAAGAAGAAAAAGTAATATTAGCAGAAATTAATCCACTTTTAAAAACGAACGATGGAATTTTTTTTGCTTGTGATGCAAAGATAGACTACGGTAAAAGACGCGCTGTTGAAAATATGAATGGAGATATCGCTATAATAGCTTCAGGTGGAGGAGCATCTCTTATAAACATGGACGCATTGTTACTAGCTGGTGGACGTCCGGCTAATTACGCTGAATATTCAGGAAATCCTAAAGCAGAATTAGTGGAGAAAATAACAAAAGAAGTTTTATCAAAACCAGGTATCAAAGCTTGTTGGGTTGTCGGTGGTACAGCTAGTTTTACTGATATATACGAAACAATGAAAGGTTTTACTGAAGGTCTTAAAAAAATAAGTCCGCAACCAAAATTTCCTTTTGTAATTCGTCGAGATGGACCACGCGCTAAAGAAGCACAGAAATTTTTATCAGATTTTTCAAAAAAAGAAGGGTATGATTTTTTCATCTATGGCTTTGAAACTCCTATGGTCGAAACAGCCAAGATTGTAGTTGAACTTGCTTACGGTAAAAAATTAAAAAATAAATAAGTCTTATGTCTATACTGATAGATAAAAATACTAAAGTACTAATTCAAGGCATAACCGGAGTTGAGGGTTCGAGGGCTTGTAGAGAAATGCTTCTGTATGGTACTAAAGTTCTTGCTGGCGTGAGACCGGGCGCAGGTGGAGAATTTGTAGAAAGCGTCCCAGTTTATGATACTGTTGAAGAAGCGCTCAAATATCATCCACAAATAAACGCTTCACTTATAATAGTACCTGCCAAAAATGTGAAAGACGCTGCTCTTGAAGCAATATTTGCTAAAATTCCTTTGATAAATATTTTAACCGAATATGTACCTCCTATAGACAGTTCAGTTATTATGGCTTGGGCAAAAAAATATAAAACACGTATTGTTGGCTGTTCTTCGATAGGCATTATTTCTCCATCTAAATCCAAGATTGGCAGTATTGGTTCAGCTGAAATCAGGCACATATTTAAAAAGGGTCCAATCGGGATAATTTCTAAAAGTGGAGGTATGACAGCAGAACTCGCTGTAGTTCTAGGTAAGCATGGTTTAGGACAAAGCACGGTTGTTGGAATCGGAGCTGACACTATTTGTGGTTCGGATTTTGTTGACATACTTAAATTATTTGAAAAGGATACAGAAACAAAGGCTACGGTTATATTTGGAGAAGTAGGTGGAGTCAGTGAAGAATTAGTAGCAGAATATGTAAAAAATAAAAAAATAAAAAAACCAATCGTCGCGCTCATTGGTGGAAAATTTACTCATATACTCCCCTCTGGAACCGTACTTGGGCATGCGGGAGCTATTGTTTCTCATGGTAAAGGAGGGTATGATTCTAAGATAAAGGCTTTGCAAAAAAGTGGTGTTACTCTTGCTAACACTCCAGAGGAAATTCCTTTACTGCTAAAAAAAATATTAAAAATAAAGACAATTACAAAATAAATGAAATGGATAACAAAAATCAGCACTCATAAGAAAGGCGCACTATATATTCGTGGAAAAAAATTAACAAAATTAATAGAAACACTGTCTTTTTCTGAAACTATTTTCTTTATTTTAAAAGGCAAACTACCTAAACTAAATGAAAAAAAACTTCTTGATGCAATTCTCGTTTCTTGTGTGGAGCATGGTGTAGAAGTTCCGTCAGCTTATGTACCTCGAGTAATAATTTCTACAGGCAACCAAATCAACTCTGCGTTAGCTGGAGGATTACTCACAATTGGGGATTTTCATGGAGGAGCAATAGAAAAAGCTGCCTATTATTTACAAAGTAATAAAAGTGCAAAAGAAATAGTAAGAGAATCTTTGTTAAAAAAAGAACACATTCCTGGACTTGGACATAAAATTTACAAAGATGTTGATCCTAGAAGTAAAGTACTGTTTAAACTAGCTAAAAAAATTAAACTATCCGGTAAGTTTATTGGAAAAGCCCAAAATATAGCAAAGGAGTTTGAAAAAAATAGCGGTAAAAAGTTAGTATTGAATATTGATATGGCGATAGCTGCTTGTGTGTCTGAATTAGGTTTTAGTTATAAGCTTGGAAAAGCTTTTTTTGCATTAGGAAGACTTCCGGGAATGATTGCTCATACGTATGAAGAAGTCACAAACGAAAAACCCTATCGTCGTTTTGAAGAAAGTGATGTTGAATATATAGGACCAAAAATCTAAACAATTATATGAAACGGTTCAATACATCATTCTTTTACCGTAACTATAGAAGTATCATCAGAGATTTCTTCTTTTATTATAAAACCTAAACTTAAAAAAAGGTTCAGACTAGCAGTATTGCCTCTTTCTATAGTACTCCAAAGTTTAATACCAGGAAATTTTTTTAAATAAAAATCAACTACAAAATTACCAAAGTATTTCATAACTCCTGTACCTCTAAAAGGAGCATAACAACGAGCAGATAAAGTGTGCCAATCTTTATTATTGAGTTCAGTTTCATCTTTAGATATTTGTTCATTTGATAGGTGCTTAAGAGATTTTCTACCAAGAGGTTTAGGTCCAAGCCAAATGATTGCAGCCAAGGTGTTCGTATCACCATGCGCTAAAGCAAATGGAGTTCTATTTTTCTTATACCAATCTTCATATAAACCTTCGCCAAAACGTTTTAAATCAGAGGTATTATTTTGAAGCTCTACATCATTCTCATCTAATGACAACGCCTTAAGTTGCGTAACCATATTCTTATCCAACCCAATAAAAATAGAAAATTCTTTACCTTCTTTGTTTGTAGCTTCACCAATAATAACCGTATTATAAATTGGTAATGGAAGGTTTAAAGACCCTAAGTCAGATTTTTGAAAAATCTTTATATTGGGTGTTGGCATACAAATATTTTACTCCACTGTTACACTTTTTGCCAAGTTGCGTGGTTTGTCAATATCACACCCTCTAAACAAAGCGACATAATATGCTAATAATTGCAATGGAATAGAAGCAATAAAAGGCATCATCACATCTGAAGTCTCTGGAATTTCAATCACATAGTCTGCGATTTTTTTTATATTTTTATCTCCTTTGCTAAGGATGGCGATTATCTTTCCCTTTCGCGCTTTTACTTCCATCATATTACTAACAACTTTTTCATAAAGTGGACCTTTGGTGGCGATAAATACAACTGGCATATTTTCATCTACCAACGCGATAGACCCATGTTTCATCTCTCCCATAGCAAAACCTTCTGCATGAATATATGAAATCTCTTTTAATTTTAGAGCTCCTTCTAGCGCGAGAGGAAAACCATAACCCCGACCAAGGAAAATAAAATTTTTAGCGTTTTTAAATTCTTTCGCGATTTTTTTCACTACCTCGTCCACTTTTAGAACTTCTTTTACTTTTTTTGGTATTTTCTCAAGTTCAGTCAATAATTCTTTCATTCTTTTTTTATTTAAAATATTTTTTTCCTTTGCTAGGCATAAACACAAAAGCAATAGAGCTGTTATTTGCGCCGTGAAAGCTTTTGTTGAAGCCACTCCTATTTCGGGTCCTGCGTGTGTGTATATCCCAGCATCTGTAGCGCGAGGAATAGACGCTCCGACAACATTACAAATACCGAGAACTGTCGCGCCTTTTTCTTTTGCTAACTGCAATGCCGCCAAGGTGTCTGCTGTTTCTCCTGATTGAGAAATAACAATCACAATATCATCTTTATAAATAACAGGATTGCGATAACGAAATTCTGAAGCATATTCTACTCCCACAGGTATCAAAGAAAACTCCTCAAAAAAATATTTGGCTTCAAGTCCAGCATGCCATGATGTGCCACAAGCAATGATCAGGATACGCTTTGCATTTACCAATTTATCTAGATAATTTTCTATGCCACCAAGTTTTACGACAGCATTTTTTATATTTATTCTTCCCCTCATGCTGTCTTCGATAGACCTTGGTTGGTCAAAGATTTCTTTGAGCATAAAATGCGGGAATCCGCCTTTTTCCAATTCATCAATCTTCATTTGTAATTTTTGGAAATATGGATTTTTTATTTTATTGTCTATCGTTTTAATTGTTAGTTTTTTATTTTTTATTATTGCCATTTCTCGGTCTTCCAGATACACAACTTTCTTTGTATATTCTACAATCGGGGTAGCATCAGAAGCAACAAAGAATTCTCCCCTGCCCATGCCTATCACAACAGGACTGCCAACTTTTGCTATCACCATAGTATTTGGATCATCTTTTGATAAAACTATAATTGCATAAGCTCCCACGACTTGTTTTAGAGCTAGACGCACAGCTTCATCTATATTTACTCTGGCATTTTTTTTGATATCCTCAATTAGATTTGCGAGAACTTCAGTATCAGTGTCACTTATAAATTTATAACCTTTTTCAGTTAATATTTTTTTTATGGAAAGATAATTCTCAATAATGCCGTTATGCACTATGACAATGTCTCCTCCAGATGACAAATGTGGGTGCGCATTTCTGTCTGATGGTTCACCATGAGTCGCCCATCTGGTATGCGCTATGCCTACTCCACCAAAAATATTTTCTTTATTTTCATTTTTTACAAATTTTGAGAGTTCTGCGACTCTGCCTTTCTTTTTATAGACTGAAAAATTCCCGCCATGAAGAATGGCAACTCCCGCAGAATCATAACCACGATATTCTAGCCTCTCCAGCCCTTTCACTAAAACAGGCCACGCTTCTTTATTCCCAATATATCCAACAATTCCACACATGCTAAAAATATAGCAAATTTCTCTATTTTAGGCTAATATCTATGAATGAAATCTGATGTAAAAAATATTGTTACTGTAGGTGGAGGCACGGGAAGCTATACTGTGCTTTCTGGACTAAAAAATCTAGAAAATGTGTCTTTAACCGCGCTCGTTTCTATGGCTGATGACGGAGGTTCTTCTGGAGTATTGCGAGATGAACTAGGGGTGCTTCCTCCCGGGGATGTGAGACAATGCCTTGTCGCCTTATCTGAACATAGTGATGTAGTACGCAAGCTTATCAATTACAGATTTGGTGAAGGAACTTTAAAAGGGCATAGTTTTGGTAGTATTTTTCTAGCTACCTTGGAAAAAGTCACAGGAGACTTTGTAAAAGGTGTGGAAATAGCGTCAGATATTCTAAAAATTAAAGGCAGTGTAATACCAGTCACAAAAAATAAAGCAGAGTTAGCTGTATCGCTCCTAAACGGAAAAATATTTAATGGGGAGAATAATATACAAAACGCCGACTTGCAGTCAACAGGCATTAAGAAGGTTTTTTATAAAAATAAAGTCTTACTGAACAAACATGCAAAGGTTGCAATTCTAAAGGCAGATTACATAATTTTAGGTCCTGGAAATTATTTGTGCTCTCTTGTTCCTAATCTCATCGTCGATGGTTTTAAACAAGCGGTAGCTAGAAGCAAAGCAAAAATTATTTTACCAATTAATCTCACAAACAAATCAAATCATACAAGGAATTGGAAAGTTAGCGCTTATGTAAAAGATGTAGAAAAATATTTGGGAAAATCTGTTGACTTTATTTTAGTTAATAATGAAGCTTTAACCACTC
This sequence comes from Candidatus Nomurabacteria bacterium RIFCSPHIGHO2_01_FULL_37_25, assembly GCA_001786765.1. Taxonomy (GTDB): domain Bacteria; phylum Patescibacteriota; class Minisyncoccia; order Phycocordibacterales; family UBA9973; genus UBA9973. Next base: position 18,727 of record MFTH01000010.1, read on the forward strand.
AACAAATAGAACGTTATAAACAAGAAGAAGGTGATGGTGTGTTAATAGAAGATGATTTGAACGACAAGCGTATTATTAGAATTCCGCTTCTTTCTCATGTTTTATTTGAAAAAGCGAAAGAAGATATTCTCCCAGCCGCCAAAGGGTTCGTCCGCCATGATTCTAAAAAATTAGCTGCAGCCATTAATAAAATAATCAACAAATAATATATGAAATTTATTTTTGATTTTGATGATGTTTTATTTTACAACACTAAACAATTTAAAGAATATATGTATGAATGCTTGGAGAAAGCCGGCATTCCTAGAGATGTATCTCTAAAATATTACAAGACAGTGCGAGAAAATCAATTTTGGCTGAAAGACTTCTTGCGTCATTTTTCTCTTGAAGAAAACATGTATGAGAAAATGCTGAACAGGAGCAAAGGTTTTGTAAACACAGAAATGTTAACTCTACTAAAAAAACTGGGGAAAGAAAATTGTTACATAGTGACTCATGGCAATGAGCAATTTCAAAGAGATAAAATCAAAATAACTGGGATTGATTCACTTGTGTCTGAGATTTTTGTAATTTCAGAAAGCAAAAAAGAAGCAGTGGAAAATATATGCGCTAAACATAAAAACGAAAAAGTGATTTTCGTTGATGACAAAGCCAAACATTTTGAAAATTTAGATTTCAAAAAATATCCAAATTTAAAGACGATTCTGTATGATGAGAGAGGTCTTGAAAAATTAGTGTTAGAAATTAAAAAATAAATTAAAAGCCAAGCTATATAAATATAACAATTACTTTTTCAAAGGCTTAAACAATTCTTTTAATTCTTCCATTTTTTCTTTATTAAGTTTAGCTTCGTAAAATTTTATAATCACTTCTTTCTCATGAAAGTTTTCATGTCCATTCGTCGCTATATCGACTAGTTTATCAAAAGTTACAGGAAGTAATTTTATTTTCTCTCCGCTGTCTAGGTTTTGTTTTCCAATTTTCTTACATCCTTTTGCAATAAAAGTATATACTACCCAATCAATTTTACGGACAGGATGTTGAGCGTTCCATAAGATGAATTCTTTGGCTTCATAACCACTTTCTTCTAAAAGTTCTCTTTTAGCCGCAGAAAGTATGTCCTCACCCTCATCTACTCTGCCACCAGCCCCTTGGATAGACGGTTCTGTTCCTGGTTGCTCTTCTTCTATAAGTATAATTTTGCCGTCATCCAACACTGGAAAAACGACGACCGTATCAGGGCGTTTTAATTTCTCAAATGTTGTTTTTGTTCCGTCAAACATTTCCTGTTCCCACTGATAAATATCAAAAACAGCGCCTTTAAAAACTCTTTTGGCATTTTCAGGAATTGGTTGCTTAGATTTTGGTCTATTTATTTTCATATTATTGAAACTAGCTTACAGTTTCTTGGCGGATAAAACCCAGCAAATCCACTCAATTCTATTGTATGTTTATTTAAAACCTTCTTCTTCTCTTAAAAATTGTTGTGCAAGCATAAGGACTTCTCGAATTTTTTCCATCATCTCAGGAGAATTCATCTTGTATAAAATTTGTATTGCTTTATCTTTAAACGCCGCAAGAGTTGCGTCCCGCTCGTCTAAATCCTCGATCACTTTTGACAATATGTACGCTGCTTTTCCTGCGTTATTACTATTTATTCCCCCCGCATATTGTTCATCATATTGACTTAGTGCTTGCTGTAATTCTCTTTTCGCCGGAGAATTTGGATTTTGATAGAGAAATTCCCCTATCGCTTCTCGTAGAAGTAATGTATTTTTTATTTCTTTTTGTTCCGATTCATTATTGAACGCAAGAGAAAGCTCCATTCTTTTTTTTCTAATTCTTTTCCATGCTCATCGTTTAATTTATAAACAGATAAATCTAAAATATTAAATATTTTATTTAATGCCGCGTTTCTGTACATAGAATTTTCGTATTCATTAAAATACTCCGTTATTTGATTTCTTGAAAGTCTCTCTCCTGATTGGAGTGTAAAGAAAGGTATGCTTTTATTCTGTAAAAAATTTTCTATATTTTGTCTATCACGACGAGTAAAAAAGATAGGTACTGCGCCAGTAAGTTTATGAAGACAATAATTAATAGTAGCCAAAGGATCTTCTGGATCAAATTTTGGATTCATCCTTTCTGGTGAAGGTATGTTGTGTTGTTCGCCTTCGAGCATATTTGTATTATAACATAATTACTCCTTCTTTTTTAAGTAGAGCGCGTTTGGTTTTAACGCCACCCTTGCCGGAATACCCGCCAATTTTACCATCAGAGCAGATTACACGATGACACGGAATTTTTATTGGAAATGGATTTGCCCCCACAGCATTTCCTACCGCTCGCGCCGCGCGAGGTCGCCCTATCTTTATTGCTAATTCTTTATAAGTAATAATTTCTCCTTTTGGAATTTGGAGCAAAACCCTCCAAACCTTTTTCTGAAAATCCGTTCCTTTTAATTTTTCTATATCAACCTTTTTCATAAAAGATTTCATGTTCATATTTTTCGTGTTTCACTAAATTCTTCTGCCAGTTTTCTAAACGATCCTTTTCCTAAAATACTTTCAATAATTCTGGCAAGGTGTAAATAATTCCCTGAAAAATTAGCTTCAGCAAACTCTTTAAAAACTTCGTCTCGACTTTTGAATTTTCCATTAGAACTTACAACTAACTTGTCGAGAAGTTCATATAAATTTTTTCTTTCCTTATATCTTTCCATTTCTTCCAATTCTCTTTCTTTAAATAGTTCATTAAGCATTTTTGTTGCATATTCTTGCCTTTTTTCTTCATCAGTAGAAAAAGCAAGTACCTTCTCTACTTTACTTTGTGGGTCAGTAATATATTTTAATTCTCTTTCAAACTCCCTAACTTTCTCTTCTCTTGATGTCCCAATCCTGAGATAATATGCAACGATCCAATCTTTAAACTTTCTAATAGCTTCAGCTTCTTCTTTTAAAATAGGGTCTTTACTTATTTCCTCGATAAATTTTATCGTGCATTCAGAAATAATAGCTTCTTCAAGCATGGCAAAATATTCCTTTTCTTCAATTTTTCCCTCATTAGAATTTTTTCTGTCATATTTATACATAGAAAGTCCACTTCGGTAGACATGTAAACCAACGGGCAATTTATCAATACGAGCTGACTTATATGATTTCAAATGAAATAACTCATGTCCAAAGGTACTTGCAAATAATAATTTAGATTCCCCCTTTTCAACACCAATTTTTAATCTAATGGGTCTATGAATACCTCCAGAAAATCTACCTCCTGTTATTGTTAAAATACTACCTGGTTTAAGAATATAAATATTATCAATCGGAAGTGCTTTTGGTCTACCACCATATCGTGCTACTATGTTATTAACAATAGTCTCTGATTTTTTTAAAATTTCTAAATCTTCAGGGGTTTTTTTGAGTTCATACTTCGAGAATTCTTTAATTCTTTCATCAAATAAATCTTGGAGTTTATTAAAAGCCATATCTTTTTCTTCTTCAGTTCCACCAACTATTCTTTCGTAATGTGTTTTCCATTCCATATACTTTATATTAACAATATATCAAATAAAATTCCAAGTATTTCATATAATTTTTTTAGTTGTGGAAAGAATTATTATTAAACCTAACCATAGTCTGAAGTAAATTTTTTAAAAGATAATTAATCCACGTCAAACTTTTTTTACCATTTTTCTTTTTCTTTGACGATAAATTCTTTATTTGTCTTTATTTAATTTCTCAGTGACTAATTTTAAAACCATTAAAGCACGACGAGGTTATTTTAGCATTATCGGACTTATTGTACTTAACTTCGACTAAGAGTTCTTTTCCGCCGTACGTACCAGTATCCGTAGAGGCAAGAGAGAACAATAACGTTTGGGATAAAGATCAATGGCTGACCCCAGGATGCTCCATCGATATAGAAATCTGAAATCGGCCACAAAAAAGGTGTTGGGAAAAAAGTAACGTCGTGTGTTGGTATATCAACTAAAATATGAAGTGGCCAAGCCAAGGTGAGTTTGGCAAAATGTTTCTTGCCGAAAAACCACAGAAACGCAAAGAATACTACGTAGATGACAAGGCTGTGAGTGAAATCGTAGATAGTAAAGACGTATGATGGAATAGTTTCTAGGTTTGGCCGTCCTAGAGTACCTGTAGAAATTAGACTCGTTATAAAAAATGTGCCGAATGCTAAAAAATCCGGTCCTATACCAAAAAGGAATGCTGTCACATAATCTCGCCTGCTCGCGCGACCAACTGCGACACCTCCGTATAAACCATGTGAAAAGATATCCATAAAATTATATTAACATTTTTCATCTTTTTTATTTTGAATTGATGCCAGCTAATCCAAAATATAATCTACTTTTCCTTGTTTGCTAGGGATGGAGTTATCCAATTCAGAGAAATGGTGACTGTTTTGTTTTTTGAACCTATTCCGATTTTCATAAAATTACTTCATAGAAATATTAAAAATAATTATTCATTGAGCATATTACACCAAATTTACTGGTAGTGTCTCACCCGTAAGGCTACGACCGAGGGACGCAGAGTTGGAACCTTTCTCATACCAACGATTTAATTAATAAATCCATTAACAAAAACTATTTTAACATCTTGCTCACCATGTGGATAATACAATGTTGCTGCACGATGTAAAGATGAAATTGTTTCTTTAGATAGCTTAGTTACGAATAATTGAAAAGCATTATTATCTAATGTAAATAAGCTTTTAAGTGAGTATCTATTGAAATGCTTGGTTTCTTCAAATAATTTTATAAGATCGTCAGTTTTATTTTGTAGGATATATCTATTAATCCAATCCTCTACTGAAAGATCTTCTGGTGCTATATTGAGTACTGTAAAAAATCTTATATCTGAGACTTTATATTTTTCTTTCAGTATTTTTTCTGAATATTTAATTGTTGCACCACTTACAATTGAGTCATCAATAAATATAATATTTTTATCTGAGATATCTCGTTCAGGTTCAATAAAAGCATCCATTGAGTCAAATATATCTCTCCTTGATTCAATAGAATTAATTTTCGAATAATCACTCGTTTTATTGTTATAGTTTGTGGTGTATAGATTAATTACATCAATATTTAATTCCTTACCAACAAGATTTATAAGTTCAACAGAAGGTGGGGGAATTTTACTAAAAGGAGGAGTTACTAAAACAAAGTTCTTATTATTTAAAATAATCGACTCTCCACATTTATTCTTAATAAGCTCTATTAAAATACGCGAAAAATATCTTGTGTCCTCGTACGAACCATACTTTATAACGAGAATACTTTTCTACGAGCATGGTCATTTTTTCGTCTACTTCTTTATTGGAAATTAAAAAAATAGATTCAACAGAATTTTTATCAAAAGCAGGCATGAATTTATATTAAATTTATTTGCTGGATGTTCTTCATATATTCAGAATCGTTGATGTGATGTGAAGCCGTTCGGCTCTAAGAGTCTCAGGCTCGAAGAGTTAGAACTAGCCTAATGAGTTAATAATGCTCTGGATTCTCCAAATGCATTAATGCCATCACAACAGCAGTTTTGTTGTATTCTGTTCTATTTGTACGACCTTTCGTCATGATACCAACCAAACCCTCGTGCTCTCCTAGCTTTTCATGATTAGAAAGTCCTATAGCTTTCATTGCTTGACTACCGTCCATGCCTTTATTAAAGATTGCGTCTATTACTTTCTTTGGCCACTCACATCCTTGCGAAAGTCCCATGTGAATTTGTTTACCATCATAAATAGCACACACTAAAACTTCCATGTATCCTGATTTAGTTTGTGGAACTGCCATCAATCCACTCTCAAGTCCAAATCCATAATCATTACCCATGTATGCCTGCTTAGCTCTATCGACAGCTCCTGTAACTGTTTCATTAATACTTTTAGGATGACCAAACTCTTCAATTTTTACATCAACACTAAAAACTTCAGCTCCGTTGAACATGGGATAATCTTTCAGTAAATCTCCAACTGCATTTATTTTTGTTTTGTTTTTTGAACCTATTCCGATTTTCATAAAATTACTTCAGAGAAATATAAAAAAATAATTTTTTTCATTAAATACATTATACCAAATTCTTTAGTTAACCTTCAAGGGTGAGAGTCTGGGGTGAAATTGGAAACTATTTAGGAACTTCTGTCTCTCCATAAATTGCCTCATTTTGATCTAGCTCTGCCGCCCATTTTTGATTTTTATAATCAAAATGCCACCATTCATCTTTATCCCCTGAAAAACCTGCTGACAACATAGCTTCCCGAAGAATCTTCCTGTTATTCCTCACAATTTCATTTTTATAATTTTTTTCAAAATAAAGCGATGACGCTTCAGGCCCAAAATAATCAAAAGCTGTGCCCATATCTAATTCTTTACCTTCTTGGTCTATCAAAGTTAAATCTACAGCTGCCCCGGTTGCATGCGGAGGTACACGATTTGAGTTATTAGGGACACTTGCAAATGTGCCAACTTCTATTTTTAATTTTTCTTCATCCCAATCTGGATGAGCCTCACTTAGCTCTTTCCAAAATTTATCATATATTGTTTTTTGCACAGAACGCGAACGAAAACCATCCCAAATTTTAAATTTATATTCCCCTAATTTTTCTTGTGTTTGTAATAACTTATCTGCAACGGATTTGCGTAAAAACATTTTTGAATCATTGGAGAGCCCCTTATTAAAATACATAGGCTCAAGCACAAAATCGTATTCACTTAAATTTACTAGCTGTTCACCGCATTCATTAACAGGTATATCTTCAAATTTTATTAAAGTCATATAAAGATTATATCAAATTTGCGAGCTGGGTGTTTGATACAAATTGGAATAATCAAACCATTCCATCTTTTCTATTTCTGCGCTTGGATTTAATTCACCTAAATATTTTGCCTGATAACAAGTCATTCTAACGATGGTACCTTCAGGCTTTCCGTGTACTTGAGCCTCAAAAATTCCATAGTAAGCAATGGTAGATAAGTCAATATCTATACTTAATTCTTCCTTTACTTCTCGAGTAAGAGCTTGTTCATCACTTTCTCCAGCATCACGCTTGCCACCCGGAATATACCAAGTATCTTTTCCTCTACTTTTTGTTTCCAAAACTTTTCTATCTTTGAGTTCAATAAAAGCCAATTTATCAATATATGTTTTTCCCATATTTTTATTATATCAAACTTACGAGCTGGCTGTACGGGATTGTATCTGAAGGAAATTAGTTAATTAAACTAAATAGTTAAGTCCTAGTTCTATTTGTATTTTAGCTTCTAATGCTCTTTCCATTAATCTGTCTCCTACTATCCCCCAATCAAAATACTGTTTATAATCCTTTGGATCAATTAATTTTATTTCAGTAACATCTCCATCGGGATCATTTACAAAATCTCCATATGGTTCAACTATACAAACAGACCTTGTTTGAGATACAGTTCTTTCAGGTTCAAATATATCTTGAATGCCTATAAATCTCTGCTTAATTACTTTCATATTTGTTTCTTCTTTTATTTCTCTTTTTACTGCATCTCTTGCTTCTTCTCCTTTTTCTACGCCACCACCTGGTGGCCCCCAATAACCTTTTGATTCTGCATACACAACAACTAATTTATCTTTGCAAAAACAATACATATGTACACCAGAAATATTTTTTTCTTCAAAATCAAGCTCACTTTCAACGTCTTTGTAAAGAACATTCAAAATTTGTCCATAACTATTTTTAAGAGTTGATTTTATTTCCATGTTGTTAGTATATCAGAAAAACAGACTTGGATGAGTAGACGGAAATATGTGGAAACTTTAATTTAAACAAAAGTAGAGACCAGCAACTATTACTATCTAGAGTAATTGCAAATTTTTCCCAGTTTCATCTAGAATTAAACCCTTAGTGTTTACTCTGTAAAATGTTTTTGGAATATTATCCATAATTTTATTATATCAATTATCTAGTTTTTCATCAAAATTTATGCTATAAATTAAGTGTTTAAAAAGATATTGGGAGATCGTCTAACGGTAGGACAGCGGCCTTTGAAGCCGTGAATCTTGGTTCGATTCCAAGTCTCCCAGCAGTGCTATGCTGAGTCAAGTGACTGATACGCATAGGAAAATTATAATGGAATTATCACCTGTAGAAATTCATAAAGAAATACAAAAGACCCCCTTATATCAGCAAGAGGATCTATTTAAACACTATGAAGGTATCGACATAAAAGGTATAGGTTCTTTACTCTCCATAAATTTAGATAATATCGCTAGTTCTTTTTTCAAAGAAGACAAACTTGAAAATGGTGTGTATGTGGAGATGCTAACTTACGATAAAGAAACTGATTCACTATGGTATCCCACTATCTGTTGTTATGCAGATTTAAATAAATATCCTGAATTAAAATTTAAGAAAAACAAGCAGAAAATTTTATTTACGGGTAAATTAAAAAAAGTTTATTCAAATGCTATTTATGTAATTAACCCAGAATTTAATTTTGAAAATGCAACACCTGATTCAAAACAACTAATAAAAGATGATGAAAAAACAGAATCAAACCAAGCACTTAACAGGAAGATTCATATAGAGAAATTAGAAATTATTAATGGTGATAAAGTTAACAAAAATAAAATAGAACAGCATGGTAAAAAAAACAAGGCTTCGATAAAAAATGGTGACAGTGAGAGTTTTTTAAGTAAATTTTTTTGGCATGCTATAGCAGCAGTATTTGGACTAATAGTTATTTACGTTGCTTTTCGGTTGGGCTTTAATAATTAACCTGATTGAGACACCTCAATTTGGTATACTAAAAGTCGTCAAAGAACGCTTGTGGGGTCTCACAGGGTAAGGTTCTAGACTGAGTCAGCCAGCCAAGTTTATTCTTTACCTAAAATCTTCACCAACGCAAGCTCTAATGGCAATTCAGCAATAAACGCATTGTCTATATTTTGATACATTTCAAGCAAGATTACGAGCGCGGAAGAACGGAGCATGCCCGCTTTATCTTCTTTTACTAAAAATTTCAAGAACTCTAAATCAGCTTCCGACAAATCCCCCGCTATCATATCTTGAGTTTTCGGCGCATAGCGCAAGATCATTGCCATGCGGAATTTTTGAATTATAAGTTTGAAATATAATTTCATATCCAAATTTGCTTCGGACGCATTCTGCGCGGCTTGCATACCTTTTTCTATATTTTTTTCTGCGATAGCAGAGATAAAATCATTCACCAGAGTTGTCCTTGGCGCGCCTGTTATCGTCTCTACATCTTCCCTTTTGATTTTCTTACTCTTATTGTCTTTTCTGATAAAGTTTATAACTTTTTGGAGTTCACCAAGCCCGTCACGAAACGATCCGTCTGCTAAAATAGCTAAAAGTTCCGCTCCGCTTTTATCCAACTCATATCCTTCTTCTTTGGCGACATATAAAATTATATTTCTAAGCATTGCTTCGGACGCCTTTTTGAAAGTAAAAACCTGACAGCGAGAAATAATTGTTTCGGGAACTTTATGGAGTTCAGTCGTGGCTAGAATAAAAATAACATGTTTGGGCGGTTCTTCTAGGGTTTTCAGTAATGCGCCCCAAGCGTCTTTGGAAAGCATATGCACTTCATCAATTATGTAGATTTTATATTTTGAATCAAAAGGCAAAACTCGCGTGCCGTCGCGAAGAAGTTTTATGTCCTCGATGCCTCTGTTAGAAGCCGCGTCTATCTCGTAAAGATCGTTCGGGCTTACTCCGATACTTGTCGCAAAAATTCTAGCGACGGAAGTTTTACCGGTGCCGCGCGAACCCACAAAAAGGTAAGCGTGAGAGACTTTATTTGTCTCTACGGAACTTTCTAGAACTTTCACAATATGGTCTTGCCCTAAGACTTCTTTGAAACTTTTAGGCCTGTATTTACGATATAAAGCTAAATCGTGCATATAAACATACTATCAAATTTTATTTAAAAATTCTAGAAGAAAAGAATAAGAAGCTTAAAGTATCTTTGAATTACGAAACTCGTCGAAGGCATGTCTTTTTTAGGGGGTTTCGAGGCTGTCGAGCCGAGAACTTCAGGATTTTTTTAAGCTTAAAAAAATCCGTACCCTAGAAAAAGACATGCCTAGAAAGAGTTTCGTAATTCACGATAAAGTATACAACCGAGACTAAAGATTTAGAAATTTTACCCTTGCGTAAGCTAAGCGCTTAGGATATAATATAGACATTGAGAGGTTGCCTCTCTAGCTCGCAAGAGCCCATAGCCCCGAAAGGGGCTATTATATTTTTAATTAAATTTTAAATAATCTATCAAAAACTATTTTTACTTCTTCTGCATTATTCGCCTCCATCAATTTCATTCGCAATTCCTTCGCGCCATCAAAACCATTTACATATGCTTTGTAGTGTTTTTTCATAATTGCGAAATTTTTATGTTCACCTAGCATCTTTTGGAAAAGTTTTGTGTGTTCCACCATGACTTCGAGTCGTTCTTTAAGAGAAATGGCTTCCGGAGAGCACGGATATTTTTCTGCTGAAAAATTCCTCGTGCTCGCGCCGTCGCGCTCCCAAGTCTCTGCGGAAGCCATTTCTCTACAGAACAACCACGGGTTCCCAAATATCGCCCTCCCCAACATTACTCCATCGCAACCAGTTTCATTACATTTCCTCCTTGCGTCGTCAGTGTCTACGACATCACCATTACCCAAGATTAAAATCTTCTGTCCCACTCTACCTTTTGCAAAGTAAATTTCATCACGAATCTCCACTATTCTTTTCATTAGATCCCAATGCGCAGGAACATTAGACATTTCCTTGCGAGTGCGCAGATGCACAGTAAGGGCTGTGATATCGCTTGATAAAAGTTCTCTGACCCAAGTTTCAATTTCGTTTTTATTATAACCAATACGTGTTTTCACAGACACAGGCAATCCGCCTCCGCCCTCTATGGCCGCCCTGATACATTCACGAGCTAATGCAGGATTCTTTATCATCGCCGCGCCCGAGCATTGTTTTTCAACAGACTTATCTGGACAACCCATGTTTATATCTATGCCGTCAAAACCGAGTTCTTTGCAAAGCTCTGAAGCTTTTTTTATATTCTCTGACTTTGAACCGAATATCTGGGCTACTATCGGTCTTTCATTTTCTGAATATATAAAATCAATAAGAAGCTTGTCTCTACCCACCGAACAAAGACCGTCTGCAGAAACAAATTCCGTAAAGAAAATATCTGGCTTGCCATACTTTGCGATTATTTGCCTAAAGGCGCAGTCTGACACATCTGCCATGGGGGCCAGAGCTAAAATTGGTTTTTTTAATTTCTCCCAAAAATTCACCTCACCCCCGGCCCCTCTCCTTGTCAAGGAGAGGGTGGCTGAAAGTCGGGTGAGGTTTTTTTCACTTAAATTTGTAGTAGACTTTATTGCCATATCGTAAATCAATATATAAAAGCGAAGAATATTTATTTTTGAAATTTGATTGCAAAGGTTCGGTGGTAAGCGCTGTTTGTAAATTTTCAGCTATAATTTCTAAATCAGAATCTGCTTTGAAAATTATCTCTGGCGCATTTGGCAGGGTGTTTGCGCTGGAGAGAAAAATTTTTATATCTTCATTTTCTTCTTTGTCCTTGTACAAAACCACAGGCTTTAATCCCATATGAGAAAGAGCCTCTTTAAATAAAATCAATTTTTGAAAAATATCAGCTAAAAAATAGGACCCAATGGGTGTATTTTCTTTTGAATCAGTTGCGCCATAAAATTTAAAATAAACTTCTCCAGAAAAATACGGCGCTTCGGCAAAAATATAACCTGCCTCATCTATAAAATAACATTTTTCCTCTTTTGATAGTCCGTCTACCGAATTCATCATCTCTCCACACCATGTGTATAAAGCTATGCGTTCATCTAGAGATACTTTCAGCGTCTTATTTTCTACAGATAGACTTACGCTTTTAAGCCTATTAAATTGGTTAAATAAATCTTTTTCTATATTATCTTTGGGATAAAAGAAAATATTTGTCTTAGGAAAAAACCATAAATAATTTCCTGTAATTTCTTTTTTTACAGCAGTTTCAATCATCTCTTTACTTTCTACTTTATTGCCAGTTATTTCCACTTCACTAATATTTAATTGTTCCAAATGAGAAATGTAAGCTAGACCTGCAAAAATAAAAAGGAGCGCAAATAGAGATAAAAAAATTTTGTTCAGAAAAATCTTTTGTCTTTTTTTTTTAAATTCTAAAAGACGCGGAGAATTCAAAACGTTTCGCTTCATATATTAGATTCTAGGTTTTAGGTTCCAACAAAATCGCTAGAACCCTATGCCTCACTATTTGATAAATTCTCTATCCCCCATATATTTTCGTAAAACTTCTGGAATTTTAATAGAGCCATCTGTTTGTTGATTGTTCTCAACCATAGAAACTAATATTCTAGGAGTTGGAATAGCTGTGCAGTTTAGAGAATGAGCATAACGCATTTTACCATCAGAGTCTTTATATCTAATATTAAAACGTCTTGTTTGAAAGTCATGAAAATAAGAAGCTGAAGAAATCTCTCTATACTTATTTTCTTTTGGAACCCATAATTCTATATCATATTTTTTTACTTGCCCCAATCCCAAATCTCCACCACAATTTATCACAGTATGATAAGGAATATCCAAAGACTCAATAAATTCTTCAGTATTTTTATTTATTTCTTCATGTAATCTAACTGATTCCTCATGAGACGCTTCACATAATACAACTTGCTCCATTTTATAAAACTCATGAACACGAATTAAACCTTTCACATCTTTACCATGACTACCAGCCTCGCGTCTAAAACAAGGAGAAAAACCTAAATACTTTATTGGAAAATTTTTAGCATCTAAAACTTCACCACCATGCATGCTCATAAGAGGAACTTCAGCTGTACCAGCGAGAGTGTCTCCGTCTTGGGTCATATAATAATCTTCAACATCACCTGGTAAATGTCCAGTACCATATAAATTCTGTTTCCGTACGATAACAGGAGGTATTACAGGAAAAAAACCTCTTTCTCCAAAAAAATCAATTGCGTAATTCCAAATAGCAAAACACAAACGAGCCCCGTCGCCTATCAAAAAATAACCTCTGAAACCATGAACCTTCGTTCCCCTTTCAAAATCAACCATCTTTAGAGCTAACATTATTTCTGTATGATCTTTTGGTTCGAAATTAAAAACTGGCTTCTCTCCCCAAACTCTTACTTCTTGATTATCTGTGTCATTAGTGCCATCTGGCACCGACATATCAGGTATATTTGGTATTTGCAACATTATCTTTTGCCACTCTTCTAATGTTTCTTTTAATTTTTCCTCTTTTGTTTTTATATCGTCTTTAACGATACGCATTTCTTCAATGAGTTGCACCTTAAGCGCAGAGTCTTGATTGCGAGATATGTCGTTAGAAACTCTATTGACTTCCGCGCGCAAGTCTTCTACTTCTTTGAGTTCTTCCAAACGCAAATCATCAAGAGCAATGAGTTTGTTAATATCAATGTCCACGTGTTTCTTTTCTGCGCCCGTCTGCACTATTTCTTTATTTTCTCGAATAAATTTTATATCTAACATGTTACAATCATATCATGCAAATCAAAAAATTACCAAAATCAAAATTCCCGAGCGCATTATTAGAAATTCCAGAACCTCCTGAAAATCTTTGGATAATAGGTGAACTGCCAAAAGAGGATTTAATATATCTTTGCATTGTGGGGTCAAGAAAATTCACTTCTTACGGAAAAGAAGCGTGTGAAAAAATAATCACTGGTCTAAAAGGTTATCCGATAGTGATAGTATCTGGTTTTGCTATGGGCATAGACACAATAGCTCACAAAAAAGCGATGCAAGTAGGACTGAAGACTATAGTTTTCCCCGGTTCTGGACTCTCCGCGGAAGCAATGTACCCAAAAACAAATGTACGATTAATGAATGAAATAGTAGAAAATGGCGGATGTTTAATTTCAGAATTTGAACCTGATTTCAAAGCAACACAATGGAGTTTCCCTATGCGTAATAGACTTATGGCAGGAATTTCAAAAGCAACACTAATAATAGAAGCCGAAGAAAGGTCAGGCACTCTTATAACCGCTCGACTGACAACAGAATATAACAGAGACTTATTGGTCGTGCCTGGATCAATTTTTTCTTCTAGCTCAAAAGGCACAAATAGATTATTGCATCAAGGCGCGACTCCGGTAGTTTGCGCCGAAGATGTTTTAGAAGCTCTTGGTTTTGAACAAGAAAAAGACGAAGAAAAACAAAAAAAACTTTTTCAAGATTTGTCTCCCGAAGAAAAGAAAATAGTTGAATTACTGCGTGAACCAATTCCCCGCGATGATTTAATTCGTGTAATGAAACTTCCAATCCCGACTGCTAATGCCCTACTATCTGTTATGGAAATCAAAGGACTCGTTAAAGAAGAGTTGGGAGAAATACGCTTAGTGTAGTTTATTTACGCTTACGAACATTTATTATTGTCCTAATTTGCATTGAAAAATGGATTTGTTACAATCAGGATATTAAGGTAAATATTATTAATTAAAATTTTTAATGAAATGAAAAACATTAAAGCAAAGTTAGAGTATATTTGGTTAGATGGTTATAAGCCTACTCAGAACTTGCGCTCTAAGACTAAAGTTGTAGAAAATTTTGGCGGTAAATTAAAGGATTGTCCGATGTGGTCATTTGATGGTTCATCCACGCAGCAAGCGCCTGGAGGGTCATCAGACTGTATTTTGAAACCAGTTTTTATCTGTCCTGACCCAGAGCGTAAAAACGGATTTTTAGTTATGTGTGAAGTTTTAAACGCAGATGGAACACCTCACCAAAGCAATGGTCGCGCAATGATTAAAGATGATGACAACGATTTTTGGTTTGGCTTTGAGCAAGAATATTTTTTATGGGATACGAAAACAAATAAACCTCTCGGCTTCTTACCGCAATCTGCGCCACAAGGACAATATTATTGTTCAGTCGGCGCAAATAATGCTTATGGCAGAAATATTATTGAAGAACATTTAGATGCTTGTCTGGAAGCTGGCTTGACTGTGGAAGGTATAAATTCTGAGGTGGCTATCGGTCAGTGGGAATTCCAAATTTTTTCTAAAGGCGCGAAAAATGCCGGAGACCAATGCTGGGTAGCGAGATATTTATTAGAGCGAATAGGAGAAAAATATGGAGTGGCAATTAATTGGCATTGTAAACCATTAGGTAAACTAGACTGGAATGGTTCCGGAATGCACGCAAACTTTTCAAACAGCATTTTGCGTAATTCTGGCAAACGAAAAACTTTTGAAAAAATCTGTGAGGCTTTTGCTCCAGTTGTAAAAGAACATATAGCTGTCTATGGCGCCGACAACCACTTGAGATTAAGCGGTAAATATGAAACACAATCTATTGATCAATTCTCTTATGGAGTTTCAGATCGAGGAGCATCTATCAGAATTCCAATTGCGTCAGTTCAAAATGGGTGGAAAGGTTGGCTGGAAGACCGAAGACCGAATTCTGCCGCTGACCCTTATAAAGTTGCCGCTAGGATAATTAAAACAGTAAAAACTGTAAAACTATAAATTTGCAAAAAAATTATCTTTTGTGTAATCCCATTAGATACTCTAATAAAAAATTTATATAATATTTTCCCCTATATTTTACTTTTATTTATATCTCTGATACATTCTTTGATGAGTATCTAACGGGACAGATACTTAATTTTTATGAAATTACTTATCGTTGAATCACCATCAAAAGCAAAAACAATTGAAAAATATTTAGAAAATATTTCTACCTCAAGAGCGGACAGATTTACTGTGCGCGCATCTGTGGGACATATTCGCGATCTGCCAAAATCAAATAAAACAGCGATAGATATAGAAGCCGGTTTCGTTCCACATTACGAAATTTCTAAGGGTAAAGAAAAAATTATCCACGAATTGCAAGAGTTAGCCGAAAAATCAAAAGAGATAATACTCGCGACTGATCCTGACCGTGAAGGAGAAGCTATCGCTTGGCATATAGAGACACTTTTGAAAAAAGATAAAAAAATAAATGCGCCAATACAAAGAGTGGCTTTTTATGAAATAACTAAAGAAGCGATAGAAGAAGCGCTCAAACACCCGCGCAAGATTGATACTAATTTACGCAAAGCTCAAGAAGCGCGTCGAGTATTGGACCGGCTCGTGGGATATGATCTCTCTGGTCTCATTTGGAAAAAAGTGCGATACGGACTTTCGGCCGGTCGTGTTCAATCTCCCGCATTGCGTATAATAATGGAACGCGAGCGTGAAATTCGCGCATTTATTCCGGAGAAATTTTGGAGAATTCTCGGACTTTTTGAAACCGAAAAAGGCGAAAAGATTACTTTAGAATGCAGTGAAGAACCTCGCGATCAAAAATTAGTTGAAAAAATATTAGAGATAGGAAAAAAAGAAAGTTGGATAATAAAAGATGTGAAAGAGTCAGAACAAAAACGCTCCCCTCGCGCGCCTTTTACTACTTCTACATTACAACAAACGGCAAGTTCACGCTTAGGCTACTCTCCTTCACGCACTATGCAAATAGCCCAAAAACTCTACGAAGCTGGACACATAACATATATGCGAACTGACAGCACGAATCTGTCTCTGGTCGCTCAAACACAAATAATTGCATTCATTAAAAATAAATATGGTGAAGAATACGCAGAGTCAAGAATTTACAAAACTAAATCTAAAAACGCCCAAGAAGCCCACGAAGCAATACGTCCTACACATATAGAAAACCTTACCGCTCTCAGTGAAGACCAAGACAGATTATACAGATTGATCTGGGAGCGCGCTGTGTCTTCGCAAATGACTGATGCAAAATTATTAAAAACCAAAATTTTGGCAAATGTTAAAGTCGCGGAAGCTTCCGCAATTCCAGATTTTTATGCTAATGGTTCTCGTTTGCTTTTCCCCGGCTGGCTTGCGGTAGACAAGGATGCGCGGGGCGATGATGTAGAATTGCCTAAATGCAGTGTTGGAGAAAAATTAAAATTGTTAAACCTTATAAATGAAGAAAAATTTACTGAACCATTAGGCAGATACAGTGAAGCAGGATTAATTAAAGAACTCGAGGCTAGAGGCATAGGCAGACCGTCCACTTATGCGTCTATTATGAAAACAATTGAAGAGCGAGGTTATGTTAATAAAGAAGGAAAAACATTGTTTCCCACAGATGTCGGTGAAGTTGTGTCGGATTTCTTGGAGAAACACTTTATGAATTATATCTCTGACAGCTTTACGGCTGAAATGGAGGATAAACTCGACGAAATATCAGAAGGTCAGCGTGAATACGAAAAAACGCTCAAAGATTTTTACGGACCATTTCTTAAAGACATAAAATTAAAAGAAAAACTAGAGAAAGCTACAAATCTAGGTGAGGCGCCAGAGAATATAAAATGTCCAAAGTGTGGAGAGAAAATGATTATAAAACTTTCTCGCGGAGGTAAATTTTATTCTTGTTCAAAATATCCAGACTGTGATGGAGCTCTGATGCTAGATGGCACAGAATTACAAGGTTCCAAAGAAACTGGAGAATTATGTCCTAAATGCGGTGTTGATGAAAAAGATTTGCCCCGCGAAGCTTCAGCGAAATGGGGCGGAAAACTCGTTATCAAAGAACGACGCGACGGCACTGGCACTTTTATCTCTTGTTCTCGCTATCCAAAATGTAAATTTATAAAAAGCGATGAAGCTGACGAAATGAAAAAAAGGACGGGTGTGATGTGTCCTATCTGCAAAACTGACCTGCCTGCCGGTAGGCAGGGAGATATGAGTGAACGCCGTGGGAGATTTGGTATTTTTTATTCTTGTTCAAATTATCCTGAATGTAAATTCGCAATCAAAGCCAAACCGACAGGCGCAATATGCAAAGAGTGCGGAAGCCTGATGATGCAAGGCACAAAAACTATTCCCGAACGTTGTTCAAACAAGGCTTGCAAAATGCACAACCCTCATAAAATAACAAAAATTGAAAAATAGACAGTGTATAAATTTAGATATATAATTCTCTTATGAAAAATGCATATGACGTCGGAGAAATACTAAAATTGATGGGAAAAATAAATAAGAAAGAAGAAGAACTTATAATAAAAGCTTATAGGTTTGCGCAGCGCGCGCATGAAGGTCAAAAAAGATTAAGCGGAGAACCTCATTTCACTCACCCTTTTGAAACAGCCAAAACTTTAGCTTCACTGGGTATGGACGCGGAAACAATCTCGGCCGGATTAATGCATGATGTTCTGGAAGATACTAAGACAGGAGAAGAAGAAATGAGAAAAGAATTTGGAGAAAATATAGTTTTTCTAGTAAATGGCGTGACAAAACTTGGAACTTTGAAATATAGAGGACACGAAAGACATGTGGAAAGTTTGAGGAAATTCTTTGTGGCGATGGCAAATGATCTACGCACAGTTATCATAAAGTTTGCCGACAGACTGCATAATTTAAAAACTTTGGAATTTTTAAGAGAAGATAAAAGACGTAGGATTGCCATAGAATCAATCGAAGTGTATGCGCCACTGGCTAACCGTCTAGGTATGGGAAAATTTAAAGGCGAACTGGAAGACGCCGCTTTTCCGTTTGCTTTTCCAGAAGAATATAAACAAACCGAAGAAATAATAAAAGAAAAAAAAGATTTATATGAAAAAAACTTAGACGAAATACAGAAAAAGCTTCGAAAAGAATTGAATAAAAACAAAATCAAAGTGGTGGAAATAAATTATAGAATGAAACATAAGTACAGCTTATGGAAAAAACTCTTAAAGCGCGAAATGGATATAGAAAAAGTATATGACCTGATCGCTTTGCGGGTGGTAGTAGAAAGCATAGAAGAATGTTATAGAGTGTTAGGAATAATACATTCCCTTTGGAATCCATTACCCGGCAGGATAAAAGACTACATCGCGGTGCCAAAACACAATGGCTACCGCTCCATTCACACCACTATTTTCACCGGTTCGGGCGGAATCGCAGAAATTCAAATACGAACAAAAGAAATGCATGCCGAAGCGGCTTATGGTATCGCGGCTCATTTCGCCTACAAAGAACAAGGAAATAAAAAAGTGGAAAATGATAAATCAAAATTCAAATGGATAGAAGAATTAAAAAATTTGAATTACTCTCCGGATGAACCAAAAAAATTCATTGAGCATTTAAAGATGGATTTTTTTAATGATCGCATTTTCGTTTTTACACCCAAGGGGGATGTAATAGATATGCCAGAGGATTCGTGTTCGCTTGATTTTGCTTATTTGATACATTCGGATATCGGAGAACATACCTTTGGCGCAAAAGTCAACGGCAAAATGGTTCAGCTTTTTACAAAATTAAAAAACGGAGACATTGTGGAAATAATAACTAAAAAAGATTCCAGACCGTCCAGAAAGTGGTTAGAATTCGTAAAAACTTCTGTCGCTAAAAAACATATAAGATCATATCTGGAAAAAAACACCTTACTTGCTAGGCTTAAATCTTTCGGTCGTTCTTAAACGCTAAAATTAGAAATATTATATAAATCACTATCATCCCCGCCTGCCAATTGGCGGGCAGGTTTTTTAATTTCTTCTTTTGATCTATCATCGATCGGCGTATCTTCAATTTCTATATCAGATTTGTTTTTATTGATGTAGTTTTGAAGCATTTCCGCTTGCGCCGGCAAGATGTTTGATTTATTTTCACTGTTTGATTTATTTATCAAACTCAAAATAGTCCGCAGGTCTTCTATGGAAAAATAATCTATCTTGATTTGTCCGCCTAATTCTTTTCTGTCAATATGCACGCGGGTGCCTAATTTTTCTTGAAATTCTTCTTCGAGTTCAGTTATTTCTGGATCTGGCATAAACTCTTTCTTGCGTACTCGGTCATAAGCTATTTTCCTTGCTAGTCTTTCCGCTTCACGCACGGTAATTTTTTTATATACAATTTCTTTAAATAATACTAACTGCTCTTCTCCATGATCGGCTAACATTAGTAATGGTCGTGTATGACCTTCGGTAATTTTACCTTCAGACAAACCGGCTATTATTTCTTCGGGTAAAGTTAAAATACGCAAAGAGTTAGACACATATTCCCTACTCCTGCCCATTTTTTTTGCAATCTCATTATGAGTAAATTTAAATTCATTAGCTAATCGAAAAAAAGCGCGAGCGCGATCAACAGCATTCAAATCTTCACGTTGCAAGTTTTCAATAATGGCGAGTTCAAGCTTCATAATAGCAGTGTCCCCAGCTCGGATTATAACTGGCACTTGCGAGACTCCAGCCAAAATAGCCGCGCGCAATCTGCGTTCACCTGCTATGAGCTCATATTCAGTAACTAGTCCACCTCCATCTTTTTCCACTTCCATGCGAGAAACTGTCAACGGCTGGAGCACTCCGTATTGTTTTATGGAATCAGATAAATCTTGCAGACGCATTTCATCAAAATCCCGTCTTGGTTGATATGGGTTGGGTTTTATTTTATCGGTGTCAATCCAGAAAATTGAATTTGAATATAAATTAGACATAAAGTCATTCTAACACATAAAGAATTTTTTAAAATTGATTTTTAAGTATTTTTGTGTAAAATGTGTGGATACTGCCCAGGTGGCGGAATTGGTAGACGCGATAGACTCAAAATCTATTGATGGCAACATCATGAGAGTTCGATTCTCTCCCTGGGCACCAGAAAGGAAAAATTATGTTATACTAAATATAGTCACCAAAACCGCAAAAGAACCCGGAGAAAAACACTCGGCTCGCCTGCCCGCCTCTGGAGGGAACCATATTTTGAATTTTGGGGGAAGAAAATTTTTTAATCATATGAATTCAAAAAAGATAATATTGATTATAGTTTCCTTAGTTCTTGTAGCTGGAGTTGGTTTTTATTTTTATGGCTTACCACCTATAAAATACTGGACTAAAAATCCGACCAACTTTGAAGAATGCAAAGAAGCTACACGAGGATTTATCATAAAAACATTACCGGCCCAATGCGAGTTTCGAGGACAGAATTTTGTGGACCAATCGCAATAGACTCCACCAGTAACAACAAATAATCCTCCAGTAACCACGACAGAGAATCCTTCTCTATCAGCAGATAAAAAGAGTGTCGTTGCAGATGGTAAGGTTTTGTTAGCCATTGATAATGATACAATTTTTAATTGGTTCAAAACCGAAAGCCAGTTATGTGATGGATACAATCTAACCAGCAATCCTGATCGCAAGATGTTTTGTGAAAACAAAACATCTTTCAAGAACCAAACTAAATTTGCCTCAGTTGTTGTTTCTCCTGATAAAATGAAAATTGGTTTTACCATAGAAAGCGATACGTTGTCTCCTGATAAAGTTGTTGGCATTTTTTTACGCTCTACCAATAAAGTTAATATTCTGACCAATTACTATCTCGGAAATGAATTTATTAGTTTTTCTCCGAGTGGTGCCAACTTTGTTTATCAAAGTGGCTGTTTTGAGGGAATATGCGGACTGTTTGTCAAAAATTCCGAAACCTTTGCTATCAAAGCTAGTTTGAATAATCCCGAGTTTGCCGATTACAGAAGTCAGAATGCCATTTTTGTAAGATGGATTTCAGACAATCAAGTTGAATATAAACTTGGGACAGAATTAAAACAAGAGTCGTTTTAATTCTGAATTTTAGTCGCCAAAGAAAAACTTGCCCGTCCGCCGAAGTTTTAACGAAGGCGGGAAATTGTCACTCGCCTCGCTAGCGCTATGGCGAAGCGGGTCGGTGCGGCTCCCCACCTGCGCCGAAATGCGTTCGGACTAATTCAAGACTCTAAGTCGAAATTAATTATTAACTTTGCTATAATTAAACATATGAATCAAAAAGGATTTGTGAATATTGTTTTGATTGTGGTAATTGTAACCGTTACCGCTATTGGTGGGTATTTTGCTTTTGTTAAAAAGTTGAGACCAATTGCTCAACAACCAACACAAACTCCTATTCAAACACCTACAGTATCTCCAACGTCTCCCCAGACCAAACCTGTCACTACCACAGTTCAAAATCCGGTAGTTAATAAATGGAAAACTTTCCAAAACAGCCGTTTTGCTTTTCAATTTGAATATCCAACAGAATGGAGCGTGTTGGATAAGCTGGACGACCCATACGGTGTTAATTTTTGGTTGACGGAAAAGAATTCTGCTGCCGTAATCATGGATGTAGAAAGTGGGATAAATTTGTCGGTTATGGGGGTTTCTTATTGTGGCGCATACCCACAAGATAAAAGATGTGAATCTTTGAAAACTGAAAGCGATGGCTATGTAACCATTGACTGGAACGTAAGCGGAGGAGCCAACGCTATGTTTAGCTCGCAGAACGATACTTATGGGGTGAGTTTTACTTTGCATAAAATAAATTCTGATACAAAAGCTATTTTCAAAAAAGTTCTTTCGACTTTTAAATTCTTAAAATAATTTGCCGTCAAACCTGCCTGCCGGTAGGCAGGGAAAAACTTAAAATAAAGTAGCAAAAAAAAAACAGCAAATCCTGTAAAAAAGTTATCCCCACCAGTTGAATAATGATAAGTTGCATTATCTCGTATATGAGATATACTATTTGGTATGCAAACACAAACAGAACAGCAAAAAATAGGCTATTTTATTAAAGAATTACGCGAACATCGCGGGATGACACAAAAGCAATTCGCCAAAATGTTAAACACTTCCCAAAGCTCAATTCCCCGAATGGAAAAAGGTGAGCAGAATTTCACGACAGAATTACTTTTAAAAATAAGCAATGTTTTAGACCACCAGATAGTTTCTATAAATGATTCTATTGATTTCAAAGTTAATGGAGGAAAAAAATTAAATGGAACTATTAAAACAAATTTTTCAAAAAACGGTTCTGTCGGACTTTTGTGCGCTTCTCTTCTAAATAGTGGCAAAACGACACTCCATGGTATTGCCCGGATTGAAGAAGTTTATAGAGTAATTGAAATTCTAGAGAGTATCGGAGTGACAGTCAAATGGATTAATCAAAACACTTTGACAGTCATACCTCCAAAGAAATTTAATTTAGAAAATATTAATATTGACTCAGCAATAAAAACACGTTCAGTTGTTATGCTAATAGGACCACTCATTCATAAGTTGTCTTCTTTTTCTCTTCCACATCCCCATGGTTGCAATCTAGGCAAACGCACAATTGCGGCGCATATATTTGCATTAGAAAAACTTGGGGTAAAAATAAAAACTACCGCAAAAAATTATGAGATAACTAAAGGGAAACTCAAAAGAGGAGAAATAGTGATGTATGAATCCGGAGACACTGCTTGTGAAAACGTTTTGACAGCTTCTGCCCTTATTCCGGGTACTACAAAAATAAATTTCACCAGCGCAAACTACATGGTGCAAGAAGTATGTTTTTTTCTTGAGGTGTTAGGAGTAAAAATTGACGGAATTGGCGCCTCGAGTTTAACTGTTCATGGAATAGCTCATATAAATAAAGATGTTGAATATTGGAACAGTGAAGACCCGATCGAATCCATGATGTTCATTTCCGCCGCAATCGGGACTGATTCACATATAACCATCACCCGCGCTCCTATAGATTTTTTGTCTCTAGAAATAGAAAAATTAAAGAGAATGAATTTGAAATATAAAATTTCAAAAATTTATCATTCTTATAATGGTCGTACTAAACTCGCTGATATAGAAATCTTTCCAAGTAAATTAAAAGCCTTAAATGACAAGCTTCATTCCAACCCTTACCCGGGAATAAATATAGACAACCTGCCATTTTTTGTGCCGATTGCCATAAAGGCCAAAGGTCAAACGATGATTCACGATTGGGTTTATGAAAATAGAGCAATATATCTGACAGAATTAAATCGTTTAGGCGCTGATATCACTCTGGCTGACCCTCATCGTCTATATATAAATGGCGGAACACCACTGAAAGGAGCTCAGGTCGTCTGTCCCCCAGCTTTGCGTCCATCAATGGTGATTCTTATTTCAATGCTAGGAGCTAGCGGAACTTCAATCCTGCGAAATGTTTATATGATAAATCGTGGTTATGAAGAAATTGCAGAGAGGCTGAATTCTATCGGCGCAGATATTAAAATAATTAAAGGGAATTAATGCACCTTTTGAAAAATAACTTTTTGCGGGGTTTCGAGCCGGGCGGGGCGAGAATTATAGTTATCTTGGGCCAAACTGCCACAGGGAAAAGTGACTTGGCGGTAAAAATTGCCAAAAAAATAGGCGGAGAAATAATTTCAGCTGATTCAAGACAAGTTTATAAAGGACTCGATATTGGCACTGGTAAAATTACAGAAAAAGAAATGCAGACCATACCGCATTATCTGCTGGATGTTGCAAATCCCAAAAAACAATTTACTGTAGCGCAATATAAAATCCTGGCAGATAAAAAGATAAAAGAAGTAATTGATAGAGATAAAATACCGATACTTTGCGGTGGTACAGGATTTTATATTGATGCGGTAACAAAAGGTATGATTTTTCCAAAAGTTCCACCAAATAAAAAATTAAGAAAAGACTTGGAACAAAAAACAGCTGAGACTCTTTTTAATATCCTGAAAAAATTAGATAAAGATAGGGCAAAAAGTATAGATTCTAAAAACAAAGTCCGGTTGATAAGAGCAATTGAGATAGCTAAAGCTTTAGGTGAAGTCCCTAAAATTACGGAGGCAACGCCTCCGTATAAATTTATAAAAATAGGGTTAAAAGTTCCAGAGAAAACTCTAAAAAGAAAAATAAGAATCAGACTACGCAAGCGCATACGAAGTGGTATGGCGATAGAGCTTTACAATCTTCGTAAAGCTGGAGTGCCGTGGAAAAGATTCATTGAATTAGGTTTCGATCAAAAGTATATTGCATTATTTTTGCAAGGGAAAATATCTAATAAAGAAATGCTAGAAAAACTTTTTAAAAGTAATTGGCAATACGCAAAACGCCAGATGACTTGGTTCAAACGCGACAAAGAAATTAAATGGTTCTCCCCTGTTTCTTACAAAAAAATAAAAATCTATATAGAAAATAAACTTTAAGATTTTCTTTCTTTTTTCTCTTTTATAGTTTCGTAAACAATAGGTAAAACTGAAACTAAAACAATCAATATAACAACATACGAAAGATAATCTTTAATCTGTGGAAATATTTGGCCCAAAAAATATCCTAAAAGAGTAACACTTGTTGACCATAAAAAAGAACTTATTAAACTATATTTGATAAACAAACTATATTTCATATGCGCAATTCCCGCCACTATGGGTACGAATGTTCGCGCTATTGGCACAAAACGAGAAAATATTACAGTAAACTTTCCGTGTTTGTCAAAAAAATTATGTGTTTTATTTATGTGTTCTTCTTTTAGAATTTTTCTAAAAAAATAAAACTGGTTTAGTTTTTTTAAATTAATACCTATTTCATACCCCATTATTCCACCAAGAAAAGTACTAATAAATATAAGAGGAATTAAAAAATAAATTTTTAATTCAAAAGCGTAAGCCAAAAGCCCCGCAGTAAAAAGCAAACTATCCCCGGGTAAAGCAAAAAATATCCCAGATTCTAAAAAAACAATGATAAAAATTCCTAGATATCCGTAGGTGGTAATAAGATATGGAATGTTGAAAAGTTGAGTCATAAAATAATTTCAAATCCTGGAATGGAACACTATACAAAACATTGTTCTTAGGTGAAATAATATTTTTCGGGACTTTAATATTGTAAATTAATTTAATAAATCAGCCGAGAATTATAAATCATCGACCTTCAAACCGGTATGTTTTGCTATGCGCGATAACATTTTTGAACCAAGTTCATCGTTGTTGTTAAAAGCCCAAATATAATTCGCATAGCCCACTTTTTCGAGTACCATGTGCGACGAACTTTTATGCCTTTTTATTTCCCAGCCAATTTTAATCAGAGCTCTAAAGACTTTGCCTGCTTTACTGCTTGGCCACTTATTATTCATGACAAAGAGAAAGCAATATTAGAAAATCCAAAAACTTTATTACTTGTGTTTTCTTCTATTTCTTCCGCAATGATTCGAAACGTAAGCGCTTCCACATTTGCTTGAGCCTGTTCTTGAGTATCACCATATGCAAGCACGCCCGGAATTTCGATAACTTCAGCAATCCACCTGCCATCTGTTTCTTGTTCTGTTTCTATTGTATATTTACGTTCGTTTAACATAGGTATATTTTAATATAGAAAAATTATTATTGCAAGCAACTTTTTTAATATGCGGGCGATGAGAGAATTGAACTCCCGACGTCGGTTTTGGAGACCGAAGTTATACCACTTAACTAATCGCCCTTATTTTGAAAACCAAACAATAAAGAACGACCAAAGCCGTCTCTAGTATAACAGAAAAGTGAGCAAAATCTACTTTTTGGCCTCTTTATGCTTAGTTTGTTTACGGCACCAATTGCAGTATTTTTTGAGCTCGATTTTTTTAGTAACGAGTTTCTTGTTTTTACTAGACCAGTAATTTATTCGTTTACAAGTCTCACAGGCAAGTTTTATAAGTCTATCTTGTGACATAGATAGATATTAGTATAAAATTTTACTAAAAGCAACTACTTAATGACCCTCGGCAGTAGCGAACTAATGCGAGTAGTTATCTCATAATTTATGGTGTCTAATTTGTTTGCTATTTCTTCTGCTGTAATTTCTTCCTTATTTTGGCATCCTAAAATTACCACTTCATCTTCAATTTTTACATTAACCAAATGACTTATATCAACTGTGAACATATTCATTGATACTCTTCCAATAATTTCACATCTAGCGCCTTTTATTAAAACTTCCCCCTTATTTGAAAGACCACGATCTACCCCGTCAGCATAACCTTGTGGAATTATAGCTATTTTTGTTGTTTTTTTTGTTTTATAAGTCAATCCATATCCGATAGTGTTTCCTTTCGGTAAAATTTTAATTTGCGCGATTTTTGTTTTCCAAGACATTATCGGTTTTAAATTAAATTCAGAATTTTTATATGTAGATTTCAAGTATTCTGATGGCCACATACCATAAATAGAAAGACCGAGTCTCACAATAGAATTAATTCCTGTATTTTTTTCGTAAATTAAAGTACCAGAACTTGCAGATATATGCGTCTCTAGATTTTTGAATCCATATGCATACGCAAGGCTTAAAGCTTTTTTATATTCGTTAATTTGCTTTTGCGCATGAGTAAAATTGGCAGTGTCTTCGATGTTTGCAAAATGCGCGTATATGCCAGAAAATTTTATATATTTACTTTTTTTTATCTCTCGAAATAGTTCCGGTAAATCACACAATAAAAACCCTTCCCGCCCCAGATACGCGTCAAATGGAATATGGATTTCTTGTCTTGTTTTAAGTTTTTGCGCTGTTTTGTTCAACTCTCTTAATTGTTCAATTGAAAAAATAGCCAATGTGCATCCTAGTTTCATTATCTCGATTAGATCTGTCTTTTGCACATACCCAAAAAGCAAAACTGATCTTTTGCTTACTTTACGTAATAATTTTAATTCTTCGAGACTGTTTACAAAAAAGTAATCTACATATGGCTCAAGAATTTTGGCGACCTCATTCTGCCCATGACCATAAGCATTGCCTTTTATAACCACAGAAATTTTAGTTCCTTTTTTTATTAAATTCCTAAAATGCTTAACATTATGAATCAAATTTTTTTTAGAAATTTCAATATAAGAAAGTGGTAATTTTTTCTTTAACATATTGGTATGATATTTAATATCCTTTATTTTTTATCAAAAGCTCTAAAAATTCTTTTGGAAATATTGGTTTTTTTTCAGCTAATGCTTGATGATATAAAACCGTTGAAGGAGTAAGCCCCGGTAGAGTATTAATTTCAATTATTATAATATTGCCTGTTTTAATATGAACAAAGATGTCTATTCTCGCATAACTCTTAACACCGACTCTCTCAGCAACCATTTCAATCAAACTTTTAACCTTATTTAAATTCTTTTCTGAAATAATTTCTTTAGGTGGTGGAGTAATGTTCACACCAGTACCTCCTTGAAATTTTTCTTCTACGCTTAATATCGTGTCTTCAGCAATGGTAATGGACGGTGAAAATGATCTGATTTTACCGTTCTCTTCAAAAACTCCAACTGTCATTTCCACATATCCGCTTTTAGGAATGTGTTTGATTTTGCCCCCATGCACTTTTAATTTATCCGTCTCAATAAATGATTCAAAAATAATGTCTTGCACTTTTCCTTCAGGCATATCAATACTATTGATCTGATTTGTGAAAGTGTGTGGCTTGGCCACTTTAACTTTGTTTTTTATTAAAGAAATATAAGTAGCCAAATCTTTTTTATTAAAAAGTCTAACCACGCCGGCTGAACAACCATCGCCCCTAGGTTTGCCAATAATCGTTTTTGTGCCAAATCTCTTTATAAGCATGTTCCAATGTGACTCTATGAGAGTATCATCCATATTGTTCGGAACATCATTTATCTTAAAAAGGGCATGCGAAGCAATGCTCACATGTTCAATTTCTTCACTTTCTATTTTTTCATTTATCGCCCATTTATCCATACACAAATGAGAAGTAACGCTATCAGGTCCGTTGAAGATAACTTTTTTATCTTCTAAAATTTTCTGGATAGTGCCATCTTCACCTATCCCCCCATGTAAAGCTAAGAAAATAAATTTATGCTTTGTTATGACTTCATCCAAAGAATATTTTTTAGGTATAAAAAAATCTTCAGTGGTGTCGGATTTTTCTAAACATAATTTTATTTTTATTTTTTCAATAAGATAAGAAAGCCTCTTAACATTTTTTTTCGCATTTTTAGCATTTTGAATTATTTCCTCAACAGTGTGATTGAGAATGTATGAGTAAGGAAGCTCCCAGACTTCTTTTTTTGGACCCAATAAATAAGGATAAGGTTTATAAATAAAAGAGCTACGTAATTTAAGCCAGACATTTGTGCCACTCATCAGTGAGACTTGCCTTTCGGCTGTTTCTCCGCCAAAAAGCACTGCTAAAGGCTTGCGTTTTTTAGTAATAAAAATATTCTCGACAGATGTTTTAATTTTTCGACGTATAAACGCATTGTTCACAATATAGCGAAAAATATCTTGATGTGAAAAGCCAATTCTAGAGGATTGCTGAAACAAGAAACTATTCTGCTCCATACCAGAAATAGGATTAAAATCAGAAAACCAAATATTCCCGTCCGGCATTAAAAAACCATCAAAACGCGCGAAATCCCGCATACCAAAAACAGAAAATAATTGTTCTGCTTCAATTTGAATTTTTTCAATAATTTCGTTGCTAAATCTCGGGGGACAATGATAAGTAACTTGATTGGTCGGCAGATATTTTTTACGAAAATCAAAAAATTGATTTTGATCATACTTCATTTCTACCTCTGAAGGTATAAGAGCAACAGGCCTATTAAATTTGTTTTGTAATATAATTACGGTAAATTCTTTTCCATCAACAAAAGGCTCTATCACTACGCGAGTGTCTATACGCTTACTAAATAAACTTAAAGTCGCCTCAACTGCGTCTTTAATGTTCTCCACAGAGAAAACACCAATACTAGACCCACCAGAAGCTGGTTTTACTATTGCGCGATTTATTTTTTCTTTTTTCCAGAATTTATTTACCTTGTTGATAATTTCTTTTTTAGTATCAGTAATTTTTATAACAATAGAATTCGGAGCATAAAAATGAAGTGAACGAAGATATTCATTTGCTTTATATTTATCAAAAGATATTTTGCAACTTTTTGATGAAGATCCGATAAATTGAATCCGATGTTTTTCTAAAAAACTTTGAATCTCTCCGTCTTCACCAAATGATCCGTGAATACAAGGGAAAACAATATCAACACTTTTTAAAATACGAACAAGCGCTGATTCTTTTAGTTTGGATTTATTGTCCAACTTAAAATCAAAATCGCTTGGAGTATTGGAATACAATTGAGCAATGGATATTTTATAAGGCTTTTTATGTTCATTGAAATAAATTGGAACAATTGTCACATTTTGACTTCCCAGGTGATCTAAGACACTTCGAGCAGAGTTCATAGATATACCCCTCTCTAGCGATGGCCCACCACATAATACAGCTACAGAAACTTTTTCATCTTTATTTTTTATGGATTTTTTATACATTTTTTGCAAAAAATTATTTTTAATACACCCTTTAATATAAAGGAAAAAATAAAAAAGTCAAAAAATAATGTGGATAACTTAATTTTTTTGCAAAAAAATAAGTAGAAAGTTTTTAAACATTTATTATTGCACTTTGAAGATCTCTAGGAACTTTAGTTAGATTCTTATAGCCATTTTTTGTAATTAAAATCATGTCTTCAATTCGCACTCCGCCGAAACCTTTTAAATATATTCCGGGTTCAACAGTCACCACACAACCCGCTGGAAGAATATCTTCACTTTTTGGTTTTAAATTTGGCCATTCGTGAATGACGGTGCCTACCCCATGACCAAGACCGTGTTTAAAATTATTTTTAAATTTTTTAGCCAAAAATTCTCTTGCTATTTTATCTATCACTTTTGCTCTTCTTTCCCCTTTTTGTATTTTCTTGATGGCTCTATTTTGGGCTTCTAACACTGCTAAATATATTTTCTTTTGTTTAGCATTAGGTTCGCCAAAAAAATATGTACGGGTCATGTCGGAACAATAATGATTTACAGTTGTGCCAATATCAAACATTATTATGTCGCCTTTTTTTAACTTAGTTTTATTAGGTTCGTTATGAATGTTTGCTGTATTTTTACCAAAAGCAACTATAGGAGGGAAAGATAATACCGGCGCGCCTAACTTTATAAATCTTTTTGTTATAAATTCTGCTATCGCTGATTCTGTAACATTGATCTTTAATTTTCCTAAAGCTTCTCTTAGCACTCTCTCGCTGATTCTTTGCGCTCTAACTATGTTCGCCAGTTCCCTTTTACTTTTTACTGCCCTGACTTCCTGAATCAATTTCATTTTTTATATTTTACTTACAACTCTGCGATAGCAGAGATATAAGTATTAAGGGTATATTAAATATTAAAACAATTTAGTTACATCGTAATAAGTGATAATCAGCATCAAAAGTATTAAAATACTAAAACCAATCATATTGATAGCATTGACTACCTTTGGATTAATGCGCGAACCTTTTATTTTTTCAATCAATAAAAAGAAAAGTCGCCCGCCATCTAACGCCGGGAAAGGAAGCAGATTTATAATTGCAAGATTAACAGAAATAAGCGCCATAAAAGACAGGAGATAAACAAAGCCGAATTCATAAGCATTGCCTACTATACCCACTATGCCCACAGGACCTGTAACTGACGCAAAGCTACCTTTGCCGTATAATCCATCTACAACAAGCGTATAAAGTCCCAAAACTGTATCTTTAACCACAAACAAAGTGAGACGCATTCCTTCTTTAAAAGCTGAAAAAATAGGTAATTTTGCTATTCCAATCATATCCATAGATATGCCTATTCTAATTTCTCCATCGATAGAATCTTTATGTGGTATTACTTTTGTAATATGAACATTTTTGTCTTTTCCTCGCAGATATCCTATTTCAATTTCTTCTTCTGGATGCAAAGTTATAAAAGATTTCAAAGTATTGGGATTAATATTATCCAAACCTGTCTGTCCATAGAGAGCAACTGGAGTTTTTACTGAAATTATTTTATCTCCTGACTTAAGAAGAGCTTTATCCGCAGGAGAATCAACCATAACAGAAACGACTGTCAAATTCACATCGTCTAGCTTATAACCTAACGGTTCACTGCCGACAGACGTCGGAAATCCAGACATAAAACCAATAGAAAATAAAATCCAGGCCAATATAAAATTCGCAAATACTCCAGCAAATAAAACTATGGCTTGTTTCCATTTTGCTTTATTAACAAAACTTCTTTCCTTGTCAGGACCACTTGTGTTTTCATCATCCGGATTTTCACCAAAAATTTTCACAAATCCGCCAAGCGGTAAAAGATTGAAAGTATATTCTGTCTCTCCATATTTGCGACCAAATAATTTCGGTGGAAAACCAAAACCAAATTCATCAACTCTAATATCAAACTTCTTCGCAGTAAAAAAATGTCCAAACTCGTGAACTACGACTAACACTAAAAGAATAATCAAAAAAATTAAAATATTCATCCTGTTAAAAATTCACTAATAAATAATATTTTATTGCGATATGTATTTTCCATGTTTTTATCCCATTACTTCCTTTTGTTTTTTCTCAAAACTTGCTTCTAAATTTCTGTTTATTTCATCAACAATCTTTTGTAATTCTTCTTTTGCTTTGAACTTTTCATCTTCTGTTAATTTTCCTTCTTTTTGTTTTGCCTGAATATCTTCCCAAATACGCTCGCGCTCGCGACGCGCTGTAATCCTCTCTCCCTCTAATTTTTCTTTTAAGACTTTTACTAGAGTCTGTCTCGTTTCCGTAGTTAACTGTGGAAAAATAACCCTAAGACCTAAATCATCAGTAGCAACTGAAAGACCTAAGTTAGCGCCAACTATAGCTTTTTCTATGTCTTTAATTTGACTTTTATCCCACGGCGCAATACGTAAAGTCTTCGGGTCTTCAATGGAGATGTTGGCTATATTATTTAACGGAACATGCGAACCATACGATAAAACATTCACTCCATCAAGCACCATAGGCGACGCTCGTCCGATGTTTAATTGACTGTATTCTTTGCCCAAAAATTCCTCTACTTTTTTTAATTCTATTTTAAAATTTGAAAAATTATATTGCATATTTTTATTGTATCACAAATTAGGAACTATTAACGCCACAGATTCCATCAAAGTCTTAACGGAACTTCCGGGCATACGGAGAAATTCTCTAACTTTGAAAAAATGTTGCAAGCAAATTTGTAAAGAATTTTGAACAATGTGGGTCCCGCTCGGTACTCCGAGAAGGGTCAAGCCGGAAAAATTCTTTACAAATTTGCTATGCAAAACAGCTTCTAATATATTTAAAAATTTTAGAGCTTTTGAACGAGTAGAATCTAAAGCAACAATTTCGTTGCCCTCCGCATCTTGCTCTTCTGTTTCGATTAATAATTCTTTAATAAAATCTATTCTTTTCTGTAAAGGCATACTGATAAATTTCTCTGCCTCTTGCCTTTCCATAGCTAGGTCTTCCATAGCTAGGTCTTGCCTAGCTGGAATTACGTAAAATCTAGAAACAAGAGTCTTTAAGAGAGAATTAGCATCCGGCGCAACTAGAAAAAAATGCGTATTTTCTATTGGCTCCTCAAACATTTTCAGTAAAACATTTTGCGCATCTAAAGAAAAACTATTGACACAAATAACGAATATCTTTTTCTCGGAAGTAAAACTTTTATCCGTTGACATCGCGCGCAAATTAAATGCTTCATCTATTTTAAAATTATCAATTGTAATCTGACAAAAATCAGGGTTACCGGAAATTTTAATATTTAAATCTCTGCAGAATTTCAGTATTTCCGGCACAATGTTGTTTTTGTCCCCTTCAATAAGATAGGCGTGGTGTAAATTGTCTTTGTCTAAATGTTCTTTTATCATACTGTTTATAAAATTGAAAACAATTTATTTCTACCTTTTATTTAAGAATGTTTTTTTGTACACATCCAAATGTTCGAGCGCTATGCCTGTGCCCTTAACTACGCAAAAAAGCGGATCCTCAGCCAAAGTCGCTTTCACCCCTATTTTTTGATAAACCAAGTCAGTAATATTCCGCAAGAGAGATGACCCTCCAGTCATTATAATCCCTTGATCTATAATGTCCGATGCAAGTTCTGGCGGAGTTTCTTGCAACACATCTTTGATTGCTTTTATTATTTGTTTTAATTCTCCGTCTATCGCGCGCACTATTTCATTAGTTCCCACTCGCGCAGATCTAGGCAACCCTTGAATGAAATCTCTGCCTTTTATGGTTACACTAAGTTCTTCCTCTAAAATTACAGCCGCGCCGATTTTTATTTTTACTTCTTCTGCTGTTCTGTCGCCTACTATTAAATTAAAAGTTTTTTTGATGTAATCAGCTATCGCTTGATCTATTTTATTCCCAGCGCATTTAACAGATGTAGAAGACACAATTCCACCGAGAGAGATAACTGCCACATCAGTTGTGCCCCCACCTATATCGACAACCATATGACCTTTTGATTCATAAATCGGAATACCAGCGCCAATGGCCGCCAATATCGGCTCTTTTACCACATAAGCATTCTTTGCGCCTGCGCGTATTGTCGCTTCTATGACTGCTCTCCTTTCAGTAGAAGTAATACCGGCTGGAACCGAAACCATCACATCCGGTTTTAAAAAATTAAACTGCCCCATCGCTTTATTTATAAAATAATACAACATCGCTTCTGTCACACGATAATCCGCAATGACGCCATCTTTCATCGGACAATAGACGATAATGGATTCTGGCGTTTTGCCAATCATGTCTTTAGCTTCAAAGCCAATAGCTAAAATCTTATTATCTTGTTCCGAAACTGCCACCACAGAAGGTTCATTTAAAACGATTCCCTTGCCGGGCAAAAGCACCAGAGTATTGGCTGTTCCTAAATCTATGCCTAATTTTTTTGTAAAAATACTCATCCCGTTAGAAGCAAGCCGCAGTCAAAAAACCACGACTAAACTCAATCATAGCTATTAAATTGCGACCACAGCTTCTAACGGGACTCATAAAAGTAATATATCATATATATGTTAAAATAAAAGTATGAATGATGAAGAGAAAAATGACGCAAAAGATGGACTCGAAAATCCTTTCAAAGGATACTTGGCAAATTTGCAAAAACATAAATCTGCTATCAACCCAGTTCACGAGATCGTGAACTGCTACTACAAAATGAACGGATGGGAAAAAATGCCGAAAGAATTTTATACAGGAAGATACGCTTACAACAAGCTAGCAAGTGAAGCTAAAAAATTATATGAAGCATGCAATGAAGTTTTAGATGACTGTATTTGGGCTTTAGATAAAATGAAGTATTTGGCAGAAAAAGGAAAATTCGACTGGTCTATCATTACCTGCTTGAAACATAAGTTGAAATAGTTTGCGAATTTTTTTATGTGTGTTATAGTCCTAATGAAAGGAGAGTAGATATGCAACATTATTTGTACATACTCTATGATGGGGGAAACCCCCGGGTGGTTTTCTTTGAGGGAGAAAAAAACGTAATTCTAGCTCGGCAACGAGCCGAGCGAGAATACGGAGAAGGAGGGAGGTTGTTCGTGGAGCTGGAGAAAGAGGAACAACCTCCAGCAACTGATGAAGAAATGATGGAGGAGCATTATTAATACTCAAACACACCCGCCCGGGTGGGAGAGAACCTTCTCCCAACGGAGCGGGTTTTCTTTTTGTACTACGAAACATAAATTGAGATAACTTCTTAAGATTTCCGCATATGCAGAAATCTCACGAAACAATCACCGTAAACTCCCCTTTTTGTTTAACAGGGTTTTGAATTAAGTAATCTAAAATTTCTTTCGGCGTACCGGTTTTCAATTCTTCATAAATTTTTGTCAGTTCACGGGCGATACAGACTTTTTTATTGGGGCAAAATTTAGTGAGTGATTCTAAAGTTTTTAAAATTCGATGTGGAGATTCGTAAAATACCATTGTTCTTTTTGATTCGGCAATTTCCTTAAATAAAGTTTCTCTGCCTTTTTTATGCGGTAAAAATCCTAAAAAAGTAAATTCGTGTGTCGGCAATCCAGAAGCAGAAAGCGCAGTGATAACAGCACTTGGTCCTGGTATAGGAATCACATCTACGACTATGTTAACATTCTCTGCGATAGCAGAGTTTGTTAAAAAGTTAAATTTTTCTCTAAACCCTTTAGAAGAAGGGTGAAGCGATTCAGCTTTGTTGAATTTAGCTTTTATCTCTGAGACAAGCATAGCGCCAGGGTCTGATATCGTGGGAGTGCCAGCGTCAGAAACCAATGCCAAATTTTTCCCCCCTTCCAATAACTCAAAAATCTTTGCTAATTTACTGTTTTGTCTAGAGTTTTTCCCGGCAACATCGTCAGACGGATAGCTCATCGTTGGCGTATTAATATTGTATTTTTCTAAAATTTTTTTCGTCTGTCGCGTATCCTCACACAATATCAGATCAACACTTTTTAGTGTTTCAATCGCTCGGAGTGTGATATCCTGCAAATTCCCTATCGGCGTGGCAATAACATAAAATTTAGACATTTTGATCAATTATACACATCATGGTCTCCTATAGCCAACAAAACTATTTCTTTTTTAGATTCATATTCAAATACAATACGTATTTTATAATTTACAGAAAAACTCCATTTATCTTTCATCGGTCCATGAAGTTTGTGAATTTTTAATACTGTCTGATCAGTAGAATTTTTAAAAATATCAATCTTAGATAATACTTCATCAAAAAGACTTTGCTCTAATTTATTAATTTGCTTAATAAACGAAGGCTTGAAAGATACTTGCATAACATTATTATTTAAATTTTTTCACTAAATCCTTTAAATCCCCACGAAGAGTTGACTCTCGTTCAGCGCGAAGAACAGCGGCGACTGCTTCTTCTTCTGTAAGACGCTCTAAAGCTTTGCGCATAACTGCGGCTCTATTATTCGCGACACCAGACTTTACTAAATAATCCAAAGATAATTCTAATTTTGAATTCAAAGGCACAGATATTGTTGACATATGATTATATAATATTAACTTATAATACTATTATATAGTATAGTTTGATTATGAAATAGTCAAGTTAATCAGTACACTTTCATTCATATCTTTATCTCCTATATTTTCTAGCGCGCCATTTATCAGCGATTTTTACACGAGTAAGTGATCGCTCGAGTTCCGCTTCAAAATGTTCAAAATCTACATGTTCTTTATTCTGCATAGCCACCTTCATCTCTTCTGCTCGAGTTTTTGCTTTTTCTATTTTCTCGTCTGAAATTTCAAATACATGTTCTGCAAAATCAGCCAAAATAGCCACTTCTGTCACATAATCTAAACTTTTCCCCGACGCTTCTGGTCGGGGTTCCGACCCTTCTAGGCATCGGGATTTTATTTCCACAAAACCACCAGAAACTGCCATTGGTATATTCTCGCCTTTTGAGATTCCCACCACATCTCCCGAAGCAAGACCCACAATAAGAGGTATGTGCCCCGGCAAAACAGAGATTTCACCCTCCGTAGTGGGTATAACAACTTCATCCACCATCTCTTCTAACACAAGACGTTCTGGGGTAACTATTTTTAATTTTAATTGTTTTGCCATATGTTTTTTGAAAATAAAATAGTTCTTTAGAAAAGCCTTGCGCAGGCTGTCGAGCCGAGCAGTTCGCTGGCGTAGCAACGCCAGATAGATTGCTTTTATAAAGAATCTATTTTATTTTCAAAGAAATTATAATGCGCCTTTCATATAAAAATCTCCTTCTGGTCTACTGTCATGCTTGCCATCTAATATTTCTCTGAAAGATCGGATTGTTTCAGCAAGTGGCACATATTCTCCTTTTGAACCAGTAAATTGTTCTGCCACAAAAAACGGCTGAGAAAGGAATTTCTGAATTTTTCGAGCGCGAGCTACGAGTTCTTTATCTGTTTCGGACAATTCTTCCATACCCAAGATAGCGATAATATCTTGCAAGTCTTTATAACGCTGAAGCACTCGTTGAACCTCGCGAGCAACATTATAATGCTCTAATCCTACGATATTGACATCGAGAATTGTGGAAGATGAATCTAGTGGGTCGACAGCCGGATAAATACCGATTTCAGAAAGTGAACGATTTAAAACCACCGTAGAATCCAAATGCGCAAAAGTAGTTGCCGGCGCAGGGTCGGTCAAGTCGTCAGCCGGCACATAGACAGCCTGCACAGAAGTCACAGAGCCTTTATCAGTAGAGGTAATTCTTTCTTGAAGAATACCCATTTCTGTTGCTAAAGTCGGTTGATAACCAACAGCCGATGGAATACGACCCAGCAAAGCGGAGACTTCAGAGCCAGCTTGAGTAAAGCGAAAAATATTATCAATAAATAAAAGCACATCCTTGCCCTCGGCATCACGGAAATACTCCGCCATAGTGAGAGCCGAAAGAGCCACACGCAAGCGCGCGCCCGGCGGTTCGTTCATTTGCCCGAAGACCATGGCTACTTTATCAATAACGCCAGATTCTGTCATTTCACGAAACAGCTCATTACCTTCGCGAGTCCTTTCTCCCACTCCGGCAAAAACAGAATATCCTCCGTGCTTTGAAGCAATGTTGTGAATAAGTTCTTGAACAACGACAGTTTTACCGACTCCTGCTCCACCAAAAAGACCGACTTTACCTCCTTTCAAAACTGGACAAATTAAATCAATTACTTTAATTCCGGTTTCCAGAATTTCAACTTTGGTAGATTGAGAGACGAATTCGGGCGCCTTGCGATGTATCGGCAAGGATTTTTCTCCATCAATTTTTTTACCATCATCAATCGCCTCGCCGAGAACATTAAATATTCTTCCAAGTGTGGATTTACCCACAGGCACAGATATAGGCATACCAGTATTTATTACTTCCATATTGCGATAAAGACCGTCAGTGGAATCCATAGCTACGGTTCGAACAATGCCACTGCCTAGATGTTGCTCTACCTCGAGTACTAACTTCTTGCCATTAGACATCACCAGAAGCGCGCTAAAAACTTCTGGTAAATTCTCTGTCTCACTGCCAAAATCTACATCTACAACCGGCCCTATTATTTTCTTTATCGTTCCTTTATTCATAACTCGTTTATTTTTATTTTATAATAAATTATTGTGTTCATATCAGCTAACTGATGCCATTCCAGCGCTAATTTCTGATATTTCCCGCGTAATATTCGACTGACGGGCTTTGTTAAACACTAAAGTTAAATCATCTATCATTTCTCCACTTGCCTCTGATGCGTTTTTCATAGCTATCATTCTACTAGACTGTTCGGAAGCGTTTGATTCAAGAAACATTTGGTATATCTGCATTCTGGTTAATTTCTCCGCTAAACTTTCGATTAATTTTTCTTTATCTCCCTCAAATAAATAATCAATCTTAGTATTTTTTGCGAGATCTTCTTCTTTGTCCAAGGATTCAATTAGGTTTTTTAAATCTGTTTTATGAACGGGCAATATTTGTTTCAAATTTGGTTTTTGGGTCAAAGCAGAAATAAAATCCGTATAAGCAACTAAAACTTTGTCATAATTTTCTTTTTTGTATTCATCAATCACCATTTTCGAAACAGGTAGAATACTAGAGAGAGTTATATCATCTGCCAAGTCAGTAAAACTCGCGACAATGTTCCTGCCTAAACGACGCATGCCGACATCTCCCTTTTTCCCGATTGAAAGAATGTCTATATTAATATTTTTATTCTCTGACTTCAATAATAAAATAGCTTTCTTGATGACTTGCGCATTATAGACTCCACACAAACCCCTGTTTGAGGTTATCAACACTAGTAAAACATTTTTTATTTTTCGTTCTGTAAAAAGCGGGTGAGCTAACTCTTCTAAATTTTTAGCAATAGAAGTTAAAATCTCCCAAGAATATTCGGCATATAGTCGGCTAGCCAAAGCGCTAGAAACTGCGCGCTTCATCTTTGAAGCCGCCACCAACTCCATCGCCTTGGTGATTTTTTTTGTATTTTTGATACTCTTTATTCTTCTTTTTATTTCCTTTGTGCCTGCCATAAAATTATATAAAAGATTTTTTGAAATCTGCTATCACTTTTTTTAACTCTTCTTCTCCTTTTTCACTCCACATTTTCTGTTCTTTTATTTCTTTATAAAAGTTCTTGGCATTAGCTTCGCTATAATCTATCAATCCAGCCTCAAAAGTTTTAATTTTTTCTACTGGAACATCATCCATAAAACCTTTAGTCAAAGCATAAAACACCACAATCTGATGCTCCATTTTCATTGGAGAATATTGAGATTGTTTTAATATTTCTATTGATCTTTTTCCCCTTTCGAGTTGGCGTTTTGTAGATTCATCTAAATCAGAACCGAATTGCGCAAAAGCTTCAAGCTCTCGATACTGCGCAAGGTCTAGTTTCAAAGTTCCAGCCACTTTTTTCATAGCTTTTATTTGCGCATTTGAGCCGACACGAGACACAGAACTTCCGACATTGACCGCCGGACGAATACCTTTATAAAATAAATCAGTTTCTAAGAAAATCTGT
Organism: Candidatus Nomurabacteria bacterium RIFCSPHIGHO2_01_FULL_37_25; assembly: GCA_001786765.1. Classification (GTDB taxonomy): domain Bacteria; phylum Patescibacteriota; class Minisyncoccia; order Phycocordibacterales; family UBA9973; genus UBA9973. Next base: position 58,894 of record MFTH01000010.1, read on the forward strand.
CCATCAGTGATAGAAATCACATTTGTCGGAATATAAGCTGTAATGTCTCCCGCTTGGGTTTCAATAATTGGAAATGCGGTGATTGACCCTCCGCCATATTTTTCATTTCTTCGACAAGCGCGTTCAAGCAAACGAGAATGTAAATAAAAAACATCTCCCGGATAAGCTTCACGCCCCGGCGGACGACGAAGAAGCAGAGAAATTTCACGATAAGCTACCGCATGTTTTGAAAGGTCATCATAAATAATTAACACATCTTTGCCTTGATCCATAAAATATTCCGCAATTGAAACTCCGGTATACGGAGCAATATAAGAAAAAGCGGCTGATTCAGAAGCGCCAGCTGACACGATGACCGTATAGGCCATCGCTCCGCCTTCTTCTAAACGGACTTGGAGTTTTCTAAGTTTAGAATCTTTTTGACCGATTGAAACATAAACACAAATCATATTTTGACCTTTTTGATTTAAAATCGCATCGATTACAAGCGCAGTTTTCCCAGTCTGACGATCGCCAATGATAAGTTCACGCTGACCACGACCGACGGGAATAATAGCGTCAATGGCTTTAATCCCAGTCGCGACAGGCTCACTCACGCTTTGTCTGGTTATAACCCCGGGCGCAACTTTTTCAATCGGATAAGCCGAAGGTCCTGAGTTTTTCGAAGGATTATCTGCTTTTATAATTCCCTTGCCATCAATCGGGGTACCGATAGCGTTCACCACTCTACCTATGATAGAATCAGAAACCGGAACTTCAAGAATTCTGCCAGTTGCTTTGACTTGATCGCCTTCTTTTATTTTTGAATAATCTCCTAATATGATAACTCCCACGGAGTCTTCTTCAAGATTCAACACCACACCCACTTCAGCATTCGGAAAAGTAACCATTTCAGAAGATTTAACATCAGAAAGACCAGAAATTTTGGCAATACCGTCAAAAACCTCAATCACATTGCCGACTTTTTCTACTTTGAGAATAGATTTGAAGTTTTCAATTTCCTTTTTTAAGTTTTCTACAATGTGATTATTCATATTCAGTTTTTAAATGTTCTTGTAATTTATAAATTTTATTTTTAAGAGTCAAGTCGATTAATTCATTGTTCACTTCCATATTGAATCCTCCTAATAATTTATCGTCGAGGTATTCTAAAAAAATAAATTCTTTGTCTCCGTAACGCTTTTTTAATATTTTTTCCAAATGGTCTTTATGGTCATGACTTAATTTATATTTGCTCCAAATTTTTACTTCCACAACACCATTTGCATGATTGACTATATTATTCAAACTCTGAAGTATGTTTTTACTTTTAGACAACATCCTGCGACGAAATAAAAAATTCACAACATTTTTTATAACGGTGTGTTGTTCTGTGGTATGTTTATCCTTCACCGCCAAATATATGGCGCGAGCTATGTTATTGTTTGAAACAGTAGCCATAATTATAAATCTTTTAATTCTTGCAATACTTTTTCATCGAAATTCTTGTCGTTTTTGGCGCCCAGTAATTTTTCCGTAGCCAACATAACCAAAGACACAATTTCATTTTTAGCTCCTTCGACTAATGCTTTTTTGTCAATTTCCATTTGCTCAATTCTCTTTTTTGTCCACTGCTCATTATCCATTTTTATTCTATCCAGATTTTTTGCTCTCAATTGTTCTAAATCTTTTTGAAGTTCTTTTTGGGCGTCTATGCTTATTTGTCTTAATTTTATTGTATTCTTGTCATATTCTAGAGTAGCTTTTTGCAACAACTCGTTAGATTTTTTTGCATCGCTAAGACCCATTTCTATCTTTTCTCCCCGCTCTTTCATAAGTTTACCAAGAGGCTTGAGCGCGTAAAAATACAAAACAACAAAAACAACTCCGAAATTAATCGCCTGAGTTATAATTATTTTCCAATCTATGTGAAATGTGGAAATAATTGATTCCATTTCACTTTTACTAAATTGAAAACGCTATAACAAGAGCGTAAATAGCAATAGCTTCAGCAAAGGCTGCGGCTAGAAGCATTGGCACCAATATTTTACCTGCTGCTTCTGGGTTACGCCCTATCGCTTCCATAGCTTTCGCTCCGATCATTCCTATACCAAGCCCTGGACCAAGAGCGCCGAGTCCGATAGCGATTGCTTTTGCAATGGGAACTAATTCATTTTCCATACATTTTTTCCGTTTACACGGTAATTAAATAATAATATTTTTTTCCAACAAAGACGAGCAAACGCCTTTGGAGGAAACTTCGACTAATAATTTATAACTAAACTGAAACTAATTGTTTTTCGTGATGTTCGGCATCATGCTCATCATGGTCTGTAGCTGAAATCGTAAAATAAACAACTAGCAACATTGAGAATATGAGCGCTTGAATCACTCCCACAAGTATTTCCAAAAAAAGAAAAGGTATCGGAATGACATATGCCACGAGGGCTGCCATAGATGCCAATAAAACTTCCCCGGCAAATACATTGCCAAAAAGACGAAAAGAGAGTGAAGCGATTTTGGCAAATTCACCGATAATCTCTAACAAGCCAACAAAGAACGTGACTGGAGCTGTAACAATCACCATTTTATCTCTTTTTATTTTGGTAAATATTTCTCCAAGCACCTTTAGATTAACATATTTGTTAAAAGTTTTCCAGATGCCAATCGAAAAAATGCCAAAGAGGTTCGCTCCCACCACCGCCATCACCGCAAGCGCGATTGTTGTGTTCATGTCCGCTGTGCCTCCGCGAAGAAATGGAATAAAAGAAAGTCCGTGTTCCCCTTCTTCTATAAGTCCAAAACCGCCAAGTGGAAGTATCCCGAGCCAATTATTAATAAGAATAAAAAAGAAAACCGAAATAGCAATGGGGAAAATTTTCATAGAAAGCGCACGGCTATTTGTCACTTGGTCACACAGTGACAAAGCGCCATCCACAATAATTTCAAAAATACTTTGTAATTTGTTGGGAATTTCTTTTAGTTGAATTCGTAAGACAAATGCTAAAATTATAATAATCCCCACAACTATCCAAGAAGAAAAGAGCGCGTTAGTGACAGTAAAATTTCCAAAGTGAAATATCGGTTCCGCAAATAATGTAATTTCGTGAGATATTTTTTCCATAAATTATTTTTCCTTATTTAAATCTTTTAATTCTTTAACATATTTTCGGATAACTCGCACAATGCCAAAACATGAAAACAAAAAACCAAACAGAGCCAGAACGAGGAATATGACCGGCTTCGTCCCGTAATGTTTGTCTAACATCTTACCAAATATTAGAGCTAAAACAATAGGAAATGCGATCCATGTAGAAACTTGAGTAAATAAAAAAACAGCTGGTTGCCAATATCTTTTATTTTTATTTTCTTCCATGTGAACTAATTATACACTTTGCACAAACTTTTTTCGAGGGGAATTGGTCTAGTTTTTAAGTAGTGAAAATAATCCTTATCACTCTTGAAAGTATTTTCGCCGTGTATTATGAATAGTTGTGTTTTCTTTTTCATAAATCTAATATATCTATCTTGGAACGGCTTAACTTCTAATTTTTTCTTTCCATCTTTCATTATATTCTGCTCGTGTTTCTGATTCATTCATATTATTTCAGCATCTGTGTTATCAAAGAAACCATCAAATCTTTTTTGTTGGGATTACTCTCAGCAATTAGAAGTGTGAGTGCTGTAAGCGCATTTGGATTTATTTTTCTTATGGTTTTTATTCTCGTCTTCTTTAGAAACCAAATAAAAGCAAAAGCGCCAGAGCGTTTGTTGCCATCTATAAACGGATGATTTTTTACCATAAAATACAGCAAATGCGCCGCCTTTTCTTCAATGGTTTTATAAACTGGATTTCCGTCAAATGCTTGCATTACATTACCAACTATCCCTTCAACGCTCCCCTTCTTTCTTTCTTGAGCAAAAATATCTGTCATGTCGCCAGTTTTCATTAATTCTTTGCGTAAATTCAAAATTCCATTCATCAATTCTTCACCATTCAACTTGATTGATTTTTTATTCACACCAATCGGGCTTAAAGTCTCTTTATCGTACGCATCAAGCGATACCCAAGTACTAGAAAATTCTTTAATTAATTCAATCACTGCTTTTGGGTCAAGTGTAATATGCTCTGGTAATAACATTTGAATATCACCCACCGACTTCATAAAGGCATCATAATTATTCCCAATTTGTTTGCGATTTATTGTATAACCTTTAACAATATGTTCACGAATAATTTTCGTAGCCCATTTACGAAATTCCATTGCGCGTTTTGAATTAGTTCTGTAACCAACGGCTAGGATAATATCAAGAGAATAAACATTCACTGGTTTATCTGAATTTGTAATGTGCATTTTTTGCACATTGCTTTTTCCATCAATTTCCCGATCTTTGAGAATGTTCTTTATATGTTTTGTAACAACGGAACGATCGGTTTGAAAAGCTTTAGCAATTTGAGCTTGTGTGGCCCAAATTGTCTCTTTCTTAAAATCCCCCCGAAGTTCTATAGCTCCGTTTTTTGCTTGATAAATTACAATATTATTTTGTATAATTTTCTTCTTCATCACATAATTTTTACCACATTAAATCATTACTGTAAATGCTTCATCTGGTGCATTCAACCACTATAAAATCAAGAATTATGTGTGTAAAATCCATAGTTTTGTTGGGTGATGTTATCTTAACCTTTACGCGAAATTATTTCAAATAAGGTGAAGTGTTTTCTTCAGGGATTGGTTTTTGGGCTGTATTTTGGTCATTGGGTATATTTTATATATTATCTATTCACAAAACACCACTTCTTCTACGGGAATTTCTAATTGCTCCGCAAACCAAGCTCTTGCCGTTTCCTGATCACCCAATGCATCAACCAATTTATTTTCAAGCGCAAGTGCGCCGGGCATTGAAGAACCATCAGCAAGTTTCGCAACTTGCTCAACTGGTAAATTTCTATTTTCCGCGACTTCTTTTATAAATTGCTCGTGATAGATTTTTAAATCGCGTTCAATCAAATCTCGCTCCGCAGGTGTAAGTGGCTTATCAGGATTTCCATAATCTTTAAATTTTGCGGATGCAAGCGAAACATATTGCAACCCTTCTTTAGTATTTTTGGCAGTATTTTCTAAATAAGACAGGGTGATGCCGATACTTCCCACATCAGAAAGAGGAGAAGCGATTATTTTTTCAGCGCCTGTGGCTAAGAGATACGCGCCCGAAGTTCCCATTTCCCGTATAAGAGCTACAACTGGTAATGAAGAATTTTTGAATCCATTTGCAATAATTTCTGAAGCAACTGGCGAACCACCACTAGAATCAATGCGAGCTAAAACACCTAGGACATTCGGATCACTTTCAGCCCATCGAAGTGTATCCAGTGTATCGTCAGGATTCGTTGAAGGGGGCATTTCGTTTCCACTTCCGTCCTCATAAACTCCAGCATAAGGGACAATATCTCCAGTTATTGGAATTACAGCAATGTTGCAAGAACCATCACTTATCATTGTGCTTGCGTTATATCCACTCCATTCGTCATGCCATGAACCAAATATTCGAAGTCCAACAGCAAATACGACAATTATCGCTAAAGCCCATAGCGTAATTATTTTTAGTTGTGGCTTAATTGTTTCCATAAGGTTAATTTTAGCATTTTTAATGCTTACATAAAAGTTTGATTTAAAAAAGATACAATTTCTCTATATCATTATTTTTTCTTTCTGATATACTTTAGAAGTACTTTTATGCTTTCTAAAACATCATTAATTTCTAAATTTTCAAAATTATTACTCACCATAGAATTTTTAGTGGCAATTTGCTTGACATTGCACCTGTGGGAAACTTTGACTTTTGAATTAAATTTTGTTAGTATTTAGGTAAGCAAGTAATTCCCCGAACGTGAGGCTCCGTATGGTTCCTCTATATAGCGTTCGGGGATTTGCTTTATCCAAAAAGTGGATTTTCCTCAACAATATCAGATTTAATAATATTGTAATAACTCTCATCTCCATGTTCATATTTCCTAAATATCGCCCACGACAACATATCAACAACCTGTAAGGCCTTTTCTTGTGTTGTAGATTTTATTTCAATATCTATATCAATTTTGTGATTATTTTTTGTCTGACTTTTTAGGTAAGTAGTGAAATTTTGATTCAAAAACTTGTTTGTCTCTCGTCGTGAAGCAATCAGAGAAATTTTCTCGTCAGTGGGAATAAGTTTTTTAGTATAAACACGATCTAAAAGAATATTTGTGACATAATTATATAAAACCTGTTTCTCATCTTGTAGTTTTGTATATACTTTTTTCTTATTCAAATATATAACTAGAACATTTGACATGTTTTTCTCTCTAAATAAATTCAGCAATTTTTGTCTTGTCTTTGGAGTTTCCTTGAAAGCATGCAAGACCCCGTTATGATTTTTGACTTCAGTTTTTGAAAAACCTTTAAAAATCTTTTTTACAATTCTTTCGATTAAAACCTTCTCTTTTACAAATAAAAAAGTGATAATAAAATATTTTGAAGTTTTTTTCTTCTTAAAATTAAAACCAAGATCCCCGCTTTCGTCTAGGAATATATACGCCATTGTCAAATATTTCTTGAAACTCTTTTTTAACTACCTATTTTTATTGATAATATTTTTTCAAAAAAACTAATAATGGAATAAGTCATTAAACCAACAAAAAAATTTATAGATGGTAAGAGGTGGTAAAATAATATAGACTTAGGTTCAGATATATTTTCATTAAAAATTACAAATATCAACAACGATGAAAATAATATAAATATTGAATAAGAAAAATAGGCTAATTCTATGTCTTTCCCAGATTTTTCCTTAAAACCACTTGAAATAAAAATAAAATTACGAACAAGTAAACCAAGTAATCCTGTTGCTAAACTTAATACAAACCAGCCAATTAAGGTAAAATCAATAATGAAATTCCAGGGACATAAAATAACTAATGCAAATAAAAATAAAGCGATAATTATACTAACTAACCATTTCGAAACTTTGTCACGCTCGGGCTTATAATCTTTTTTCTTATCCCAATTTTCGCACTGTTCTTTTATAAACTTCTTTATAGACTTTTCTTCGCCTTCAATTTCAATGATATTTTTGTTTTTATCTATCTTAATTTTGGTCATATGTGTGCATAAATTTCTTTTAATATTTAACAAACAATTCTATTTCAGCAGTTCGTATTCAAACAATTTTGGCTGGATTTTTGTTTCATAATATTTATTAAGTTTTGTTTTTAAAGCTAATAGTTTTGTATTTAGTTGAGGATGATCATAAATTATTATTTCATTTTCATCTTTATGGTTAGTATTGAGCTCATTGTCTATTTGATATGTTCCATAAGTGTATTTGAAATTGTAATTTTTGATTTTCTTAGCCTCACTTAACACTTCCTTGAATGAAGCTAAAAGTTCTTTTTCTGATTCTAAAAGTTTAAATGATTTCAATTTTTCCGTGGCAACCGTTTTACCATCAAAACATAATTCATTTCGATAAAATCTGCCATCGGAACCATCGAATGATCTGCACTTATTGAAATAAGATAGACACGTATAAATTAAACAGGATTTTAGAAAATCCTTATCATACGTATAAGCACTGCCACCATCAGATGTCTTGAAAATGGTACCTTTCTCCCACCAACGACTACCTGAATCATATTTACCAGCCGCAAAAAGTGGTAACTTTTCTAAATAATTACCGGTATGTATATAAAAACCATGACCATCATACAATCCGCAACGAACCATTGTTGTTGCCAGTCTAGGATGATCAAACCCGAACTCTCTTGAAACTAAATAACCGAGTATGGATTTATTGAAGATTGGTTTAATCGAGGCCTTAGTATACTGCTTTTGTGTTTCTCTCCCATCTAACTCAAGTAGAACTCCGACATCATCACTGTTTGTTGCTTCATATTTATCATATAATTTACTAATAAGATTATGCGCTTTTTTTACTTTAACCTTATGTAGAGGTGAGATATTCAAAACATTGGTATTTGAGGTACCTTGTATATCTATATCGTAAGCCATTAATATAAGTTCTTCCTTTTTCTCATCTAAGTTTTGCCATAAAATACAACTGATTGCCGATGGACCAGCATGAAAATGTACACGATTAAACAAGAATCCATCAATAAATTTATGATCTCCGAGACTAAGCGATTTCCAGTACTTGATAGGACTAAACAATATAAAATAATCATCTGTTTTATTTAGATAATATTTATAAGCACTTGAAATAAAAAGATTGGATAAGTCATTTAGTGCTGGTCCTTTTAACTCTCCTCGCAATTGTTCTTTTACATAACTCGTATAACCCTTAGTTGCATTGGTATGGCTATTGCTTGCAGTATCACGAAATGGTGGATTTTCTAATAAAATAATATTAATTTTTTTATCTTTTACAAAATTATTCAACTCAAAAATAGAGTTAATATACTCCTTACTCATTTTTATTTTTCCTTTGCCGAGTATAAATTGCTCACTCAGTGCATCACCCCCATTAACTAAGGCCTCCTTACCAGAAATTTCACCTGGAGGCGGAATAATCATTTTTACTTTGTTGCCGATGCGTTCATTTAAAACAACCCATTCTTTCAATTCATAGGTGTTAACAATGGCGTGAGATAATTCATTGTCAAAAATATAATCTCTGATTTTAGTTTTTGTTGGAAATTTTTCAAGGTATTTAAGAGTTATTTGATTAACATCATCAAGTTTTAATCTTTTTAGTATGTGGGGGATAAAGTTTGCTTTTTCTGAAATATATTTTTCAATAAACTCATCTGATAAATATTTTTGCAATTCACCAATAGTAATATCATTTACCTGTTTATCAGTTAAGAATTCCAAAAGATTGCCGGTTCCAGCGCAACGATCAAGAATAATATAATCATTACTTTTCGGAATCTGAGCAATAGCTTTACGCACAAGCTCAATGGCTTTTTTGCAGTAGCTAGGAGGCGTATAAAAAGCACCGAGCTCCTTGCGGTGCATCTTATCATTTAGAAGATCCATTATATATTTAAAGTCTTTTTCTTCTCCTTTCCATGGATAAATGAACCTTTTAAAATATTTTGGCTCACGAAATTCTTCAAATAATTTAATCTTAGTGGCTTTAGGATTTTCAGAATAAAAACGATTGGACCAACCGACAACGTCATAGATATCGATAGTCACTTTAGTAAAATTGTTTGTTTGCACTAATTCAATGATGCGTTGAATTCCGACTGGTTTATCGTATTTAATAACCTCCGGTTTTATTATTGTACTAAACTTATCATTGCCCTTACTAGCAGCGCCGATAAAAGGAGGACAGTTAATATATTTATTGGCAAAATCTTGAGACTTAAAGAGGTAGGCAATTTCTTGATTCAGATCTACTAATAAAATGTTTGCAGGAATACTAACACCCTTGACACGCATATGGTTTAGATATTTTAGCGCTTGAAAAAGGGTGGTATTGATATTATTTATGTTAAGTTTAAATTCAAATATATTTCCATTATAGATACCGTCAGTATTGTTGCTAAGTTCGGTATCTGTAATACCAAATTTACCAAAAAATTCAATTTGCCCTTCGCGCTCAGATAGAAAATTATTTACAGATTTAAATGTTTTTTTTATCATAAATTTATTTCAAAAGTTCATCCGCAGAAACCCCTAACGCTTTTGCTAATCTCATAAAAAAACGGATTCGTTTCATATTTTACCCTAGTTTTTGATTCGTTCATAATTATTTTTCGGCGCCACTAAACAAGCTAACATATTCATCATAAATATATGATTGACCATATTTCTTATCTTTATCTTTTGGAGTAAGAATCCCTATTTTTATAAATCTATCAATAACAGTCTGTGCTCCTGCGCGAGTAAACCCTGTCCATTTTTGAACGACAGTATTGTTTACGATCGGTTGTCCGTAAAGTTTAGGTAAAACTTTAATGGCGCTTTCTGATGCTCGCTTACCCAATGTCTGTACTTTTCCCATATCCTGTTGGCGTAGCATGGTGATTTTGCCAACAATATCAATCGCCTCATTAGCAATCTCAATAACTCCATCAAGAAAAAAATCCACCCAATCAGACACAACCCCATGATGATAACCAAAAAGCTTCTCGTAATAGAGTTGCTGATGTTTCTTGAAGTAAGATGATAAGAAAAGTACCGGCTTCTCAAGAAATTTTTCTTTCCATAAATAGAAAGTGATGAGCATGCGACCCGTCCTGCCATTTCCATCAAGAAAAGGGTGGATTGTCTCAAATTGCGCGTGCAAAAGACCCGCCTTGATAACGGTCAAGGTCCCATCTTCATCGTGCATATAATTCTCAAGATCGGTAAGCGCTTTATGCATCGCATCTACCGGAGGCGGTACAAATCGCGCGTTGTCGGGCCGAGTTCCTCCAATCCAGTTTTGAGTTTTACGAAACTCGCCAGGATCAGAAAAGTGAGTAGCTCTGGCTTTGTGCATCAATTTTTCGTGAAGTTCTCGGATGAACCGCAGAGTTAAGGGAAAGTCATCCGCCACTATGCGCTTCATTCCATAATTTAAAGCCTTAATGTAATGCAAAATATCATCAACATCTTCAGGAATGTTTGTATTGATTTTGACTTCCGCCTCAATGGCATCAATCATCGTCGCCATAGTGCCCTCGATTTGGCTTGACGAGGCGGCGTCTTTGCGTAAGTACATAAGCAAGAAAAAATCAGCGTCAGGCAAAAGCTTGGTGATGCCATCTAATTTGCCAAGGAGCCGTGTTGCTTCGTTGTTTTTCTTAAGAATTTTTGAATCAAAATCAAAATTCTCTTTTGGCGGAAAAGGATTAGGAATAAAGGCTTTAAATCCTTCTTTTTGCTCTTTATTTATGCCAATTTGTATTGATTTCATAAGGTTTGTTTCTATCTTTTTTATAATGTATACAACTTTGAATTACGAAACTCGTCGAAGGCATGTCTTTTTTAGGGGGTTTCGAGGCTGTCGAGCCGAGAACTTCAGGATTTTTTAAGCTTAAAAAAATCCGTACCCTAGAAAAAGACATGCCTAGAAAGAGTTTTGTAATTCATGATATACAAAGTATAGCAGTTTGTATCTTTTTGGTCAAGAGATGTATACAAACCTACGATTCCCCACTAAACGCCTTATTCATCGTGAATTACCTCATTTTTCACTCGTTCCCTCTGAAGTTTCGATTGGTGAGCGTGGATGGAATCGGACCATCGGCCTCTGTCTTATCAGGACAGCGTTCTACCACTGAACTACACGCTCATACTTAAATTTTAAAATGACACTGAAAGCCGACGATTCTGTCGGCTCCCCGACCAAATGCGTCGGGGCTACACGCTCAAAACTTGTGAATTACGAAACTCGTCGAAGGCATGTCTTTTTTAGGGGGTTTCGAGGCTGTCGAGCCGAGAACTTCAGGATTTTTCAACCTGCCTGCCGGCAGGCAGGGCTTCGAAAAATCCGTATCCTAGAAAAAGACATGCCTAGAAAGAGTTTCGTAATTCAAAGTCAAAACATAAACAAATATAACATAAACAAAACAAAAAACCACCCAAGGTGGTTTTTTGTTTAATCTTTTGTCTAAATATAAACCCACGCTAAGCGTGATAAGTTTAGTATTCTCGGCGTCCACCTCCTCCCCCATAACCTCCTCGGTCATTGCCTCCACTTCTTGGTGGTCGAGCTTCCATAGGGCGAGCTTCATTGACAGTAAGTTTACGTCCTTCGAATTCTTGGTCATTAAACATAGAGATAGCTTTTGTTGCTTCATCCTGTGTTGCCATTTCTACGAATCCAAAACCTTTTGAACGACCAGACATCTTGTCCATAATAATCACAGCAGATACAACTGATCCTGCTTGCGCGAAGAGCTCTTTCAGAGCGTCTTCTTGAGTGCTGTAAGGGAGTCCCCCTACATATAGCTTTGTAGCCATATTGTTACTTCTTCCTTTTTTACGAAAAAGGACAAAAAACTACTTAATAAAACGTAGAAACTCTTTCGCTTAAGTGAGAAACTACCTAGATAGTGTAATATAAAATAAATTAAAACGCAAACAATTTACTAACTTTCTATTTCTCATCTTAAAGAACTTTTACACAACTAGCGAGTACATTAAAAAAAGTTATTTTTTTGTTTTTGTTTCTTTTTTCATACGACTAAAACTAAGCAGAAATTCTGGTTCATTCTTTCATGCAAACATCCCTACAAACTTTTACACCGTCCTCATTGGCGCAAGACAAACATTCAGAGGAAAGTTTACAGTTGTAAGTAACCTCTGTGGGTTTATAGCCCTTTAACATATTAATTGTAATATCTTCTGCTGGATATTCATATTGTTGCGCAGTAATATACCCGGCCTTTTTTGACATCAAATTGGCAGAACTCCCAACCCTGTATAAAATCTGAAAATAACCTAAAGAATCTGTGTGTACGCTATTCACATACATTTTATCCCACACAATGTTGCCATTTTGGAAACCCCAACCAACTTGGTTTACAGAAACTTCTGCATTATTTATAACTTCGTTAGTCCCACAATCGCGTACATAGCCACTAATAACTTTCTCGCGACGAGTGTAAATAAAAAATACTGTAATAACCAAGATAAGAATTAATCCTAGAAACAATCTTGTTTTTGAAGTAAATAGTAAATTCATAAGAATGTAATTGACTCAATAAATTTCTGAATTACTTTGAATTATATCACACCCATCTATAAGGGATACTAAAAGATAAAGTGGATAAATTATTTCAGATTTATTTCAAGCTTCTCTACCCGCACAGTTAGATTATCTATTTTTCTATCATAAGCTACATGGTCAGTATACAAAGTGGAAATATTGTCTCTGAAAGATTTACTATCTTCGTGTACCGCTTTAATTTCTTTCAACACTACTTGCAATACATCTCCTTGAGTTTTTTGTGTTTTCAAGTCTGCTTTTGTAGCCATCTTATTTTCTAACCTCTCAAAACTATTATTCATTATAATAACTAGTTTATCGATGGTCATCTTTTTAGTTTTTGTTTCTTTTTTCATACTCCTGAATCATACTAAACACTATTTTTTATGCAAACTATGGATTACTCTTCCTTCTTCTCTACTTGATGACTTAGAAAAGGAATAACGTGCATCTTGAGACGCACGTCATTAAAAACTACCACCGTAGAGTCCTGAAAAAGAATATTACGGCGAGATAAAAAACGACACTAAAAACCACAATACCTAGAATTTCCATCACAAAAAACCCCTTTCTTCTGGATGTACTGTGTTGTTTTTTTGTTACATCCGCCGGTTAATATATCACAAAGATACTAAAAGATAAAGTGGATTACTCAATGTCTTTCGTAATATGCTCGATATTTTATACTCCGCTAAGCCATATCTTATTTTGATTTTTTGTAAATCTGATCATGATTACTTAGTAAATTTAAAGGTTTTAGCTATCTGGCGGGCCACATTTATTCTTTCCTCCCCATCTTTAGAAGGAAAGGTGCCAAAACTATAACCCGTGTTATCCTTTACAAAGATTGTCGAAATACTAATATTCTGAAATCTATCCGTTACAACTATTTCTTTTGCTGGCAGTCCAGAAAAGATACTTTCTTTCCAATTTAAACTGGCATCATATTTATTTTTTAGAAACTCTTGTAAATTTGTCTGATCAGGATAAACACTTAAGCCTATATGAAACTTATATGTTGGCTCACTTGATGGACGAAGAGTAACAATAGTAGATCTAACACCATAATTGTCATTATCTTCTAGCCAATCATCCGGATACTTAAACTCAAACCCATACTTTTCATTGCGATAGGTTTTCCAATTTACGGTTTCATCTTTAATAGGATCAATAAGTAGTAATGTTTCACCACTTTTCTTCTCAACCACATCATCTGATACTTGAACATTATCCCCTATTGGTACTTGAGTACCTTTGCCCCCATTTAGAAAAAAACCCATCTTCAAAACTCCCACACCTAAAATGGCTACAATGCCGACTACGACGAGTATGCCGATAAAGCCAAATCCTTTTTGCATAAAATAAAAAATAATTTGTTAATAATACGACTCAATAAATTTCTGAATTACTTTGAATTATACCACACACATCCATAAGGGATACTAAAAGATAAAGTGTATTACTCGTCTTCCCCCACTAATCCAGAATCAAGTGTGGCAATGATCTCCCCCATGTCGCCTTCCATGATTTTTGGCAAATTGTGCCAAGATTTTTTGATACGATGATCGGTCACACGATCTTGTGGAAAGTTATAGGTGCGAATTTTCTCTGATCTATCGCCAGTGCCTATTTGGTCTTTACGCTCTCCCGCATACTTTTTTGCTTCTTTTTCTTCTTCTAACTGCTGTAATTTCGCAGATAAAATTTGCATCGCTTTTTCACGATTTGCGAGCTGACTTCTTTGATTACTTGAACGCACATCAATGCCAGTAGGCTTATGAATTAACCGCACAGCTGTTTCAACTTTGTTCACATTTTGTCCGCCTTTTCCTCCTGAGCGAGAATATTCCATTTCCAGATCAGCCGGATTAATTTCAAAATTTACTTTTTTTCTAATTGGAAGCACCGCCACCGACGCAGTGGAAGTATGCACTCGGCCATTTTTCTCCGTCGCAGGTATTCTCTGCACTCGATGCACGCCTTGCTCATAACGCATTTTTTTATACACATTGTTATTTTTGTCTTTGCCTTTAATTTCAAAACTCGCTTCTTTATAACCACTCAAGTCGCTTTTGGATTCATAATTTGTTTTCCATTCCCAATTTTCCATTTCAGAAAATTTTTCATACATATGCGCTAACTCCCAAGCAAATAAAGAGGCTTCATCTCCACCGGCTCCAGCTCTCACCTCAAGCACTATTTCATTTGAAAAATCTTCCTTTGCTTCTTCTTCTTTATCTTTATCTAAAATTTCTTGTATTTGTTTTTCTACTCCTTCTTTTTCCTCCTGAATTGATTTCAGTTCGGCTGCCGCCATTTCATGCAAAGTTTCATCACTTGCCAACATTTCTCGCACTTCAGATTCTTGACGTTCTAAACGCTGAAGCGACTCCGCAAGATAACTCGTACGGTGGTCTTTTTTTAATTCTTCAATATTCATTTATTTTTTTATTTTCGCAGTTGCGGCGCTACGTTTTTTAAATCTTTCCACACGTCCAGCGGTGTCTATGATTTTTTCATTACCAGTATAAAAAGGGTGGCATTGACTACAAATTTCTATTTTTATTTCAGGCATAGTTGAACCAACTTCAAAAACCGCTCCGCAGGCGCAAGTGGCTTTAGTCTTTATATCATATTTAGGGTGTATGTCTTTTTTCATCCCGTTAGAGATAGGAAACCTTTGGATTTCCGTACATAAAATTATTTTTTATAAACCGAATCAACCATTATTATTAAATATTTCTCCTTGACCCCATTAAACTAATTGATCTTTAACGGGATTCATTATCTAGAGAGATTATCATGATTTTAGTTGGAAAGCAAATCAATGTTCGCTTGAATATTTTCTTTTAATTTTTTAACACTTCGACTATAACTGCAGGAAGAGCCCCCAGAACCATAATATTTACAAGCTGCTTTATTCTGCGCGCTCTGACTTGCGCCTACAGCTCCAAGATCAGTAAGATACATACTAGAAGCCATAAAAGCGTCTTCTGGAGACCATGGATTCGGATAATGTTTTAGAATATCTTGCAAACGATCAATAAATAACTTCCATGTAGAAGGTATAAATTGGGCTGGCCCCATGGCTCCACCCCACCCCACAACCCCGGCAATCGGACAAGAAACTGCTGTTTGGAAAGCATTTAATTTAAGCTCTGTCGTGATTTCTAAAAATGGCCCTACATCACGAGTGGGTTTCATCACATTTGAAAATGGTGTTCCTGTATTTTTCCCTACACCTGCTCCTGTTTCAGTATTTGTCAAATAACATTGTCCAACATTTGCGCCAAGATTGCTCTCTTGAGTAAGAATTGCGAGCAAGAAAGCAGGGTCAATGCCTAGACTTGCTTTTGCAACATTGGCATATGAAAGCGCTGTACCGAAATCAATTTTTTGTGAAATACCAGCCAAATTAAAGAGGGCGCTACGAATTTTGTCAGCTTGGATTTTTTTCTGCGTCGCCAGTTTCTGATATTCCATTTCTTTATTTTTAGAAATAGCTAAAAGTTGTTTTTTTTGAGCTTCAGACTTAGCGACGGTTTTTTGCGTGCTCTCTAATTCTTCTTTTGCGTCAGTTTCAGCGTCTTGTTTTTTTTCTAAATCTTGTTTAACAACTTCATTTTGAGTTTTGATGCCTCTGATAATATCCACTGAATCTTTAACCGCTTGTTTAATGGAAGCGTAAGATTCTAAATCACCATAAAAATCCGAAATATCTTCATTGGATAAAATCAAATGCAC
This sequence comes from Candidatus Nomurabacteria bacterium RIFCSPHIGHO2_01_FULL_37_25, assembly GCA_001786765.1. Classification (GTDB taxonomy): domain Bacteria; phylum Patescibacteriota; class Minisyncoccia; order Phycocordibacterales; family UBA9973; genus UBA9973. The sequence continues at coordinate 75,322 of MFTH01000010.1, forward strand.
TAGATTTTCTTCGCCAAATTCATTAGTTTTGCGTAAAAGTTGAGCGAGCGACTCATGTTCGCGCTCTATTTTATTTGTTAGTGATTTAATGGTGCTTACCCTCTCCGCAATATTTACTTTTAATTGAGCGATGATGAGCGCTCGCGCTTTTATTTTTGTTTTGAGAGCATTAATCTGGCTAGTCAAATAATCCACATCCCCTTTGATAGTACCGGTTTGCTTTTGCTGTTCTTTTTGTTTATTTAATAAATCTGCAAGTTGAGCTTCAATCTGTGTAAGTTCACTGCGACAATAATCTTTTTCAGACTGAGTAGAAGATGTTTTTAAAGTTAAACAATCAAAAACGGCTCCCGCTTTATATATGGATATGCTTAAAAAAAGGAAAAAAATAAAAATAAAAACCATGGTTCTTTTCACCATAGTCTTTATTATAGCATAAAATTATATTATTTTTTTTCTGTCTTTTCTTCTTTGGTTGATGTAGCGACAGCTTCTGCGTCTTCAGCTCCTTTCTCTTCTTTTTTGCCCTTCTTTTCAACCTCAATGGCAGATAAATCAACCGATGCGGTAACTTCTTTTTCTTCTACTTGCGCAATAATAGAAGCGACAACTTCAGCGCCGGAAGTGACAGCCACAACACCGTCCGGCAATTTTATATCGGAAACTAAAATATTATTTTCAAGACTTTTAAGCGAAGAAATATCGACTGTTAAATTATGCGGCAAGTCTTTCGGTAATGCTTCTATCTCAATCTCATGAAGCACTTTAACGAGATTCCCAATTCCACTTTTAACAGCGCCGGCTATGCCTTCAAAAACAAGTGGCGCTTTAATGCGTATCTTCTTTTTCATATCTATAGCCAAAAAATCTACATGTATCGGCTCGTCTGTCACTGGGTCAACTTGAACTTCATGAATAAGCGCGTCTACATCGCCATTTGCAGTTGAGATTTTGATAGCAGAAGACTCCCCCGCATCTCGCCAGATTTTTTTAAATTCAATATTCGATAGCGTTACAGAAGTGGTAGTTTCTCCCGCGCCATAAAACACAGCTGGAATTTTCCCGGATTTTCTTAAAAAACTTAATTTAACATCTTTGTCTCTCTTGTCAGCTTTGATTATAAACATAAAAATAGTATACAGAAAAAAAAGAAAAAAGCAACTTTATACGCTTAATAAATAACTTTTATTTTAATTCTTATGTTATATTAATTAAGCTTGTCCCGTTAGAGATAACGGAATTAATGCTATGTTATATAATTAACTCACAAAAAAATATTTATGAAAATCTCTAACGGGATGAAAAAAAACCAAATAAAAAGACTCGAGGGTATCATGTCTATTTCCTCAAAAGGCGTTGGATATGTAAAAGTTCCAGAATTGAAAGAAGATATAGAAATTGATTCAAAATACTTGAATACTGCTATGCATGGAGATACTGTGGAAATCATTTTACATCCTAAAGAAAAAAGTCGCTCCGCTTATGCCAAAGGCTACGGCGAGAGAAAACAAACAGCCGAAGTATCAAAAATAATTTCTCGTATTAAAACTTGTTTTGCCGGGGTTTTAGAATCGGAACCCTCTAAGTTTGGAACAAAAAATAATATTTATTTTTTGAAACCAGACGATACGAAAATGTACACAGATATTTTGATACCTGAAAGAGCGTTGCACGAAGCGAAAGCGGGGCAAAAAGTTTTTGTGGAAATAGTTTCATGGGAAAATGCAAACAAAGCGCCAGAGGGAAAAGTAATTAAAATTTTAGGTCAACCCGGAGATAATGATACAGAAATGCATGCAATCGCCATGGAAAAAGGTTTTGATAGCGAATTTCCAAGAAAAGTGAAAGATGAGGCTAAAAATATCTCCGCCCACAATAAACACGCGTCAGACAAAAAAGAAAATGATTATGCGGAACGACGCGATTTTAGAAAAATCTTAACTTTCACTATTGACCCAATAGACGCAAAAGACTTTGATGATGCAATTTCTTTCCAAGAATTAAAAAATAGCGAATACGAAATAGGTATTCATATCGCTGACGTTTCGCATTATGTAAAAGTCGGTAGCGCTCTTGATGATGAAGCGCGCCAGCGTGGAACTTCGGTGTATTTAGTAGATAGAACAATACCCATGCTCCCAGAAGAACTATCAAACGATTTATGCAGTTTAGTGCCAAATAAAGACAGACTCACAATGAGCGCAGTTTTTATAATAGACAAAAATGCCAAAATAAAAAGTGAGTGGTATGGACGCACTGTGATACATTCTCAAAAAAGATTTACTTATGAAGAGGCTGGCGAGACAATCAAAAAAGCTAATGCTCCGCTCCATAAAGAATTATCAATCTTAAACAATCTGGCAAAAAAATTAACTTTAGATCGATTTGCGCAGGGAGCAATATCTCTAGACCAAGAAGAAGTAAAATTTGTATTAGATCCTAAAGGAGTACCGATAAAAGTGGTGGTGAAAGAGCGTGGTGATTCAAATAAGTTAATTGAGGAATTTATGCTTTTAGCTAATAAAAAAGTGGCTGAAGTATTATCTCCAAAATTATTTCAAGAGCGTCCTGATAAAAAAGCGGAAAAAGAAAATAGCGTATCTCTTTATCGCATACACGATTTACCCAGTAAAGAAAAAATGGCGGATTTGGCTTTTTTCTTACAAAGCTTGGGACACAAAGTAACTCTCCGAGATGGAATTATCCCCAGTTATGAGATAAATAATCTTCTGAAAAAATTAGCGGGGAAAAATGAAGAAAATACTGTGCAACGAGCAGTAGTGAGGTCTATGGCTAAAGCAATTTATTCCACTAAAAATATAGGACATTATGGGCTCGCATTTCCTTATTATACTCATTTTACTTCTCCAATTAGAAGATACCCAGACATTGTGGTGCATAGATTGCTCAATGATTATCTTGCAAAGAAAAAAGTTGGAAAAACCTCGCCCGACTCCCCCGTAAATATATGGCCAAAAGAAAAATTGCTTGAATATGAAAAAATTGCCAGAATTTCATCCGAACAAGAAAAGCGCGCTTCTGACGCCGAAAGAATTTCAATAAAATACAAACAGGTTGAATATATGAGCAAACGTCTTGGAGAAAGTTTTGTGGGAGTGATAAGTGGCATAACAGAATGGGGTATTTATGTGGAAGAGATAGAAACCAAATGTGAAGGATTAGCGCGAGTGCGAGATATGAAAGACGACTTTTACATTTTTAATGAAAAAAAACTTGAATTGACTGGACAAAAAAACAAAAATAAATACCGTTTGGGTGATCGTGTTAAAATAAAAGTAAAGGGAGTTGATTTAGAAAGAAAAACAATAGACTATGTTTTGATATGAAACAAAATCTAAATCAAAAAACTTTACAGATAATTAAATTATTTTTTTGGACGCTATTTCCTATCATCTTAGGTGTTTTTCTTGTTTCACTTGTAATAATCATTTTTAATAAAATTAATTATGCGAAAATACAGGAAACAGGAAACAACACAGCAATAGCCATACAATCTCTAACTCCAGAAGAAATAAAAGAAGAAAAACCCAGATATTTCTATTTAAATAATGCTAGTGAAGAGCCTAAGGTCGGAGCCATTGCGTACTTGGTCGGAGACTTGAATACAGGCGAAGTAATACTGTCAAAAAATCAGAATCAGAAATTTCCAATCGCTTCTGTTTCTAAACTTATGACTGCATTGGTTACAAGAGAGATAACAAATCAAAATGATGTTGCGCAAGTAAGCAAAAAAGCTTTAGCCACAAAGGGCACAAATGGCAATCTCCGGGTAGGAGAAAAAATAAAAACTACAGATTTATTATATCCCCTTCTTTTAGAATCAAGCAACGATGCCGCAGAAGTGCTCGCAGAACATTTTGGACGAGACATTTTTATAAAAAAAATGAACCAACAATCTGAAATATTAAAAATGTCAGAAACATTCTATAAAGACCCGAGCGGGCTGTCAGAGAAAAATCAATCAACCGTTTCAGATATATTTAAGTTAGTTGGATACTTGAATCAGCAAAAGAAAGATTTATTAGAGATAACAACAAAGCGAAGTTATTCAAATAAAAAACACAGCTGGTCAAATATCAACCAATTCATACAAAAAGACGGATATTTTGGCGGCAAAAGCGGATATACAGACCCCGCTAAACAAACTGTCGTTTCTCTTTTCAATCTACCCCTTGGCCAAACGGGCTATCGCCCTATCGCTATCACTTTATTGCAAAGCGCTGATCGACAGAGGGACGTGGAAACTATTTTAAAATATTTAAATAAAAATATATATTATGGAGGATCAGCCGATGCGAATACAAACTGGGTGGAAGAAAGGGTTGGTATGCCAAATATTAAAGACTTGGATTTCGTAACACTAGCTTTCGGGGGTGATATAATGCTTGATCGCGGAGTAAAAAATTCAGTCAGAAAAAATTTCAACAATGATTACTCTAAACTTTTTGAAAAACCAGATTTGGTTAACTTATTAAAAAAAGTTGACATTATCTTTGCTAATCTGGAAGGCGCAGCCTCAGATAAAGGCGCGGATTTAAAAAATTTATATTCTTTCAGGATGGATCCGACGGTTGTCCCAGCTTTAAAAAATGCAGGTATGAGTATCTTGTCAGTAGCTAATAATCATATCGGGGACTTCGGTCGTATTGCTTTTATTGACACACTTGGGCTCTTAAAAGAAAATGAAATACTTTACACCGGAGGAGGAATAGATAAAACAGAAGCCGAAAAGCCTGTGATTATTGAAAAATACGGAATAAAAATTGGATTTCTTGGTTTCTCAGACAAAGGACCGGACTACATGATAGCGGATAAAGAAAAAGCGGGCATACTTCTTGCAAATGATCCAAACTTTGATGAAATAATAAAAAATGCTAGCGAACAAGTTGACTACCTGGTTGTCTCATTTCACTTTGGCGAAGAATATCAAACAAAACACAATGAAAGACAGAAATATCTGGCTCATAAAGCCGTGGACAATGGCGCAAAAATAATAATAGGACACCACCCGCATGTTATACAAGACACAGAAATTTATAAAAATAGTTTCATCATTTATTCACTCGGAAATTTTATTTTTGATCAAACATTCAGCGCTGAAACCATGGAAGGTATGCTCCTTAATATTAAATTATGGAGAGACAGAAATATGACAGTTAGAAAAGACATACTAAAATTAAATAAAACTTTCCAACCGGATAAAATCATCAAAGGCAAAGAGGAAAAGATAAAATTTGAAGATACAAAAATACAAGAAAGATTATGAGTAGACTCTGTATATGATAAAATTACTCATCTGTCTAAGATTTCCGCATATGCGGAAATCTTAGACTCTTAGACATGGTATCCGGCTTTTGTAAGCAATTCTTTTAATAAGTGTATCGGCATACCAACGATACTTTCTTCGTTACCCTCAATTTTTTTAACATAGGGTCTTAAAATGGGATGCTGAACACCAAAACCACCAGCTCGACCAAGCGGATCTCCAATTTTTATAAAATTTTCAATTACAGACTCTGAAAATGGATTCCAAAAAACTTGCGCCTTAGCAACACCCTCATAATATACTCCTGTGGCAGTGTTAAAGATAACAATGGCTGTTACCCCTTCCGGAGCCACGCCTGCGCTATATTCTCTCAGAAATTTACGCGCTTCTTCTTCCGACTCCGGTTTTTCCCTCAGTTTTCCATTACACACTGCAACAGCATCAGAAGTAATAAGAAGGGCTGGCTCGTTAATTTTTGATATAAGAACATTCGCCTTAGCCCTCGCTAGCAAAAGCGGTCTTTTATATGGATCATTCTCTATGATTTCTTTTTCATCTAACTCAGGAATTAAAACTTCAAAAACATAACCCGCTTTTTCCATGAGATCCTTTCTATATTTAGAAGATGAGCCAAGAATTAATTTCATAAAATTATTTCGCAATTTGTGTAGCTTCATTAAATTTTACAGAGAGAAGTTTAGAGGCTCCATTTGCGCCTATTGTGACTCCATAAAGCACTCCAGCGCGAGACATCGTCTCGCGGTTGTGAGTAACGACAATAAGCTGTGAATGTTTAGAGAGTTTCTCTAACATATCACCGTATTTGCGCGAATTTGCTTCGTCAAGCGCGGCATCGGTTTCATCCAATACCAAAAACGGTGGCGGATTTACTTGAGACATAGCGAAGAGAAGGGCTATAGATGTGAGCGACCTCTCTCCGCCTGAGAGCGCATGAAGCTCTTTGACTTTTTTGTGAGGAAGCTTCACATTTATTTCTATTCCCTGTTCGAGCACGGATTCTTCTTCATCAATAAAGTCTTCCTCTAATTCTATATCTTCATAATTTTTTCCCGACGCTTGCGGTCGGGACCCCGACTCCTCTGGGCGTCGGGACTTTTTATTTTCAACAACAATAGCAAGAGAACCTGTACCCCCATCGAACATTAGAGAAAAGAATTCTTGAAATTCCACATTTATCTTTTTGATACCCTCTTTAAACTCTACATCAATTTTCTCTTTCAATTCTGCTATAAGCTTTTGTAATGATTCAACGCTTTTTGTTAAATCTTCTAATTCTTTTGCTAAAAATTGGTCCCGTTCTGAGACTTCTTTAAATTCTTTCAAAACCTCTGCTCCACTACCAACACCGGTATCTTCTAATTTTATTTTTAGGCGTTCAATTTTTTTCTTTAGTTCTTCTTGAGTAATTTCTTCTGCATTACCCTTTTTAATTTCATAATCTTTATAAGACAAAACAAGAGCTCCAATGAGCGCGACGCCTTCTTTGATCTCATTATGAAAAGCTTCTGTCCGATTTTTTAAATTTCCCTCTTTGATAATTACCAACTCTAAAGCCGAAGACAGCTCCTGATGCTTAACTTTGAATTTAAATTTTTCTTTTTCAAGATCACGCAAAGATTCTATTTCTTTGTTTATCTCTTGCTTTAATGCTTCTATTTGCGCATTTAATTCTTTTTCTTTATTTTCTATATCTCGCGCCTCCTCTAGAAGACTAGACTGCGAAACTTTTAATTCTATTAGTTCTTTCTCGTTATTCTCTTTATTTTCTATTTGTTCTTTATTTATTTCTCCTAATTCTTTTCCGCATGTTGGACATCTGCCTAAGAGACCTCCGAGTTTTACTCTATTATTTTTCGCTTCTATCATTCCTTCTATTCTGCCGAGCTTGCGTTCTATCTCATTCTTTAGCACTCTAATTCCACTCATTTTTTTCTCAACAATTTTTAATTCTTCAATTTTCTTATTCCCCTTAATAGAATTGCCGACTTCAATATCATGAATCTTGGGAGTTATCTGTTTTAGTTCATCGTTAATTTTATTTCTTTCGACTAACAAGCCAGATAATTCTAAATCTAAATAAATACTTTCTTTCTTGAAATATTCTCTATAGAAAGTCGAGAGCTCAATCTGCATTTCTTTCACTTTCTCAAGCTTCTCTACTTGTTTCTTCAAAAAATTAAAATGCGGGGCGTTTTCTCTTCGTAACATTACTACTTCTTTCATATTATTAGATGTTCGTTCCAACTTGCGCTCGGATTCTTTTATTTTATATTGATATATCTTAAGCCCGAGCGCATCTTCCACCATTTCTTTTCTATCTTTTGGACTCGCATTTAAAATCCTATCCGCTTCGCCTTGCGAAATAATATGATGCCCAGAGGAGCCGATGTTTACAGAAGCTAAAAGATTATGAACATCTTTTAACCTTACTTCTTCTCCATTTAGAATATATTTATTTAATCCGTCAGAATGCACCTCGCGAGAAATAATGATGGTGTCATAATTTAGATTTATATTTTCCCCCGTATCATTTTCAAGTTTAAAAATTTTATCGGAATTATTGAAATATATCGCGACATTTGCTCTGGAGCCTTTAGACAAGCTTTTTGACCCTTTGAAAATAAGATCAAGTCCCGACTTTCCACGCATTGACTTCATTGATTGTTCACCTAAGACATAACGAAGAGCCTCCACTACATTAGATTTTCCAGAACCATTGGGACCGACGATGCAAACAATAGGACTCTCAAATTCCAAAACAGTTTTTTGAGCAAAAGATTTAAAACCATTTATTTCAAGAGTTTTGAGCCTCATATTCTGTATTTTCTATTAATCCATCCAATTTTTGACTTTTAATGCCATTTCAGCGGCTTTTTGTTCCGCTTCCTGTTTTGATTTACCACGACCTTCAGCTATCAAATTAGACCCAAAAAAAATACCGACTGTAAAATGTTTATCATGGTCTGGACCTGATTCACTGAGAACTCTGTACGCTGGCGTAAGGTTTATAAATTCCTGCGCTTTTTCCTGCACTAGAGATTTTGCATCACGCCAAAGTTTCTTTGCCACTATTTCTTCTGTTTTAGGTAAAAGAGATTCGCGTACAAATTTATCTACTGCCTTTATTCCTTGATCCAGATATAAAGCCCCGATATACGCTTCATATGTATTTGCTAAAATATATTGCCTTGCTTTGCCATTGTCCTTTTTCTCACCCTTGGATAAAAGCAGATAATCATTCATGCCCATAACTGTCGCAACCTCAGAAATAATGACAGCGTTGACCAAAGCTGAACGCAAAGCGGTCAATTCCCCTTCTGTGCAATTTGGATATTTTTTGTAAAGAAAATCAGTTACGATAAGTTCCAGCACAGCATCACCCAAGAATTCTAAACGCTCATTGTGTGACAGCTTGGTTGATGCATTCTCATTTATGTAAGAACGATGTATAAAAGCCTGCTCTAACAAACTCTTATTTTTAAAAATTATCTTAGTTTTTTTCTCAAAATTTGAAAACTGAATCATATTTTTTATTTTTATTTTTTAAGCTTATCAACTTTTTTTTCATTCCCCTTTAATATATGAACTGCTTTTGCAATAAGCGGAATAATATCATTATAAATACGAAGCTCCGGCACTTCTGTCATCTCAAACCACCTAGCGCCATCAAGTCCACCAGACTTTTCTAGCTCCAATTCTTTATACTCGCTATATGCCAAAAAGTAAACAACCTTCTTCAGACTTTTACCACGCTCTGGATGTGTCGCCACATATTCATTCCTTCCAAGTTCTTCTTTTATTACAATATCCAACCCAATTTCCTTTTTAATCGTTTTTATCGTGGCTTCTTTTATATCTTGATATTCTTCAGCTTTGCCTTTAGAAAGAGTCCAGTAGCCAAAGACGTCGTGCACAAATGCAAATAAAATAGTATTATCGGTTCCTGATTCTGAACTATTATATGAACCAGTAGGCTTTTTCGCATATACTAATGCGCCCACTAGATTCTCAACTGGCAATTGAGTAACATCTATTACTTCTTTCTGCTTTTTAGATTCAACATCATTTATATTTTTTTGATATGTTTTTTTATGTCCTTTGTCGGGCTCGCCTATTTCTTTGTAAACTGCGCCGAGCACACCATTTACAAATTTACCAGAATTTTCCCCGCCGAAAGTTTTAGCTAATTCTATAGCTTCATTGATTGCCACTTTCGGAGGCACCTGGGACCTATCACCAAACAAAAGTTCAGTTAACCCAATTCGTAGGATATTTCTATCAACAATAGAGATTTTATCTACCGGCCAGTCTGGCGCAGCCTTTTCCATAATCTCATCAATTATCACTCGCTTTTTTAAAATTTTATCGATTAAAGAAAATACAAAGGGATCTTCCTCAATCCCAGGAGCAAATTCTTTTAAATTTCTATTTAATGCCGTCTTTATATAGTCGTCAACAAAACTATCCCCTTTTTTTTCTATAGGTAAGAAATCCCACTCAAAAAGCGTTTGAAGCACTATTGATCTTGAAAGGTGCCTATTTGCCATAAATTAATGAACAAAATGAGATTTATTTTTCTGCTTGTTTTGCCTTTTCTTTCTTTTGTTTCTTTTCTGCTTTTTTGACTAAATCTAAAACTTTCTTTCCTCGATAAAAACCACAAGACGGACACACTACGTGACGTCTTTTCAAAGCTTTGCAATTTTCACATTTGGAAAAACTTGTACTAGCTAAAGCGTGGTGAGAACGCCTATTTCCTGTATGCGATTTTGTGCTCCTCATTCGTACTACCATAATATTTATATCCTAACATATTAGAAGCGAAATGCAATTTTTTTTCAATTTTCTATAAGTTTATGATTGCCAGAAAGTAAACGTCTTCTTATTTTTTCCCAACTTTTACGCATATGCTAGAATCTTATGAAAAAGATAAATTAAAATAAATGAAAATTTTTCTTTAACTTTTCTTCTCTTAAGAAGTTTTCTACAGTCAAAACCTCCACATATTTCCCCACTCCAAAGAAATCAGCAATAAAGATTATTTCGTCTTCACAAGGATAAGGATAAATCCAAGCGGATTTTTGAAATTGGAAAAAATTTAATTCTTTCAAATGATACCGTAATGCTTCTCTACCTTTTGTAAATCTCATCGGAATATCAAACATAACTAATCTCCATTTGCTATCCCATCTTTTTGGCTTGTTAATCTTCATCAGCTCAATATCGAAAGCTCTGAGTCTCGTATTTCCTTTTTTAGTAATTTTTACTATAGTTTTTCCGTTCTTGTCAGCGACATATTCTATGAGTTTTTGACGTCTAATATTATCAATAGCGCTTTGTATTTGTTTTTTAGAATACTTTTTAGATCCTTCAAACATCTTAAAACATTGCACTGCATTACCCATAACTCCTGCGCCCAACACCAGCATAGGCATTAAAGATACAGCCAACACACAAAGAGCAACTGTGGAAATTTTTGCTTCAGTTGTATCAGACTCTAAAAAATCTTTTAATCTCTTTGAATACCCTGCTTTATTATTTTTTCCCATATACATAAGATTCTAGCATATGCGGAAATCTTAGGTAAATAATGCCTCCTTTTTATAGCTCATATGGAGGGCAGGGGCTTGCGCCCCTGCCCTAGAGAGGAAGGGGAAAGTCGATTGAATGGGCTAGGGGGGTCAGCAACTATTGTTGCTGACCCCCCCCTCCCAAAATATTATTAACAAAAAATAGATAATGTGTGATATTATAAATAACATAAATTATATGAACGAAAATAATAAACTGCAAAATTTAAGACATACTTTAGCCCACTTACTCGCCGCATCTATAAGGGCAATTTATAAAGATTCTCAAAATGCCATTGGTCCGGCCATAGACGATGGCTTTTATCAGGATTTTGAGTTGGTTGAACCAATTTCCGAAAATGATTTACCAAAAATAGAGAAAAAAATGCGAGAGCTTTTGAAAAAGTGGAACGCTTTTGAAAAACGAGAAGTAACCCCGCAAGAAGCAAAAAAAGAGTTTGCTTGGAATAAATACAAAGTTGAATTAATTGAAGAATTTGCAAAAGACGGGAAAAATCTGACTTTCTACACTTGTGGTGATTTTATAGATTTGTGCAAAGGAGGACATTTAGAAAATCCTAGTAAAGAACTTCCGTTTGACGCTTTCAAACTAGACCGTGTGGCCGGAGCTTACTGGCGTGGAGATGAAAAGAATAAAATGCTTACGCGTATTTATGGTTTAGCCTTTGAAACCAAAGAAGAATTAGACGCATACATAATGCAAAGAATAGAAGCAGAGAAAAGAGACCACAGAGAGTTGGGCAAAAAATTAGAATTATTCACTTTTGATGAAGAGGTCGGGAAGGGTCTGCCTATTTGGTTGCCAAAGGGAAATATAATTAAAGAAGAATTAGAAAATTGGGCAAAAGAGACAGAAAAAAAATGGAATTACCAAAGAGTCACGACCCCAATAATCACAAAAGAAAATTTGTTTTACACCTCTGGGCATTTGCCTTTATACAAAGAAAGCATGTATGCGCCTATATCTATCGAAGAAGAAAATTACTATATAAAACCGATGAATTGTCCTTTTCATCATAAAGTATTTTCTGCCCTTCCCAGAAGTTATAAAGATTTGCCTCTTCGTCTGGCAGAATACGGATGGTGTCATAGATATGAAGATTCTGGAAGTCTTTTTGGGCTGATGAGAGTGCGTGGAATGCAAATGAATGATGCTCACATATATACAACACAAGAGCAAGCGATAAATGAATTTGTGGATGTAATAAGATTGCACGAATATTATTACAAAGTGCTTGATATAGATAAATATGAGATGGAATTGGCTTTGCGAGATCCAAAAAAAATAGATAAATATCATGGCGAAGAAAAAGATTGGAAAATGGCAGAAGAAATGACAATAAAAGCTATGGAACTCTCAGGAGTGCCGTTTAAGATAGTCCATGAAGGAGCCGCCTTTTACGGACCAAAAATGGATTTCCAAATATATTCTTCTATCGGCAGATCTTTCACTGCTTCAACAAATCAATTAGATTTATACATGGGTAAAAGATTCAAGTTAGAATATACAGACAAAGATGGGTCTAGAAAAACACCATTTATAATACACCGAGCTCCGCTTGGAACCCACGAAAGATTTATTGGATTTTTAATAGAACACTTTGGCGGCGCCTTCCCTCTTTGGCTTTCGCCTGTACAGGTCAAGGTCATACCCGTGCGGGAAAATCATAATGAATACGCGAGAAAAATTTTTGAATCATTAAGAGAAAATAATATCCGCGTAGAACTTGACGAAGGAGACCAAAACCTAGGCACGAAAGTTCGTGACGCTAAAAATAACAAGCTACCCTACTGGATAGTCGTCGGTGATAAAGAAATTGAAGCGAATAAAATAACTTTAGAATCACGCGATTCCGGTCAGCTTGGGCAAATGAGTCGCGAAGAACTCATAAAAAAACTTTTGGAAGAAATAAAGAATAAAAAATAACCTAGTTTGAATTACGAAACTCTTACTTGGCATATCTTTTTCTAGGGTACAGATTTTTTGAAGCTTAAAAAATCTTGAAGTTTGCTCGCCGTCGCTCGCAAAACCCCCTAAAAAAGACATGCCTGCGACAAGTTTCGTAATTCAAAGTTAATTAGTATAAATTCCAAAAAAACTCGTCGCAGGTGTAGTTTTTGGTAGACATTGCGCAGGCTGACGAGCCGAGCATAGCAAATTTTCAGCAGAAAATTATGCGTGTCTAACAAAAATTATACCGAGAAAGAGTTTTTTTGGAATTTACAAACTTAAAGCCATTTTTGATTTCCAAAAAAAGAAAGCAATTATGAACATTGTCATAAGCGGAGATAAATATTCTGGAATATGAAAATCAAAACTATGCAATATCATAATAATACCTAGCACCAATATAGAATACATCGCGCCATTTTTTAAATAAACATATTTTTTAATTCGTTCTATATTGCTGATGGTGACCTGTCGCACCAATAACGCGCCAAAACCATTTCCAATTAAAATCAAAGGCACAGAGAGAGTAAAAGCAAAAGCGCCGAGCACTCCGTCAATAGAAAAAGTGGTATCAATTATTTCTAAAAAGAAAAGTTTGCTCAAATCCGAATGCGCGCTACCAAGCAATTTCCTTTCCTGTTCTTCGGCATTTTGTTTGAAACCATGAGTAATAAAAAATAAACTTGAGCCGACGACAGCTCCAAAGCCCATTATGTTACTCTCTTTGAGCGCAAACCAAGAAATAATTGCAAGTAAAACAGAAACTACAGCATAAAACCAAACTCCTTTTGACATGAAAAATTTCTCTGTCCTCGGTAAACCAAGCTTTTTATCTTCTAGAAACAGCCAATGTAAAAATAAAAACAAAAGAAAAACTCCGCCAGCGACGAGCAAAATTGGCGCGGATTTTTCTATGGATTCCAGAACCACAGGGTCAGAAGACCAAGCCGCTGAAAAAATCTGCATTGGGCTAAGACTTGTGTTAAAAGCCCAAATTATAGCAAAAGGTAAAAGCCCACGAACTAAAAATACCGCAATAAACATTCCCCAAGTTAGAAACCACCTCCGAGCGCGAGAGCCCATGGTGGAGAGCACCTCGGCATTTATAATAGCATTATCCACAGACGAAACTGCTTCAAAAAGCGAGAGACCAATGATAGTAATAAGGGCGGAAAATAGCATTTAAATATTAATATATAAATTTTTTGCCAAGATTTTTATAAAAACTCTTTTATTTTTTCCTGAAAAAAAACCTGCATATCGCTCTTTGACTCTTGCTTTTTAATCCATATAATATTTTCATCGTCTAAATCTTCAGGTGATGTTAATTGCTCACAAAAAAGCGCATTTATCCCAAACTTTTTTTGTTTCTTGATTTAGAGATTCATAATGCATATTATTATGATTTAAACATTATATTTGCTAATTTTATTGCGGAAGGTCTGATAGCTGAAACAGAGATATTGTTGAGTGTTTTTTGAACTTCAGAAACACCATAAAAAGATTTTATCCATCGCCAATGGTCTAAATCCCCATACGCAATGGTATTTGTAATAATCGTATTCTTCATCGTTTTTGGATCGCATTTTTCAAAATCATATGACCAAAGAATGGAGCGAAATATTTCGGGTAGCCTTTTCATACTTGTATATTATAACAACAAATAAGCGGCAAAAATACTTGACTTTTTCATTTTATTGTGCTATACTATAAGGGTAATAAGGTCTTTGAAAATATAATATGTTTCGAGTTATTCTTGAGTGGTTCGCCCATCAAGTAGCTAAAGAAATTTAGCTCTTTGCTCGGCGAACGACTCGAAAAATAAATCCATTCCGACGAAAGTCGGAATACAACATGCGTCTATGAGGCGCAAAGGGAGAAGGAAATGGAAACCAAGAAAAGACGGCGGAATCCCTGGGGCCCAGTTTTAAAAAATCCAAAGGCAACACAGGACACTGCAGTTGGGACTGCAGTTCCACCGCCACAGAAGAAACAAAAGATGGTGGAATGGCTGGTGGGGGGGATATTTATTTTTCTGGTCCTGGTATGCGGATTCTACTTTGAGTTCGCGTACCGAGTCCTGGCTGTAGTTGGGCTCGGGATCACCATGGCTGTACTCATGGTACAGTCTATCTTCTCCGAGAAAGAGGTGAGTTTTTGGACCACCTTGGGAAAGGTTGTTGGAAACAACAACTGGATTTACTGGTGGATCTTCTTGTCTGGGATGGCTTGTCTCCTGATAGGATTTTTCTCAAACAACATTCCGAGAAAAATCTATACGGTGCTTGTCATAATAGACAATCCTGTAAGTCCCGGTAATTGGAGTAAGGCCGCAGAGAGTCTTACTCTAGAGGACCCTTTTAAAAACAACGACGACAACCCCTTCCTCGCAACAAACGAAGGAACTCAAGGCAGTTCCCTCTTCGCAGGAGAGGAGGCGAAATGGGGTTTCGCCGGTCTTCAATTCCTCTTGCTGGCTCTGCCAGCAAGGTTCGTCTCTTACTGGGACGAAATGAAGAGGAAGGCGAAAAAAAAGGAGAAGGGCCAGAGCTGGATTAGCTGGTTCTTCAGCCACGTCCTCTTTGAATTAATCTGGCCTGGGTAGGTAATAGAGGAGACCAAAAATATGCCGAGAATCTTCATAATGTTGGTGGTGTTGGTGCTTTCAATTTACTCTTTTGGATGCGGGGGGGAGAATAAGTATGAAAAGACCATAAGTTCTGCTGAAAAGCAGGACAGGGATAGCCCCCCTGCAAATTATGAAGAGGCGCAAAAACGCTTCAACCAAGTAGCCAAGTATCTTGACTACTTGGAGAAGCATCCGGAGAGTTCTTCCCCAGAACTCACAGCAAGGGCAAAGGCCCTGCTGGATAGCCGTAAAGCGGCGGCTATGGCTAAAGGATGGAATGTCGCCGCCGGAGCGCTAGAGAAGGTAGTGCAAAAGGCGAAGGAAGTGGCGAAGGAAGTGCTGGGCACCATTGGCGTCACAGACCTACCCAGCGCTGCCAAAAAGGTCGAGGAGGCAAGAGATTGGGTCCTTAGGGACCCGGAAAGAGAAGAACAGTTCTCCTGCAAGGATATCGACGGTAACCCCGTCGACGTCACGAAGGAAGGTTTTGCCCATCTCTGCGTAAGGTAGAAAGGAGGAAAAAACTTACGCAGGTGGGGAGGGTGCGCGACCCTATAACGCGCAAATTGGGCGGACTCAGAAATGAGTACCGCCCTTTTTTTATTTTAATATTATAAAATAAGGATAAAATAGCTTTTTTGTCAAGATTAAACCTTGACTTTTTCATTTTATTGTGCTATACTATAAAGGTAATCAGGTCTTTGAAAATATAATATGTTCTGAGTCATTCTTGAGCAGTTTGCCTATCAAGTAGCTAAAGAGATTTGGCTCTTTGCTTGGCAAACGAGCTCAAGGAATGGAAACTTCTCTGGTGAAAGCCAGAGTACAAATGCGTCATCTTGACGCGAAAGGAGTCCACAATGTGGACATTGATTATTTTATTAGCGGCCAGTTACTGGGCATCCACTGGGATACCCGGGTGGCCGTTGTCAACATGGCAGACGTCCCTGGTGGCGGGAGCCCTATATGGGCTCTATCGACTGGCGTGCTGGATGCAGTGGATTGATGGTGGCCATCATACCACCACACCAGTTAGCACCGCCGCCGGACACAGTGGAGGAAGTGGTGGTATGTGGGGAGGGATACCAAAGCTAGGACTTTGGTACGTTCTCACAACCGCCCTAATGATGATAGGTACATACATAGTCAACGTGCAAAACGTTGACATGTTTATGTATTTCATAACATTAGGGGGACGGTCGTGGATTTATCCTTTATCCACAACGGATGCTATCCTCTGGACGTCTACCCTGGCTCTCATGTCAGCGGTCGCCTGGCTAGCAGTGGAGGGGAGATGGCGACCGGCTGGATGGATATTCGGGATAACCTTTATAACTCTCCTTGTTTTTAGGGAGTTCGGTCCGTTCTTCGAGGCGATCCGGCCGATCCCGAGCTCCGGTCCTGTCACGCCGGGCATCGGCGAAAGTCAAGAGAGGGCGGACCTGAACGCCGCCCTAGTCAAGCGAGGAGCGCTCCCCGTAGCGGGGGAGGTGGTGGCCAAGTTTGGGTTCGGGGAGGTAGACCCAAAGGAAGGTTTCCTCCTCGGCCTGGTTTCCCGAGGGTGGGTGTGGTGGATGGGCGCACCCACCTACGACCCCAAGAAGGGGGCAGTCCTGGGGAGATTGTATCAGTTTTGGGAATGGGCGGCTGGAGAAAGCCCACTCCCATCTCGCGCGCCGGCGGTAGTGTTTTCCCCCACCCCTGCGCCGGCGGGACCGCTGAGAAGCTGTTCCGTCCCCTGCGAGATGTGGGTGGATTGGGAGGAGGACATCAAAACGGGTGGGCGAGACGTTTTGGTCCTCTTCCACGGAAAGGAGGAATGGTTCCGCCTTTCCGGAGGGAATGAAAAGGATATCCCCAGGGAGGTTTTCTCCCCCGGCAAGGCAAAGTTTGCTTTGCCGGACGACGGCGACGACGCGTCGCCCATAATGGTAAAAATTTTCGCGGCGAAAAAATAAAAATTTTTACCGCGAGCGCCTGACCAGCGCAAACGAGGTCAGAAAGGAGAAAGGCCACAATCGCGTCTGGCCAACGCACACAAAAGGGCGTCTCAACGAGACGCCCTTTTCTATTTTTACTAAACAGAATTATGGATAATCAGGTAAATCTACTATCCCTTGTTCAGGATCTATCCCTTCTATGTTTGGGAAGGTGCTCAATATAACTCCAAGAATAGTCCAGACACCCATCATGATAGTCAATCCGACAACACCCCAAAGCATATGGCTCTTCCCGGTTGTCTTTTTCTCGTCATTACTCTGATTGTTAATGAATTGAAACATACCGAAAAGAAAATACGCCAACGCTAAAGCGAAGAGCAACAGAATAAGCGGGTTTATAATTTCTCTATTAACATTCGCTATAAAACTATTCACGCTCGCATAAGCTATCTTTGTTTCAAATAAATCCATTGATTCTAAAACTAGAAAGGAGTGGTTGGAAAAGTGATAGTTTGAGGATTTGTATCAATTCCAAAAGTGTTTGTTAGAATCTTTACGAGTCCCCATACGGTAACAATAACAGCCAAGCCAATTATGCCAAATATTATTCTGTCTCGTCCTTTCTTTTTTGCTTCTGCATCATCTCCAATAACATAAGAAATTACTCCCCATACAAAGTAAATGACCCCTAAGATAATTATAATAGGAACAATTTGAGTAAAAAGTTGAGCTATCTTACATAAGATAGCTTCAATTGTGCCTGTACCCACACTAGCACAATTAGTAGAAGTACCCCCCGTCGTCACCTGCGCCAATGCCATAACAGGCGCTAGACCTAAAACAAAACCCGACAAAACAATTAATTTCTTTTTCATCCCGTTTAGAAATTATGATATCCGTACATTACCTTTAGGTATATAAAGAAACACAATTCTTACTTTTATAATTTCTCCCGTTTTCTAAATTTCTAACGGGATTCAAAACGACTTTGATAATAATTAATAATACTTAATAAAGAACTACCATGCTATTGTAC
This sequence comes from Candidatus Nomurabacteria bacterium RIFCSPHIGHO2_01_FULL_37_25, assembly GCA_001786765.1. Lineage (GTDB taxonomy): Bacteria > Patescibacteriota > Minisyncoccia > Phycocordibacterales > UBA9973 > UBA9973. The sequence continues at coordinate 93,777 of MFTH01000010.1, forward strand.
CACAAACAGTATCAAAAAAGAAAGCAAGCCCCGTCTGAATAAAGACGCTGAAAGTTATGGGGGTGGTGTCTTAACTTGTGGAATAAAACTAGTGTTAATCCCAAAGGTAGTACCTAGTATTTCAACCAACCCCCAAACGGAAACCATCACCGTCAAAGCAATCAACCCCCAAAGCATAAATTGCTTGCCTTTTTGCTTTTTCGCCTCTTCGTCGCTTTTGATAACATACTGCACCACACCCCAGACAAACATCACCATCGCTAAAGCGAAAATAAGAGGAATGATAGCGTTGTTAATAATGGTGGTGATATAACACACAAGGTCTTGAAATCTCGGATAGGGACCAAGAGTTTGGCAAGTGTCTATGGGCTCAAAGACGGGCCCAGTTGCATTTGTAAGCCCGAAAGTTTCAGCAATAATGCTTACAAGTCCCCATACAGACACAATAACAGTCAAGCCAATGATGCCATATATTATTCTATCTCTCCCTTTCTTTTTTGCTTCATCACCGCCCCCTATAACATACTGCACCACGCCCCAGACAAAATAGACCACTCCTAAAGCAACCAAAACAGGAATGATTGAACTAAGAATATTATACGCCTCAAATATTAAATCCTCTATGGTCATGATTTTAATTCTTAAATTTTACGGTCCAAGCTCGGTAACGGTAGCTGATATGAGTTCTGCGATAGCCCACGACCCTAAGAGTATCGCCGCGCCGATCAAAGTATATAAGAGAGCGTTTTTAGCTTTAGTTAATTTTTCTGAATTGCCCATCGCTGATACAAAAAGAAAACCGCAATAAATGACAGCCAGAGCGACAATGGGAATGCCTATTTTTAGCACACCTTCTAAAAGAACCTTGATAAATTCCTGAATGGTATTTGTGCTTATTGGGTTGCAAATTTTATCTTTACAAAGGTCAGAAGGAGTAGTACCCTGAATAGGTTCAGGAGAAGTAGTCTCTGCAAAAGAAAGAGCTGGCGCCGTAATCAAAAAAGCCATTAAAATTATTCGAAATAAATTTTTAGTCAGATTTTTCTTAAAAAAATTCATATTTAGATTACTTATATTATACATCATTTCAAAAAAATCTATCAATATCCTTATAACCTAAAATTGATAGTAAGGTTTTAACAATAAGCCAAGCGGCGGCGGCAAGGACAAGCCCGATAACGGCATTAGTAAAAATATTCTTTGCTTTTCCCCTAGCTTCTGTACTACCGCCAGAAGTTACGAGTTTAAAACCAGCGTAAAAGAACATTATGGCGGCGATAGGTATAGCCATATAGAAAAGAATAAAATCAATAATATTGTTTATAAGCTTCATAAAAGCGGTGAAATTGCATGGCTCCGCAATTGTTCCACTATCATCTGGAGTATTATTGCAAGGAACCAACCCTTTTAATGGATCAAAAGCGGCAAAAGAAATAACAGGCGCCACAAGCATTAAAAACACAGCGAGGGAAATAAAAAATTTTGTTGTTTTTGTCATATGATTTTATGAAATCATTTTATACAATCGTCCATTAAAGCGCTACATTATCTTAATAATAACAACCCCAACTTGGAGCTTGCGTCAGAAATCGCATTTTCAACGGTCAGATTATTTGAGAGCACTTTATCAATCATATTGCGAAAAATGTTGTCTGTGTCTGCGGGTGACGGGTCAAGCCAGCTCCTCGCATAAAGCGCTGAATCATAAAAAATTGAAGAATAGCTATCAGTCGGCTTCACCTTGAGTAAATCTCGGCGCGCTGGCGCCGTCCCGGTGGCTAAAGCGAACTTGGAAGCAAAATCCCCGGCAGACAAGAGTCCAGCCGCTGTAAAAGCAGTGTTGAAGTTCTTCGAAGAAGAGAGTATTGCTATCCCTGTTACATTAGCGCCAGTTAACTTAAAAGTAGAATCTTTTATTTGAGGCATTGGAGCAACTCCAAAATTTTGATTTGGATTTTTATTTACCAAAGACGCAAGCTCGCTCGCAAATCCAAAATAAAATATTAAATCTTCTCTTGAAAATACATTATTAGAATTCGAAAATGACCTATTCCAAGAATATACGTCTTTATTTGGGTCAGCGAAATCCGTATAGAATTTTAAAATTTCGCTAAGATTATATTTTGGATTAGCTGAAAGGGCGCTCAAACTAGAATTAAAAATTCCATTTTTCTCCAAAACGATTTTATTTCCTGCCTGCATAAAAAGAGTAGTTAAAATAGTTTTGGCATTAATAACATTTGAAAAATGTCCAAACGCAATCGCGCTTTTTATTATTTTATTTGAATCATCTTTTTTAGTAAGTTTCAGCGCAAGGCTAGTCAAATCATCCCAAAAAGCCGGAGGATACACTACCCCATCCGCATCAAGAAGACTTCGATTATAATACATCATAAGAGGGTCAATAGATAAGGGAAAAGCTAGAACACCTTTGGAGGTCAAAAATACTTCCCCTGCGCCGGCAAAATTATTCTTAAATGAAGCAAGTGGATAACTAGCATATGGAATGGAAATAATTCTATCAATATAATGAAGGGCTAAATTGTCCGGCAAGAGAAACATATCAGGCCCAGAACCCGATGCTAAAGCTTCAAGTAAATCTTGGTCAAAACTTTCCGCTCTTTTTTGCGTATATTTCACAATAAAAGTAGGATTAGCTTTATTAAATTCCTCGAGAAGTGGAGACATGATATTGTCACCTACCGTTCCCCATAAGACAACAGTGCCGAGAACTCCCGGTTTGTTTTGCTCTCCAATTGGTATCGCGCCAGAAAAAACTAAAACACCAAAAATAGCTAAGACGATGAAAACAATTGTTATTATAAGTTGAAAATTTTCTTTCATCCCGTACGAAATAGGACGCGTACGCTTGCACTACAGTTGTCCTTTTTATTATTTATAATATATTTAATCGGTTTCATAATTTTGTTTACTTTCATGCGTCCGCGATTTCGTTCGGGATTCATTTCTTTATAAATATCATACCATAATGATGCTCGCCGGCGTTAATATCTCTATCAAAAACAAAACCTTTTTTTTCAAACATTTCACGAGCTTTATTTTTTGGAATAATGGTTGTTGCATTCATAATTTGAGACTGCGACCAATCAATCAACAATACTCGCCCATTTTGTTTTAATATTCTTTTTATTTCTTCGATGAACACCTCTTTGTTTTCCACTTGGAAAAGAACGTTGGAAGCAATAACCGCATCTACGATACTATTACCTATTTTTGTTCCTTCAATTTTTTCAACATCACCCCAGAGAATTTCTACATTATTTAAACGGGCTTCTGTTATTTTGTTTTTTATTGTGTTCAAAAAATCTTTATTTATCTCAACAGCATAGACTTTTCCTTGAGGTACCATCGCCCCCGCGGCGACAGAGTAAAAACCAGTTCCTGCGCCCAAATCCGCCACAATGTTATTTTCCTTTAGTCCAAAAGCTTTTAAATTTTTTATTGGATCGGTGAACATCTATACATTATAGTATTAAAAAACTTAATTTGCATTGAAGTTATTAACAAAAAACCTTGATGTCAAAGAGACACTTTGACATAATACAGTGAATGAGTAATAGAGATTATAAAAAATTTAATATTGGATCAATAGCTCACATTTACAACAGAGGAAATAACAAGGAAAAAATATTTTTTGATGATCAAGATTACAGAGCTTTTCTTTTTAGACTTGCTTTAGTTTTAGGATTTGACCAAAAAGAATTACAAAACGAAAACTTGTTAAGTATGCCTTATTCCAGAATACGAATTGAATTTAAAGGAAAAAATAAATTCAAAATACATGCTTTTTGTCTTATGCCAAATCATTTTCATTTATTAATTGAGCAAGTTGGAGATACCTCAATTTCAAAATTAATTTCAAAAGTCTGTTCAAGTTATTCTAAATATATAAATAAAAAATATAAACGTGTTGGACATACTTTTCAAGATTGTTTTAAAGCTGTAATTATTGAGAATAATCCTCAACTAATGTGGGTTTCGTCTTATATCCACATGAATGCAGTAAAAGATGGTTTGGTAAAACACCCTTCTGAATATTTATGGAGTAGTTACAACGATTACACTTCCCTCAGAAATTTACCGTTAGTTACAAAAGAATTATTAATAGAAACTTTTGGCGATGAGAAAAATTTTATAGAACAAACATTGAATTTTAGTGTCAAAGTGTCTCTTTGACACCCTTACCTTTGACATATATGCACTATTTAAAGCTTTTTGTAAATATCCCAATTCTTGTTTGAATCTCGAATAAATCCATCTATTTGAAAAGATAAAAATTCTAAAGCACCAAAATAAATTCCTCCGTGTTTTAAAACACGAAAAATTTCTCTGAACATCATAGTTTGATTTTGATCATAAACTTTACTATCAAAAATCTGTTGCGAATAAACTACATCAAACGATTCATCAGCAAAAGGAAGTTGCTCTATTCGAGCAATAACTTGTGATGATTTACTACCTTCACTACGAGGTCTAATATCAAGTCCAACAGCATCTACTCCCTGACTTATCATATAATCTAAAAAAAATCCATTTCCGCTTCCCAATTCTAAAACTTTTGCTTTCTTTAAATCCACCCCCCTATCTTTTAACATCATCTCTTCTAGGTGTTCAAAATCTGACTTAAGATTATCATCTTTTCCATTTTTATAAGAATATTCCCAAGAACCACTATTTTGAGTATTCGGTTTAAGAACTTCTCTTGGTAATTTTTTTGGTTCTTCTTCCATAACTTATTTTAGTGTCAAAGAGACACTTTGACATACTTTGACATACTATATACAAGCCAGAGACGCAATACCGTCGCCGGCGCGCAAGCGCATAATGGTCACGCCTTGAGTTTGGCGACCTAAAGATGAAATATCTTTCAAGGTTGTGCGTATAACTTGTCCTTTTTTAGACATAGCAATCAGTTCCATTTCTTCGCCAGTTAAAACTTTCGCAACTATTAATTTTCCTGTTTTAGAAGTAACTTTTGCGGTCTTTACACCTGACCCGCCTCGCTTTTGGACTTTATATTCTTTTAAGTTAGTCTTTTTACCAAAACCATTTGCGCTCATAGTTAAAAACGCGCTCTTTTCACTACTTTTTTTTACTACATCAACACCTATAACTTCATCACTCTTTTTTAATTTTATCCCAGTTACTCCTCCAGCTGTCCTACCCATCTCGCGCACATCAGACTCTTTAAATCTAATTGACTGTCCATCGGCTGTTGCAATCATGACCTCATCACCTTTTTCTACCATCAGAGCTGAAATAAGCTCATCTCCTTTATCTAAACGTATAGCTATAATGCCACTTCTGCGCACATCTTTAAAAGAAACCGAAGACATTTTTTTAGCAGTTCCATTTCGAGTCACTAAAACCAAAGAAGTTCCTGATTGCTCTTTATCTTTTGGCATCACTAATATAGAGGTTACTTTTTCTTCCGCGGATAAAGAGAGAAAATTCATAATTGACTTACCGCGTGTCGCGCGACGAGCCTCTGGAATATCATACATTTTCATTTGATAAACTTTCCCCAGATTAGTAAAAAAAAGAAGGTTGCTGTGAGTAGAACCAGACACAAGCATAGTGACAAAATCTTCCTCTTTGGTTTCTAAATCAATCACCCCGACTCCGCCTCGTTTTTGAGCGCGATATTCAGAAGGGTCAGTGCATTTTACATATCCACCAGCGGTCAAAACAAGCATTGTTTCTTTTTCCGGAACTAAATCTTCTTCAGAAATTTCTTTTACTCCGCCTTTGACTATTTTTGTTCTTCTTTCGTCTGTATATTTAGAACGAATTTCCGCTAATTCTCCCGAAATAGTTTTTAATATTTTCTTTGGACTTGCTAAAAGGTCTTTTATTTCGGAAATAAATTTTTGTCTTTCTTTTAATTCATCTTCTACGGCTTGTCTTTCAAGTCCGGCTAATTTCGCCAACTTCATTTCTAAAATTGCTATTGCTTGTAAATCGGAAAATTTAAACTCTTTTATTAAATTTAGCTTGGCAATTTGAGAATTTTTAGACCCACGGATGATGCTGATAACACGATCTATCTTGTCGAGCGCTTTTTTTAAGCCCAATAATATATGTTCACGCTCTTCGGCTCTACGCAAGTCATAGACAGACCTGCGTTTTACTACTTCCCTTCTATGTAAAATAAATTGTTCTAATATGGATTTTAAAGAAAGAGTTTGCGGCACGCCATCTACTAATGCCACAATATTAAAATTAAAATTTGATTCAAGTTGAGTATTTTTGTAAAGATAATTTAAAACTTTTTGTGGATGCGCGTTTGATTTTAAATCAATAACAATTCTGATATCTTTGGTTGATTCATCTCGTAATCCTTTTATACCCTCAATTTTTTTCTCCTGCACTAATTCAGCTATAGCTATTATTAAATTTGATTTATTTACTCTAAAAGGTATGGAGGTGATTATGATTTGTTCGTTTCCGTTTTTATCTTCGATGATTTCAGCTTCACCCCGACAAACGACTCCGCCACGTCCACTCGAATAAGCATGCAACATATCTTTATATCCATAAGCTACGCCCCCAGTCGGAAAATCCGGCCCTTTTATAAATTGCATCAAGTCTTCAGTCGTAGCATCTTCATTTTCAATTAAATAGTTTGTGGCATCTAAAACTTCAGCCAGATTGTGTGAAGGAATATTTGTTGCCATGCCGACAGCGATACCCAGCGTGCCATTTAAAAGCAGCGCTGGCACGCTGGAAGGAAAAACGATCGGCTCCTTGCGAGTTTGGTCATAATTTGGACGAAAATCAACCGTTTCTTTTTCTAAATCTCTTAAAAGCTCGCTAGAAATTTTTGACATTTTTGCTTCGGTATAACGCATGGCCGCGGCATTGTCTCCATCAATAGAACCAAAATTTCCTTGTCCTAAAATAAACGGATAACGATAAGAAAACTCTTGAGCCATGCCCACCATCGAGTCGTACACGGCCGTATCTCCATGCGGATGATATTTTCCGAGCACATCTCCGACAACCGCTGCTGATTTTCTAAAACGCGCGGAAGAAGTAAGACCCATTTCATGCATGGCATACAAGATTCTTCTATGCACTGGCTTTAGCCCGTCTCTGACATCTGGTAAGGCTCGAGATGTAATAACAGACATCGCGTATGCGAGGTAAGATTCCTTCATCTCCGTCACAACATCAACTGGAAGAATTTTATCTATGTTATTTGCCTCTTCTTTTATTTCTAAAGATTTTTTTGCCATTTGATTGTTACTCTATCTCTAGCTCGGTATCTGGATTGGGATTTGTAATACTTTGATACCCATCTATTATGTTACCTTTTAACACGGAAAAGGGCTTTAATTCGTTGTTCACTTTTACTTGTGTATCCGGGTTATTTAAATTTCTTCCTAAAGAATAAAACCAAAGCATCACTAAAACAATACCGGCTACAGCAGTCAGGAAATGCAAAATATGTCTTCTGATTTCCTCGGGCTGACGCCTTACATGATGAATAATTTTTTTCATTGAATTAATTGCTTTTCTGATAATTTTCTAGTAATTTTTTTCTAGAATATAACATCTAAAAGCTAATTTATTATGTTACTCTTAATACTACGACCTCACCTTCTTTATTTTCTAAATCCTTTAATCTAAGCGTCAATTTGTCCGCCACCTCGGCTTTTTCTTCTCCAGTTTCTTTTAGAAATGTTTTGAGAGACACATCATCATAATCCATCGGGATTATCATTTTAGGTTCAAGTGATGACGCAAATTTTGCCGCCTCTTTGGCATTAAGCAAACCTTTGCTTGCCCCGTCTTTAGTGTGGCCACCGACTGGAATAAAAAGAATATCTGGATTATTTATCGCTTCCCGCGCTTCTTTTGAAATTTCCGTATCAGATAATGCTCCGAGAAAGACAATATTAATATTGTCCATAGAAAATATGTAAATAGTATTGATATATTTTTTATCGGCAATCAATGCATTTGACAATACTCCTTTAATAAAAATTCCTTTTATTTCATAATCTCCCGGACCTGTAATAACAAAAGGAATTCGCTCGCCATGAGAGAGTTGGTCTAAGCCATTATAATCAGGATGATTTGTGGTAGATAGAGCTATATCTGCCCCAAAATGAGCATTGATGCCTAATTTAGAATTTTTACTAACAGGATTAATAGAAAGAACTGTTTCCCCTTGCTGAATCTTAAAAAATTGTTTGCCGAAATATGTAATTATCATTACTTGCATTGTAGCATAATTTAAATCCAAAATCACCTCATTAAAACCACAATTCCCTCACCCCCCTGCCCCCTCTCCAAGCTAGCTTGGAGAGGGGGCAAATTCCACGTATAATTTACATATGACTAAGGTCAACTTAATCGTTAAAGCTCGCTATTTACGCCACAAAGAAACAAAAGCTGAAAAAATGCTCTGGCGCGAATTAAGAAATAGAAAATTGGGTATAAAATTTCGAAGGCAACATCCCTTAGAAAAATTTATTTTAGACTTTTATGCGCCAGAAATTAAACTTTGCGTAGAACTTGACGGCTCTTCACATAAAGAAAATTTAGAGTACGACAAATTAAGAACAGAATATTTGAAATCTAATGAAATTAGAACTATTCGCTTCTGGAATAGAGAGGTAGAAACAAATTTAGAGAATGTGTTAGAAAAGATTAAAAAGGAGATAAAATAATTCACCTCTCCTCGCCTTCGGCACCCCTCTCCATCTTCAAAATGGAGAGGGGCGGGGTGAGAAGCAAAAACCGGCAGTGCTCCTCAAGGGTGCGACCACCGGTCTATTTGTTACTGCAAGCCATCTACTGATGGCTGAGCAGTTGCCAGACGAGTTGTCCAACCGTGAAAGTTCCAGGGTTGGGAATATTTATAACTTTGTTAAATCTCATAGAAATGCTTATCACTATTTTTACGAGATTTTTTCCCCCGAGAACGGTCTCGTTCCCCAGCTGACAAACTGGGATACTCGTAATAACACTGAGAAAGTTTATTATACTTTCTCTGGTGAGTGGTTCAGGAATTTTACCATTCATACGAAAGTACCTCCATTAAAATAATTAGCATATATATATATATTAATCAAGTGCCCTGCATTTTTAGTATCGAAGGTTAAATGCCATGTAACAGTTTAAACACTAAGTTGTATTTTTGAACCTAAATTCACCTCACCCTTCCTGCTTCGCATTCTTCCCCTCTCCATTTTCAAAATGGAGAGGGGCGGGGGTGAGGTTGCATTTTCTGTAACTTATAGTATTATGAAATCTATACATTAAAAGCATGGATTTAGGGTAACCCTACGAGGTCAAAAGAAAACTTGACCAGATAGAACCTAAACCTTATATCCGCTTTAAGGCGGATTTTTAAATTTATGACAAAAAAGAAGATAGAAACAACGGAAGAAGAAAATCTAAAATCCACCCGAACTACTGATGTCGTTCAGTCGGGTGAAGAAAATTTGGTGTTAAGTTCTATTTTGAGCCGTAGTCTGAATAAACCAGAAGTTGATTCTCTGGTAGAAGGCGCGGTTATTAGCGTGGAGAAATCGTCAGTCTATGTTGACCTAGCGCCATACGGAGCAGGTATTATTTACGGTCGCGAATTTATTAATGCGAGAGATATTATCAAGAAAATAATTCCCGGTGATATCATCAAAGCAAAAGTTATTGAAACAGAAAATGATGATGGATACATAGAACTTTCCCTCAAAGAAGCCAAACAAGCGCTCGCTTGGAGTGAAGCTGAAAAAGCCATCAAGGCAAAAACAGTAATGAGTTTAGAAATAAAAGACGCGAACAAAGGAGGATTGATTTTAGAATGGCAAGGTATACTTGGATTTCTACCCGCATCCCAGCTAAAAGCTGACCATTATCCTCGCGTGCTGGATTCCGATAAAGATAAAATTCTTAAAGAACTAAAAAAACTGGTGGGACAACAAATCCCTGTGATGATTATTTCAACACTGCCTAAAGAAGGCAAGTTAATATTCTCCGAGAAAGACAATAATCCTGAAGAGAAAAAGGAAATCTTGAGTAAATATACCCTGGGTCAGGAGCTGGACTGTGTAATTACTGGATTAGTTGATTTTGGAGTATTCGTAAAACTTGAAAACGAACTAGAAGGTTTGGTTCATATTTCTGAACTTGATTGGGGACTTGTAGAAAACCCTCGCTCAATGTTTAAAATAGGAGATAAAATTCGCACAAAAATTATTGAAATAAAAGATGACAAAATATCACTTTCTATTAAAGCTCTCAAGGAGAATCCTTGGAAAGAATTTGAAGGGAAATTAAAAAAAGGAGACATTATTAAAGGAGTGGTTATTAAATATAACAAGCATGGCGCGCTCATTTCTATAAAAGAAGGTGTAGCTGGATTAGTCCACAACTCGACCTTCAGTTCGGAAACTAAACTACGTGAAAAACTAGAACTTGGAAAGAATTACAATTTCCAAATTACCCTTTTTGAGCCGAAAGAGCAGAAGATGACATTAGTGCATCTGGAATAAAAAACCAACTAAAAAATCCCTTAATTTACTTAAGGGATTTTTTATGTATTAGCTACTATATCTACCTCTCCTAAATTTTTTGTTCCGATATTTTCCATTATAGACATCACTTGCTCAGCGTATTTCAGAACAACAGAAGGAGGATTATACTTTTGCAATATTTGTTTTGTATTTTTACCAGCATAATGGTGTTCAGTTTTTGGTTCATTTCCACCTAAATTTCTAGCCACTGTTTCAATAGCCTCTTCATTAGAATCAAACCCTATTTTACAAGAACCCCAACCAAAAGAATTGTACCCAGCTGTTTTACAAGCAAATTTTCCACCAGTAGATTCTCGTATAGCTATCGCAGGCAAAAGACGCCAGTCAATGTCATTCTTTTTGGCTTCTATAACCATCTTCATACCCATACCTTCTAAAGGCATATTACGAGCTTTGAAATAAGCATCGATAGCTTCTGCGCGAGATTTGTCTTTAGCAACTTCCAGATCAATAGCTTGATTAAAAGCTATATCTCTATTAGTCTCTATATTAAATTTTTGTATTAACACATTTTGAGAAATCTTGATGTTATCCATACTTGGAAATACAATAGATGTAATCACGGTGGGCAGAATAACTAAAGATTGGACAAAACGTATTAAATTGTTTTTTTTCATATTAAGGCGGTTTTGCTCCGCCAACCAATATCTGTAAAAACATCAGTATCAACAAAAATATCCTTATTTCATAAGCCTATAATGAACAGTCACAGACTTATTTAAGGATATACATGTATAATATCACATATTAGACAAAAAGTAAATACCCTTGAAGGTACCTTTAATGCGCTACTAAAATAGATTCGGTTTTATAAAATTATATTAATTTAGTGTAGGAAATATTTTATCAGTAACTTTATACGCCTCACCCGCTCCCATTGTGACAAACACATCACTATCTCCTAAATTTAAACTTAAAATAAATTTTTCAGCAGCTTCAAAATCAGAAAAAGCATCTACAGAAGATTGTTTCCCCTCTTTTAAAAAAGAGGCGCAGATAGCATTTGCTAGTTTCTCACTTGAAATACTTTCGTCTAGAGCTTCTCGGGCAAAATATATAGGAAGAAGCAACACTCGGTCTGCGCCTTTGAAACTTTTTGCAAAATCATCAAACAAAGCTTTCGTGCGACTATAAAGGTGTGGCTGAAAAAGCACTGTGATTTTTTTCCCTTGGCTCGCCGAAGTTTTTGACGAGGGCGGCTCGTTATTTGGGTATAATTCTCGCAAACCTTGCAAACTTGCCTGTATCTCTGTCGGATGATGCGCATAATCGTCGTACACTATCACCCCACTCTCTGTAATCCCTTTTTTCTCGAGACGTCTCCATGTACCAGAAAACTGACTAAGAGACTTTTGAGCAACTTCTTCTTTAATATGTAAAATATCTGCCACAGCTAATGCTGCCGCTGCATTCATGCGATTATGAACTCCTGGCACAGACAATTTTGGAACTTTATCTAAATATTTTTTATAATCTAAAACTTTATTTTTACTTTGTGAAACAAACTGTTCAAAAGCACCTTGAATATCTTTTAAATCCTTATAATAATCTAAATGATCTGCTTCGACATTCGTGACAACACCAATAAATGGATGGAAATTTAAAAAATGTCTATTATATTCATCTGCTTCTACTACCAAATAATCACTTTTCCCTACTCGGAAATTACTATCAAATTTTTTAACAAAACTCCCCACAACAACTGTTGGATCTAAACCCGCATCAATTAAAACCTCAGCCACCATGGCTGTAGTAGTAGTTTTTCCATGAGTGCCAGCTATTGCTATAACTTTATAATCTTTTACAAATTGCCCGAGAGCTTCAAAATAACTCATCACCGGTTTATTTGTATTTTTTGCATCTTTAATAATTTCTGGTCCACGATAAAGCCATGCATCACTATATATATATAAATCTGCCTCTGGTAAACTAATAAAATCTTTTTGAAAAATAATATCTACACCTTCCTTTACAAGTGGTTTTAGGGTTTTAGAACTCTCTTCATCATTTACCCCAGAAACTTCCATTCCCCTAGAGAGCGCCATCTTCGCCAAAGCCGAAATACCTATCCCACCGATGCCAATAAAGAAAACTTTTTTGATTTTTGATAAATCCACTTTAATTTCTTTTTCCATAAATTATTTAAAACTAATTACTGTCACTAAACGTTCTTTTGTCTTATCTCTTCTAAAACTTGGTAATGATGAATCTTCGAATGTATCCCGATCATCTATCTGAGTATTTTGTGGCAACAATGACATAATAGCATCTTTAAATAAAAAGATTATCTTGTCTTTTTTTTCAATAAAACACTTGTCTCCAAATTTTTCTTGTATTTGAGTAAAGCAAAAATCTTTTTTAATCTCAAAAGAATGCATAAATGGACCCACAAATACATTGAGGTTCTGGAAATCAAAATGAGTTAGCATTTTCTCAATCAAAGAGAGACACAGCCCTCGCCAGCCGATATGAGCAATGCCTATTTTTTTCCCATCAGTAAAACAAACTGTCGCGCAATCAGCCGTTTTTATTCCTAAAGAAAATTTTCTATTCTGAGTAATAAGAGCGTCACAACTAGCAAGTTTTTCACCACCTGTGATAATTTCAATTATATTATTACCATGAACTTGTGTTGGTAAAATTATTTCATTTTCAATATCTTTGAGACTAGCATAAATGGTAATAACCGCATTTTCTGAAAAATTAGGAATATTTTTATTTTGCTCCATATTGTTTTACAAATTTCTTAAAAAGATCTCCTTTTTCCTCAAAATTTTTCCAGATTGAATAACTTGGAGAAGCTGTGGATAAAAGACAGATTTTTCCTTTCCGTGTATTCCTGAAAGCAAAATTGACTGCTTTTTTCATACTATTGGTTTCTAAAATTTTAAAACCTTCATCAGATTTCAAAATTCTCTTCCCAGTTTTTGGAAATAATACAATATTTTTTATATTACTTTTTCTTAAAACTTTCTCTAACTCAGAAAAATTAAAACCTCGATCTTCTCCCCCTAAGAAAATAGTATCTGTCTCCGGTAATGCTTTTATTGCTTCAATTGTAGACTCCGGAGCTGTGGAAATAGCGTCATCATAAAATTTTATTCCTTTAGATTCCCCCACATATTCTAAGCGATGAGGTAAACTCTGAAAACCAAGCACGGCTTTAGTTATTATTGAATCTGAAACTCCAAGAATTCTTGCCACCTTTACTGCTACTTTTATATTTTCAATATTATGTCTTCCGAGAAGTTTAACACTAGATTCTTTAAATGGAAGTTTTATATTAAACGGCGGACGAAGAGCAATATCTCCTTCATTTTGAAATTTAAAAATATTCCCTTTTGCATTGTAATAATTTTGCACATTTCCGTGATAAGTCATATGTTCTGGAAATAAATTTAACAATACGGCAATATTAGGAGAATACTCAATGTCGTCCAGCATATAACTAGAAAGCTCAATAATAAAGATTTCATCTCGCTTGACAGGAACCATCAGAGTCTCAAGCATAGGATTGCCTATGTTTCCGAGCAATCTGACTTTCTTGCCAGACTTTTTAAGTATTTCATATATCAAACTAGCGGTGGTGCTTTTACCCTTGCTTCCTGTTATACCTATAGTAAAATTTTTGTTTTCCGAAAAGAAAATATTCGTAGCTGTGGTATATGGAATTTTTATTTTTTCTTTTGAAATTCCCGGAGTTTTAACAAGTAAATCATAATTTATCTGCTTGTCTAAATAATTTTTATCCCGCATCTGATCTAAAATCTCAATTATAAGATTTGGGTATTTTTTCTTTAAATATTTTTCAGTCACTTTACCTTCCCTGCCGTAACCTAAAATTCCAACTTTTTTTAAACCAAGAAATTTAAATGGAGTTGGGAGAGTCGGGGCGTTGTATGTTTTAAAAACTTTTGAGATGATTGCTTCTGAAATTTTCACTTTAGAAAAAAAACTTTTAACTATAAAATCTCTAGCAAAATCTTGTTTGAAAGCGAGATGCAAGGCAACTCTGGATTCGTGAAATGTACCAACGCAATCAAAAGGCTTCATTTTTCCAAAACCTAGAATGTCCTTAAAAAGCGGGAGAAGCGCTACATCATTTAATAAATTTTTACCAAAAATTTTGATTAATTCTGACTTCTTAACGAAAGGAGCCAGTACCAAAAAAACAAAAGCGCATTTAGGACATTCCCCACACCAGAGATTGTTCTGCCTTTCTCCGAAAGATTTGAAATTTTTATTACAGCTCGCAAATAAAGGAAAATATTCTTTTTCTTTGGCAAACATTTTAGCAACTCGTATTTCATAAAATTGACGCAAGAGAGAAAAATAAATAATATCCGGAGTAATAAACTTTCTTGTATATTCTTGTAGCATAACTTCAAATTCAGAAGATTTGCTCCATTGATGGTTCACTGTTTCACTTTTATATTTTAAATTTCCAAAATTACTGCTATATGCATTTCCAACTGTGAAATATTTATGTCCATATAAAGCGCAAGACAAAATCCCTAGAAAAGCATAAATAGCAGAAATAGGAATATGCCCCCGATATGTATCTGTAAGATTTAGAATTTGAGAATCAAATATTCTTTGAATTTTAACGGAAGGTTTACCAGATTTCTTAATAATATTCTGTGAAATGTGGTCTGGACGCATTGTTTCAATTGAAAGCAATGAAGTTTTAAAATTTTCCAGAAGTTTCATCGCCACTATTGAATCTTTTCCCCCACCTATTCCGAGTAGTATTGAATCTCCAGTGTTTATGCGAACTGGAGAATTTTTTATTTTTGCATATGGAAATTTTGCCAACTTTTTAGGATCCAGTTTATTTCGATATAAGAATTCTCCTAGTCCTTTTTTATAAACCGTATTCCAAAATTCCGCCTGTTCCTTTGAAAGTTTAAAAAAAGTTTCAATTTTCGGAGGACAATATAACTTGTAATAACTTATACCTAAAATCAGACTAAGTGGTTCTAAAAATTTATATATGTTCTTATCTTTTAAAACTTTGGTTTTTTTAGGTAA
Organism: Candidatus Nomurabacteria bacterium RIFCSPHIGHO2_01_FULL_37_25; assembly: GCA_001786765.1. Taxonomy (GTDB): domain Bacteria; phylum Patescibacteriota; class Minisyncoccia; order Phycocordibacterales; family UBA9973; genus UBA9973. The sequence goes on from MFTH01000010.1 coordinate 109,376, forward strand.
AATAATAATTTCAGAGAAAAAGAGCGACTCAGAATTATAAAATCCTGTCTCGTATTTAAAGATTATCTTGTTGGTTTCTGGGGAAATTTCATACCCGGCAAACTTAAAAACTTTAGGCTTTTTGCTCATAAAATTATATTAGCATAAAAAATCAGAAATAAATTTTTAAGGGGTTTGGCGAGCGACGGCGAGCCAACTTCAGGATTTTTTAACCTGCCTGCCGGTAGGCAGGGCTTCAAAAAATCCGTACCGACAAAAATTTCGATTTCTGATTTTTTATGCTAACGCTCTTTTTAATTCTTCCATATCATCAAAATGGCTCTTCACGCCTTTTATTATTTGATAATCTTCGTGACCTTTGCCGGCGACTAAAATAATATCTCCATTTTGCGCCAATTTCACGGCTTCTTTTATCGCTTCACGACGATTTGAAATAGTTTTTACTTTTTGCAAATCTTCCTGTGATAAGTTAATTTTCATTTGCTCAATAATCGCGTCAGGGTTTTCGCCCCTTGGATTATCAGAAGTAAAAATAGCTATATCAGAATTAATTACACCAATTTTCCCCATAACTGGACGTTTGTAAGGGTCACGATCCCCTCCGCAACCAAAAACAGAAATTATTTTTGTATTTTCTTTTTTTATGCCATTTGCTGTTCTTAAAACATTTTCTAAAGCATCTGGAGTATGAGCATAATCTACAATTGCGAGCACTCCACTGTCAGACGTAAAATATTCAAATCTTCCTCTTGGAGGTTCTATATTTTTTAAAATTTCTTTAACTTTCTCTTCCCTAAAACCAAGTAATTTAGAAGCGCTAAAAATAGCAAGCGCGTTATATGCATTGAAATCTCCCAAAAGTTTAGTCTCGATTTTCTCACTAAAATCCGGCTCCCGCCCTGAGGAATTCGAAGAGTTATTTTTCCCGCCTGCATCAGCCCAGCCCGCATCATTACGCGAAGCGTTGCTGGCGGGTGTGCTGAAAGCATTGCGGGCAGGAAATCCGTAAAAAAACTTTCTTGCTTTTATTCCCTCCAATATTTTTTCTCCATAACTATCATCAGCATTTGAAAGCGCAAAAGCTGATAAAGGCAACATTTGAAAAAATCTCTTCTTAGCTAGAAAATAATTTTCAAAATTTTTATGATAATCCAAATGGTCATGAGTAAGATTAGTAAAAATTCCTCCGACGAAATTTACCCCATTAACCCTGCCCTGGTCTAGCGCATGTGAGCTAACTTCCATAAAAACATATTCACAACCCTTCGATACCATCTCGGCAAAAAGTTTCGTCAGAGATACAGAATCAGGGGTGGTCATAGTAGCGGGAATTTTCTCTGCAACAATTATATTTTCTACTGTGCTAATAAGCCCTGCTTTATAACCAAGCGCCGTAGTAATTTTATAGAGAATCGTAACCGTCGTCGTCTTGCCGTTGGTGCCAGTTACCCCCACAATCTTGAGTTTTTTTGAAGGATTGCCGTAATAATATCTCGCCACGACAGATTTAATCCTCCACCAAATCGTTTTAAATTTTTTGGTTAGAAGTTTCATTCTACTTTTGAAAAACAACCCAAAAATGCTTGCAATTATAGTTCTTCTCATCAGTTACATCTTAAACAGTAAAAACTGCATTAGTAACTCCAACTAAAGACGCCGATGGAAAGCATTTCTTAAATATAGCAAAAATAATAATATTTTAAAAGGGTCTAATACTTATCTTAAAAAATTACCACTTTCATATCTCCTAACAGAGATCTTGAACATAAAATACGTAAAAAAAATCCAGACTAAAGTAATCATAAATATAAAAATAAGAAAAGAAATAGATTTAATTTTAACTACATCTATGGGTACAGCACTTGTAATAAGTGTGGGGACAATTGTCATACAAAATATTTTTAGCTTACCAGGGAAAATCGCTCCTGGATATAAGCCAGGTCTTAAAAATATTTCAAAAATTTGAGTTGAAATTACTTCCCCATCATGGATAAAGAATACGACAAGTGAACAAAGTAATCTAATACACACAAACACAATACAGCCAAGTATAACTGAAATTATAAACAGAATTATAGAATATAAACTAAAATGTGCATATACTCCATAAAAAATCATTACCCCTAGTCCCATGAGCAAATCACCATAAGCAGTTACGGAAAAAGATGATCCTGATAATTTTAGGAACGAGTTGACGGGTGCAAGCAACACACTATCAAAAGAACCTCTTAACACGAATTCTGGCAAATCTCTAACTCCATAGAAAAATGCATGACAGACACCAAAACAAAACATGGCAACTCCAAGCATGCCGAATACGTCAATACTCGTCCAGCCATTTATTGGCCCAGTAGCGTGCATAAATAAAAGCCACATAATAAAAAAGCTTGTATTATTAAGTACCATGCTGACCACCCCAACCCAAAAAGACTTTTGGAGTGCATATGCATTTTTAAGATTAAACTTTATTTGTGTGAAAAAATATAAAATATCATTTTTCATAAAAATTTTCTTAGCCATTTATTGCTAACTTCTCGAAAGCTTTGTGGGAAACTATCCAAACCAAAATAAAGCAAACAATAATCCAAAAAATTACATTTAAAATTAAAAGAGGAAAATGCTCTGAGAAATTAGGGTACATCGCAAATGAAATAGCCATTGATCCTCCAAAAGGTGAAAGCTCAGCAAATGTTTGTAGAGTTTTTGGAAAAAATGCCACCGGCACCCAAGCTCCGCCAAATATCATAATGAGCTTACTTATCAAAAAATGAACTGGTTCGCTATTATCAAGCCAGAACCCAGTTAGACCAGCTAAGACAAATAAAAGACATGTTAAAATTTGGCTTAATATAAGTATCAAAAATACACCCGGTAGCCAAAATAATAAGGAAGTATCTACAACTGGTAACCCAACTACAAGATAACTAATAACAATAGATAGAAAAGATGCCGAAATAAAAGGTATCAATCCGTTCCCTAATAGCACAAAAATTTTTTGCCAAATATACCCCACAGGACGAAGCATATACATTTCAATATTTCCCGACTGAATATCCCTCCGAAAATATCTTTCAATATTACGAACCCCGAGCCAAAAAACCATAAAGTATACTGCCATACTCCATATAGCATTTGGAAATGGAAGTTTAAATTGTAAATTTGGTAATAGACCGTAAACATATTTATACAAATATAAACTAAATAAAAGAAAAATTGCGTGGTTCATCATCTGAAAAACCACCTTTTTCTTCTGTTCAGTCGCATTTTTGGCGACAATATAAATATAGTAAATACCTGTATACATAAGTTATTGTTTATATATTTTCACCAAAACATCTTCAAGTGAAGGACCCCGAACTTCCACATGTTTTTCTTTTTCTATAAGCTTATGAAGTTCACTTGTGGGCTCATCCACTACGACCTTTCCGTGATTTACAATAATTGTCCTTTCACAAATAGATTCTATGTCCCCCACATCGTGCGAGGTTAGAAAAATTGTCATATTATGCTCTTTTCGTAAATATAAAAGCATTTCTCTAAGAGACTGCTTAGCAATAATATCAAGACCGATACTTGGTTCATCCAAGAAAAGTATTTTAGGCTTATGGATAAGGGCGCAAGCAACCTCCACTCTCATTCTTTGGCCGAGCGAAAGTGTGCGTATAGGTTGATCATGAAATGATTTCATGTCTAACATATTTTCTAAGTATTCAATTCGTTCCTTAATTTCTTCTTTAGACATACCATACATCACACCAAAAAGACTTAAGGTGTCTTTCAATGGTAAGTTTGGCAAAAGACTACTTCTCTGCCCGAACACAGCTCCAATTTGACGAACAACATCTTTTCTATGTTTTTGAGGAGATAGGCCTAAAATTGAAATTTCGCCACTTGTGGGGTGTAGAATTCCCGTAAGCATTTTTATTGTAGTTGACTTGCCAGCCCCATTAGGCCCGATAAAAGCAACTGCTTCTCCTTGCGCAATTGAAAAACTAATATTGTCTACAGCAACAAAATTACTGTTTTTATGTTTAAATATTTTTTTAAGATTTTTGACTTCAATCATATTATTTCCCAATTTTATTTTATCTTTTATAAATGTATTGTATTTATTATACATTTTGCTATATATTTCGCATCTCTAGACACGCCAGCCAAGTGAGACGAACTTTTACTGTATTGCCATCTTATATTTAAAATAAATAAATTTGGTATGTTAGTCACCCCCCGTATTTGTGTCAAGGGGTTAAAATCTGGAATAGATATAACTGAAAAATCACTTTCGTATCCTGTGGCCCATATTATGTTTGATATGTTTTTTGGAACTTCCCCTTTAAATTCGGGGGCAGAAGTCAAGTTTGGATTCTTAAGTAATTTTTTTACATCCACACCTACTGGCTTGCCTTTCGTGTACCAAATAATTATTCTTCCCAACAAAGAATCTTTCGGCACGTGGGCCAAACCCAGCCGATATGCTAACCATTGAGAAAAATAATTACTTTTTATGCTTTTAAATTTTCTTTTATAAGAAAAGAGAACAACTCTGCCGGACTCTATTAATTCTTCCACAATTTCTGCGCCAGAATTACCAGCTCCGACAACCAATGTAATTCCTTCTTTTAATTGTGACGGATTGCGATAATCTTTACTATGTATTTGATAAATATTTTGTGGAATATTCTCTATATTTTTCGGAATATATGCTTTTTGAAATGGACCTGTGGCAAGAACGACAAACTTAGCGCGATAAACTCCTTTGTTTGTATAAACAATAAATTTATTTTTTTCTTTTTCTATTTTATAAACCTCGGTAGAAAATTGCGGAATTATATTGTGATGTTTTGCAAAAGACTGAAGATAGTCTGCTACTTCTTCTTTTTTTGTATGTCGCATCAAGTCGCCCTGAAAAGGAAACCCTTCCAGATGGCTGTACTTGGCGAAAGAGTCTAATTGCATTGAATCATATCTTTTTCTCCACGAAGAACCGATGCTATTAGTTTTTTCTAAAATTAAAAAAGACTTGTTATGCTCTTTCAGGTATCTGCCCACAGAAAGTCCTGCTTGTCCTCCGCCAACTATAATAGTTTCCATTTCACCCAAAAAATTCTCATGACTATCCATATTTTATTTTCTAATATACTTAAACCTAGGAACTTTCTTGCCCCCTAATTTAACTTTTTCTAAAAACATTTCTTTTGGCCTTATCCAGAGTTGCATATGTCCATCTTTATAAGTATGTTCATAAACCACAAATTCCTGCTTTTCATCTTCTGAATGCTTAGCAACTCCAATCACTTTACACAAATGTCCTTTGAAATGTTTATAAATACCTAATTTTATTTTTTTATTTCCCATGGCATTTTTTATACTTTTTTCCACTTCCGCAAGGGCAAGGGTCGTTGCGACCTACTCCCGCCCCTGAATTGGCGGGCAGGTCTTTATCTTTTTGGCCTGTAATATCCGATGGCTCGTTATGACTTGTAACTAAAGTTGGTTTTGTTATATTTTCTTCAGACTTAGCCGGTTCTTGAATAGTGCTAATCAAAGAAAAAACTTGTTCTTTGAAAGTTTCTTCCATTTCCTTAAACATAGCCAAACCGTCTTTCTTATATTCTACAATCGGCTCCCGCTGGCCATAAGCTCGCAAATTGACTGAAGAGCGCAAATAATCCATCGCTTCCAAGTGCTCCATCCAGAGAGTATCAGTGGTATAAAGAGCTATGCGACGAACTGTCTCTAAAAATGCTTCATCACCGAGTCTTTTTCTTTTTTCCCTAAACACGCTCTGCGTGTCGGACGATCCGTTTTCAGCGGATTTAGCCTCACTTATATCATTTAACAAGGTTTCAATCTCTTGCTTGTCCGCCCTTAGCATTTTCTGGCGTCTTTCGTAAATAATCTTTCTTTGGTGATTCATCACATCATCATATTCCAAAGTATGCTTTCTGGCGTCAAAATGAAAACCTTCTATTTTTGCTTGCGCTCCTTCAAGTGTTTTACCTATAAAACGATTTTCAATCGGAGTATCTTCCGATATACCAAAACGTCCCATCATGTTTTTTATTTTATCTGAACCAAATACACGCATAAGATCATCTTCTAATGAAACATAAAACTGTGTCTCGCCCGGGTCACCTTGCCTGCCAGAACGACCTCGAAGCTGGTTATCAATTCTCCTCGCCTCATGTCGTTCAGTACCTAAAACAAAAAGCCCGCCCACACTTTTTACAAAATTATATTCCTCCTTGGCTACAGGATTACTCGCATCGCTGGAGTTAAGGCGAAGCGGGCCCCCAAGCTTGATATCAATTCCGCGTCCTGCCATATTTGTAGCTATAGTTACTGCATTTCTTTTGCCTGCTTGAGCAATAATCTCACCTTCTTGTTCATGATTTTTTGCATTTAAAATTACGTGTTGCACTCCTTCTTGTTTCAAATAAGCGGACAGAAGCTCATTTTTTTCAATTGAAATAGTACCTATCAACACTGGCTGACCTTTAATATTTAATTCTTTAACCTTTTTTGCAATTGCTTGAAATTTACCCTTTTCTGTTTGGAAAATTAAATCGTTATGATCTATGCGAACAATAGGGCGATTGGTCGGAATAACTATGACATCCAAGCCATAAACTTTTAAAAATTCTTCAGCAGAAGTTTGCGCAGTACCGGTCATTCCAGAAAGCTTTTTATAAAATCTAAAATAATTCTGAAAAGTTATGGAGCCAGACGAACGAGTTTCTTTTTCAATTTTTACACCTTCCTTCGCCTCAATAGCTTGATGAATTCCTTCAGACCAACGACGACCCGGTTGAAGACGCCCAGTGAAAGGGTCTACAATGATAACTTCTCCGTCTTTCACAACATAATCTTTATCTTTTTCAAAAATAGCTTGCGCTTTTACAGCTGTTTCTAAGTGATGAACATACTTTATACCCTTTTCTGTATAAATATTGTCCACTCCGAGAAGTTGCTCGGCTTTTGTAATGCCAACATCAGTTAAAGTTATTGCTTTTAACTTCTCATCTACTTTATAATCTATCTCTTTTTTCAAGACCTTGGCGATTTTGTAAAACTTAATATAAAAATCTTCAGAATCACCCGCGGCAGAAGAAATAATAAGTGGAGTGCGCGCTTCATCGATCAAAATAGAGTCCACTTCGTCCACAATGCCATAATGATATCCGCGTTGTACTAAATTTTCTACTCCCGTTGCTAAATTGTCCCGCAAATAATCAAATCCATATTCATGATTCGTGCCATAAGTCACATCTGTTCTATACGCATCTCTCCTTGAACAAGGTTTCAAAAAATCATAAACAATTTTAAATTCTCCTACTTGATCACGCATTTCATCCTCTTCTTTGTGCCTACTATCATATAAATAAGAGACATTATTTGAATTAATAACACCCACTGAAAGTCCTAAAAAATTATAAACTTGACCCATCAAGACTACGCCGATGCGTGAAAGATAGTCATTGACTGTAACAATATGAACACCCTCGCCAGAAAGTGAATTTAAGTACGCCGGAAGAACAGCCACCAAGGTCTTCCCTTCACCAGTTCTCATTTCAGCAATTTTACCTTTATGGAGAGCTATTCCTCCAATCAATTGAACATCATAATGTCTTTCCCCTAAATTCCTTTTAGCTGCCTCTCGCACCAAGGCAAAAGCTTCTGGCAATATATCATCTAAACTCTCTCCTTTCGCCAATCTATCCTTAAATTCTTGGGTTTTCTTTGGGAAGTCCTCGTCCATCAACTTTGAAATATCTGCTTCAAGCGTATTTATTTTAACTACTATCTCCGCTACATTCCCAATGAATTTAGAGCTCTCATCACCAAATATTTTACTGAATAAAGACATAGGTTACATATTAGCATATCATAACGAAATGAAAAAACTTCCCCAATTTATGTCGAGGAAGTTTTTCAAAAGTATTCCGATGCCTTTCGGATCGGAACCCTGACTTTAGGTCGGGGCTATCTCTTCTTTTTCTTTGCTGCCTTTTTCTTTTTCTTTGCTGCCATAATATTTTTAATTAAATTATTAAATTAGTTTGCAATAAAACGACCTGAAAAAATTTACAAAAAAATATTTTCAATAATTATTGCTACACTCATTAATTATCTCGCATATCAAAACATAACACAATACTTTTTCATAAAAACTGTGGATAACTTTTTTTGAGAAACCAAAAATAAAAAAATTATTTTCATTTGAAGCGGGTGATGGCGAAACTCCAACATATGTGCCTATGTGAGTGCGACCACCCGCTACAGATAAAAATAATTTAGAATAATTGTATCATAAATTTGGACCACCCGTAATCGAATCCGGTCTTCATCCTCCCGAAGAATGTGTACAACCGTATACTACGGCCCGACACAGGGAATCGAACCCCGGCCTCATCCATGCTATGGACGTATAATACCATTTTACTATGGGTCCAATAGCTATCTTTCAAACTTTAAGAAATAATGCTTTGGAACAGATTCTTTCTTTAAGGTTACACCCCAGCTCGGATCAATTTCTGAAACTCTTTTTATCTCTCCATTATATTTACAGAGCGGATCAACAACCCGTGATTTGCAAAAAACTTCAGTATCAAAATCTTTTGGATCATTTTTAAAACCTATTTTGTTATTCATTCGATCAAACAATAACATAAGTCGCTTATCTATCTTATGATGGGGTTCAATTTTTGCAAGTACAATTTTGTCGGTAGTGTATAAATCTTCCTCTGAAATATAACCTTTTGAAAGTGCATATTTAAGATAATCACCTAGGCTTCGAAACGTAACAGCAGTTACCAAACCAGCATAATATGTATTGCTAATCTTTAAGAATAATTCAGCATATTGTTTTGCAATTTTAAAATCCTGAAAAATCCATTTACTATTTTCTGTAACAAGATTTTCTAGATAGTATTCCGGATTTTTAAGTTCTTTAAAAACCATTCCATCTCGGAAAGAATAATCTATTCTATCAGCACATAAATCTGGAAGCTTGTTTTCTTTAAGTAGAAAATTTACGTCATCAAGGATGTACGCAACATCAAAGTTGTGTTTTTCTAAAATAGCTGGTATTTCTGACTTTTTAACATAGTCCTCGAAAATGTTGTCTTGTAAATCGTGAGTTTTTTCAGAACCAGAATTTAGAACATAATCTATAGAATGTGAAAATGCGGAATGGGAAACATCGTGAATAAGCCCAGCGATTTGTTCCTCAATTCGCGCCCCATATTTTCTAAGAAGCAAACAAACTCCTAGAGAATGTTCAAAACGAGAAAGCCAAGAACCCGGAAAATTGACCTCAGAATATCCATACTGATTTATGTCCTTTAATCTTTGAAATGTCGGAGAATTAATAATTTCTAGCAATACTGGTTCAGAAATTTGAGCTTCCCCATAAACTCTATCTTTAATTTTCATAACCTATAGTTTAGCTTCTATTTTTTGAACTCTTTTTACCAAAGACAAGAAGTCGTCATAATCAACTTTTCTTTTCAAATCACTCTTTATTACAGAAAGATCTTCTTTTACTATTATCATGTCTGATTTTAAAACAGAAACATTTTCCACTAAACTACCTATCATTTCCGTATGTGAATCAAGTTTTTTATTTACAATAATAAAACCCTCCCTAATACCCTTTAGATTTTCCCCATGCATTTCATTAAGAACACCTAGAAAATGTTTCATTTCCTTGTTTGTATCTTTTGCCACTTTTTTCATATCTTGCATTATAAACCACCAAAAATAGTAACGCAAATAAAAGCATCTCTAGAAAAATTCTAAAATCTTTCTAGTATATGCTCCACCACATGATGCATCTTCACACCAACAGACTCGCAGGCTTGCGCAAAATGCGAATGTGATTTTAAATTTGGCATGGATTCAAAGTCTAAGAGATAAATTTTACCCCGAGAGTTTAAAAGAAAATTAGATTTTAAGTAATGTTTAGCGCCAATGTGGTTATGTAAATCTTTCGTTAAAGTAACTAGTTTCTCTTTTTCACTTAGAGATAAATCACCAAAAATATTTATCGGTGGGAAGGTGTACAAATCCTCTCCGCGAAAACCAGCTACAGAATGTACGGAAGCAACTTTCCCAGTAATAAATTCTTCAACTATTGTATTATCTTTACCATTTATCGCATCTACAAGTTCGTTAAAAGTCTTCGCTAACTTAACTTCGTTAAAAGTTTTTATAATCCAAGGCGCGCCAAATTTTGCAAAAACTTCTTTCGCCTCACCCATAGGGCTACGGCCGATGGCTTTTTTAAAAAAAATTGATCGAGGTATTGAAAGACCAATACTTTTTATGTGCTCTCGCAACATTTCTTTGCTGTTTTGGAGCGCGGAAGAAAAAGATTCTTGGCTTACATTTGAAATAGACAGACTATTTAAAATATTTGAAAAACTTGGATGTGTTGTGTTCCAAACAATGTCAACTTTATTTACTAAATCGCTTGGATTTATTGGTATACCATTGTGATGCCAGATATCATCCTGACCAACCAAGATGTCAGAAATTTTATATTTATCTGCTAAATTTTCTACAATATGAGCAATAATAACTCCACCATTATTTAATGAAGATTGGTAATAATCTCCACCGCCACCCCGAAGTATTCCTATTCTTCTTTTATTATTTTTGTCCATATCTTTTAATAAATTCTTCCCGACTTATTTCAGCGCGCTGTCTACCTAATAAAACTTTATCTTCTTCGCTAATGTTAATAACAGTAAAACCAAGTCTTTCAAAAATTCTAGGATGCTCAAAAACAATCCAAGAAAATGCAAGAATAGTTTTTATATTTTCTAATGTAGAATCATTTTGTAATTTTCCTGCCAATATAGCAAATGATTCACGGATTGCTTCAGCGCCTTTCCTTGAGTTTGCTTGCATGTGAATTTCAAGTATACTAGCATCCTTACTATCTATATTGTAATAAGAAAAATCATTTAAAGATATTCCATCTTCTTGTTTAATTGATTCCGTCTGTTGTAATTTCTCCAACTCTTCACGTGTAAAATTTTTCTTAGCAAATGCAAAAACTTCATTAATAACTGAAGTCAACATTTTTTCGTTATCTACAAAATTTCTTGATTTAAGATCTGTAATTAATTCTTCAAACTCTTTTATTTTGTCTTTAAAAACGTAAGCATACATTTCTTTAACTCTGTTTAGAAAAGATCCTTGCAGTTCTGGCGCTTCATTTGTTCTCTGAAATTTTTCCCTTATTTGCCGGTTATAATAGAAATGTGAGAGGATATGATATTCCTCACCTAGTTCATTTTTTAGAAATGTATTATCCATCTCCATATTCTAACAAAAACACCCCGCTTACGCGAGGTGTTTTTATTATTTTTGCTGTTCTTTGTTTTGTTTCGTTCCTTCGGCACGCCGTAGCATTTCTGCGTAGGCGGCTATATAACTTCGGGTCTTTGCCTCATGTCAATCCCGACGCTCTAGCTTTGACACCAGAGATCGAGACCCCGACTTTACGTCGGGGATAGTTTTTAGGACATTCTATTATTGTCCATTGTGTATAGAATTCTAATACACAATATCGACTCAATTAATCCTTCGGCGCGAACGCCTCAGGACATTTTTCAAATTGAATTATTCCACGAGCAGCTTCCGCTACCCGTGCCTTGTTACGACTTAGTCCCTGTTACCAAGCTTACCTTAGGCCCCACTTATGTAGAGACTTCGGGTATTCCCGGCTCCCTTGACTTGACGGGCGGTGAGTACAAGACTTGAGAACGTATTCACCGCAGTTTAGCTGACCTGCGATTAC
>MFTH01000011.1 GCA_001786765.1 Candidatus Nomurabacteria bacterium RIFCSPHIGHO2_01_FULL_37_25
AATTTCTTTTTGACATGGATACGGATACACCCAAACACTATCATTAAATCTAATGCACCCTAATTCTTTCATTTTTTCTCTTAAAGAATCACGTGCTGATCTTTTAGTTTCAGGAATATCAAAAACGATGACGCGAAAATTTCTGTCCCAAATTTTTGGAGTTTTTACTTTTAGATCTTCATAGTTAAAGCGTAGTAGCACTTCTCTTCCATTTTCAGTAAGAGTAATCTTGCAAAGGTTATGGTTTTCCTTAAAATCTATTAATTGTTGCTTTCGTAATCTTAAAAAATAAGACGAAATATTTTTAGGTTTTTTATTTAACCCAAATATCTCTTTGGTTAAGGCTTTAGTAATTTGATAACTTGCTCTTTTGTTTGACAAAGCGACGGCAATGCCGACACCCATCCCCAATGCGCGAATTATCTTGCCCGAATTTGATTCCTTGTCAATTATTCTCATATATCTATAATAACATTATACCAACGACCGTGTCTATTATACTAGTAGTGGTTACTTTAGTATTATTGTATTATTTCTCAATTTTTATTTTAAATATCAACTTATCTATTTTAATTTCATCACCATTGTTATTCCTAAATTCTATTTTTGAAGCTAGCACGACTTTTTTAATATCTATTTCAAATTTTTGAATTAATTTTCTTCCTGCGTCATCGGTTTCAAAAATAAGCATAACCACATCACTCGGAGTCAATCCCATTTTCCTGCGCATATCTTGCAGAGCGCGCGCCAATTCACGATACTCTCCTTTTGCTTTAAGCTCTGGAGTTATTGTTGTAAAAAGTAAAACATTATCATCGGTTTGCTCGGTTTCAATAATTTCTTCTATATTTAATTCATCTTTTATTAATGATTTATATTCGTTACTTAACTTGTAATTTTTTGTTTCTAATTTAGCAAGTGGTTGGCGAACTTGAATTTTATATCTCTGCCTTGCTTCAAGACCACGCTTTACGATGTTCCTAACAATATCCATATTTTCTAAAACTTTCGATTTATTACTGCCAAAGATGTCAAAGAGACTCTTTGACATCTTTGGCCATTCTGTTAAATGCACGCTTTCTCTATCGTTTTCATTTCGTAATTTTATCCAAATGTCTTCTGCAGTAAATGGCGCAAATGGAGCCATTAACTTAGCTAGAGTTTTTAACACATAATAAAGTGTTCTTTTCGCATCTTTCTCCCCTTCTTTGATTCGCTCTCTTGATCTACGCAAATACCAAGTAGACAGGTCTCCAATAAAATCCCGTAATGCTCTTGTCGGCTCAAGTAATTTATAACTATCGAGATTTTTCGTAGAAAATTCTATAAGTTCATCTAATTTTTCCAAAAGCCAAACATCTAAAATATTTTTGGATTTAGACTTTGCGTTTTCTTCTAGATTTTTATCGCGATAAAGCTCATAAAAAGCTAATACATTGTAAAGTAAACCAAAAACTTGTTGCTGGAGTAAGGTCACAGTTTTTTCATCAAAATTTTTAGACTCTCCGGGCTGATTAACTGAGTACATCCAAAGTCTAAGTGTGTCCACTCCATATCTACCAATAGCTTCAAAAGGTTCAACGACGTTACCAAGCGATTTACTCATTTTTTTACCATTTGCATCAAGTAGATGTCCGAGACAAATAACATTTTTGTAAGCCTTGCCTCGTCCCATGAGCGCTCCCACAGCATGCAAAGTATAAAACCATCCGCGAGTCTGATCTATCGCCTCACTTATATAGTCTGCCGGGTAGCCAGCGCCATCTACCCATTTTTTATTTTCAAAGGGGTAATGATCTTGGGCAAAAGGCATCGCCCCAGAATCAAACCAAACATCCATCACTTCTTTAGCGCGAAAATAATTTTCACCATCTTTCTCAAACGCGACATTGTCTATATATGGTCTGTGTAAATCTAACTCATAATTTTCATTTTTAGGCAAAGGCGCAAAATCAAGATTGTGAACTTCTGCATTTTTAAAAACATCTTGGTGAGAACTTTTAAGTTTTATAGCTTCTGTCTTATTGTGTCCGAGCGCTGCCGCATGAAGCATCCACATTGTGTCTTCATGCGCTACAATTAAAATATTTTTGTTCTGATATTTTGTCTCTATATCGTCCAAGAATCCTCCGACACGATTTTTTAAACTCTGTATAGACTCTCCTCCTTCTGGAGCAATATTAAAACGATCTTCTGCGTTAGGAAAAGCGCGCCAATAATCCTTAATCGGACGACTCTCGTAGACACCAAAAGCGATTTCTCGTAAACGCGAATCAGAAATAAATGCAGAATCTGGAAGACCTAAGTATTGCTTTACAATTTCCGCAGTTTGCTTAGCTCTTAACACAGGTGAAAATATTATCAAATCTATTTTTTTATTTTTTATGTCATTAAGCGATTCATTCACTTGCTTGATACCCAAGTCTGTTAAAACATTATCGGGCCTTAAACCAGAATCAACAAACCCATCTCTGTTACTCAATGCTCCGCCATGTCGCATCATTATATATTTGTTGTTGGATTTTTTTGTATATTTTTTTAAAGTCTCTACGGAATCCACCACAATCTTATCGCCATTACCAGAAACCCAAACCGGTAGCGGTGTACCCCAGTAACGTTCACGAGAAATAGCCCAATCCTTAATCTCTCTGAGCCATTCGCCAAAGCGCCCATCGCGGGTATAGGCAGGTTCCCAATTTATAGTTTTATTTTCACTGATTAGCTCTTTTTTTATTTTTGAATCAGACATTCTGATATACCAAGAATCCCGCGCATAATATATAAGCGCAGTGTGACAACGCCAACAATGCGGATATGAATGTTTATAATTTTCCTGTTTGAAAAATAAATTTCTCTTTTTTAAATCTTCAATAATATCTACTGCTAATGTAGGTTTTCCATTTTGGTCAACTTCTTTGACAAATCTGCCTTCTAGGAATCCAGTGTTTTTAATAAAACTACCTTCTGAATTTACTATGTGATGTTTCGGTAGTCCTACTTTTGTCCCTAGTTCAAAATCATCCTGTCCATACATGACAGAAGTGTGCACGATACCAGTACCGTCTTCTGTATTCACAAAATCTGCTTCATAAACTTTGTACGCTTTTTCTAATTTTGATTTTTCACTTGGAGGTATAGTATTAGAAAGAAATGGGAAAAGTGGTTCGTACTCAAAACCAACAAGGTTTTTCCCTTTAAATTCTTCAAGAATTTCATAAGACTCGGACATTATAGAAAGTCGCATTTTGGCTAAAATAAATATTTCATCTTTCACTTTTATTTTCACATAATCAATATCTTTCCCTATTGCAAGCGCTATATTACCGGGCAATGTCCAAGGAGTGGTTGTCCAGGCGAGAATATATGTATTACCAACAACTTCCCAATTACCTATTTTCTGTCCAGATTTTACTTTAAACTTTACATAAACCGATAAATCTTTCACATCTTCATAACCTTGCGCCAATTCGTGCGAAGAAAGAGCTGTCCCGCATCTCGGACACCATGGCACAACTTTATAATCTTTATAAAGCAAATTCCTATCGTCTACTTTTTTTACTATATTCCAGACGGACTCAATATAATCATTTTGATATGTGACATATGGATTCTCTTGGTCTACCCAAAAACCAATCCTCTTTGTAAATTTATTCCAAACGTCCAAATATTCCCAGACACTTTCTTTGCATTCTTGATTAAATTTCGCAATGCCATATTCTTCAATGGCTTTTTTAGAGTTTAATCCAAGTTTTTTTTCTACTTGAAGTTCTACAGGAAGACCATGTGTGTCCCAACCACCTTTTCTGCGGACATGATATCCACGCATTGTTTTATATCTAGGAATAGCGTCTTTAAATGCTCGTGGGAGAAGATGATGAATTCCCGGCTTGCCATTGGCGGTCGGCGGACCTTCATAGAAAATAAATTCACCTTTCGGAGCAGATTTTTCCAAAGATTTTTCAAAAATTTTATTTTCACGCCAGAATTCCAAGATTTTCTCTTCTCGTAAAGATGCTTCTGATTTTTTGTTTTCTTCTTTATCCATGATTTTATAATAAAAAGCCCGTCCTTGTACAACAATTAAAAATTGCCATACAAGGACGGGCTTCGCCGTGGTACCACCTTGCTTCGTCACGCTAAAGTCTAAAAGACGAAAGCGGACATCTTCATTATTGCTATAACGGGCATACCCGCCAGGTTCTATTTTATCGTCAGGTCTTGCCTAACGACATTTCCTCCCGAAGCTCAGAGGTGATGACCTCTTCAGCGCTTGTGCATGTAATATAACATATTTTCTCTGAATTACGAAACTCGTCGAAGGCATGTCTTTTTTAGGGGGTTTCGAGGCTGTCGAGCCGAGAACTTCAGGATTTTTCAAGCTTCGAAAAATCCGTACCCTAGAAAAAGACATGCCTAGAAAGAGTTTCGTAATTCACGAATATTTTATAAAAACAAAACAACTCTAGTTTAAGGTTGAAAATCTCACTTAGAAAATTTGCTAAAAAAATCACCTCAAGCTAAAATATAATCAATAATGAATCCTATACGCAATCTATATAAAGGAACAACTACACTCATTTGGCTTGGTCTATTCTTGATATTAGTAGGACTTTTTAGTTTGTATATTATATTTTGGACGCCTCGTGAGAATCAACAAACTGCATGCCCCACTATAGCAAAAATATGTCCTGATGGTTCTTCGATCGGCGCCACTGGTCCACATTGTGAGTTCGCAGAATGTCCGAGTCCGCAGGCGATCAATCAAACGGTGTTTAACGCTGAGAGAGATTTATGGGCATTTAATATGGGAGACAGCATAATTTTGTATTGGGCTGATCTTCCTTCTAACGCTAAAAGTCTGGTGTTTTATAGATCAGAATCAAAGAATGGTCCGTGGCTCAAAGTGCTCTCACTGCCGATCACTGACTCTACACCCCAACAGGTTGTTGATTCTGTGGCAGGTGATAGAGCGCATTGGTACCGTGCAGAAGCTTTGGCAAGCGACGGCGCAATATTAAAGTCATATAGTGTTTTAGAGGTACTGAAATATGATGACTCAAAATGAATAATCTGAAAACTACATCTTCTCCGGAGCTTCGATGCCGAGCAGATGTAAACCTTTTTTCATAACGAAAGTAAAAGCAAAAGTTAGAGCAATTTTATAGGGGGAATTTTTGTCTTCTTTATCCACTACTTTATTGTTGCCATAAAAACTATTGAAAGAATGCGCAATCTCGATGAGATAATTTGCAATATAATGCGGTTCGTATTCTCGCGCGGACCTCTCTACAACTTCCGGGAATCGATATAATATTTTCTCTAATTCAAAAATTTCAAGGGGAGCATTCTCTGAATGTGGGTCTGGTAAAATATTTTCTTTCATTGCTTTCTCTAATACTGACTTTGCGCGAACATAGGAATACTGAAGGTACGGCCCAGAGTCCCCTTCAAATGAAATAGACTTCTCAAAATCATATGCGATATCTCCGCCTGTAGATTGTTTCAGAATCGAATATTTTATCGCCGACACGCCGACTTGTTCTGCGATTTTACTTTTTAATTCCTCATCATATTCGCGATCTTTAATTTTCAGAGATACTAAATCAATAGTATCGCGAATAAGCGACTCACCTGTAACAATGTTGCCTTTTCTGGAAGACATTTTCCCTGTTGAAAGTCGCATCATGCCGTGAGTAATGTGCTTCATCTTGTCTGTATATTCTCCATAAATTAAAGAAAGGGCTTTAGCGACTACTCTCATATAATCCATCTGTTCATTTGCAGTAACAACGATAGAAAGATTCATATTTGGTAAAGTTTTAAATTTCTCCACAGCAAGACCGAGCTCTTTGGTTTCATACATTGGTAATCCAAGTGAAGTAATAAAGACTCGCGTATGGAGCTTTGGGTCGTGTTTTCCAGCCTTGAAAACGATAGCGTCATCAGACTCTTCAAAAATATTATTTACATTATCTTTCACAATACCCTCACCTATAGGCGCCATCTGACTCTCTAAAAAATAAAAATCAAATTTTGTTCCAAGCATTTTGTATAAATCTTCAAACGCATCCATCGTCACTCTAAAACCCCAGTCATATATTTTATTTATCTCTTCATCATCACGAGCATATATTTTTTTATTTATTTCCTCTATCTCTTTCCTTGCCTCGCCATAGCTCATCGAGTCTGAGACTCTCAGAGTCGAATGACCTTGGGCGGAGGCAGGTTTTGATTCTTCATCATTCTCATAAGCTAGAGAACCCTCGACATATGCCTCGCCTATTCTTCCCGCTTGATTAGCATTAGCCCCTGATTTGTCTTGTAATTTTTTATTTTTCAAAAGTCCATAAATAGCTTTAGCTACATGCAACCCCACATCACCTTGATAATTCGCGCGAGAAACAGTCGCGCCAGAGCATTCTAAAATCCTAGCCACAGACTCACCTATCGCATTCGTCATCAAGTGTCCAATGTGAAATGGCTTGAAAGGATTCGGGTCGGTATATTCCACCATTATTTTTTTTCCAGAAAAAAGATTGTTTTGGGAAAAATTTTTATTATTTAAAATTTCTTCAATACTTCCACGAAAAAACCCAGGGGATAAATGGAAATTTATAAATCCCGCGCCAGCGACTTCTGTTTTTATAATTTCTTTAGGTAAATTTTTATCAATTTCTATTTTTATTTTTTCTGCAAAATCTTTTGGGTTTGTTTTTAATTTCTTTGCGCAAATCATTGCCACATTCGTGGAATAATCTCCATTTTTTAAATCTTCTGGATGCTCTACGATAAAATCTATATCTAGTATTTCAAGATTCTTCAAAGCTTCTTTTATTAAATTTTTTATTTTTTCTTGCATTATTTTTTACCAGTACTTCCAAACCTTCCTTCTCCTCGTAGAGATTCACTTAATTTGTTAACCTCTTTTATTTCCCCAATTACCACAGGCAAAATCACAAGCTGAGAAACTTTATCACCTTCTTCAAAAGTATAAGCTTTATCAGACAAATTAACTAAAAGTGTATTATATTCTCCTCTATATCCAGCGTCATATACTCCGCCCATGTGGGCAAATCCGGCTTTGGATATACTACCTTTATCCATGATGATTCCTCCATAACCCTCTGGAAATTCAAGCGCAAACCCATGCCAGAAACGATAATGTTCTCCGGGCTTGACTGTAACTGTTTCCATTGAATATAAATCCATACCTATATCTCCCGGATGGTGATAGGTTGGTAATTTCGCGCCTTTTTTTAATTTTTTAACTTTGATTTTCATTTGAATAAATTAAAATAGTGTTCAAAATTTCCGGAAAACATTTCTTGTTCTTCTTTTATTAATTTTCCAATTTCCTTTCTAGTAAACCATCTTATCTTCTCTACTTCGTCATCCTTTTTCTTAAATGGATAGTCAGAGTTAACAACAATAGTAAACCATTGACAGAAATATTCATGCGCTGAGGACACTCTTGTCTTTGGACCTAAAACTGGTTTAAATCCAACCAATCCTATTTCCTCCTCTGCCTCCTTTATTATATTACTTTCATAGGTTTCTTCTTCCTCTACGGTTCCTGCAACAGCCGGTCCCCATACACCCGGACTATATTTCTTAGTAAAAGCTCTCTGCGCGAGTAATATGTTTCTGTATTTATCCGTAATCCAAAGAGCGCTAATACGGGTAATATTTTTTGGGTTATCATTTTTACGATCTTCATATCCTATTACTTCATCTTGTTCATTAACTATTGGAATTCTCATATGCTTATTTTAATTATATATCTTTTCCACACAAAAACTAATTTAGCATTTGCTCGCGACCGTGAGCAAATGCTATTATAAAACAATGGATTCAAAAACCAAAAGACTAGGCGCCACGCAAAGGAAAATCCTTCTGCTTCTCTTGGCAGGACTCGCACTTGGATTAACTAGATCGCCAAAACGACACTGGTGGGTTCTAAAACAAATTCCAAAAGAATGGCAGAAAGTAGATCGTCAAGCATTGGAAAGAGCAATTAACACTTTGTACACCTCTCATCTAGTCGAAGAAAAACATCACATAGACGGCACAACAACTCTTATTCTCAGCGAGAATGGTAAACAAAGAGCTTTGAGATTTAATATTGATAAAATGGAAATAAAAAAACCAACTCAATGGGACAGAAAATGGCGTATAGTGATGTTTGATATTCCAGAAAAATTAAAACGATTACGAGACTCTTTACGCTTACATTTTAAAGAAATAGGTCTAATAGAACTTCAAAAATCGGTTTTTGTATCTCCTTATCCTTGTAGTAAGGAAATTGAATTTATTTTAGAATTTTATAATACGAGAAAGCATATACGTTTTATTTTGGCCGAGAAAATAGACAACGAATTACATCTCAAGAAAAAATTTAACTTAATTTAGCATTTGCTCGCGACCGTGAGTAAATGCTAAATAGAACTAATTAAATCTTATTTTAAAATGTCTAATAATCATGTCGGCGACTTTTTTGGAAGAAAGGTTGGTATTGTCAATAATAAGATTATTTTTTAGTCGTGGAGAATTTTACCAATCTTTTCTTGATATTAATTCATGCATAATTTTTTTATTTGTGAGTTTTTTAAATTTTTTACGAGAATTCATACTTACTCTACGTAAAAGTTCTTTGTTACTCGCTTTTAAATGAACTGGGCAGAATTTAGCGCCAAGCTTTGTAAGCTTTTTGTCTAAAGTTTTAACATATGTAGAATCTGAAAGACCAGTCTTGGAAACAAAATCATGACTATAGCAATGAGTAGTCACTATATTAATTTTTGCTTTTACTGTGTTTTCTAATAAATAATATCTGAGAAAATCTTTCGCCACATGACTATAATAAGACCCTCTATCAAAAACTTCTCCCATAAAATCATTCAAGAGATGATTATGTACCAACTTATATCCAAGTTTATTACTTAAAATTTTTGCAACAGTAAGTTTACCAACCGCAATAGGTCCGTATATAAAAACAACTACTGATCTTTTATTTTTTAATGATTTTTCTAACCTTTTCATAAATTTCTGCATGAATATTTTCCCGAGAACTTATTGCGCTTTTTTTTGCGCAATCAATTTTAATCCAACCTTTTTGTATTTTAGAAAGCCAAAGCGCGCTTTTTCGAGAATTTTCCAGAAATTTTACATCTTTCTCGTGAACATCTTTTTTCTTTTTTAAATAAGCTCTCTTCATTTTACTACTATCGCGGTCTTTTAGGAGCTTCAAAACAATTTTTGTCGGCAAATCTAAATATAAAGTAACATCTGGTTTTGGAATTTTAAAAACTTTGTACTCCATCTCATCAAGCCACTTAATAAACGCTTCGCGTTTTTTTGTATTTGCTATTTTCCCACCTTGATGGATCTGGTTCGCGCTTACATATCTATTGGCTAAGACGATGTAACCTTTTTTGAGCCAGTTCTTTATCTTATTTGAAGACTCCCATCTGTCTATCGCGTAAGCAATAGAAGCAATTTTCGGATGAATATCTACCCATTTATAATATTGCTCAGTCAAACAATGCCCGATAAATTTCCCAAAGAAATTTTTATAATATTCTGGGAAATCAACTATTTTAACTACGTGTCCTTCCTTTTTGAGTCTTTTGTACAAGAGTTCAACTTGTGTAGCCTTCCCACTACCGTCTGTCCCATCTATAACTATTAATTTTCCCTTTTTCATATTAGATTTTTATCTAGAACTTCTTTGATATATTTATCCATCGGTTCAAGTTTAGTTAATTCATCGCGAGTAAGCCATTTGTATTCCGAGTGCTCTTCGGAGAGTCTAACTTCGCCTTTTGATTCTCCCATATATGTCAGCCGGACAACATGTTTGTCTGGTTTCAAAATATCCTGCGCAAGTAAAAGTTTTGTCTCGCCGACAACCTCGAGACCCGTTTCTTCTAAAACTTCTCTTTTTAAATTCTCCATCAAGGAAGCCCCCGCATCTATCCGCCCGCCAACTATATCCCATTTTTTGCCAACCTCGGGATATTTCACTGGATTCCGCAACAACAGCAAAAACTTCCCTTCTTTATTCTTTAGCAAAATTTTCACTCCTACTTGCAATTCCATAAAATTATTCATTCCACTTGTATTATTTTATAAATTAAAAATAATTTACACAAATTATACAAACTTCTTCGGTATTGGAAATTTCTTTGCCAGAGATTTTATTTCTTTATGCACGGATTCTTTAATTTTTTTATTATCTTTATTTTTCAGAACAGTGATCATTAACTCGGCAACGCGCGCGCAATCACGCTCTTTAAAACCGCGTGTGGTTATCGCTGGTGTCCCGAAACGAATACCCGAAGGATCAAGCGGCTTCCTTGTATCCCCCGCGATTGAATTCATGTTGAGCGTAATACCCACTTCATCGAGCACTGTTTGCGCTTCTTTACCAGTAACGCCTAAAGAACCAAAAACATCAGCCAAAATAAGATGATTATCCGTACCCCCGCCGATCATTCGAATTTTATTTTTACGAAATACTTCTGCCATCGCTTTTGCATTTTTAAGAATTTGTTTTGCATATGCTTTATACTTTGGTGTCATCGCCTCGCCAAAAGCGACAGCTTTGGCGGCTATGATGTGCATGTGCGGACCACCTTGAATGCCGGGGAAAATTGATTTGTCTATTTTTTTGGCAATTTCTTCATTCTCACGAGTAAGAATAATGCCCCCGCGCGGACCACGAAGAGTTTTATGCGTAGTGGAAGTAATAATATCAAAACCATCATCAAAAGGATTGCGCAAAACTCCGGCGGCGATGAGCCCGGCAATGTGCGCCATATCTGCCATAGTTATAGCGCCAACTTCATGAGCAATCTCCACAAATTTTTTATAATTCAAAGTTCGGGAATAAGCTGAAAATCCAGCGAGAATTATTTTTGGTTTTTTTTCTATCGCTACGCGACGAAGTTCTTCGTAATCTATTTCACCCGTCTCCGGATTCTTCATTTTGTATGTAACGAATTTATAAATCTTCGCGGGCAAGGTCATCGGATGTCCGTGCGTCAAGTGTCCTCCATGTGATAAATCCATACCGAGCACCGTGTCCCCCGGCTCGAGCAACGCCGCATAAACAGCTAAATTCGCAGGAGCGCCGGAATGTGGCTGAACATTCGCAAATTTACAATTAAATAATTTACAAACTCGTTCAATGGCTATGCGCTCTACCGCATCAGTAAAATCTTGTCCACCATAATATCTGCGACCTGGATAGCCTTCAGAATATTTATTAGTGAAAACAGAGCCATTCGCTTTTAGCACATCTTCAGAAACATAATTTTCCGAAGGGATAAGTTCGAGCCCCTCTCTTTGTCTCTTTTCTTCACTTTTGATAAGTTTTTCTACTAATTTATCTCGCATACCCCCATTCTATCACAAGAGAAAATTATTGTCCCAAGCAAGTCTGTGCGTAAAACTTTCGCGCCAAATTTAGTTAATGTATCCAATGTGTCTTGATGCGGATGACCATATTTGTTATTTTTACCATCGGAGATGAGAGCATAAGTAGGTGAAACTGCCTTCACAAAATCATAAGACGTAGAGGTGCGTGAACCGTGATGACCGACTTTCAAAATGGTACTCTTAAGTTTCTGTTTAGAATTTTCTTCAAGAATTATTTTTTCGGTTAATGTCGTGCTGTCGCCAGTGAGCATAATAGAATTAGTGCCATAGGAAAGTTTTGCAACGATTGACCCATCGTTGTTTGTCCAAGACGAAACATCACGGTCGGGAAATAAAATATCAATCACCGCCCCGCCTCCGATATCTAAACGCATTTCTTTTTTTGCTAAAATTTCAGGTATATTTTTATTTTTTATTTCTGCCTTAAGGTTTTGATAAATTTTAGAATCATTTTCTGCGTCAGACTCAAAAACTCCGTCTATTTTGTATACTTTTAAAACATCTAGAAATCCACCGATGTGGTCTTGGTCTGGATTGGTAACAATAATCGCATCTATGTGTCTGTCAAATGGAGACATCACCAGCGCCAATTGACTTAATATCTTTCTCGGCGGTCCGCCATCCACCAATATCTGCGTCCCAGTAGGCGATTCAATAAAAAGTGCGTCACCTTGACCCACATCCAGCATGGCAAAAGTGAGACCTTGATTAAAAGAGCTTTTGAAATCAAAACGAAATAGAAAAATATTAATTGCAATCAAAACTAACAAAAATACAAACAAAATGTAGCTTTTCTTGTCTGAAGTCATGCTATAATATTAACACGACCCTTCCATAACAATCAGGCCTTCGCTCTGAGACTCAGGCTCGAAGAGGTCATAGTGATAAAATAGAACTATGAAAAAATTTGAAGAAAAAAAATTTAATATTAGAATGCTAAAAGGGATATCCGCTAAAACAATTGAGGATCACTTGAAACTGTATTCCGGTTATGTAAAAAATACAAACTTAATATTAGAAAAAATTGAAGAACTCGCAAAAGATTCAGAAAAAAACGCATATGCCGTTGCTGAAGTGCAGAGACGCTTTGGTTTCGAATATGACGGTATGCGAAATCATGAAATATATTTTGAAGCATTATCAAACGGAGCGAAAAATATTTCAAAAGATGGAGAACTCTACAAATCTATAGAATATGTTTGGGGGTCTTTTGACGCATGGCTAGAACGATTCAAAGCCATAGCCATGACTCGCGGAGTCGGCTGGGGAATATTATATTTGGATAAAAAAGAAAAATTCTTAATGAACGCTTATGTGGAAGACCATCAGCTAGGACAACTCACGAGTTGTACGCCTATTTTGTGTCTGGATATGTGGGAACATGCTTATATAGCTGATTATGCGCCAGGCGGGAAAAAAGATTATGTGGAAGATTTTTTTGAAAATTTAAACTGGGAGGTTGTGGAGAAAAACTTTGCAGAGGCTCAATAAAAATTCACCATGAAAAATAACTTACCTTTATATACACCCATCGATGAACTAACCTGTGATATGGCTTATCCTGGTCTACAAAAATTTGCTCATTGTTATCCATATAGGAGCTATGTTAGATATGGGTTAATTTTACTTGTTATAATATGTGTAATTATTTTGGTTAAATATTTTAAAAAGAGGTAGTAAGGGAACTTTTTATACTTCTGCTAAAAAGTATGTAAATAAAATAGCCGTAGACGAGAATTGTTAAAGTAAGAGGAAAATTTGGAATAGACAATGAGGCAAATGGAATATTAGCGAAAAAATTAATAACTCCTAGTTCATAGTGCAACATCAGATATGAAACATAGCCTAAAGGCACAGCTAGCGCATACCAAATGATTCCTAAAAAACTAGTTAGAAAACCGAGAAGCATTGTAAATGGAATAAAAGGAAGTATTAAAATATTTGCCGGCAATGCCACCAATGATAAATTGCCCATTTTGTAAAGAATAAAAGGCAGAACAAAAATATATACTGCGCAAGTGACAGATAAAATATCTCGCAACTTGAATAAAGTGGTAACCCACAAAAAGTATTTTTCAATTTTAGGCGTAAAGAAAATTACAGCAACAGTAGAAATAAAAGAAAGCTGAAAAGATATGTCGTAAACGAGAATAAAAGGATTTAGTAAAATCATAAAAACACCAGCGAGAACGAGCGCCCGAGCAACATCATAATTTCGCCCAGTCGCTCGCGCGACGAGTACTAAAGTCGCCATTATTCCCGCTCTAAGCGCAGTAGAACTTGCGCCGGTCATTATGATAAATAAAAAGATTGCGAACATCCCCATCCCAATACCAAGATTTTTAGGAAGAAAAGCAAATAATTTCATAAACCATTCAGCAACTATTGTGATGTTGTACCCAGAGAGAGCTACGATATGTATTGTGCCGGTGTCTATAAAACTTTTTCTCAACTCTTGACTGAAAGAAGCTTTCTCTCCTAAAATAAGCCCACTCATTAGCAAATTCTCCGGACTTTTTATGGCAAAATTCATTTTCTCTAGAAATTTCTGTTTGACATAAAACAAAACGCTCTTAATTTTATTACCATTTTCTCTTGAAATTATTTCCGCATCCATATAATTCATCACATAAAAAATCCCGTCTTTTCTTAAATAGTTCACATAATCAAAGTTTTTACCTTGATCAGCAATAAAATTCTCCGGTCTTTGTAATTTACCTGAGAAATTAATTTGGTCGCCATATTTAAAATCCTCATCAAGATTTACAGTGGCCAAAATTTTAGTTTTGGCCATATCCACTTGTGTTTCAATAGTTAATTTTTGATTATTTTCTCTAATATCCGGCTCGTCTGTAATTATTCCAGAAAAAGATACCTTCTCCCCAACATGAGATTCAAAAACACTTGGCGCTGGCGCATCAACCATATTAAATCTAAAAATTCCAATACAAAATGCCAAAATAAAAATTCCTGATATAATCCCCCACTGGTTTTTAGAAATTAACCCATCTTCGCTATGCTCTGACGAGGCAAGAAAGAAAAACAAAAATAACGCAAAAGAAATTGCGCCAAGTAAAATCACTAAATAAATATCCACAAAAATAAAAGAACGCAAAAATACTCCAAAAATAAAACCAAAACATACAGAATAAAAAAGCTTATTTTGCATCCAACTTATTTTTTATTTCTTAATTCCACTGGTTCGCCATCTGCAAAACTGGTAGCGATAAGGTCAGCGCGGTCATTGTGCTCGTCATTGTTATGTCCTTTAACATAATTCCACTTTGGTTTAAATTCTTTATTTAATTCATGAAGCTCTTGCCAGAGTTCTTTATTTAAAACTGGCTTTTTGTTTGCCGTGCGCCAGTTATTATTCATCCAATTTAAAATCCATTCATTTATGCCAGTTATTACATATTTGGAATCAGAAAAAATTTCTATATTATTATTTTCTATTTTATTTTGTTGTAGATATTTCAAAGACTCTATCGGAGCAGTAAGTTCCATAATATTATTCGTCGCGTGGTCTACCCTGCCACCAAGTTCAACAACTTTCAACTTTTTATTTTCAACTTTTTCTTCATCATTATATATCATAATAATAGCGCCCCACCCCGCAGGACCAGGATTCCCCCTAGCTGAACCGTCTGTGTAAATGATTATTTTGCCTGTCATAAAGTTATACTATATCAACAATTCGGAGTCTTAGCTCCTCTCGACCTCTAAATCTAGACAAATCGAAAGTGGCGAGTAAATTTATATTTACTCCTTCCGAGATAGAAGTTTCAAAAGAGTCGTGCGTGGAAAAAAAAGAAATAGCCTTGGCTTTATATCTACCAGCATCAGAAAAAATAATTTCTAAGTGTTCCCCTGAACCATTTTTGCCGAATTTTTTTATTTTTTCTATTTTTACATTTTCAAAAAGAAAAACAGGTTTTGAATTTCCTAAACCAAAAGGCTCGAGTTTCTCTATTTCACGCCAGTTTTTTATATTTACTATTTCCAAACTAGATTTAATGTCATAATCTGTTTTTATACTATCTGCATTTTCAGAAAATTTTATTTTTTTAAAATTTGTGGATAATGTTTCTTCTAAAAAATGAATTTTATCATTATGAACAGTGAATCCTCCGGCTAACTCATGACCTCCAAAACCTAAAAAAGATTCACTGGAGAGAGTCATGAGCTCTACCACAGATACCGAACCGTCACTTCGACAAGAACCTTTAATATAATTATTCTCATCCCTACCCCAGACAAAAACAGGTTTTTTATATTGGTCAGAAATTTTACCAGCGACAAGCCCTAAGACTCCCACACGCCAATTAGAATTTCCTATTACAATCACTTCGCTTACTTTACGCTCTTCAATTTTTTCAAATGTTTTATTTACATCACGCATAATGCCCGTAACAAGGGTCTTTCTGTCATCATTAATTTTTGATAAATAGTCCGCAAGCATCCCAGCTTCTACCTCGTCTTCAGTAGCAAGAAGCTCAAATGATTTCCTCGGGTCACCCATCCTAGAGGCGGCATTTAATCTGGGTGTTATCATAAAACCTATATCATCTACCGATACATGTCTCTGGTCAATATTTGTTTTGGCAAAAAGCTTTTGCAAACCCGGACGAGGAGATTTTTTTAAAACTTTCATCCCAAAATAGGCAATAGCTCTATTCTCGCTCGTTAAAGGAACCATATCAGAGAGTGTCGCCAAGCCCGCCATATCCAGCATCCATTTTTCCTCACCCTCTTTAATTTTAAAATATTCGCCGTATTTTTTTAAGAAACCTTGTACTAATTTGAAAGCCACTCCTGCGCCACAGAGCATCTTTTCCGGATAATTATCTGTCTTTGGATTTAAGATAGCATAAGCGCGAGGAAGAACTAAGGAGGCAAGCCCGCCTTCGCTAAAGCTTTGGCGAGGCAAGTGATGGTCTGTAATTATCACATCAATGCCATCTACCTCAGCCTGAGCTACTTCAGCTATTGCGGTAATACCGAGGTCAACAGTTATTAAAAGCTTTACTCCAGACTCTCCAAAAAGTTTTAAAATTTCCAAATTAAGCCCATAGCCTTCAGAATTCCGCTGGGGAATATAGACTTCATAATTTTTATATCCCACTAATTTAAATAAATCATTTAAAATAATTGCTCCGGGAATCCCATCACAATCATAATCCGCAAAAATAATTATTTTTTCACCCGCATCTATCGCTTCATATATACGAACACAAGCCCTTTCCATATCTCGCATTAAAAAAGGGTCGCGCAAATCTCTTTTGTAGTCTGGATTAAGAAAGATTTCAGCCTGCGATTCATCGGTAATGCCTCTCTTTTCTAATAGAGCTCGTAAAAGTTCCGAATATTGTTGCATAAGTGCAATTTTAACATATAATATAAAAAGTTTTGCAAAATCAAAGTTTTCTCAGGTCCTCGATTCTCTCCGTCCCTTCCCCAGCCAGACCATTCAAAAACTTTATTTTGCAAAACTTTCTGTATGCAAGATTGCATCTTTTGTAAAATTATAAAAAAAGAAATACCTTGTGAAAAGATTTATGAAGATAAAAATTTCTTGGCGTTTTTAGATATAGAACCTGTCTCCTTTGGACACACTTTAATTATTCCCAAAAAACATATAGTTTGGATGAAGGACGCAGATGACTTTACAATATCAGAAATTTTTAAATTGACTAAAAAATTGATGCTCGCGATAGAAAAAGGATTAAAATGCGATTTTGCGCAAGTTTCCATTGTTGGTGAAGATGTGCCGCATTTTCACATACATTTAATCCCAAGATATTTCAATGACAACTTGCCTAGATTCCCGACAAAAAAATACAAAGACGGAGAATCAAGTGAGGTAGCTAGAAAAATAATTCAAAAAATCGTTTAGAGAAATTAATAAAAAGATAGGCCTGCGCATCGCGCAGGCCTGTTGTTTTCATTTCTCTTTTTCCGCTTCTTTTGTGGGGACAAGGAGATCCGCTTCCTCCTCTTCTTGTTTCCTCCTTTCTTCGGCGGCGGAGATCTTTTTATCGATTTCCGCCTGTTTTTTCCCCGTCCAGCGATGTGCAAAATACGCCACTGGACAGCTTATGATTAAAAAAATCCCCCATTTCAGGGGGAGAAGACAAACTAACAAAACTAACAAAACCAGCTTCCCCATTATTCTTTCCTCCTTATGCCTAAAAGAACTACGCCAGACTGTAGTATCACATATAGCAGGTATATATCAAGGTAGTCTAATACCCATCATAATTCTTGATACAAAATATATTGCGCAAAAATTTATTCCACAAGCATTTTAAGCGCCGGTAATTCTTTGCCGGCTAAAAATTCCAAGGTCGCGCCGGCGGCAAGAGATATATGCGAATAATTTTCCAAATTTCCATATTGACGCGCCATACTGATGGTATCCCCTCCAGCGATAATTGTCTCGCCTGTTGTCTCTTTCATAGCAGTAAGTATAGCTTGTGAACCTTGCGCAAATTTTTCATCTTCAAATTTACCCATCGGACCAGCAAGAAAAACTGTCTTAGATTGCATAATGATATCTGAAAAAGACTTTTGTGTTTCAGAACCAATATCAAGCGCCATCCACCCTATAGGAATTTCTTCGGTAGTAATAATTTTAGTAGAAAGACCGTCAGATATAACAAGATCTACGGGGGTTATAATTTTCTTACCTAAAGACTGCGCCTGTTTTAATATATCTTGAGCATCTTGTACCCAATCCTTTTTTTTACGTTTTTTCTCATCCACAAAAACATCTTCAAGAAAAGAAAACCCTGAAACTCTGCCTTGGGCTTTTAAAAAAACGTTCGCAACAGCTCCACCTACTAAAACGGTATCTGCTATGTCTAATAAATTATGAATTACATCCACTTTGTCAGAAATTTTTGCGCCGCCAATAATAACAGTAAAAGGCCGTTGCGGATTTTCTAGCAGAGTGGACAACATTTCAACTTCGCGCTGTAAATAAAGACCGGCAACTGCGGGCAGATGTCTCTCTATGCCACTAGTCGAAGCATGTATTCTGTGCGCCTGAGGAAAACCATCAAAAACAATCAGGTCTTTTCCACGACAAAGTTTTTGCGCAAATATATCGTCGTCAATCATTTCTTCATTATAAAATCTCACATTCTCAAGCATCAAAATATCTCCTGATTGCATATGGGAAATTTTGTTGTCAACCTTTGGACCGATACAATCATCAATTTTATCAACTGGATGATTTAAAAATTCAGAAAGTTTTTTCGCATGGGGTGTTGTGCGAAGTTGTTCCACGACATGACCATCAGGACGCCCGACGTAAGTCAGAATAACAATTTTACAGTTTTCTTTTAAAAGATACCTCAAAGTCGGAAGCGTCGCTTTTATACGCATATCATCTGCGAGTTCTAAGACACCATCTACTTCTTTAACACCAATATCATAAGGAGCGCGATAAAGAATAGTTTTGTTTTTCAAATCTACACTTTCTAGAATTTTGAGTCTCATAAGCTTTCTGCGATTTTAATAATTTCCGCAAACTTTTTAGCATCCAAGCTCGCCCGACCGGGCAAGAGCCCATCCACGCCTCCATTTTTTAAAAATTCTAACGCATCTTTTTCATTTACCGAACCGCCATAAATAATTCTGATTTTTTTAGCTTCCGGGCCAAATTTATCAGAAAGTATTTTACGAATAAAAATAGCCATTTCTAGAGATTCAGCGGAAGTAGCATCATGACGACTTACGGTGCTGGAAATTGCCCAAATTGGCTCATAAGCGACAACGATTTTTGAAATTAAATTTCTAGAAATTCCCGCTAAAGTTTCTTCTAACTGAACTTTGACTAAATTAAAATAGCCATGATTCTCATCGCGTGTATCTTCCCCCACGCAGACTATCGGTCTCAACCCAGCTCGAAGACAAGCTTTTATTTTTTTATTGACTAAAACATTATTCTCTCCTAAAACGCGCCTTTCAGAGTGACCTAAAATAACATACTTAACACCGGCATTGAAAAGCATAAGGGGGGATATTTCTCCAGTAAAAGCTCCGCTATCTTCGTACGAAGCGTCTTGCGCGCCAAAAAATATTTTCCTAGAAATTTTTTTCAATCTGTCTAAATATAAAAATGGCGGACAAATCACAACTTCAGTTTTTTTAATATAAAGAATAGATTTAGCTATATCAACAAATAATTTCTCTGCGTCTTTGAAAGACGCAGGATTCATTTTCCAATTACCAACAATGATTCTCTTATTCATTTTGTTATTTTAACATTTACTCTATTTCCTTCCAACTTGAGATACTCCACCCGCCAGACGGACCACCGGAAAAATTAAGATTCGCCAGACCACTTTCATATTGAAGTATCGCATTACTGCCAAGCGACACTGCATATCCAGTAACCTCTTTTACATTAGCATTACTATTAACCATTACTCTGCCAGCGCTTGCATAAAAAATTGCGCCTGTTGCATTACTGCCAATGTTAATAGCTGAATTTGAATTACTGGTTGAAAGAATAAGAATATAACTTCCTGTTTGTCCAGACCCCAACAAAGTTGTGTTACTATTAATCGTCATAACTCCATCAGACAAAACAACCCCACTTGAAGAACCATATGAACTACTTAATTGTGTTATAGAACCGCCACCGAAACTAATATTTCCTGTTACATACAATGTGTCACTAATATTTACATTAGAATTGCTATTTATAGTCAAATTTCCTATAATTTTAGTAGTGCCCATCAAATTCCAAGTAGCGCCACTTCCAACGCCCATATTACCAGTGATAACTACTGACGAGCTTTCTGTTACAGTTGAATTGCTGTTAATAGTGTAAGCTGACTTCGCGACGCCATTTGCAGTTTCAGCTTTCCAATCATCAATTTGAGTTTGCGTAATAGCAAAACCTTCAGAGGAAATGGGAGTGGATTGTGAAGATACACTACCGCTTACACTACAAGTATGAGATCCTCCTGTTACATATGTTAAGTTTCCGTTAACCACAGTTCCAGATAAACAACTATAAGCAAGCACATTGCCCACAACATCAACTCCGCTGATGCTATGATTATTTTCTGCAACCACCACATCTCCGGTAATATCTCCGGAACCCGTAATATTACCAGCGACAAAAGCATTTCCTTGTATTTCACTATTGCTACCCATTGTCAGTCCCCCTGCTCCCACTTGTATTCCATAATTAAAAGAAACGCCTTCTCCAATTAAAAGAGTAAGATCCGTTTTCCTTTGATAACTGGACACATCACCCAAGGCGCTGATTTGTTTAGACCCTCCCGGAAGCGTAGTGATAGTGGTAGTTGCTGAATTAGAATCCAAAGTAATCACTTCGCTTCCAGAAATAGCTAAATTATTAAGTAAACGATAAAAAGCGTCTTCTGTTCCTGATTCAGCCAAGAAATAAGATTTCTTGGAATTCAAATTGACACTAGCATTCTTATATTCTCGCACTGATGGCGACACAAGCCCGCCTATTATGGCTAAAGAAATGAAAAGAAAAAAGATAACGGATATCAACATCGCCGCGCCAGATTGATTATTAATTTTTCTTTTTGTTTGTTCTTCCATTTTTATGTATTTTTTAATAAATACCTCTAAGCACAATTGTATTGTAAAAATCTTTAACGCGATTCAAACTATCATTAATAGAACGAAGTGAGAGAACTATTTTTACCGCTTTTCCTTTAACTGTGGTGATCTGTGAAAAAGTAAGGCTAGTTACTATTATATTAGGTGTATTTAAATTGCCTATATTATTACCGGCATCCCAAAACTGAATGTCTGAGCCAACCAGTTTAAATTCTATTGTATTGCTTGCGCCAGTATTTAACACTAAATCAGTAGCGCTGATAGAAAATATATCATAAGCTTGTCTTATTTCCCTAGACATCTTTTCCATTATAGCTACACTTTGCACTAACTCTGCTTGTATTGCAGTTTCTTTAAACGTCCTTGTCATTACAATGATTGCATTAATCACTATCAAAGAAAAAATAGACAGAAAGACAATATAAAAAAGAAGTTCTAAAAGAACATAGCCTCTTTTATAATTTTTAATTTTCAATTTCATAATTTCCATTTATTTTTTTATTTATGTTTAAGGAAAAATGTTTGTTATATAAAATGGCAAAGTTTTAGTAATGATAATTCCTCCTTCACTCCAAGACACGCTAACGGTGACTAGTTTTGTTCCACTATCTAATACTCCTCCTGAACTTACAATGTCTTTACTAGTACTAGTATTAATACTAGTATCACGATTCACATTAGATATAACGACTTTACGTGTAAAAATTCCCACCGTATTAGTGGTAGACGACAAAGTCCAAGTTCCGCCAGAAAAAGTCGGATAATAATTTGCGTCTACGGTTAAGTTAGAAATATTATTCCAAGCATTGTCCCGAAGTATCCGAACCGCTTCGGCTCCTTCTTCCAGCAAGAATGCCACTTGGCTCGTATGAAAAGCTCGGCGGGAAATATAAACAGACTTTTGGGCAACTGCCATAGCGGCTAAAACAGAAACAGTAATGATGGAAGTCGCCACTAACACCTCAATCATCATCATCCCCCCGCAACGTTTCGTATAATACCTTGAGCAATTTTTCTTTTGAAAAAATTTTTTCATATTATTCTATACTGCCTAAAATCGAATAAAGTGGTGAAATCATGGAAATAGCGAAAAATCCGACCCCAGACCCTATAACGATCATTAAGAGAGGTTCAATAATGGTGGAAAGATTTTTAGTTTTGTTTTCAATTTCTTCTTCATAGAATGAAGCAATTTGTAGCAACATATCCGACAATTTTCCGGTTTCTTCTCCGACCTGTACCATCTCCGACATCATCACTGGATAAAGAAGACTATTTTCTTCAAAAGCTCTGGAAAATGGAGCCCCTTTTTCTACTGCGATTTTAGCTTCATTTAAAACTTTTTTGTAATAAATATTTTGGACTACATCTTCAGTAATTTCGACCGCTCGTAGTATAGAAACTCCGGAAAATAAAAGTGAAGACATAGTGCGAGCAGTGCGAGCGGTGTTTAACTCTCTTGCTAAAGTACCAATAACCGGAATCCTGACAATAATGTAATCAACATATTTAGCCATAAATTTAGCGCGAAAAAGAAAATACAAACCAAAACCTGCGCCGATCATAATCAAAAAAGTCAATATCAGATTATTTGAGAAAAAATTACCAATAAAAATAATACTGCGCGTGGAAAGAGGCAAATCAACACCGAGCTCTTTGAAAGTGCTCGCAAGCGTTGGCACCAGAAAAGCAAACATTAAAACACCAATTACAAGCATTGCCGATAGAATCACCCCCGGATAAATGAGTGCTCCCTTTATTTTCTTGGTCAAAGAATGTGATTTTTCTAAATTCGTCTCAATATCAGAAAGCGCGCCTGCAAGATTGCCAGACTCCTCGCCAGCGCGTGTCATAGATACAAAAAGATTTGAAAAAACATTCGGGAATTTAGAAAGCCCAACAGAAAGTGTATCCCCAGAATTTATATCGTCGCTTAAAGATGTTAAAATATTATTTAGAGTATAATTTTTCGTCTGTTTTTTTAGAATAGACAATGCTCTATTAAGTGACAATCCCGCCTTTATCATTCCGCTTAAATTTTTTGTCAAAATAATCTGCTCGTTAACACTCACTTTTGAAAACATATTTGAAAATACCGACATCTTATCCATCAAACTTTCACCTTTTTCTTTAATTGATAAAGGAATATTCCCATGACTTCGCAGTTCCTCCGCAAGAGAAAAACGATTCGCGCTGGAAAGTGTGCCCTCTATTATTTCGCCTGTATTTGATTTTGCTTTGTATAAAAAAAGCATTTTTTATTCCGAAACAACTCGAAAGACTTCTTCCAAAGTCGTCACCCCCAATACTGCTTGAAAAACTCCATCTTCTAACATAGTCATCATTCCTTCTTTTTTCGCTTGTATTTCTATATCATCTTGGGATTTTCCACTAATAATCATATCTTTTATGGTAGGAGTTACCTTTAACACTTCGTGCATTCCGGTGCGACTTGAATAACCATCTTCAAACTCATTGCTCTTGACAGCTTTATAAAAAGGAATTTTCTCCCACGTGTCTTTATCGCCAACTATATTTTCAGTTTTTAAAAATCCCAAAACTCTGTCTAAGTCAATCACTTTGGCTAAATTTTTTATTTCCGCCGATGATAAAAAATATTTTTCTTTATTGGAAGTAAGTTTACGCACTAATCTTTGCGCAATAATAGTTTTAACTGTGGCTGTTATCAAAAAAGATTCAACACCCATATCTATTAATCTAGGTATTGCGCCAGCCGCGCTATTGGTGTGGATAGTAGAGAGAACAAGATGTCCAGTAAGAGAAGCATTCACCGCCAACCCCGCGGTTTCACCATCGCGAATCTCCCCTACCATTATTATATCCGGGTCTTGACGCAATAATGACCGCAGACCATTGGCAAAAGACAAACCTATCTCCGGTTTAACTTGAGTCTGATTCACTCTGGGCATTTGATATTCAATCGGGTCTTCCACAGTAGAAATATTAACTTCGGGTTTATTTAAAATATCAAGCATGGTGTAAAGAGTGGTAGTTTTTCCACTTCCAGTAGGACCTGTAGCGAGCACCATTCCTGTTTTTTGAGTTAATGAATTGTGTATTCTCTCTAAACCTTCTCCATGAAAACCGAGAGTTTCAAGCGAGAATCCGTGCGTATTTTCTTTTAAAATTCTCATTACAGTCTTTTCCCCAAAAAAAGTTGGCAGAGTTGATACACGGAAAGATATTTTTTCTCCGTCTTGTTCTTTTTTAAATCTTCCATCTTGAGGCAATCTTTTTTCATCTAGTTTTAAGTTCGCCAATACTTTAATACGCGCGGTAATTCCCGCGCCGGCATTTTTATCTAAAACCATAGTGTCATGCAATATACCGTCTATTCTATAACGCACAGTTAATTCTTTTTCTCCCGGTTCGATATGAATGTCAGATGCATTTTGCAAAATCGCGTGAAAAATCAAAGAATCAACAATTTTTATTACAGGTAAATCTTCCGCCATTTCTTTTAACTCTGATTCAGATTTTTCAAGAGACTTTGTGTCTCCTTCATTTTCATTCTGACTATTTTTAAATGCTGTGGATTCTTTTTGAATAATATTTTTAAACTCAGCATTTAAACTTTTTCTGTATTGTACAAGTGTGGATTTGATAGAAGCGGTATCGGTCAATCTAGGCAAAATTTTTAAGCCGGAACGTTTTTTAATAAAATCAATTACAGGCAAGTCATCCACATCTAGCATTGCCACCTCTAAAGTATCTTCGCTTTTTTTGTAAGCAATGATATTGTCATTGCGCGCAATAGGCTCAGGAATCAGAGAAAGCACAGAGAAATCAATTTTCTGATTGGTTAAATTAATAAAGGGTATGCCTAAAACAAAAGCTTCCATTCGTTTCAAATCAATTTCTGATATTTTACCTTCAGAAAGTAAAATATCTCCAAATTTTTGTTTTTTAGTTTCAGCTGTCTTTGTCGCTAAATCAATATCTTTTTTAGAAACAAATTTAGACTCTAAAATAAATTTCTTCAACTGTTCTTCGTCTATTTGCATCCCGTTAGAAATAGGAAATCTTTAGATTCCCGTATTTATTTTAAATAATAATGAAGGCTTCGACATATTTATCAATTTAAATTACTTATAAACTACAGCATTCCCCCGATAATTTCTAACGGGATGCATCTCTACATTATACCAAAAATCCCCACCAATGTTTATTAGTGGGGATTTTTTGATTTATTAATCTTCTATAATTATTGGCGGTTTCTTTGGTTGCGCGCATTGGTCAGTCGAAATCGTACCCTCACAATCCCATGTCCATTTAGCGGCGCTACTACGATTATTTGTGCTGTTTCCTGCTGAACAAACATAATGAGTTGGAGGATTGGAACACACACCAGCAGCAGGATTCACCGTAACATTCGTCCAACTTGAACAATTATTAAGTTCATCTAATTCAGCAACAGTACCCAAAAACGAAGCATCGTTATCAGCGCAAACACGCATGTACTTAGTTCCGGAAGTGGTGAATGTGTGTGAATCAGATACCTGGACACTTGCACCGTTAGTAATTGTACTACTTGTAGCGGTATCGTTATTTACCCCAGCGGAGTGATCAGCATCATCATCGTATTGAAAAAGGTGGGTGATAGAACCAGAAGCCGAAGCAGTACCTATGTTGGAAATAGTTGAATAGTATGTTTGATCAACATTTATACCAGCAGTAGTTGGAGTAGTAGCATCAGTAATGAGGTCGGGTTTAGAACATGTTACCGGCGCATTTCCCATTACAATAGGTGAATATGCTGAAGAGCCGGAAGAGTTTGTTGCAAGAACGCTGTAACTATGAGATGAACCTGGGGAAAGTCCAGTATGTGAGAAAGAAGTTTCAGATCCGGTGAATATTATATCGGAGCCATCTTTCAGGATGTAACTAGTT
>MFTH01000012.1 GCA_001786765.1 Candidatus Nomurabacteria bacterium RIFCSPHIGHO2_01_FULL_37_25
ATTCGGGAATTTTTGGCGGGAATGCGTTATTCGGGAATTTTTGGCGGGAATGCGTTTGTGTCGCGCCTGCGGCGCGACCCCATTTCGGCTTCCAATTCCGATTTTCAATTTTGGCGGAGGCGGTGAGATTTGAACTCACGAGACCTTTTCAAGCCTGCCACCTTTCCAAGGTGGTGCACTAGACCACTATGCGACGCCTCCTAAAGATTTCAAACTAGTTTAGCATACTTAAGAATGTTAAAATAGATGCATAATAAATTATGCAAAGAAAGATATGAAAAAAATAATTACAATTGTATTTGTTGTTATTTTGGTAACTGGTACTTTGTTTTTTATATTTAAAAAATCGCCGAAAATTACCAATTATCCTGGAAAAGGCAAAACAATTATTGCATTCGGAGATAGTTTAGTGAAAGGAAATGGAGCAACAACAGGAAATGATTTTTCATCGGTTCTTTCCAGATTATTAGGTGTTCCAATTATCAATATGGGTATCCCAGGAAACACTAGCGCAGATGGATTATCTAGATTAGAAAGCGTAAACATAGAAGATCCAAAGATTGTTATGATTCTTTTTGGAGGAAATGACTTTTTGCAAAAAGTTAAAGTGGAAGAAACATTTAAAAATTTGGATGATATTGTGGTAAAAATACAAAACTCAGGTGCTGTGGTTATACTTTTAGGAATAAAGGGAGGGTTATTGTCGGATCAATACAACGAATATTTTGAAGACATTGCCCAAAATCGAGGGACGTTCTATGTACCAAATGTTTTATCTGGTCTTATTGGTCATAGTGAGTATATGAGCGATGCAATACACCCTAATGATGCCGGTTATAAAAAAATTGCTGAAAAAATATATCCAGTTTTACAAAAAGCGCTAAAGTAATAGTTTCAGAAATTCTTTTTCATTTAATATTTTTACTCCCAACTTTAGAGCTGTCTTCTCTTTAGATCCAGATTCCTCTCCCGCCACAACATAAGAAGTATTTTTAGAGACAGCGCCTGACACTTTGCCCCCTAAAGAAATTATCTTTTCTTTTGCTATCTCTCGAGACATCTCGGAGAGTGTGCCGGTTAACACAAAAGTGAGTCCGTTTAATTTACCCGCTTCGCGCTTCCCGACTTTTTCTACAACAACTCCATTTTTCTGCAATTTTTTTATAAAATTTAGATTGTTTTTATCACGAAAAAAATCATGGAGACTTTTTAAAACCGCTGGTCCTATATTTTCAATACTATCTATACTAGCTAGGTCTT
Source organism: Candidatus Nomurabacteria bacterium RIFCSPHIGHO2_01_FULL_37_25 (assembly GCA_001786765.1). Lineage (GTDB taxonomy): Bacteria > Patescibacteriota > Minisyncoccia > Phycocordibacterales > UBA9973 > UBA9973. The sequence continues at coordinate 1,261 of MFTH01000012.1, forward strand.
GCCTAGCTGAAAATATTATTTTTTCTAAAGTTCCAAAATGTTGCGCCAAGTCTCGCGCTGTTTCCTCACCCACATGCAATATCCCGAGCGCCCAAAGAAATTTTGAAAGTGGAATTTTTTTCTTATTCTTTATTTCTTCTATGATATTTTCGGCTGATTTTTCTCCAAAACGCTCTAAAGGCGCGATGTCTTCTTTGGTAAGAGTAAAAATATCCGCCGCATCGGTGATCAATCCTTCATCTTTAAATCGTCTTAAAATTTTAGGTCCTAATTCATATATTCCAAAAACAGAAACAAAATGTTCTAAATATCTTTCATTTTTAGCCGGACATTTAGAATTAGCGCAATAATATGCGACGGATAACTCGCTCCTTTCAAATTTTTCACCCCTGCGCCCTTCGCCTTCGGCGTGGGACCCTCGGGGATTCAAAATTTGAAAGGAGCTCGTCTCCCTTTTCTGCACCTTGTCACCACAAGTTGGGCAATGCTCCGGCATTTTAAATTTTTTCTCTTTTCCTGTACGCATCCGAGTCAAGACTTCAACAACTTTTGGTATAACATCACCTGCCTTTTCTATCACCACAGTATCTCCTATGCGTAAATCAAGACGCTCTATTTGATCCATATTGTGCAGAGTTGCTTTTGAAACAGTAGAACCTGCCACAAGAGTTGGAGAAAAAATAGCAAGCGGAGTCAAAACTCCAGTACGACCAACATTTATTTTTACATCTTTTATGATTGTGGTTGCCCTTTCAGCAGGATATTTATATGCCACCATATAACGAGGCGCTTTACCGACAACTCCGAGTATTTCTTGGAATTCCAAATTGTCTATAGAAACTACTATCCCATCAGTGCCAAAAGGAAATTTAGGTCTCTCAATTTCAAATTTTTCTATAAATCTAAATGCCTCTGTTAAATCTTTGCAAACAGCATCGCTCTCTCCCACATTAAAGCCAAGCTCTTTTAAATATTTATGCTTTTCGGAATGATTTTTTATCTTTTCGTCATTAGAAATCTGCGCTATATCGTAAGCATAAAAATCCAAATGCCTTTCAGCCACTAATTTTGCGTCTAATTGCCTCAAGCTCCCTGCGGTGGCATTTCTGGTATTGGCAAAAAGTGGCTTGCCAATACGCTCATTAATTTTATTTAAAAAAGAAAGAGTTTTTTTTGACATTAACGCTTCTCCGCGAACTTCTAAATAATCTGGGCAGGGTTTTGGCAGAACAAGCGGAATGGATGAAATAGTTTTCAAGTTTAAAGTTATATCTTCTCCGATAAAACTATCTCCTCTGGTAGCCCCGGTTTTCAAAATACCTTTTTCATAAATAAGCGATACCGCCAGACCATCAAATTTTATTTCACAAAAATAATTTACCTCACCCCTTTGCCCCTCTCCTTGTAAAGGAGAGGGGGGTAATAACTTTTTTATTCTTTTCTCCCATTCATAAAGCTCCTCTGGATTAAAAACATCGTTTAGAGAGAGCATCCTGATTTTGTGTTTTATTTTTTTGAATTTTTGGAGTGGCTTTCCTGCTATCCTATTTAAAGGCGAACTTGCATCTTTAAATTCAGGATATTCTTCTAAAAGTGTTCGCAGTTCGCGAGTTAGAGAATCATATACATCGTCAGTCACATTCGGCGCATTTTCTATATGATATGCGTCTCTTAGACGCGAGATTTCATTTCGCAACTTTTTTACCCGCCTAGACGCGCTTAGACGCGAAGCGATTTCGGCGAGGCTGGTTCTTTTTTCAATTTCAGATTTACTCATATTTCAAAACGCCAGATGTTAAACTTTTACATACTTGTGATTACTTAGCTTATTAATCTCTAAAAAACGCTTTTATCTCACGCTCAACATAATTTGCAGTTGGTGGACAAGAAGGAGAACTATTATTATATCCTTTTGAAGTAATAGTAAGTAATACATAATCATCACTAGTATCAAGAGGGGTTCCGTTATTATTAGTTGATTTTGTAGCATCGACTCTAGCACAATCATCACCTGAATTACCTAAATTAGAGACAGAGGTTGTAGGACAATTTGCATCAGTAGGGTCACCTAAAGTATAAGAACAAAAAGGAGGATTATCATTAATATTTTTATAATATACATATTCCACTCCAGAACCTGCCGCAAAGAAAGCATCGTTAGTTTCTTTAGCTGAAGTGCTGAATTTTGATTCTTTTAGCGCTATGTTAGAAACACCTAAAGCCACCGATAGAAAAATAGCCGAAAGCGTAACTGCGAAAAGTATTACGAACCCCCGCCTGCCAGCCAGCCCTTCGTGAGCAGGCTGGCTCTGAAACATTCGGGAGGGTGGGCAGGCTTTATTTTTTTTAATTATTTTTATCATTTGTAGAATTATTCTAAATTAAATAAATTTTCTGAAAAAGTAACGCTCTTAGCGCCGGAACCTTGCGTCCATTCAACTTTTGAAAAAATTTTCACTTGATAGCCCGCCGGTATCGTCGGTATCACAGTCATCCAAATTTCACGAACAAAACCAGAGTCGATACTAACAGTTGAGCTATTAGGATAACTGCGATAACTTCCGTCATCGATATACAATATACAACCCTTAAGAGAAGGACATGTAGAAACATCGAAAGGTAACGGCTTAGTAAAACCACATGCATTACCTAAACTAGGATCATTACACGAATTAAATTGAATTTTAAATTTATCCCAATTGTTGCCCGTTGTTTCAGTATACAAAATATAAGTATCACGCATATTTCTCATATATTCAATTCCTTCTTGAGCCAAAAAGGACGCTATCATCTTTTTTTTAGCATAATTGGTATAAGAAATACCGGAAGCCAAAACAGACATCACCGCCACTACAGATATAGAAAAAATTGAAATAGCGACAAGTGTTTCTACTAAAGTAAATGCTCTAATCTTCTTGTCCCGCCATGGCGAGATAAATTTAAAAAATTTCATCATAGAATTATATATCGAAAGCCCTTTGCGACACTGAAGTTTGCAAAGAAAAAGGTGTAACAAAACTTTTATAAGTTATGTCACCAACCAATATAATAGTAGCAAAAGGCTGTTGCAAATCTGAACCACCAGCAGATGGTGGCGGTTCAGCGCCTAAGACTGAAAAACCGGATACTCCCTCAAGAAGAACTTCTGGCGGATTTAATTGCACCCAAGTGGATCCGCCGTCAGTGGATTTACTGATATTAAAATCAGTGCCATTTGATGAATCAATTTTATAAACCCACTGATCATTTGATATTGAAGGATCACCTTCTGCAAATTCAAAAGCAATTCCCAAGCAAGAATTACCTGATGATGGAGTGGAAATTGCAGAATCAGGTAATGAGTTGATACATCTATAATTATACCCAGTTCTTAAATTCCTAGATATGTCTTCCATAATGAAATTCATATTATCCATAATGGAGCGCATATTTTGTGATTTATTGTGAACTGAATTGACATTTAAAAGAGCGACTATGCCAGTCGTAACAACAATAATAAAAATAGAAACAGAGGTCATCACCTCTATGATTGTAAAACCAGCTTTATTGTTGTGTTTATTTTGCATTTTCTTTTTTATTATAACCTAAAATCTAATTCACCTGAATCCTGCCCGAAGGATATATTTTAATTTTAGCTGTAGCAATCAGATTTGGTGAAGCGATATTAATTTGAATATGACTAGTTGTAGTTATAATACCATCAGTAGGTGAATTGCAAATTTTACCAGTAAAAATAGCCATATAATCTGGTCTTTTAAAAACTATAGATAAACTACAAATTGAGGTGGGTGAACTGCAAGTAATATCATTGCAATTGTCTATACTATGTATATAATTATTTTTTGTAATAGTGATTTTATCCAAACATTCATCAGTACCAGCACAACTAGAACCAGGACTGTCAAATGAACTATTTTGTGGAGGAGAAGTGTTGTCGAGATCAGTAAAATAAATAAGTTGCTTTTGAAGTAAAGGGGGGGTGGTATCAAAATAAACCCCATAAGACGGTTTCCATGTTAGTGGGTCGCTAATCAAAAGGTTTTGCGCAGGTGGTGGCAATTTACCATCCAAAGATGCTTTTTGCGCTTCGACAACTTTCAAAGCAATATCGCTCGCCAAATTTTTAATATCCACTTTTGCTTGAAAATCCCTGTAATTAAAAAGAACAATGGAAGTCATTATGGAAAAAATTGCAAGGACTGTAAGAACTTCCACATAAGTCATCCCTGAATTCAGCTTTTTAGCTTTTAGCTTATAGTATTTAGTATTTAGTGTTTGAAAATGAAAAATCATATTTTAAAAATTAAAAAGATTTAAACCAAAAAGAAAAGCCGAAAGCGCGCCTAAAACCAAAAATGGAGCAAAAGGAATCTCGCTCTTCATCCCGATCTTCCCAGTTTTATTATTTTTAGCCAGCCTCGACGAGTCTAGGCGGGAAAGAATGACAAGCATTATTCCTATGATAGCTCCAGACCAAAAAGCCACCAAGAGACTAGAGAAAGCGCTCGAAAAACCAAGTAGCCAGCCGATACCGAGAGCTAATTTAGCATCTCCCAAGCCCATCCACCTGCCACCGGAGATAAGCCAAAGAAAAGCAAAAGGCAAGGCTATAAATATACCAGACAGAAACTCCAAGGTTAAAGGCATATGTATGTAAAATAAAGAATTATCAAAAAAGAAAAGCCCCACGAAAGCAAGAGCTCCAAAAGCGAAAGACAAAATATCTGGAATTATTTTATGCTTTAGGTCATAGACAGCGATAACCATAAGAAGTGAAAATGCTATTGCATAATAAACATAAGTAATAGCGAATAGAAAAATATTGAGATAAAAAATATCTTGAAGTTTCAAAAACAAGAAAAAGAAAATCAAACCTGTGGTAAGCTCTACTAATGGATATTGAATAGAAATTTTTGTTTTACAGCTCCGACATCTTCCTTTTAAACCCAAAAAACTAAAAAGTGGTATGAGCTCGTACCATTTGAGCTTACTCTCGCAAGACAGGCAGGCGCTCCTGCCACCGAACGACCTCGCAGTATTCAGCCGACAAATCACAACATTCAAAAAGCTCCCAATGATGAGACCGAGGATGAAAAAGATAATCGCCGAAAAAAAAGTCATATACAAATAATAACAAAAAATAAGACAAAAGACTATTCTAAAAAACAAGAAACTTCTTTAGTTGGACGAAGTGGGAACTGTAATTCGCAATCATAATGATTATATTTATATACCAAATCTCAAAGAAAAACGAACTAAAACAATATAATCCTATTCCAGAAATACTAGCCCTACCATCAGAATTACTCCAAAAATTAAAAAAAGTAGCTGAAACACAGAGTGGCTTATCTTTTTAGTTTTATGAAGTTCTGGAATTAAGTCGGCAACTGCTATGTAAATAAACCCTCCTGCGGCGAATGGAAGCACTAAATTAGTAAAACTCTCATTTACTTCTCCCAACACAAAAGCCACTAAGGTGCCTAAAATTGCCATAAGGGCTGACAAAAAGTTCAACCACAATGCTCGCTTTCTTAGATATCCTGCGTGAAGTAATACTGCAAAATCCCCTATCTCTTGTGGTATCTCGTGAAGAATAACTGCTAAAGTAGTGGCAATACCTAACGGCACGCTAGTCAAGAAACTTATTCCAATAATAACGCCATCTATGAAATTATGGACGCCATCAGAAACTAACATTAGTTTCCCTACGGGGTGAATATCGTATTCTTGAGTGTCATCTCCATGATGATGCCAGTGCATAAACTTTTCCAACACAAAAAACATAACAATACCCACAATCACCAATAAACTTACAACAAGAGGATTTGCGGAAGTTTCAAATGCTTCTGGAATCAAGTGAATAAACACATCTCCTAAAAGCGCTCCCACCGCCAAACTAACCAGCAAGAAAATATATTTCTTTATTACTTCCTCTTTAATAGAAAGAATGAAAACTCCAGCCAATGAAACTAAACTTACCACAATAACTCCTAATAATGCGTAAATGTATGATGTAATCATAATTAAGCCACACAATTCTTACAGAGCCCAAAAAGCTCCAAAGAATGTTCTTTTATGTTAATAAACTTGGAAGAATTACGAACTATTCCTCCTAGTACTTTTTCAATTGCCGTGCTTTCAAATTCCTCAACTGTATCGCACTTAAAGCAAGTTATATGGTGATGATGTTTTTTATTAAGTTCAAAAAATACGGACCCCTTTCGGAAGTCTATTTTTGTTAGAACTTTTCCCTCTTCAAATAAAGAAAGCGTGCGATAAACTGTCGCCTCGTTTATATCTTTATTTTTTTTACTTCGTTTTAGTTCTTTATAAACATTCTCTGCGGCAAGAGGCGCTTTGCTTTTTATAAAAATCTCTAAAATAGCCAGTCGGGCAGGTGTGGCTTTATATCCTCTTTCTTTCAATATTTCTTTCATTTCATGAGTATATTCTAAATGCAAATGACTTGCAAGTGGATTAGCTAAAAATGCTTGTGGCTGAAACCAAAAAAATCACTGTAAAATCGTGAATTACGAAACTCTTTCTAGGCATGTCTTTTTCTAGGGTACGGATTTTTCGAAGCTTAAAAAATCCTGAAGTTCTCGGCTCGACAGCCTCGAAACCCCCTAAAAAAGACATGCCTTCGACGAGTTTCGTAATTCAAAGTGTAAAATATACATAATATTTATAAATCTACCTTGCGCGATCGACCGGACTTGAACCGGCAACCTCGTCCGTGACAGGGACGCGCTCTAACCAGTTGAGCTACGACCGCATATTTTCATTATACATAAAATCGTATCATTTCAAAGGGTCTTTTTTGCTGGTGTCGGCGGCAGGGAGTGCGCCTGCGACCTGAGGCTTATGAGTCCTCCGCTCTACTGACTGAGCTACGCCGACATAAATTTTAGAATAACATTATTTTAAGCTTTTTCCAAATATATAAATATAAATTTGCAAAAATCACATTTTTACTATAGACTGGAAAATAGCGGGATAGAGAAGAGGCATCTCGTAAGGCTCAGCAGTTTCTGTTTCGAATGGGCCCCCTCTTGGGAAACCTTGAGGTGTGCACTCGCCAAATTCGGAGAAATCCTCTCTTAAAAAAGAAGGACAATTCCGAGCTAAATTCTCCGACACAGTTCGGAGATAAATGTGTAGAGACTAGATGGCGAGCTCCTTAATCTTAATTTTTTAAGAAAGGAGATAGTATAGTCCAGACCACAAATTCAATATGAAGCAGTGAAAACTGAAGTGGTAAAGCATAACCTTAAGACGGCCGTTCGATTCGGCCTCCCGCAACCCTTCGTCACTTCGTTCCTCAGGGTCTACGACCCGAATAATAGGGACGAAGGCACTGAGCTAATGCGAAGTGCAACTTAAATAAACCCATATACACGGAAAATTTGCTCATACAAAGCAATTACTCTCTTTGCTTCGTGTTGCGAAACTTCAAAAGATGCCCCTTCATGAGCTATTCTATTTCTGATGGTATGTACTTCCCAAGCAAAACTCAAATTATGAAAGCTGTCCTGGTCTGCTAATTTTAGTTTTTCTCCTAAAGTTTCACCCTTAAAACTAAGTTCGGTCATTAAATCCTCCAATATAGAATCAGCCTCAATAATTGCAAGTTTCCAGTCGCTTCCATGTTGTGAAAAAAGATAATTCAAAGTCTTTATCCACCGAGGATTTTTGGAAATTTCTTCTCCTTGTTGTAATTTTTTTTCTTTTTCCATTTTATGATGAGCATACTCTGCAATCTCATGTTTTAAATGTTCACGCTCTTTTTTCCTGATTTCAAACATTCTGACTGAGGTATAAGAGATAATGGTAAGAAAAAAAAACGAAAGAAAAAAGAGAGTAGTATTATAGATAGATAATATCTGCGACCAATTCCAAACATTGGAATTAAAAATATTATAGAAAAATGCGAAACCCTGATTGAACAAATAATCAGGATTAAACCAATTAGACCCTAATATTGAATCGCTTAAAATAGGGTTTTGATTTACTGTAAGTGGTGTGTCCATATCCATATATATTTGAACATTATAACATTTTACATTATGGTCTCAAATTTTTTTCCAACTTCAAAAAGCAAATCCTCTCTCCCGTGTGAAGCCATGAATTGAATCGAGAATTTTAAACCATCCTTTGAGACTCCAGAAGGTAAAGCAATGGCTGGAACTCCAGATAAATTTGCTGGCGCAGAAAAAATATCACAGAGATACATTGACACTGGGTCATCTAATTTTTCTCCTAACTTAAAAGCTGTAATTGGAACAGTCGGAGTAAGAATATAATCAACTTTTTTAAAAGTTTCCATTATTTCTGTTTTTATTTTTTCTCGCACTTTCAACGCTTTAATATAATACGCGTCATAATATCCATGAGAAAGCACATAAGTACCAAGAATAATTCTTCTTCGAACCTCCTTTCCAAAACCATTATGTCTGCTCTTTTTATATATATCCATCAAGTTTTCACCTTCTGCGCTATAACCATAGCGAATTCCATCAAAACGAGATAAATTTGTAGAAACTTCAGCTGGCATTATTATATAATAAACAGCTAAGGAATATTTGGCATGAGGAAGCTCTATGTCTAAAATTTCATATCCCGCTTTTTTTAATTTATCTAAAGATTCTTTAAAATTTTCCTGAACTTCAGTATCTATGCCTTCTTTAAATAAATGCCATGGTACGCCAATTTTTTTAGAATTTGAATTCTGATTTTTTAATCTAGAATCCCTTAGCTCGTCTGACACAGAAGTACTATCTTCCTCGTCATAATTTGACAAAAAATCAAAAATAATTTCTACATCACGCGCACACTTCCCAAAAGGAGAAACTTGATCGAGAGAATTTCCCATGGCAATAATGCCTTGCCTAGAGACTGCCCCATAAGTCGGTTTGAGTCCGACTAGCCCGCAAAATGCAGAAGGTTCTCGAACTGAACCACATGTGTCTGTGCCTAAAGCTGCTAAAGTCATATCTCCTGCTAGGGCCGCAGCGGAACCACCCGAAGAACCTCCGGGGACTCTCGTTGTGTCAATAGGATTTTTAGTCACACCAAAAGCAGATGTCTGTGTAGAAGACCCCATAGCAAACTCATCCATATTTGTGCGACCTAAAAAAATAGCGCCAGCTTTTTTGAGATTTTTTATGATTGTGGCATCATAAGAAGCTTTATAATTTTCTAAAATTTTTGAACCAGCGGAAACAATACGTTCTTTAATTAAAATATTATCTTTGATTGCAAATGGAATTCCAGTCAAGATGGTGTCAGTTTTTGAAACAAATTTTTTTTGCATTTCATCCGCCTGATCGAGAACATCATCATATACTTCTATATACGCATTAATTTCAGGATTTTTTTCTTTAATTACTTTTAGATAAGCGTTAGCTAATTCACGACAGGTAAATTCTCCTCTTTTAAGAGATTCGTGCGCTTCTTCTATTGTTAAATTTTTCAAGTCAATCATATGCTTATTTTAAATTATGAAAATTAAAAAATTTAAAGCGTCGTGGGTTCCCTGTACTTTTGACTCCGAGGGCGAAGGCGCCCAAATTTTTTGAATTTTCATAATTATAATATCTTTTTAACTTTTAGAAATCCATCCTTTGAATCCGGAAACTGTGAAATAATTAAATCTCTGGAAAAATCACGCTGTACAGGCTTGTCTTCACGCCAAACATTTATGAGGTCGTGCTCATTTTTTGTATCATCCCCGCCTGCCAATTGGCGGGCAGGTACTTCAACTTTTTCAATCTGCTTCACATACTCCAAAATACTTTCCATATCAGAAAGTATTTCTTTTTTTTCATCTTCTCCAAGTTCAATCCTAGCCAGATTTGCAAGGTTTTCAACATCTTTTATGTTCATCCCGTTAGAGGCAGGTCGCATTCGCTTTGAATTTAAACACTGCGCTATAATATAAATTAATAATAACTTTCACTACAACATTCCCGTCTGCTACTATGGCCTCTAACGGGATCCATATTTAGAGTATAACAGAAAAATAAAAACTTGTCGCAGGCGCACTTTTTGAGAGGTCTTTCGCAGGCCGACGGGCCGAGAAGTTCGCTAGGACAACAGTCCTAGATAGATTGCCTATCAAAAAGTCGTGCCAAGAAAGAGTTTTTAAATTATTTCCCAATCAAAGCTTTGACACGTTCTTCCACTGGCGGATGAGTAGCGAAAAATCCACTAATTTTTTTCCCTAAGCCTGGGCCCTTAGGATCAGCAATATATAGATGCGCGATAGCGCCAGATTGACGAACCATCGGTTTTTGATATTGAGAAATTTTCTTTAATGCATTGGCAAGCCCTTCCGGATAACGAGTGAGAAGCGCTCCAGAAGCGTCCGCTAAAAATTCCCTTTTCCTTGAAATTGCTAATTGAATAAGCGTTACAAAAATCGGCGCCAAAATTGAAAAAATAATCCCGATAATCATAAGTATGCCGTTGCCCTTGTTGTCATTGTCTCTATGACCTCCAAAAAATAAATTTCTTGTAAAAACATCTGCGATAATAGTAATAAAACCGACAAGGACCACAACAATAGTAGAAAGCAACATGTCACGATTGCCAATATGAGAAAGTTCGTGCGCTATGACGCCCTCTAGCTCCGTCTTGTCTAAGATTGAAAGAAGTCCGGTGGTGGCGCAAACTACGGCATGATTTTTATCTCTGCCGGTAGCAAAAGCATTTGGAGCTTGGTCTATCACCACATATACTTTCGGCATTGGTAATCCTGCGGTGATAGATAGATTTTCAACAGTTGTATATAAATCAAAATATTCCTCTCTTTTGGCTTCTTTTGCCCCCGCGAGTTTCAGAACAATTTTGTCTGAAAACCAATAAGAAAAAAAATTCATCAAAATACTAAAAATTACAAAAAAGTAAAGAATATTTGTGTCATTATAATAAAAACTAAAAAACCAACCAAAAAGAATTACTGTGACAAAAAATACTGTCATCAGCACCCACGTTTTTGTTACATTCTTTGATTGTTCGGTATAAAGTGTCGCCATTTTATTATTCTATCACAATCGGAATGACGATAAACTTGTCATTCTCTCGCATATCTGAAGGGTTATCATTTTGAATTTGAATATAAGCGAGACCTTTGGCAATATCTGAAAAATCAAGCTTCCCGGCAAAAGAGACTGGTCCTGCGGTCATCCATTCGCCAGTCGCCGTGGCATGTCCTGCTTTAATCAATTTTTGATTCATATCTAAAACATTAATCAAAATATTTGCTTCAAAAAAATATCCGCCCTTGACTGCCCCCTCAAAAGGAACTAATCCCTTTACTTTTTGACCAGGTGAAATAGAAAAAGAAACAAGGTCGTCTTTGTTGCCGGAAATACTATAAGTTGAATTTTGTTTTTGTTCTGTTTTTTGCTGGTTAAAAAACGAAAAATATTTATCTTGATCTTTTAGCATCACTTTTATTGCAATGACCATCAAGATAATGAGGACAATCAAAAGAACTGTGTTTAATTTTGAACCAAAAAATTTATCCATACGTATATAAATTTATTTAGAATTTAACTTCCACAGGATTCTGCGCGACATCATTGTCCGCAAGATCAAAAAACTCTTTTTTAGAAAAGCTAAACATGCCTGCGATAACATTACCGGGGAAACTTTCCACTGAAGTGTTCAAATCACGCACATTGGTATTATAGAACCTGCGCGCCGCTTGGATTTTATTTTCTGTGTCAGAAAGTTCATTTTGAAGCGCCAAGAAATTCGTATTAGCTTTCAAATCTGGGTAAGCTTCAGAAATTGCAAAAATGGATTTTAGCGCTCCAGTTAACATATTTTCTGCTTCTGCGTGCTCTTTAGTAGGACCTTGCGCGCCCATAGCCATACTTCTAGCTTTGGTAACATTTTCAAAAGCTGAACTTTCATGAGTGGCATATCCTTTGACAGAATTTACAAGGTTAGGAATCAAGTCATAGCGACGCTTCAACTGCACCTCAATATCCGCCCAAGCTTCTGCTACTCGGTTTTTAAGTGAAACAAAATTATTATAAACATAAACTACCCACAAAACCAAAACCCCTAAAATAATTAAAAAGTATTTCATATGCTCCATTATACCACAAAAAAACAAAAAGCAAATATGTTTCCTTCGGCTACAGTTTCTTAAGTCCTATGGACGAGACTTCTTCTGCCATTCTTCTATAAAAACCAAAATCGGACTAGCGAGGAAAATTGAAGAATATGTGCCGAAGAACATACCAGCAGTAAGCATAAGCGCAAAATACTTCGTACTTTCTGGACCAAAGAAAAATAAAGCGAGTAACACTAGAATAACAGTTAGCGAAGTGCAAATAGATCTAATAAATGATTGATCCAAACTTTTACCAACTATTTCACTAAAGTTAATCTTGGAATTTGACGCCTGACTTTTTAGATTTTCCCTAATTCTATCAAAAATAACTATGGTATCAGAAACAGACAACCCGAGGATTGTGAGCACAGCTACCACAAAAAGAGTGTCAACTTCTGCTCCATAAAAATATGAAAGGAATGTAAAAAGACCGACAGGTATAGCCACGTCATGGAGAAGTGTCACGATAGCGATGAATCCATACTTCCACGAAGAAACAGGTTTAGAAACTTTGCGAAATGCATACGCAATAAAAAGTATTATCCCAAGTGATACAAGTATGATGGACACGACCGCTCTTCTAGTGAGTTCACGACCGATCGATGGCCCAATAGAATTAAAACTTCTTTCTTCTAAAACATTTTTACCCTCCATAGAAAGAGTGCGCAAAAGCAAAGAATGTTCAGCGTCAGTCAAATCGCGAGACTTTACAATGTACCCCATGCCCCCTGTTGGTTGTAAAAGAATAGAACCAAATTCAAGTGAATCTAGTTTTGGTTGCAGGTCAGAATGCAGTGGTCGACTGTCCTCGTACAGAACTTCGGTCAGCGCTCCCCCTTTAAATTCAATACCCACCTTTAATCCAAATATGAAAAGTGAGGTAATGGAAAGCAAAACTAGTATTATAGATATAGTGATAAATATTTTTTTGTGTTTGATTATAAACATTTAATTAGTTGAAGGTTTTTAAAGTTATAAAGTTCATAAAGCTATCTACTAAGACCACTGGAAAATAAAAATCTAAAAAATTTATTTTCATTTTTAAATTTAATAATAGAGAGAAAAATCCTCGACACAGTAATAGCAGAGAACATCGATATCAAAACTCCCATACCGAGAGTCAAAGCAAAGCCTTTTATAAGCGAAGTGCCGAATGTATACAAAATAATAGAAGTAATGATGGTTGATGTATTCGAATCACGAATAGAAAACCAAGCTCGAGAAAATCCTGCTAAAACTGCATCATTTACTGTTTTACTAGAATTCATCTCTTCTTTTATACGTTCAAAAATAAGCACATTTGCGTCAACAGCTATCCCGATGGCTATGATAAACCCTGCGATTCCGGCTGCAGTAAGAGTGACTGGAATGAGTTTAAATAGCGCGAGCATTATTATCACAAAAATAGACAGAGACACTATCGCAATAATCCCGGGCAAACGATACCAAAGAATGAGGAATAGAGCCACCAATAAAAATCCTACAATTGCCGCTTTAACTCCAGCATTAACAGCAGATTCTCCTAAAATAGCGCCGATACTTTGTGTGGAAAGAAGAGTGATGGGTACAGGAAGAGCGCCTGAATTTAACCTGCCAACTAATAATTTCGCTTCTTGTGGAGTAAAATTGCCAGATATGACCGCCTGACCATTTGGAATTTCTTCATTGACTACTGGTGTAGATACTGGCGAACCATCGAGATAAATAGCTACCATCTTGCCGACATTTTCTTTAGTTATTTTTGCAAAAAGTTTTGTGCCTGTGTCATCAAATTGTAAACTTACTCTTGGTTCTCTGGTGTTTTGATCAAATTCTAAAGTTGCTTTCTTTAAATATCTGCCAGTCAACTCCGTCGCCACAAATTGAGAATTTAAATCCAAAGTTACTTTGCCATCTTTATCCACGGTTGCGTTTTGCGGAGCGCCATCTGGAGCTTGTGTTTTAAATTCCAAAACTGGAGTCTGCCCAATCATCTCCACTGCTTTTTTTACATCAGTTACACCGGGTAAATCAACTATTAATTGCTCGCTACTACCGGAAATGAATCCACCGTGTTGCGCCTGCACTATCGGTTCAGAAACTCCGAAAATATTTATACGTCGCTCAATTACATCGCGAAGCGCATCCATTGAATTTTCCACTTCGCTTGAAGGCACAGCGCTAACATCGGCTTTATACACAAGGTGGCTGCCACCAGAAAGATCCAATCCTAATCGAAAAGGAAATTTCTTAAAGAATGCATTTTGCGTCTCAAAATTTTTATTTAATTTAGGTTCGGTTTTAAAAACAAAAAAGGCCACACCGGCGCCTAAAAGCAAAATCACCAAAGACAAAACAACTTTTTTAATCATAAGTATAGGGCTATTCTATACCCCCGCGCTCAAAAAGTCAAAAAATTATATGAATCTTGAATTTCAATAAATCAAGCTTGAGGATACAAACTTTTTACAAAATAAGCAACTCATAGCTAGGCAAGACCTAGCTATATTTATCATAATCAACCCATTCAAATATTTCTTTAATAAAAGATTTTTTATCGGGAAAATATTTTGGAAAAGCTTTTATATTTAGAATTTTATTCTGCGCCCTAGGAAATTCTAAATAATCAAGATAGCTCGAATATTTATAATCAAATAGATATTTCAGAGCTTTCTTTTTATCACGGGTTCCTTCTTTTTTCCAATTTTCAAATAACAGTTTAAGACAATTTAGATGAATGTAAGAAAAAAGATATTTTAAGTACCTGTCATTTCCTGCATGTTGTGATTTAAATTTTCCTTCAAAAAGTCCGCCTGTTCTTTTATATTTTTTATTATAATACATAACATACGCGGTTGATACTTTTTGCATAAATTTACTTATACCATTGTCTTCTATTTGTGTTACGAGCACGTGAAAATGATTCGGCATAAGAATATACGCACCAATACCAACCAACTTTTTTCTTATATCTAAGCTAAATAGATCTTGACCTTTGGGTGTGTTAAAAATCTTAAAGTTTTCTTGACTATTACACGCATAAAGTAATCCGACAAATCGTTCATAATCTTGTTTGTCATGAAAAATTTTTTGTTTGCTGTTGCCGCGATTATAAAGATGATAATATTCACCTAAAGCAAATGAGACTTTACGAATAGACATCATTTAATTATACTCGATGTAACTTAGCTAGGCAAGACCTAGCTAAAGACTTAGCTAAAATTCTTAAATTTAGAGATAACTTCCCTCACTACATCTAAAATCGGACGGTCAGTATTGATAGATATGACACCCCAGTCCAATAACGCCTTTTCAAAATCTTTATACCAAGCTAGAATCATTTCTTTTTCTGAACTATGCTTTCCAAAATCATTATTATTTCTTTCATCGAGTCGTTTAAGGAAAATTTCTTCTTTGCAGTGAAAAAGAAAAACCTTATCAAATAAATTCAAAAAATCAGATTGATTATCGGCAAGCCCAACAACTACTACAATATCTTTGTCTGTATTCATTAAGGCAATTAACTTATCTTTATCGCAAATATATTGATGTGATTCAAGCCATTCACTACTTTTTCCAGGATGCCAATAAGATTTTTCTTTTGTATGTTTATTGATCCAATAACATAAATTTTTTACGCTGTCTATATCAATAGAAAAAATCCCTTTTTGATTAAGTATTTCTGAGACACTAGATTTACCTACACCTGAAATTCCTGTGATATAAAATTTTTTCATTTTAAATTTAAATAAGATTGTTTATAGCTAGGCATAGCTAGGCAAGACCTAGCTAATTGACCTAGCTAATTTTTGCTAATTTCTTTAGTTATATATTTTTTTACAAAAAAAGCAGTAAAAGCGCCGAGAATAAATCCGCCTAAAATATCTACTGGGAAATGCACTCCAGCGATAATGCGAGCAAGACCTATCAAGAGAGCAAAAAACATAAAGATATACCCAACTTTTTTGTGAGTAAAAAATAAAGAAACGCTAAGCGCCGCAAAAAAAGTAGCATGCCCCGAAGGAAAAGCAAAACCAGTTTCATGAAAAAGAGCAGAAACATTTGGTAAATCTAAAAATGGCCGTGAAGTATGAAAAAAAATCTTCAATCCATAAGCAAGAACTTGCGCCAAAACTCCAGAAAAAAATGCGCTAAGGATTTCTTTTTTCTTGATTAAAAAAACTTGCAAAGTATTTTTGTCCTTGAAAACTTCGTGATGCGTCAATAAAAAAATTCCTGCTATAAAAACCACCACGTAAGGAAAATACACGGCAAAAAAAATAACTATGTCATCAAAAATTTGTGACTGATGCGCGAGATTATAAAAAAAGAAAAAAATTATTTCATTCATATACTATTTTAAACCTGCCTGCTCTGGTAGGCTCTTCGCTACTTTTAACACATTACGAAGAAGCATAGCTACGGTTACTGGCCCTACTCCTCCGGGCACTGGAGAAACATATCCCGCAATGTCTTTTACTGAATCTAAATCCACATCACCGATAATGCCAGCATCTGATTCAGAAGCGCCAGCATCTATTAAAATCACTCCTGATTTAATCATGTCATTCTTTATATAAGCTCCTTTACCAATTCCCGAAATTATAACATCAGCCTGTTTTATAAGTTCATCTTTGTTTCCAGTTTTACTAGTAATTACGATTGGGTTTAACCCACGAAACTTAAGTAATGCTGTGACTGGTTTACCCACTAGCATCCCCTGCCCTAAGACAATAATATTTTTATTTGCTAAATCTAAATTGAGAGAGTCAAGAATAGCCATGCAAGCCAAAGCTGTCGGAAAACCTAATTCTGTATTTCCCTGCCTGCGCAAGCAGGCGTTATAAAACTTCTCGCTCGCGACCGTACCTAGGCAGTCCACATCTAAATGCGAATCTATGCTGTCTAGCGCCAGCTCTCGGTCAATATGCGCCGGAAGCGGAAGCTGAACGATAATCCCGCACATATTTTCCATTTTATTTAAAATATTTATTTCTTTTATTAAATCTTCTGTCGTGATAGTTTCAGGAAAATTCGCATTATGAAATCTAATGCCTACGGACTCCGCAGTCTTCCCTTTCATCCGTACATATTGAGCTGAAGACGGATCATTCCCCACTAAAACATCGCAGAAAACTGGAACAAATGGCAGTAAGGCCACTTCTTTTTTTATTTCACTTAAAATTTCTCTGCTTAAATTTTTTCCATCAATAATTTGCATATAATTTAGTAAAATTATGCTGGGCATAATTTAGATTCCCAAAAATTCATTTTTCGTATCATCTCTATTTACCGCCCTTGCGTCTTTTTTCATACTCATCAAAATTCCTAAACCTGTAAATTCAAAAATAAGATGTGAACCGCCATAACTCATAAAAGGCAAAGGTATGCCAGTGATCGGCATTAACCCCAAATTCATTCCGATATTTACGAGTATATGACTCATAAAGAAAATAGCAATGCCCATACCAAAAAGTATTTCAAAATTATATGCTCCTAGAGTGGCAGAATGAAGAATCCTCCAAATAACTAGCGCATAAAGTAAAAGAATCAAGATAGAGCCGACTAAACCCCACTCTTCAGCATATGCGGCAAAAACAAAATCCGCTTGAGGTTGTGGCAGAAATTTCAACCGCGATTGTGTGCCAAAACCCAAACCTTTACCCACTATTTCTCCGGAACCCACCGCAATAGTGGATTGAAATGCGTTATAGCCTGTGCCATGAATGTCAGTAAGCGGATAAATAAAATTAAAAATACGAGCCTTTTGATACGGCGCAAAAATAAAAAACCAAAATAGCGCAAAAAGCGCCACTATGGAAATAAACACAACAAATAAGTGTGTTTTAGAAATTCCGGAAACAAGCACCATGCCAAGCCATATAAAAAATATAATCATCGCAGAACCAAAATCAGGCTGAAACAATACCAACATAAAAGGTATAAACGCATAAAAACCAGAAATAAAAATGTGTTTTATGTCTCTAATCTCCACGTGACGACGAGAAAAATACTTGGCTAAGATAAGCACTAATACTAATTTCATCATATCAACCGGTTGAAAAGAAAAAATATTAAAGTTAAACCAACTTTTAGCGCCATAAGAAGCCTGCCCAAAAGCGAAAAGAGCAAGTAAAATTAAAGAAGTTGAAAGATATATAAAGACTAACACATCAGTGCGTTTTAAAAAACGAAAATCTATAAAAGAAAAAACAAAAAAAATAATAAAACCTAATGAAACCCAAATAATCTGTTTATCAAAAAAAATTCCTGAGTCTTCAAGGGGCGTAAAACTCTTCATCGTAAAAAGCCCAGCAATAAT
This sequence comes from Candidatus Nomurabacteria bacterium RIFCSPHIGHO2_01_FULL_37_25, assembly GCA_001786765.1. Classification (GTDB taxonomy): domain Bacteria; phylum Patescibacteriota; class Minisyncoccia; order Phycocordibacterales; family UBA9973; genus UBA9973. Next base: position 19,689 of record MFTH01000012.1, read on the forward strand.
TATAGGAAGTATAAAAGAAACCAGAAGCCAATCTATTCTACGAAAGATCTTTTTTAGAATATCTACTATCTGAATTTTTTCTATCATGTCTTATTTTAGTTGTACTGAAAAAATGTTATACAAAGGAATTATTTCTTTCACAGTTATCAAGGATGTAAAAGGTTCCGGCCATGTAAAATTAACAACTTTATTTTCTTCGGGGTTTAACACATCCAAATAAGTGCGACTAGCAGAAACAGCATTATGATTTGCATCATATAAAATAACAACTGCATTCATTTCTCGTATAACAAAAAAAGAATTATTTTTTATATCGGCAGAGAGTCTGGGACTAGTATCCTCATTGCTAAGATTTATATTGGAAACTAAAACTTTTAGTTGATTAATTTTTTCTTCCGAAACTGTCACCCACTGCGGTATTTGTGTAAATTCAAAAGTCGTATAGACAGGAACAGAGTTCCCGAGATCTATCGCCGGCTCAAAGATAGCTATCTTGCCCGATGGAGGCACATAGGTAACGCCTTCGCGCTTGCCAATATAAATATTGTTAGAGTCGGCAAAACGAAACCTATAAGTGATTTTATCGATAGCTGTATTTTTATTATGATTTTCAAGATAAGCAACAGCATTATAACGACCCGGAACAACTCTGAAAGCGCGAGCCCAAAGAACTGAAATTTCATCCACTTGCGCAAGGCAAGCGTTAACACAAGACCCTCCGCAATCTACGCCTGTTTCATTTCCATTTTGTCTGCCATCCATGCACGAAGGTGCCTTGTTTAATCTAGGATAAATTATTAAAAAACCAAAGACAGAAAAAAATAAAATAAGAATGAACACATAAAGAAACTGCCTTTTAAAAGCCCATGTCATGGAGATATTGTAGCATTAAAAACACAAAAAACCAGTAAATATTTACTGGTTAATTTTTATTTCAAATACATTGTTCTGGCGCCTACCTACTTTTGCCAAAAACTCAACATTATTTTTTATTTTTTTTATAAACATCTTTCCTATGTCCAATCCATTCTATCTGTAAAATATCATCATGGAGACTATAAACAACACGGTGATTTCCCACGCGTACCTTATATAAATAATTTAATTCATTCGATAGCATTTCGAGATTTAAATTTGCGAAATTATCCCCAAACCAAGTTATTTTATTTACAATTCTTTTTGCAAAGACTTTTTCTAAAGATTTCAAATCTGAAACAGCTTCTGCTGTCCATTTAATTTTAGGCATACAATCTAACAATATCTGAATGATCAATCAATTTTTTATTTTTATTTTTGATTCTTTTTTTTATCTCTTTTAAGAATTTCAAATTAAATTCATTACCCACATCAAGATCACCAAAATATTCAAAGAATTTCTGTTCAATAATTAAAGATATTTTATTTTCCAAATGCATCGTAGTCATACAAATAACCTAACATAAATTATATCAAAAAACAACCCAAAAAAGAAAAACACAAGAATGGTTCTTGCGCATTTATAATACCTATTTAGGTAAATACTTTCTCTTTTCAATAAGATAGAGGATAACAGGCAGACAAAAAAACCGAAATTCAGTAATTTATTACTGGTATTTTTCCTCAAATACATTGTTCTGGCGCCTGCCTACTTTTGCCATGAAAGACTATCATCGGCACTAGCGGGCTTAACTTCTCTGTTCGGAATGGGAAGAGGTGTGACTCCGCCGTCAAAGCACCAGAACACTATATTCAAGTTTTCTTACCACTGAGGTCTTGCCTCAGTGGTTTTTATTTTTTTGGCTCCGACTTTACGTCGGAGTGTGATTTCCAAAGTTCTTAACAGGAATCGAAACATTAGTACTTCTCAGCTCCACGCATTACTGCGCTTACACTTAAAGCCTATCAACGTGATCATCTCTCACGGTTCTTAACGATTCCTAATCTTAAAGCTGGCTTCCCTCTTAGATGCTTTCAGAGGTTATCCATTCCCGACATAGCTACTGTGCATTGCTTTTGGCAAAACAGCACATACACCAGAGGTCAGTTCACTCCGGTCCTCTCGTACTAGGAGCAAATCTTTTCAAGAATCAACGAGTGCAGTAGATAGGAGACCAACCTGTCTCACGCATGATATCAATGATTACTCATTGCATTGGACTATACGTTCGTCCTTCAATAATATTCAGGACGGTCGGTTTGTAGTCTCTACAAAGAAAATAAATTTCTTCTCGGTATTATCCGAAAATTCGGAATTTACCGATAACCCCGACTTCATCCCGCCTTCTGGAATTTTTAATTCCAGAAGGCGGGACCGCCGTGATTTGATTGGCCTGCCCCGTACCAAGCTTTGCTCTGATTCGGGGTTCTACTATACTTTTTCTTAAACGAAAAAACTAAAACATAAATTTTATAATTAGCCTCTGAGGGTTCAAACTGTACTTCAGCCGAAAAATTATTTTCCGCTTCAGTACGGTCTGAACCCAGCTCGCGTACCTTTTTAATTGGCGAACAGCCAAACGCTTGGCAGCTTCTCCACCGCCGCGCTAAGGTGAGCCGACATCGAGGTGCCGAACTCCGCCGTCGATATGAACTCTTGGGCGGAACTAGCCTGTTCATTTTAATGGCTAGTATATAGACTATATCATCACCCTGCCTTCTGGATTTTATAAAAACCAGAAGGCAGGGGTCGGCGTGTTAGCATTCGTCTTTGTTCGAAAAGACAAACGCTCTGACCACAAAAAGTGATCAAGTCGTTACGGGGTCAAAGAGTTTGTATGTTAATGATGGAATTACAAATGAATGAACGAGGGTATGAAATTTTTTAGTTTCATTTACTCCAAAAAATAAAGCAAATCCTTTATTTTTCTTATCATAAATGGTAGCAATAATAGCAAAATTTTTCTGAATAGCTTTTTGTAATATTTCTGCTTCGGCGCGCGTTACGCGACCAAGGTAAATATAACTATTTCTATCTATTTTGTTAAAGTAACCATCATCCATATACCACACAGCGAGCGTTATCGGTTCGGTCAAAAAATCTCCTATATCACTAGGAATGATTTTCTTTCCATTTGGATAAAAATACTTTCGCCATTTTCCAAAAGCTGGAGTTGCATTTGATTGCCAGCGACAATACTTGTAAGTCTCCTTGCTCTTTGGATGAATTCTTTCAAGAAAACTTGGTTTGCCTTGAAATAATCTGCCGAAAATTTTTCCTTTCCATAAAACATAATCCTTTTGCTTTTGACTATGTTCTAACCTTAATCTGGCATTCTTCTCTCCGGTTTTTTGTAAAAAACCATCACCGAGAATCGTGCCAATTAAAACACTTTTTTGCTGTTTGGTTAATTCCATCGTTGTCATTATAACATCATTACATTTTTCTCTCGACTTCCCACGGTATTATGCGCTTCCGCGCGTTTCCACCGTTATAAGCCGTTTTTGTATCGCAAATTACTTCGCGAAGGGACAACAGGACTCTTTTAAATATTTCTATCGCAGAGTCTATCCCTAGAGTAGCTTTTATCCGTTAATCTTCCACCGCGTCTAATACGGGTGGTCGGTTCACTTAGTTCTGGTTTCCCACCTGCTTGAGATGTACCTCTTACAGTCAAGCACTCTTGTGCCTATACACTATCGGCACGGTTTCCATTCGCGCCTAGAGTACCTTTAAACCCCTCCTTTACTTTTTAGGAGGGTACAGCCCCAGTAAAACTATCCACCATATACTGTCTCAATACGTTTTTGCCATATTGGTTAGAACATGCCTTCAAAAAGAATGGTATTTCACTGTCGAGTAGATTTCAGCCGAAACCGAAAACATCAGACCTCTCCCATCTATTCTACGCAGTCAAAAAACATGCTCAATATAAAGTTATAGTAAAGCTTCTAGGGTCTTTTCGTCTAACTGCACTTAACCGGCATCTTCACCGGTAT
>MFTH01000013.1 GCA_001786765.1 Candidatus Nomurabacteria bacterium RIFCSPHIGHO2_01_FULL_37_25
AGTCCGCATTGTATTCGTGCTTCCGTCCTTTTCCTTTGGGAAAAGCTCCGTGCTTCGCACAGAGGCGCTTCAGCGCAACGGATGCACGATATTAGTAGTTTAGGTCATCTGGATTTTGCTCGAAATACATTCGAACTTTGTCTAGTAGATACCGCATCAACAGGTAACACGACATGCTTATTTTTTGAGCATCTTTTTTAAAGTTAAACTTTGTGTTATAATGCGTTTATTAAAATATTAAAAAAATATACATATAGTTGGTGGCAAATAGGAGTAGTTCTTAGTTTTTACCTTATATTCTTTTCACTGGGTCAAGAATAAAAAATAAATTATGAGGTATATATTTAGCATAATTGGTGCTGTTGTTGTAACTGTGAGTTTGGTCGCTCTTGGGTTCAACATTAGGCAAGTGGATCAAGAAAGAGCAACCCTAACAACAAATCTAGAACAACGAGCTTCTTTACTTGCTGATAGTTTGAAAGAATCTGTTGAACCTTATTATGCTAATTTTACACAATCCTCTTTCCAAGCTTCCCTTCAAAAAGTTGTTAATAAATTTGCAAATCGTGAACGATTGGCAGGAATAGCTCTCTATGACAATAAAGGAACACTTTTGGCTACTTCTTCTGGACTACCAAAAACTATAATTGAAAATATTAAAATTGTTGCTGATGCAATGGATAGTAATACTTCAAAAAATGATTTTTTTGACGCTGACGGAGAAAATCGTTATGTGCATGTTGACCCATTACACAATGATGAAAGTATTGTGGGGGCGCTTATGGTTGTGCAAAACGCAGGATATATAAACACAACTATAAGGGAAATTTGGAAAGGTAATTTATTGAGATTATTGATCCAAATAATTATATTTTCAATAACCATTTTTATAATTCTGAGATTTTTTGTTTTTCGTCAGGTTATTCGCTTAGTAGAATCTGTGAAGAAAATCAGAATGGGTGACGGAAAAGAAAGTTTTAAAGACGAAAGCAAATACTCTTTTTTTATCCCTCTTGCAAAAGAAATTACCCATATAACAAAAAGTTTATCACAGGCGCGCTTGTCCGCCCGCGAAGAAGCAAGAATGCGACTAGAGAAACTTGATAGCCCATGGACGGCTGAACGACTATCCGAATTTATAAAATCAACACTGAAAGACCGTCCCATTTTTGTCATATCTAATCGTGAACCCTATGAACACTATACCGACTCGAAAGGTAAAATAACTTATCGAGTGCCGGCTGGTGGAGTTGTCACCGCGATCGAGCCAGTAATGGCGGCTTGCAAAGGTACTTGGATTGCCTGGGGTAGTGGAAATGCCGACAAAGCAGTTGTTGATAAAGACAATAAAATTAAAGTTCCTCTTCATGAGCCAACGTACACCTTGAAAAGGGTTTGGCTTTCAGATGAAGAAATAAAGGGTTACTATAATGGATTTTCCAATGAGGCGATGTATCCCCTCTGTCTGATGGCGCATACTCGCCCTCTCTTTAGAAAAGAAGATTGGCAAGAATACAAAAAAGTAAACAGCATATTTGCAAAAAGTGTTCTTGAAGAAATAAAAGATATTCAGAACCCATTCATCTTAGTTCAAGATTATCACTTAGCACTCTTACCGCAAATGATAAAAGAAGTTAGACCAGATACACAAATAGGAATCTTTTGGCATGTTCCATGGCCAAGCCCTGAAGCTTTCAGTGTTTGTCCATGGCGTAAAGAAATATTGCAAGGAATGCTAGGTGCCGATATTGTGGGTTTTCATATTCAACAATTTTGTAATAATTTTATAAACACTGTCGGCAAAGAAATGGAATCTCGGTGCGATTTTGAGCAATTTTCGGTAACATATCAAAATCACACTAGCCATATAAAATCATTCCCGATTGGTATTGCTTTTACTGGTGGAAATGAAGAACCTGTATATAATCCAAGCGTCGAGAAAAAACTTTTAGAAAAACTAGGAATACACACCAAATATGTCGGCCTAGGGGTTGATCGATTGGATTATACAAAAGGAATTTTGGAAAGATTTAAGGCTCTAGAATTTTTCTTTGATGCTCATCCAACTTATAAAAATAATTTTACCTTTTTACAAATAGCCTCGCCCTCTAGGGAAAATGTCCCTAAATACAAACAGTTTAGTGCGGATGTAACAAAAGAAGTAGAGCGTATAAATAACAAATTTAAAACAAAAAACTGGCAACCCATCATACTTCTTAAAGAACATCATTCACACGAAGAACTGAATCCGCTGTTTAAGATTGCTGATGTATGTATGGTAACTTCACTACACGATGGTATGAACTTGGTAGCTAAGGAATATATAGCCGCCCGAGATAAAGAAGATGGCGTTTTAATTCTAAGTCAATTTACTGGCGCTGTCCGTGACTTAAAGGGTGTATTGATGGTAAATCCATATAATGCTGAGGAGACATCTGAGGCCATAAATACAGCTCTTAATATGCCACTGCCCGAACAGCAGAGACGAATGAAGAAAATGCGTGAATCTATAAAGAATTATAATATTTATCGTTGGTCTGCAGAATTTATCAAAGCGGTTACGAGTCTAAGTTAAAATATGAAATATGTTTTTAAAGATCTCTCAGATATTAAAAGGAGGTTAAATAAATCAAATTTTGCTTTATTGCTAGATTTTGATTTAACACTTTCTCCGCTTGCCAAAAACCCCACAAAAGCAATTCTTCCTGAGGATACAAGAATTTTAATAAAAAAACTTTCAAAATATATTCATATCGCAGTTATTACAGGCAGGACCATAAACGACATCAAAAAAAGAATCAAGCTCAACAACATAACATATGTCGGCAATCATGGATTGGAATATGAAGTCGGGGGTGTTGTTAGAAGTACTCGGTTATCAACTGGGTCTCAAAAGGGATTAAAAAATATAAAAAAGAAATTTTTAGATATAAAAAGAAAATATTCTGGTGTGTTTGTTGAAGACAAAAAACTTACCCTCGCTCTGCATTATCGACTACTTTTACCGCAGGATAAATCTGCGTTTGTGGCGAATATTAAAAAAATTCAAACAGAAATAAAAAACTGTGGTCTTCGTAAAATCCTTTATAAAAAAACCCTAGAAGTAAGACCGAAGGCAAAAGAAAACAAAGGCACAGCTTCGTTGTTCATACTTAAAGAATTTAACAATCCTAAACAAGTAATCTATATAGGAGACGGCAAAACAGATGAGGACGCATTTCATGTATTGCCTCAAGATATAACTATCAGAGTAGGAAAATCCAAACATAGTTTTGCTAAATATTATGTGCGTAACACCAAAGAAGTCAAAAAATTTCTTGTGTGGTTGTTATCTACTTTGAACCATTAACACAAGCCGTCTAGGTAAATATTGGTTATAATAATTATTATGGAAACAAAATGGTATTTATTATCCCCGGAAGAAGTATTTAAAAAACTTAGTACTTCATTGAGAGGGCTTACTCTCAGTGAAGTACAAAATAGAATTACGCAATATGGTTTTAATAGTTTGCCCGAAAAGAAACCAAAATCTTTAATCAGTATCTTTCTGAACCAGTTTAATAGCCCTCTTATTTTTATACTGATAATAGCAAGTGTTATCACCTACATCATTGGGGAAACAACAGATGCATATATTATCTTTTCTGTGCTTACCTTCAACGCAATTGTTGGAACAATTCAAGAAGGTAAAGCTCAAAATACTCTAAACGCCCTAAAAGAATTGGTGGAGGCAAAAGCAACAGTATTGCGTGACGGAAAAGAATTTATTATTTCAGACCGTGAAGTGGTGCCGGGAGATATTATAAATTTAGAGGAGGGAGAAAAAGTACCCGCCGATGCGAGAGTTATTCTCTCTCAAAACCTTAAAGCTGATGAGGCGTCTCTTACAGGAGAATCAGAATCCGTTTCTAAGATAGTAGGCGCATTGGGACAAGAATCTTCTGTAGCCGACCAGAAAAATATGTTGTTTAAAGGCACGAATATTGTTTCTGGAAACGGGAGAGCTGTTGTCGTCGCGACAGGATTTACCACAGCTATTGGTAAAATTGCAGAAGAAATTTCTTCCATTGACACAGAAATTCCGTTAAAGGCAAATATCAGATATTTATCCCGAGCAATTATTATTACTGTGGGAATTATTTGCGCAACATTGTTCGGCGTTGGAATTGCAAACGGAGAATCGACACGAACTATGTTTACTATCGTAGTGTCACTCTCAGTCTCCATAATCCCCGAAGGGTTGCCAATTGTAATAACACTGGTGTTGGCAACAGGAGTCTGGCGAATGTCTAAACGTAATGCTTTAGTAAAAAAACTTCAAGCAGTTGAAGCGCTCGGACAAGCGCAGATTATTGCTGTTGATAAAACTGGCACAATTACAAAAAATGAATTAGTTGTGCGACAAGTATGGACGGCAGATAAATTATTTAACATTGGTGGTGTTGGTTATGAACCTATTGGAAACATAACACTTGAAAATAATGTTGTTGATGCAGTCAATCATCCTGAATTGCTTTATGTTGGCAAGGTTACTGCTTTATGCGCCAGCGCCCGACTTTTGTTTTCTGATGTTGAAAAACGTTGGTCTATAGCCGGTGATCCGACAGAAGCGGCCATGGTGGTTTTTGCAAGAAAAATTGGATTTAATAAAGAATATTTATTAGCTGAATCACCAGTTGCGCAAGAGATTCCATTTGATTATAGACTCAAATATCGCGCAGTTATAAATACAATTGAAAATAAAAATCTCTTAACAGTAATTGGCGCTCCAGAAGTTATTATTGAACTTTCTGAAAGTATTACTGATGCTCAAGGCGCTCATACACTCTCGGAAGAAGAAAAGGGAGAATTAGAAAAAGTATTAACAAGCATGTCATTTTTAGGGCAACGTGTTGTTGCTATTGGTATTCAAGAAAACGCTAAAAACATAATCGATCCTCAACAAATTTCAAAGCTTACTTTTGTTGGTTTTTTAGGAATGAAAGATGTTTTACGTCCTGAAGTAAAAGATGCTATGAGCAGAGCTCAAGAAGCAGGCATTAAAGTCATAATGATTACAGGGGATCATAAAATAACCGCTATGGCTATTGCTAAAGAAGCAGGCATATATAATGATGGAGACGAGTTACTTACTGGAAGAGAAATTGACTTATTGAACGACTTTGAACTTAAAGACAAGATATCTAAAGTAACAGTATTTGCCAGAGTAACGCCCGAACATAAATTAAAAATTATTAATGCCTTCAAAAAACGAGGAGAAATTATCGCAATGACTGGAGATGGAGTTAACGATGCGCCATCACTAGTGGCGGCTGACCTTGGCGTGGCAATGGGGAAAATTGGCACCGAGGTGGCAAAAGAGGCTTCGGATATAGTGCTTCTCGATGATAATTTTGCAAGTATAGTTTCAGCCGTTGAAGAAGGCAGAGGGATTTATAAGACAATTAAAAAAGTTATTCTTTATCTTTTTTCCACAAGCGCGGGTGAGGTATTGGTTATCGGGAGCGCGCTTGTCTTAGGATATCCGCTACCCCTTCTCGCCACTCAAATCATCTGGCTTAATTTTGTTACTGATGGCTTCCTTGATGTTGCCCTTGCCATGGAACCAAAAGGACAAGGACTCCTGCAAGGAAAATTTGAGCGACCTAAAAAATGGATTGTGGATGGACTTATGGCGCAAAGGATGTTCTTGATGGCATTACCGATGACCATTGGAACACTCTATCTTTTCAAAGGGTACTTTGAAACTGACCTAACTAAAGCTTTGACAATTTCTCTCACAACGCTCGCGATGTTCCAATGGTTCAATGCGTGGAATTGCAGATCCGAAAGCAAATCTATTTTTCAGATGAATCCGTTTTCTAATAAGTTTCTAGTCGGCGCCACAATGATAGTTATATTTCTACAACTTTTCGCGCTCCATGCGCCATTTTTGCAGAAAATCCTGCACACCACACCACTCTCTCTTTTGGAGTGGCTTATTATTATTCCAATTGCCTCATCAATTATCTTGGTCGAGGAGATACGAAAATTTTTTTACCGAAGAAAGAGCAAAAATGATTATTAATTATTTATTAAATTTGAAATAACAATGGCAAAGCAGTTTATTCTTTTTGATTTTGACGGTGTCATAGCCGATTCATTTCAACCAGCTTTTGAAATTCAAAAAATGATTTGCCCTCATTTGACCGAAAACATTTATCGGAAAAGATTTGAAGGAAACATCAACGACTGGGAAGAGCCGGTAAATGTACATACCCGAGAATGTCGACATGACATTGATTTTTTTACCGAGTATATTCCGAGGATGAAGAATGAAGTCCAAATCATGCCAGAAATGAAAGATATTATTATAGGGCTTAAAAAAAATTACACACTCATCGTTATTTCTTCTACAATCACAAGCCCAATTCAAGAATTTTTAGAGGAGCACGATTTGGCAAATCATTTTGCTCAAATTATGGGTAACGACATTCATAAGAGCAAAGTTGAAAAAATGAAAATAGTTTTTGAAAAATATGCCGTGGAAGCCAAAAATTGTGTTTTCATCACTGATACACTTGGAGATATGCGCGAAGCAGAAAAAATGGGAATCGGAACAATTGGCATCACTTGGGGATTCCACACGCCAGAAACTTTGCTCAGAGGAAAACCATTCCGACTCGTTGAAAAGCCAAAGGACCTTTTGACTGCTGTCGCAGATTACTTTAGGGTATTAACTCTGAATTACGAACCCCCACAGGCTGATTTTCCCTAGCCACACAAGAGCCTGCAAAGCAAACCGATTCATCTGCGCGCGCAGTGTTTTGTAGCTTTTTTTCGGTTGGAATATTTCCCAAACTTTTTTCTTTGTCAGGATGCCTGTATTTTGCTTGAAGAGAGCCAGGGCGACTGTTTCTTCTCCCGTGATCGCCAACTTTCGACCAGTACTTTTACAAAGTTTCAATTTTAATTGCTTTGAGAAAAACTTAACTTTTGCTAGAATATCATCATGGTAATATCGAATTAAATGCTCTTTTGCATTTTCGGTACCAAGTATCTTCTGACTTTTCTGACAGAAATTATTGTCTCGGCCAAGATATTTGGTTGGGCGAATAGACGTATTACGATTAAAACTGACAAGGTTAAACCTTGTCATAAGAATTCAAGACTGCCCGCCAGTGATTTTATCAAGTAAACAAATAAAATTTAGGAAATAAGACGAAGGGATTCGAACTATGCCTAAAATTAAAGAAATGAAAAAAACTCTAAAAATAATATTTTTAATTATAGTTGTCATCATTGTTGGATATGGTGGCTTGTACTTTCTGGCGTCAAAAGGAATTGTGCCGGTAAATGTTGTTCCAGATGCTCGAACATTGTATGAGGGTCAGGTAAATATTGAACCTGTTTCACTTGTAAATATTAACACTCAACTTAAAGCAAAAAATATTTATCATACGGTTGGTACAAATTCCATTGAGGTTTATCCTCACGGTCCTGGTTTTGGTCTACTTTCTTTTACACTCACAGAAAATTTTATTAAAGCTTCAAAAGATATTCCTGGCACTCCTGATCCAGAAAAGTACAAGGAAGAAGTGAGACAGGATATACGGGACATCGGAGAACTAGTTACGATCAAAGAGAGCACATGGAAAGTCATAAATACCACCTATCCATGGACTGTAATCTATTAGGTATAAATTATGACAAAATCTAAAACTCCTAAAAAATCTAGATATCTAGCTAGAACATCTAGCTGAACTTCATCACGCCACTCTCATAATTTCTACCAGCCCATCTACTCGTCTGGCGGACTCAAAGCTCTCTGATAAAGAAGCCAAACAAATTATTGGTATCCAAAAAAGTGCTATAATAACAGCATGAAACTGGAAAATAAAATCTGCCAAAGTTGTAAAAACAACTTCATTATTGAGCCAGACGATTTTGGATTTTATGAAAAAATGAAAGTTTCTCCGCCAGAAATATTGAGATAGATTTATTTATGAAACCAAATACTGATAATATTTTAAGCAAAGCACCCAGACTAATTAAGGAAGTGCTGAAAATATTTTTATTAGTTTATGTTGGCTTAGGATTAATATTATTTATTTTCCAAGAAAAATATATTTATTATCCAGATAAAACTGATTTTAAGAATTGCTCGTCTTTCAAGAATGCTGATCAGATTTCTTTTGGCACTAGTCGTGGTTATCTAACCAAACGTTCAGAGGATAAAATAATTGTTTATTATCATGGAAATGCGCTTAGAGCTTGTGACCGTGACTATCTAGATTCTTTTTTTGTCGGGCAAGATTACTCTACTTACTTTGTGGAATATTCAGGATATGCAGAAAGTGAGTCTAAACCCTCTATGTCAACTTTATTACAAAATGTTACTGATACAATTAATTTTTTGAAAACTCAAAATTTTGAAAACATCATAGTTGCCGGAGAAAGTATTGGGGTAGGACCAGCATCCTATCACGCTTTACATTCAAATATAAATAAAATTATTCTTATCACCGCCTACAACAATCTCGCTGATGTTGCTTTTTCCCATTACCCTATCTACCCAATGCGTTTATTATTGCGTAATAATTTTACACCAGATGTATGGCTCGCCAATTACAAAGGTCAAGTATCGATAATTATTGCCGAAAAAGACGAAATAATTCCAAACATATTAAGTCAAAAGCTTTTTGAGGAAATTCCTTCTGATTTAAAGAAGATCTACACTGTTAAAGGTGCTGGACATAATACTATCTATGAAAAAGACGAATTTTATTCTCATTTAGAATCGGCATTAAAATAGCTTTGATGTATTTTTTAAGACAATTTTTTGAAATCTCTTTTTGGGGTTGGTAAATAAGATGAAGGATGTGTTAAAATAACAATATGGAAAATCAAACTTCAGATTTTGAGACGCTACCCATTATAGAACAACAAAGATTCCCGATTTCTATTGCTGTTATACTGGGTCTTCAAATAGGCGCGATATTTCTTGCCGCTTGGTTTATTGCTTACGATAAAGCAGCTGGTGGATTTAGTAGTTTGGCGGGACTTCTAATAATTCCGCTGGGAATACTTGGTTTTCCTCTACTTGGTATTGTGGGCTTAGCGCAAGCAATTCGACTCCTGCGGAAAAAATTACATACTATACCCGCTATAGTTTTGATCTTAACTTCGGTCTTAATGCTTACTCTCGTTGTCCCAAGTTCTATAGCGAGCAAGCTAAGTCCCTTTTTCTCCTCAACGGCAGAAAAGGAAGATACCAAATCAATAGTTGAAAAAAGACAAGCATATAGCAATACAAAGGAAACACATTATGCCATACTCTCCGAGATATTTCAGAAACCTCAAAAAATTATTGAAGCTCAATACCAATACCTCGTGCTTGATAACGGCAATGTCTTAAAATTGTTTGGATTTTACTCGTCACACGAAAATACTACTGAATTTGAAAATTATGCTAGAAAGTTTTTAGTAGGCAAAACGATTAAAATTGATTTACCGAATTATGCCGATTTTTCAAATAGTTATATCCCAAATTCAAGAACGGGCACTTTTGCAAATAACAATTATGAATGGCCACAAGATTCAGAATTCAATGAGCGGTATGGTGAAATCCCTGTGTTAATCTATATTGATAGTGACTTGATTAACTCAAAATATGGCAAGGGAAGCGCTATTCAAAAATATCAGTAGTCTTAGGAGTGAATTACGAAACTCGTCGAAGGCATGTCTTTTTAGGGGGTTTTGGTCAATGAATTATGAACATAATCGTGAAAATACCTAAAATAAGACTGCTTTTCACGATTATGTTGACAAAACCGTTAAAATCACTATACTCAACTATATGGTAAAAATATTGGTAGCGAACAAGAAAATTATTGAACTTCGAGATAGATATTACAAGGCATCAGGGAATAGAGATGCTATACTAAAACTTATCTCTGAAGCGGAAGTAGCCGAGCAAGTCTACAACTCTAATGCTATTGAAAATAGCACATTGACACTGGAAGAAACGGAAAAAATTCTTTTACAAATTGATCTTGATAGGTATATCAGCGAACGCGAGATTTTTGAAGCCAAAAATCTCGCGCGAGTGGTCTTATATATCGACAAAAGAGCAAAGGAACAAGAACTCTCTATTGATATCATTCTTTCACTCCATAAAATGCTCATTTCTAATATCCGAGATGACATTGCCGGCAGATTTCGTAAAGATCAAGAATTTGTGCGAGTTGGTAATCACATTGCGCCCGCGCCAAAAGAAATCTTAGAGCGACTAGAAAAGATGCTTTCATCATACCATGCAAGTAGTTATGAAAATATTATTAAACGCATTGCCCGATTGCATTTAGCTTTTGAGTATACCCACCCATTTATTGACGGTAATGGTCGCATCGGGCGCGTGCTCAATAATTATATTTTAATTCGCGAGGGCTATGTCCCTATCAATATAAAATTCATTGACCGACAAAAATATTACGACGCATTTGCTGAATATGATAAAAACGGAGCGACCAAAATAATGGAAGAAATTGTCGCCAAAGCTCTGACCAACAGCTATCATAAGCGCCTAGCATATCTCGAAGGCAAGAAAATTATGACATTGGTTGACTATGCGAAACAAAATAAACTTTCCCATTCAAATTTAATCAACAAGGCCAACCGCCAAACCATCGAAGCATTTCTGGAGAAAGGTGTATGGAAGATTGGAGTAGATAATGAGAAAAATTATGACTGAAAAAGATTTACAATTGTCTCGGCTAAGATATTTGGTTGGGCGAATAAACGTATTACGATTAAAACTGACAAGGTTAAACCTTGTCATAAGAATTTAAAAAATATGAAATCACATTTGGGTTTAACCTACTTGTTGAACCTAGTATATAATTAACTTATGGATGAACTAATAAATACTGTGGATGAAAATGACGTAATTACTGGAGAACAACTAAAGTCTATTTGCCATAGAGATAAAATTTTACACAGAGGAGCTTCTATTTTTTGTTTTGAAGACAACAATCTAAAAAGAGTTTTAATCAATAAAAGAAGTATGAATATAAGTGTAGAACCGGGCGCATTATGTGTGCCGGGTGGACATCTAACAATAGGTGAGAGTTATATTGATGGGGCAGAAAGAGAATTTACAGAAGAGATGCTTGGTAATAATTTTACTGGAAAAATAAAATTAGAGGAACTATTTAAAATAAAGAAATTCACTGACAATGATTACGGGTTCGAGACTATTTTCAGAACAGTATATGCTGGAGGTTTTTCT
Organism: Candidatus Nomurabacteria bacterium RIFCSPHIGHO2_01_FULL_37_25; assembly: GCA_001786765.1. Taxonomy (GTDB): domain Bacteria; phylum Patescibacteriota; class Minisyncoccia; order Phycocordibacterales; family UBA9973; genus UBA9973. The sequence goes on from MFTH01000013.1 coordinate 11,270, forward strand.
CCCGATCCACATGAAGTGGAAAGCTTTTATTTTGAAGATATTAGTGAAGTAATCAAGGAAATCAAGAATGCTCCAGAAAAATTCACAGAGACTACCATACTACTGTTTAATGAGTATGCAAAGAGATACCTAAAATAGCGAATGCCCTTTAATTATTATTTATCAACAAAGAGGTTCCAACTGCGTACCAGACTGCCCGTCAGTACAATTTAGTATCAGAGTGACCTGAGTTAATCCAAACTTATGCGAAAAATATAAAAAATCGGTGGCTACCTTGAAATAGACAAGGACGGCTTCATCATCAAAAAAGTGCTATAATAACAGCATGAAACTGGAAAATAAAATCTGCCAAAGTTGTAAAAACAACTTCATTATTGAACCAGACGATTTTGGATTTTATGAAAAAATGAAAGTTTCTCCGCCAGAAATTTGTCCAATATGTCGTCAGCAATTACGAATGCTTTTTAGAAACTTTAAAACACTTTATAGAAGACCATCAGACAAATCTGGAGAAATGGTAGTGTCAGTTTACAGTCCTGAAGCGCCATTTCCTGTTTATTCTGTTTCAGAATGGTGGAGTGATGATTGGGATGCGATGGATTACGGGATAGATTTTGATAACAAAAAATCATTTTTTACCCAACTTTTACAAATATTTAATACAGCGCCACGCGCCGCAGTGATGAATTCCCAGACTGAAAATTGTGAATACTCAAATCAAATCAATCAAAGTAAAAATTGCTATCTTATTTTCGGAGGACTAGATGATGAAGATTGTGATTATGGACATATTATCTGGAATTGTCGAGATTCTATAGACAACCTTTATTTATTTAAGTCTGAATCTTGTTATGAATGCATTGATTGTTTAGGTTCCGCAAAACTTTTTTATTCTCAAGAATGTGAAAGTTGTGTAGATAGTGTGGGTCTTTTTGATTGCAGGAATTGTCTAAACTGCATTGGTTGCGTAGGACAAGTAAATAAGTCTTACCATATTTTCAATAAACCAGTTACTAAAGAAAAATATAAAGAATTTCTATTAAAATACCCGTTAAATGAAAAATCAAGTATTGATTATATTTTAAAAGAAAGAAACGCTTTACGCAAAAAACTTCCCCAGCGCGCTTTTTTTGGTTCACGCAATAACGATGTTTCTGGTAATCATATTTACAATGCGCACAATGTTCATTATTCATTTGATATAAAAAGTGGGGAAAATTCTAAATTTTGTTTTACTGTAAGAAAAGCCATAGATTCTTATGATTTATCTTTTACTGGAGAAGCCGAAGAATGTTACCAAGCTCTAACAATGCTAGATAGCAATAAAGTTATCGGGTCTCAACAGATAGTCGATTCGCACGATATTTATTATTCAGAACATTGCTATAATTGTGACAATCTTGTTGGCTGTTATGGGCTTCGTAAAAAATCCTATTGTATTTTGAATAAACAATATTCAAAAGAAGAATACGAGAAAATCAAAAATCAAATAATCAATCAATTAAAAGAAAGAAAGGAATGGGGAAATTTTTTCCCAAAAAATCTAACTCCATTCGGATATAATGAAGCAATAGTCAATGAATATATGCCTTTAGACAAAGAAAGCGCCTTGGCTTTAGGTTTTACTTGGAAAGACAATATACCTTACACAACAGGTCAAGGAACTATTGAGTATAAAAATCTGCCGAAGACTCCCGCAGAATATAACAACAATTTAATAAACGAAATACTGACATGCGATTCTTGCAATAAAAATTACAAACTTATCAATAGAGAAATAAATTTTTATAAAAGAAATAAACTTTCGCTTCCATCACAATGTTTTAATTGTAGGCATGCTATACGCATGGGGAAACGAAATCTCCGCAATTTATGGACAGGACGTTGCGCAAAATGTGACAATGAAATACTCACATCATACAAACCTGAAGATCAAAAAATTTACAAAATTTATTGCGAAAAATGTTATCGACAAGAAGTTTATTGAGTTTACATTTTTATTTTTTCTGAAACCCACTCCGCCACACCATGACATATGAAAAGTATTTGCCAATATTTTTGTAATATCCCAACATTCTGCTAAAATATAATTATACAAAATATGAAAATCACAAAATTTGGGCATTGTTGTTTATTGGTTGAAGAAAATGGAGTCAGAATTTTGACTGACCCTGGGATTTACTCAACCCAACAAAACGAAATTAAAAATATTGATATTGTTTTGATTACTCACGAACACTCTGACCACTTTCATATTGATTCAATAAAGGAGATTTTAAAGAATAATCCGCAAATAAAAATTATCACCAATAAAAGCGTCGGAGTATTTTTAGAAAAAGAAAATATCGCTTTCAGCATACTTGAAGATGGTGAAAATTATGATGCAAATGGAGTTTTGGTCGAAGGGTTTGGAAAGGACCACGCCCTTATGCATACATCAATTCCGCCAATTCAAAACACCGGCTACTTTATCGCAAACAAGTTTCTTTATCCCGGCGATTCTTTTACAAACCCGGGGAAACAAGTTGAGATCTTGGCTTTGCCTGTAGTGGCGCCTTGGATGAAATTATTAGAAGGAATAGATTATGCGCTTCTACTAAAACCGAAAATTTGTTTTCCTGTGCATAAAGCCATTTTGAAACAGCCCGGCTCTACACACCTCATACCTCCTAAAGTGTTAGAGCCGAAAGGAATAAGATTCGTAGTTCTAGAAATTAATAAAGAATATAAATTTTAAGTTAACTAGCGGTGAATTTTAGAATTTTTCTATTAAGGTTCTTTTACACCCAACGCTTTGCAATCCGCAAACAAGAGAGCCGGAAACACCTGCCCGCATACACCACTATCATCTGCGCCATTCGCATCTAAAGGATTTAGAATTCCGCTACTAGTAACACCCGCGCAAGATGTCAAAAGATTCACCCCGGGAAAGAGTCCGCTAGCATCTATAAGAGTATTGAGTCCAACTAAAATATTTCCTTGAAAAGCGCGTAATTCATTGGTGCCGCCTTTTTTATTTCCCATAGAATCAACCACTGGGCCAAAGGAATTATTGGCGCCAAGTTTGGCAAGGTCAATATCGCCACCCGCCCACAAGCGGATAAGCGCGTCGCTATTATCAACACCAAAAGATTCAAATGCTCGGTCGCGCCCGATTATGTCCCCTTCTATGGCTCGCGCATCAATCACGCCACCATGCGAATTTGATGTCCCTGTACCCGCGGCGACTGCGGCAAAACTTTTGCGTACTGGAGCAGTCGGGTCGTCACCATGACCATACACTTTTACATCTTTTAGAGCCTGCACTGACACACTGCCCGGCACAGTATGGTGAGTCACCCATGAAAGAAGTCCGGGCCAGAGATCATATGTATCGCCAAAAACATTATATTCATCAAAGAGTGGCTCCGAAGTATCAGCATTGATAGTTACACTTCCGCTAAAAGACACTACACGGATATCGGGTTTGGGCGCTCCGGGTGAATGAGCTTTCGCGCGCGCAAGCACCAGACCGTTTAATATGATGTCTCCTTTTTTACAACAAGAAGTAATCGTGATATCGCTACCTCCGCGATCATTGCCGATAGTTTGAATAAGCGATTTTGGCCCCGTAACTATATCGCCACAACAACTTGAAATAGTAATGTCTCCGGGAAGTCCTACGGTTCCCGTTACGCGATTAGTTATCTCGCCATTAATAGTAATTTCTCCATCAGCATGAATGATAATATCCCCCGCTTTGCCATTATGAGACTCCACAATTATCAACGCGCCTTCCTCAATAAAAATTTTGCAACTGGTGCGAATCTCAATCCCCGGCGCCATACGATTGTTATTCCCCACCGGCGGAACCTGGCTGGTTGTAATCGTCGCGCCTGATTTTACCAAGAGCCTTTTTCCGCCAAGATTAAAGATTGCTTTCCAAGTATCGGGCGTAGGCCCACTTATATCATAAGTAAAAAATGCGCACAAATCAGCGTCTCCCGCGCACGAAGGAATAGCCGAATTAAAATCAAGCGTTACATTTTGGTCAACGATTACGGTAACTGGTTGTCCAGCGCCGTCTAGTTCACAAATCGGACAATCAGCGCTCGGCGTAGTGCTACAAAAACAAATTGGCAGTATTACATATATCGGAAGAGAAACTGCGCCCGCGCAATCATCCGGATTAACTGTAGCGCTAGGTGTGGCAGTGCCAGTATATATTGTGCCGATACAAGATTGCAGGGTTACTAATCCATTAGCAGGATTGCCTCCACTCGCATTTAGTTCTCCGCCTACTGTGCCAAGAAGAGCTCCTTTAAAAGAACGAACATTAATATCCCCGCCACTCGGAATAGCGCCCGCGCCTGAACCACGCGCTTGTATAGAAGAAGCGCCGAAATCAACATTACCCAAAGGCGCGCCAACGCCACCAGCTTGAATAATCACATCTCCGCCACTTCCTCCGTTACTTGTCGCATTGGCTTGAATAGCAAGACCGGAAGCAGTCACCGAGCCATCGACGGATTTTACGGTGATAATTCCCCCTTGAGCGTTAGTCACAAATTCATTCGCGTGGACAGCGTAATCTCCAGTAATATCTCCAATAATACTAATATTATTTTTTGAAAAAAGATCAATCCAGGCGATTTGATGCCCGCCATTTTGCGCCGTGTCGGCATTTACTTCCCCGTTATTGGCATCAAAAGCATTTATTATCAGCGTATCTCCTGACCAAATTTCCACACACGCTGTTGAATTAGAAGGCTTGTCGGGACGGTTTACATTATTACAATGATTGACTGGACTATTCGGTATGGTATGCGCTTGTCCGGTAGATTCCACCAAACCTAAAATCAATACATCGCATCCTCCTTCGAGATGAACAAGGTCAGCCCCTGGGTCACGGCCTTCACTACGCGCAATTCCCGTCAACCCAACAGTAAGATCACAGCCAGAAACAATAGTTATCGGGCCTCCACCAGGACGCTGTATGGCTCCAGTGCCGGTGTTCTTGCTCTCGGAAGAGACAAGCCCGTCAATAGTGATTATTCCTTTAGGGGCTTTTAGCTCAATCTCTCCCGCAGGACACTTTGCGTCAACAGTAATTTTTGCGCCATTTTGAATTGTAATATCGCCATCAGTCGAAAGAATATTTACTATACCCCCCTGCCCTCCCGAACAAGAACCTGCCGACTGATTCATGGAAATAGTCGCGCCACTTGCGCCATCACCCTTAAGTAATACGTCCCCACTCACTGTGATATTTGTTGTTGCGCCAATGCCACTCGCTGTATTAGCATCTCCTGTGATTTTTGAGTCAATATCCATAATTAAATCTCCGGTAATATCAATCTCAAGAGTCGTTCCCGGATCCGTCTTGATTTGCGCAGACGACCCAACTAAATGCAACGTCTTGGATACGCTAAACACCCCGCCTGCGCCCATATTGTGAAGCGTCGTGATTTGACACTCGCCGGGAAGATCTATGTCGCAAGGTAATGCCGGATGCAACGCTTGCGCAGGTGTTGCAAAAAGAAATACACTCGCTACCAATACACCCATCAATGCCCCTAGAAATACAATGTTTTGTTTCATATACATATGGTTAAGAATTTATAATAATACCTGTAATATACCATATAAAAAAGAAAGTAAAGTACCCTAAAAAAGAGTGCCCCCATTTTGCTAAAATCTATTAATGTGTCTTTGAATTAACGTATGGATTTGACAATGAAGAGCAAAAGAAATTTTTTTATCGGAACCGTCTAAAAACTATTAATTTATTGTTAAACGACGTTCTCAAAAACCGTAGATTTTATGCTTTAAGGGAGCAGAATTCCGTTCAAGTTATTTCAAGAATACACTGTCAGAAATCAAAAATAATTTTTTTTCTAGAAGCTTCAGTTACTAGTTTTTCCGTTGGATAATATTTAATATATTTACCAGAACGTTTTGAATAAATTAGGTTTTTCTTTTCTAAGAATTTTAAATCTCTTACAGCTGTTTGCCTAGATATATTCTGTAGTAAAGAATGAGAAGTCACTGAAGCCGATGGATTAACATCAGATATGAGGTAATGTATCAATTGTTTCTGTCTATCATTTAAGTCAAACTTTTTATCTAATAAATCATCAATGCTTCTTTTTTCATCAACTTTTGTATCAATATACTGTTCAAATTCTTCAATTGCTTGGATAATTTTTTGTGTATGAAAATCATAAAAATATGTAAAATCTAGGTTATCTTGCTCCGTATAAATATACGCCATTGCATATTGAAGTGGAGCTTTCTTGATTATGGTTGATATGGGAAGATACATGAAAGTCCAATAACCTTTCCTCAATAAATACCAATAAAAAAGACCTCTAGCAAGTCTTCCATTTCCATCTGTAAAAGGATGTAAATAGCCTACCCAAAAATGCAATACTATTGCTTTTATAACTGGATGGGTGAATTTATTATCAATATCGTTAGCATAATCTATTAATTTTTTTATAGATTCGTTTATAAAATTTTCTGATGGAGGTATATGAGTTATATATTCCTCTGACCCTATTTGTCCCTGAACCACAATCTCATCTGAATTTTTACGAAATCTATGTTGTTCTGATTTATCAACAGTATTGTCAGTCAACATAGCATGTATTTCATACAGCAAATCTGTACTCAAACTTTGGTTTTTATAATCTTCCGCTATGGCATTTATGGTTTTAAAGTTATTTAAAATCATTTGTTCTGATTCATTCTTTGGCAATCTTTTATTTAAAAGAAATTCTTTAGCAGCCTTCCTGGTAGTATGAGCTCCTTCCAACTGACTTGAGGCAATAGCTTCTTCTATAATACCCCTATTTAAAAAGATGGTTCTATTTGTTGGTAACAGTGTTGAACTTTTATTAAACAACCTGCCACCAGCAAACATATCTATCCTGTGTAAATTTTCGTCTGCTGAAGGAATACGTATCCATTTAAAGAATGCTCCAAATTCACTTTGAAGCGGTAACACCAAAGAAGACAAATCTCGCAATTGTCTAACTAGATACCATTTATCTTCAGAAGTTAATTCATCATCAGATGAAAATTTAAATTTAAATTTGTCCCAATACAAATATCGTGGTTCATTAGCATCCTCTAATAATTTTCTGTATTTGTCTTGATTTTTTCCAAACAAAGAGAAAATCTTTTCCCAGTCTGTACCTTTTTTTGGTTTCTCCAATTTAAATAAAGGAGGCAAAATCCCCTTTCTTTTTTTAAAAGTTTTTCCTATAAAATTTTCATTCATAAATTTATGGCGCAACCAAAAACATATATCATACATGTCTCATAAGGCTATATATGGTATATGATACACTCATGTAACAAACAAGTCAACATGTTACATGTTAATAAACGACCTCTAAATTTTGCTAAAATCTATTAATGTGTGTTAAAATTAACGTATGGAAAAACTACAGTGGTCTGCTTTGGAATACGAAGAAAAAGACAGAAACAATGACTGGTTTTGGGCGCTTGGCATCATTGTCGTGACTAGCTCTGTCGCCGCAATTATTTACGAAAACTATTTTTTTGCGGCTCTGCTTTTTCTCTCTGGAATATTATTATGGTTTTTCGCGATTAAAAAACCAGATATGGTTTCTTATGAATTAAACAATCAAGGACTAAAAATCAGAACCACGCTTTACCCCTATGAAAATATAAAATCTTTTTGGATACAAATAGGCGAAGACGAAGAAACAAAATTACCTCCAACACTTTTTATAAATTCAGAAAGATTTTTTATGCCAATTTTATCAATACCTATAGAATATGATATAGCCCACGATATCCACTCCATTATGGTTTCAAGAAACATTATGGAGGAAGAAATGAGAGACCATTTATCTATTAAAGTAATGGAATTTTTGGGTTTTTAAGACCTTCAGTTGCCTAACAAAATAAAAATGGGAAATTTTTATAGAAAAGCTTGCTCTGATTGCTACTTTAAACATTACAGGCAAGGAATAACGATTATAGAATTAGTTGTGGCATTGGCTGTATTGGGTATTATAATTTCAGTTGTAATTCCACAATTTTCAAAAACAAGAGAAAATCAAGTGCTGAAAAGCGGAGTGCAAAATATATTGTCGTCTATAGACAAAGCGCGTTCGCAAACTCTTGCCTCTCTAAACTCTTCACAATATGGAGTGCGTTTTGAAGCGGATAAAATAATAATCTTTACAGGCGCATCTTTTATTTCCGGCGCGCCAGAAAATGAAACAATAGATATCACAACACCAGCTAGTATTACGAATGTTACCTTAAATTCAGTCAGTGGTACTTCAGGTGAAATGTACTTTAATCGCCTTTCTGGAAGCCCTAGCGCGACCGGCGTTGTGACTATTTCTACCACAAATTATTCTAAAATTATTACAATATCTGCCACAGGAAGAGCTAGTGTGGATTAATGCTTATGTCATTTAATGAAACTGATGAAGAAATCATTATTTTATATAAAAACGGCAACCAAGAAGCTTTTAGAAACTTAATAAATCGATACACTTTACCTCTTTATAATTTTGTTGCGCGTATCATTAATCAAAATGATGCGCCAGACATAATTCAGGAAACTTTTATAAAAGTCTGGAAAAACATTGACCGTTTTGATGCAGAAAAAGCAAGTTTCAAAACTTGGATTTTTACTATTACCAAAAACACCGCTATGGATTTTTTAAGAAAAAAGAAAATTTTATTATTTAAAGATATGGAAAACAATAATAGGGAAAAGGAGGGTTCTTTTGAAGAAAATATTCTAGATGAGGACACACTTCCTGATGAAGCTCTAGAGAAGTTGCAAGACAGAGAATTCTTAAATGCTGCGCTGAAAAAACTATCTCCGAATGAAAATGAAATCTTAGTACTATACTATCAGGAAGAAATGACATTTAACCAAATAAGTAAGATTTTAAATAAAAGTTTAAATACGGTAAAAAGCCAGCGCCACAGGGCGCTTATTAAATTAAGAAAAATACTAAATTAGTTTTGCACCAAAATTAACAAAACTATCGTATATATCTGTGAGCTGAATTTTTTGTTATTCGACCTTAATTCCAGCTCTTAAATAAGAAGATGCGCCAAAATGCATCTTCTTATCGTATATAATACGAGCATGAAAGATATCAAGGAAAATCTCAAGAATGCTTTTTTAAAAGGGAGCTTGCTTCCAGAAGCTAATTTGGCTGACGACATATGGAAGGCAGTAATCAAGCGCAATCAGCGAATTGTTTATTCCAAACTAATAACTTTATCTCTGACAGGATTTGTGTCTCTCTATAGCTTGGCGCCCGCTTTCAGAATGTTAGCTTTGGATTTTTCTCAATCTGGGTTTTATGAATATTTATCTCTCACATTTTCAAGTGGTGGATCGATAGTTGCTTATTGGAAAGATTTCCTTTTATTGCTAGCTGAATCATTGCCTGTCATGAGTATTCTTTTATTCTTAATGTTAGTTTTTGTTTTCTTCTTATCACTCAAATACGCAATAAAGCAAATTGTTAAAGGTCAATTGTCATTATCATTATAAAAAATAAAAATATGAAAAAAATATACGAGAATATAAAAAAGGTTTTTGAAGGAAAAATTTCATTTAGAATTTTGTGCGGACTTGGGATTATCATCGTTGCCTTGTTGATTTTTTCTGCCGGAATTAGAATTGGTTTTCAAAAAGCGTCTTTTGGACGCGCTTGGGGAGAACATTATAATGAAAATTTTGGCATGGGAAAGCGCAAAACAAATGAACGTATGGGTGATATGAGAAGAATCGGAGTGATGGACTATTTTCCGAATGCTCATGGAGCGACGGGTAAAATCATAAAAATTGAATTGCCAAATGTAATAGTACAAGATAAAGATAACATAGAAAAAATACTAATAATAAACACTGACACAAAAATACAAAAAGGAAGAGAAGTAATGTTAACAGCCGATTTAAAAATGGATGATTTCGTTGTTGTGATAGGAACACCTAATGATAAGGGTGTCATAGAAGCCAAATTTATTCGTGTAATACCATATCCAGAATTCTTAAAATAATAAAACTGATGAAAAAAATTACAAAAAAAATAAAGTCATATTTTCTCGCCCATAAAATAATCAGCGTTGTTGTTTTATTTGCTGTTTTGGGTGGCGGATATTGGGGATATAATAAATTTACAAGCGCCGCTCTCGACACTCGTTACATAACAGCCAAGGTGGAAAGGGGTACGATTATAGCTTCCATATCAGGTAGTGGTCAGGTTTCTAGTTTAAATCAAATAGATATTAAATCTGCGGTTTCTGGGAATGTTGTTTACATAACAGCGCAAAATGGTCAGAAAATAAGCGCTGGAGGGTTAATCGCGAAGCTTGATGACAGTGATGTTCAAAAATCCATACGTGATGCGGAAATAAATTTAGAATCTTCCCAAATTTCTCTAGAGAAATTTAAAATTCAAAACTCAAAAGAAAACATCGACGCAGATTTAGCAAAAAGTTATGATGATGGTTTTAATGCTGTTTCAAATGTATTTCTGGACTTGCCGGGAATTATGACAGGTCTTAACGATATGTTTTTTAAAGATAATATAACAATAAGCCAATGGAATGTGGACTGGTATGAGGGACAAGTTACAAGCGAAGATCGTGAAAAAACAACATACCTAAAAAAAAGTTTTATAGATTCTTATCATAAAGCGAAAAATGCGTATGATAAAAACTTTGATGATTATAAAATCATTTCCCGAAACTCAAATAGCGCAACCATTGAAAACTTAATAACACAGTCTTATGAGACGACTAAACTCATCTCTGATGTCACAAAAAACGCAAACAATTATATTGATTTTGTTAACAGTTCAATACAAAAAAATAATTCTGATACTCCAGCCATAATAAATACACACAAAACAAGCTTGAGTAACTATACTTCTAAAACCAATTCTCACTTGGTTAGCCTTCTGTCTATTAAAACAAACATCAAAGACAATAAAGATGCTTTTCCTAATGCTGACCTCGACCTACGTTCTGCTGAACTATCTTTGAAACAAAAAGAAATTGCATTGCAGGATATAAAAGACAAATTAGCAGATTACTTTATTCGCGCGCCATTTGAAGGCACCATAGCAAAAGTTGATATTAAAAAATCAGATATAGTGAACTCTGGCGCAGTAGTAGCCACCCTTATCACAAAAAAGCAATTAGCTGAAATTTCACTTAATGAAGTTGATGTGGCAAAAGTAAAAATCGGGCAGAAAGCCACGCTTACTTTTGATGCTGTTCCAGACCTCGCTATTTCTGGAATTGTGGCAGATATTGACGCTATCGGTACTGTCTCTCAAGGAGTTGTAACTTACATTGTAAAAATAAGTTTTGACACACAAGACGAAAAAATAAAACCGGGAATGAGCGTAAGTGGAAATATTATAACAGATACGAAACAAGACGTGCTTATTGCGCCAAATAGCGCTATAAAATCTCAAGCTGGAAAGAGTTATGTTGAAAACTTTGATATGCCATTAGCGCCATTTGCCACTGAAACAATAGGCTTCACTACTAAAATTACACCAAATAAAATTCCAGTGGAAATTGGTTTGTCAAATGACTCGCGAAGTGAAATTATTTCAGGTGTTAATGAGGGTGATGAAATAATCATAAGAACAATACTGCCTACAACTACCACAACAACAGCGCCGAGTATTTTTGGCGCGGGAGCGGGAGGAAACAGAGGAACTGGTGGCGGAGGGGTGAGAATACAAGCGCGTTAATTTTAATAACAGATGATTGAAATAAAAAACATTACAAAAACGTACAAAACGGGAGATGTTGAGTTTAACGCTTTAGACAATATTTCTTTTACCATCAATGATGGAGAATTTGTGGCTATTATGGGACCTTCGGGATCCGGCAAATCAACCTTAATGCATATTTTAGGAGCGTTAGATAATCCAACTTCCGGAACATACTTGCTAGACGAAAAAGATGTGTCAACTTTATCAGATGACGCGCTCGCAGACATTCGTAAAGATAAAATCGGCTTCGTTTTCCAAGCTTTTAATTTATTGCCGAGAACAACTGTCTTGCGCAATGTGATGTTGCCTTTGGTCTATGCCGGTGTGCATGGCGCCGAGCGAATTGCGCGAGCTAGAACTGCTCTTTTGTCCGCGGGTCTTGATGAAAATCATTTTCAGCACATGTCTAATCAAATTTCAGGGGGTCAAATCCAGCGTGTAGCAATAGCTCGAGCTCTGGTAAACAATCCATCACTTATCTTGGCTGATGAACCGACAGGAAATTTGGATTCAAAAACGGGAGAAATTGTTATGGGAACTTTCCAAAAGTTAAATAAAGAATTAGGCCGCACCATAATTCTGATAACCCACGAACAAGAAATTGCAGAACATGCTGATAGGATTCTTTTTATCAAAGATGGAATGCTTCTTGAAGACAGAACTATTAGAAAATCAACTCCCAGATTCTAGAAAAAATTATTAGAAAATAAATTCAATGAAAATACAAGACATACTTAGTGAAACATATGGAGCTCTCTCTGCCAACAAAGCGCGTTCTGGTCTTACTATGCTAGGTATCGTTATAGGTATCGCTTCTGTTATTGCCATGATTTCTATAGGCAACGGGGCTAAAGCGTCTATCCAATCAAGTATTGAAGGGCTCGGCTCAAATCTTTTGACTATTCTTCCGGGGATAGTCCAGCCCGGGAGAGGCATAGTTTCTTCTGGGCGTGGAGCGGCCCAAACATTGAAAAATGAAGACATTGACATTGTCAAAGCTATAGATGGAGTCGTAGCTGTTTCGCCAGAAGTCTCAAGCAGGTTTCAAATAATAGCATCAGGCAATAACACAAATACGACTATCACTGGAGTTATGCCGGATTACTTAATCGTGCGTAATATAACTCTCTCAAATGGGAACTTCATCTCTGATGGAAATCAGAGAAACATCGGCAGGCAAGCAGTCTTAGGAGCGACCGTGGCGACTGACTTATTTCCTGACCAAGATTCTGAAAATCTCTTGGGCAAAACCATCCGCATCAATAAAGTTAATTTTACTGTAATTGGAATATTGGTCGCAAAGGGCGGAACTGGATTTTCCAGTCCTGATAATATGGTTTTTGTTCCCCTCTCCACAATGCAAAAAATTCTCTCGGGAATGGATTATCTTTCTATGATGGCAGTATCTGTATCTGATAAAAATAAAATGGCAGAAGTTAAAGATATGATAACTAATGCATTGCTGGAAAAACATAATGTAGCTGAAGCGGATTTTTCAATAATTTCACAAGAAGATATTTTAGGAACCCTAACTACCGTGATAGACACTTTTACTCTTTTCCTCGCGGCTATCGCTTCAATCTCACTTTTGGTTGGCGGAATAGGCATCATGAATATGATGCTGACAACTGTAACCGAACGCACTAAAGAAATCGGACTGCGAAAAGCAATCGGGGCAAAAAGAAAAGATATAAATCTGCAATTTCTTTCGGAAGCGGTAATGCTAACATTTATCGGTGGATTTTTGGGAATTATTTTGGGATGGCTTATATCTTTTATAGTGACCTCGACCGGAATTCTCGCCACACAAGTCTCTCTCTCCTCTGTTCTCTTAGCCTTTGGTGTATCAGCAGGTATAGGTATTATATTTGGATACTACCCTGCCCGCCGAGCGGGTATGTTAAATCCAATTGACGCACTCCGCTATGAGTAAACAATAATCCGCCTTGACCAGGTCAAGGCAAGATTAGCAAGCAAAATTAAAATTCTGTTGAATCAGCGGTGTGACTATTTTAGTATAACTCTTTGACTTTTCCTACGTGGTGCTCTCGCCAAGAATCGAACTTGGATCGCCAGCTTCGCAGGCCAGCATTCTATCCGTTGAACTACGAGAGCAATATTTTACATTAGCAGTTTTTGGGTAAAAATCAAAATTGGATATTGAATGCAGGTAAGAAAAATTTGACATTTGAGGCATCAAGTGTTATAATGGGGGAGTGTTTAATAAGATAATTAAATTTTCAAAAATGATCCTGACGGGGGCTATTATATTTAGCATCTTCCCTACTTTTGTCTATGCGCAGTATTATTATCAAAATGGATATCCATACTATTATAGTCAACCAATCATAAGAACAATTAATGCAACTAATATAACCAGCTCCAGCGCTACTTTGAATGGTTCAGTTACTGGATATAATATCTCTAATACTTATAACTTTAGCATGTGGTTTGAATACGGAAGGAATGCCAATTTTGGATATTCTACATTCCGTAATTCTTTTAATTCTGGGTATCCTAATTATAGTTCAAATATTGCATCGCTTGATGCAAATACCGTATATTATTTCCGCGCCGTGGCGCAAGGTCCGCAAGGAATTATTTATGGAAATACAACTTCGTTTATAACTAGTTTCCCAACTATAACAAACATAAACACGGAAAATAATAATCTTTCAAATCCTAGTGTTACCACAAACCCCGCAACCTCAATATCAAACAGAAGTGTAAAGCTAAACTCTTTTATAATAAATTCTATAAACAATCCGTTTACCACTTGGTTCGAATGGGGAACAACTCCAGCCTTGGGAAATATAAGCCCAATGACAGCCCTTGGAGCGCTACCTTCCGCAAAGCACATAAATACCATCACAGAACTCGCTCCAGGAACTACTTATTATTTCCGCGCAGTGGCGCAAAATCCATTTTCAAGAATCAATGGCGCTACTTTTAGCTTTACAACAAGTAATGCTATAAGCCAAATTAATGCTGTGGAAAAAACAGAAGAAAACACTACTGAGATAAATACTAGCAAAGAAAATAAAGTTAACACAAATATCTTAGAATCTGCGGAATCTGCGTTTGGGGCAAATTTGATTGGAGCTGGCTCTTTTCTTCCAGTTAATATTTTTGGCTGGCTTCTTTTAACTATTCTTATACTCGCGCTAGTACTTCTGGCCGAATATCTTTATCATGATTTATTCGGGAAAAAATCAAAACAAAAACACTCCTAAAAATCTGTGTTATATTTATACCCAATGCGAATAAATAAATATCTTGCTCTTAAAAAAATCTCTACCAGACGAGGGGCGGACGAGCTAATAAAAGGAAAAAAGGTCTTTATTAATGGCAAGCTAGCGTTACTTGGCAGTAAAGTGAATGAAAAAGATAAAATAGAAGTAAAAGGAGCGAAGCAAAAAGAATATAAATATTTTATTTACAATAAACCAATTGGAGTAGAAACAAGCTCGCCAAAAGATGATTTATTCCCGTTAGGCAGATTAGACAAAAATTCACACGGGCTTTTGATACTCACAAATGACGGACGCATCACCGACGCTCTTTTGAATCCTAAATATTTTCACGAAAAAGAATACGTCGTTAAAACTTCTAATAAACTGCGTTCTAGTTTTAAACAAAAAATGGAAACTGGAGTAAATATTGAGGGCTTGCCCGCCTTGCATACGCAAGCAGGATATATGACCAAGCCTTGCAAGGTTAAAATTATAAATGATTTTACTTTTAGAATAACTTTGACTGAAGGAAAGAAACATCAAATCAGACGCATGTGCTCCGCGCTTTTTCAAGAAGTCGCTGACCTAAAACGTGAAAGAATTATGAATATAAAATTGGGCGATCTAAAATTGAATGCCCTTCGAGAAATAAAAGGTGAAGAATTGACTGTTTTCCTAGATCAAGTGCTTCATTAATCCTGTTATAGAAAAATAAAATTATGCTTGATAAAACGAATTCTTCTATGATATACTCCCCCACACACAAAGTAGGTCGCAGATCCTGAAGGCTTGGCCTGAACGGATAAAGAAAAGAGTCGATTTCGTAGAACACTTTTGTATTTAACAATTTAATTAAAAAAATCAATGACTGGCACAATAAAAAGACTTGTAACTGATAAAGGTTTCGGCTTTATTGCTGGAGAAGAACTTCCAAAAGATCTATTTTTTCACCGCAATTCTCTTGTGGACGTAAATTTTGACGAACTCAGAGAAGGTGATGCTGTTTCTTTTGAAACAGAAGAATCACCAAAGGGATTGAACGCTACAAACGTGAAGCGCGCATAATTTTAGAGGTAAAATCAGAATTATCGCTTAAAAACATCAGAGCATTCTTTCAAATAAGAACCATCCTTAGGGGTGGTTTTTATTTTATTTTCGTAATTTCAACGTTTAACAGGGGTGACTTATACACATTTGCTTTAATCTTCTGTACCATGTTAAAATTGTGTTTGTCGCAAACAATTAAATTAACAAATGTTTATGAGTTAGGTGGGTGGAGCTTCGGTGTGAATCCAGCCCTGTCGCGCAAAGGTTTATTTTTATTATTTTTAAGATATATGCTATGCCAATGCTCGAAATAAAAAAAAGAAATGGGAATATTGTTCCTTTTGATGTAGAAAAAATTACTGCCGCAATGGGTAAAGCATTTATCGCATCAAATCAACCTCTCCCTAAGGATACACTGCTAGATATAACCAAAGATATTGTTCGAACTTTGGAAGACCAATTCCCTGAACAAGTTCCTTCTGTAGAACACGTGCAAGATCTTGTTGAACTCGCTCTTATGAAAGCTGGGTTTCTTGATGTCGCAAAGAATTACATTGTTTATCGTTATGAACACACTAAAATACGCGCCGAGAAGAAACAGGAATTCTTAGAAAAAGTAGAAACCAAAGGATTTGTCGTACATACCCGAGACGGAAGCAAAGAACTCTTTTCTGAAAAAAAAGTTCGCGAAACACTTGCGGTGTTTATAAAGGGATATGAATCTATAATAGATATTGATCTAGTCCTCACCCAACTTAAACATGATCTTTACGAAGGTATCACAACGGACGAAATATCACGATCGCTGACGCTTGTCATGCGCTCGATGATTGAACGCGATCCAGCATATTCAAAAATTGCGGCGCGAATGCTTATGGACAGAATATATGCAGATGTCTTTGGTCATGGATACAATACTGCTCAACTTAAAGAAGAGCATTCAAAAATATTCGCGCGCAATATCAAAGATGCAGTTGCGCGCAATCTGCTTGATGCTCGGATGCTTGATTTTGATCTTATAAAACTTGGCAGTGCGTTACAATTAGAAAATGATGATCTTTTTGAATACATGGGGCTTGAGATTCTCGCTTCTCGCTACTGTTTAGAAGATCTGGACGCAAAAAAACCGTTTGAAACTCCACAGATGTTTTGGATGCGTATTGCTATGGGACTTTCACTCAATGAGCCTGAGAAAACAAAGATAAAAACAACCCTTGAGTTCTATGATGTGTTGTCGAATTTCTACTACACCCCTGGCGGTCGCACGCTCTTTCAATCAGGCGCGGTAAAAGCTCAACTCTCTAACTGCTTTTTGAATGTTGTGCCGGACTCGCTTGACTCTATATTCAAATCTTTTTCTGATAACGCGCAATACCTAAAATGGTCAGGCGGTACAGGAACAGCCTGGAGCAAAGTTCGAGCAACAGGGTCTTTCATTAAAGGTACAGGTGTGGGAAGCCAAGGGGTAGTTCCATTTCTCAAAATCGCAAATGACATCAATACCGCAATTAATCGTTCCGGCAAGCGACGTGGCGCTGGTTGCGTGTACCTAGAAACGTGGCATCTTGATATTGAAGATTTTCTTGAGCTTCGTAAAAATACAGGAGACGAGCGACGTCGAACTCACGACATAAACACCGCTAATTGGGTTCCGGACCTCTTTATGAAGCGTGTGCGCGAAGGGGGCGAATGGACGCTTTTCTCGCCTTCAGATACTCCCGATTTACCAGAACTTTATGGTAAAGCGTTTGAAGAACAATATAAAAAATATGAAGCAATGGTTGAGCGCGGAGAAATCAAACTCTACAAACGCATCTCTGCGGCTGACCTTTGGAAAAAAATGCTAGCCATGTTGTTTGAAACTGGACATCCTTGGATTACCTGGAAAGACCCAAGCAATATCCGAAGTCCACAAGACCACGCAGGAGTAATTCATAATTCAAATCTCTGTACGGAAATAACCCTCAATACGAGCGAAGATGAAACCGCTGTTTGCACTATTGGATCATTGAACTTTGCAAAATTTGTTAACAACGGGAAATTTGATACACATCTCATAAGTCGAGTGACAGAGACGGCAATGCGAATGCTCGATAATGTTATTGACCTAAACTATTATCCAACCGAAGATGCAAAACGCGGAAATATGCGCCATCGTCCGGTGGCTTTGGGTATCCGCGGTTATCATGATGCATTATACCTTCTCGGCATTCATTTTGATTCAGGAGAAGCGCTTGATTTTGCGGACGAAAGCATGGAAATCGTCGCATATAATGCCATACTTGCCTCAAGTAAACTCGCCAAAGAAAAAGGAACTTATGAAACATATAAAGGTTCTAAATGGGATCGAAACATCTTTCCCCAAGACACCATTGCATTACTTGCGGAAGAACGCGGAGAAGAAGTGCCTCTTCCGAAGAGCGGAAAACTAGATTGGACTCCCGTGCGTGAACACGTTAAGAAATACGGCATGCGCAATTCAAATACAATGGCAATAGCTCCGACTGCTTCAACAGCGAATTTGGTCGGATGCATTCCATGTGTAGAACCAATCTACAAAAACATCTATGTGAAATCTAATAAAGAGGGCGATTTTGTGGTCGTAAATAAATATCTAGTTCAAGATTTGAAAACGCTAAATCTTTGGAATGACGACATCTTAAATAAAATTAAATATGCTGATGGTAGTATTCAGGAAATTGCGGAGATTCCAACCGACTTGAAAAGAAAATACAAGGAAGTTTTTGAAATTGAGGGACGTTGGCTAATTGAAGCGGCCGCCAGAAGAGGCCGTTGGATGGATCAATCACAATCCCTTAATATTTTTTATTCTGGCAATTCAGGTCGTGAACTATCAGAGTTATATTTCCTTGCTTGGAAGTTGGGACTAAAAACAACATATTACCTGCGTACTCTAGGCGCTTCACAAGTCGAAAAAGCAAGTATCTCGACTGCAGAGTTCGGCGCAACCCATACAAGACAAAAAGTGGTTATCCCAACAGAATCTCCTAAATCAAAAATTGATCCAGCTTTTCTTGCTAAAGTCGCTATGGGAGAAACAGTCGGTATATGTGAATCGTGCGAAGGATAACAACAATAAATATGCCTATTACTAAAGGAGCAAAAGCAGTTGATATAAACAAGCGCAAGATAATAAATGGCGACGATGCGGATGTCGTCCAGCTTTATCCTATGCGCCATACATTTGCCTGGGACGCTTATATGGTAGGAAATTCAAATCATTGGCTCCCGACCGAAATTTCAATGCAACGCGATATCGAACAATGGAAGAGTCGTGATGTTTTAACAGACGACGAACGCAAAGCTTTTGAAACTGTTCTCGGTTTCTTTACAACTGCTGACTCTATCGCCGCAAATAATGTGGTGTTAGCTCTCTATAAACACATAACAAGTCCCGAGTGTCGCATGTATCTTTTACGCCAAGGATACGAAGAAGCAATCCATACGCATGCCTATCAATATATCGTTGAATCTTTGGGTATGGACGAAGCTCGTATCTTCAATATGTATCGTAATGTTGAAGCCATTTACAACAAAGATAACCTTGTGCTGAATCTCAATGAGGGTATATTTGACCCTATGTTCAAAACAGGCACCTTTGAAAATGATCAGAAATTTCTTGAGAACCTTTGTGTTTTCTCTCTCATCCTTGAAGGAATTTTCTTCTATTCTTCTTTTGCTGTTATGTTCGGTTTTCAACGTCAAAATAAACTGACAGGAAGCGCTGAACAAATTCAGTACATTATGCGCGACGAATCACAGCACCTTAATTTTGGCATCAATATGATTAATACCATTAAAAAAGAACAACCAGAATTATGGACAAAAGAATTCGAACGTCGCATCATTGAACTTGTAAAGCGAGCTGTGGTGCTTGAATACACCTTTGCAACCGAAGTTTTTCCTAGAGGCATTTTTGGTATGAACGCAGAAGGCTTCAAAAAATACATAGAGCACATCGCTGACCGTCGTCTTGAAAGAGTGGGGCTTCCCCCTCAGTATAATGTTGAGAATCCTTTCCCATGGATGAGCGAAATGATAGACCTTAATAAAGAGAAAAATTTCTTTGAGACGCGCGTGACGGAATATAAAACAGGAGGAACTTTAGATTGGTAGCGGAATGAACATAAAAATTCTATACGAAGATCCTAATATTTTAGCCATAGATAAACTTTCAGGTATTTTGGCGCATCCTGATAAAAGGAGCGAGGAAAAAACTATTTTTGATTTGTTTGTAAAAAAATATCCTAAATTAGAAATAGTACATCGTTTAGACAGAGACACATCCGGCGTAATGCTTCTGGCCAAAAATAAAAAAGCTCACGAGTTTTTAAAAAAACAATTCTCTAGCAGAGAAATAAAAAAAATCTATCATGCTATAGTTTCCGGGTCTATAAAAAATGACCACGGAATAATAAACAAACCGATTGGACGCAGTCCAACGGATTTTCGTCGCAGACTAGCTGGCAGAGGGGCAAGAGGAGAATTACGCGAAGCAATTACTGAATATAAAGTTTTGAAACATTTTAAAAATTTTAGTTATCTGGAGATAAAACCTAAAACAGGCCGAACTCACCAAATCCGTGTGCATATGAAGTACATAAATCATCCCATTATCTGCGACTTACTATATAATCCCAGCGGTCTTTGTCCAAAAGATATTTCGCGTATGGCGCTTCACGCCAAGTCCATAGAGTTTAAAAACTTAAAAAACAAAACCACAAAAGTAGAATCGCCGCTACCTAAAGAATTCAAAAAGATGCTAAAATCATAGAATGAAGCCAGAGACTAAAAATTGCCAAAACTGTAAAAAGGATTTTACTATTGAGCCAGAAGATTTTAATTTTTATGAAAAAATAAAAGTTCCCCCACCCTCTTGGTGTCCAGAGTGTAGAATGATTCGACGGTTTGCAGCAGTGAACACTCTTTGTCTATTTTATCGAAATTGTGATAAGTGCAACAAACGCACCCTTTCAATGATTTCTCCGGAAGAAAAAATAAAAGTATTTTGTCAGCCATGCTGGTGGGCGGATGATTGGGATGGTAGTGAATATGAAATGGAATATGATCCGACGCGTACATTTCTTTCTCAATTAAAAGAACTCTCACTCAAAACTCCTTATCCGGCTTTGGAATCATCGTATTTAACCCTAAAAAATTGTGATTATTGCAATGCTCTGGCTTACTCCAAAGATTGTTCTTTGATTTTCTGGGCAGATTATTGCGAATCAGTTTTTTATTCTTCTATTTTGAATGGATTAAAATGGAGCGCTGACTGTCTAAGAGGATGGAAATCTGAATTATGTTACGAATCGACAGGATTTATCCGTAGTTATCGGACTTTCTTTTCTGAGGATTTTGATGATTGTGTAGATGTATGGTTTTCTCGTAATTGTTACGGTTGTATAAATTGTGTGGGGTGTGTTAATCTAAGAGGCGCTAAATATCAGATTTTTAATGTTCAGTATTCTAAAGAAGAATATGCAAAAAAACTTAAAGAATTTGGTTTTGACTCATGGAAAAAACTTAAAGAATTTGATAAAAAGGCGCGTGAATTTTGGTTGACTAAGCCGTATCGTGAATTTCACGGCAATGCGTTTAACTTGAATGTTACGGGCGAGCATATCTATGTTTCTAAAAATTCTAAAGAATGTTTTATTTTAAATGGCGCTGAAAATTGTAAATGGTGTCAGTTAGTAACCGTGGATGGTTCCAAGGATTGTATGGATTATTCTGGCTGGGGGCACAATGCTGAACTTATCTATGAATCTGCCAGTGTTGGGGAAGGAGTCAGTAATGTAAAATTCTCCGCGCTTTGTTTTCCAGACGTAGCTAATTCTGAATACTGTATATTTAGTATCGCCGGAAAATATAATTTTGGTTGCGCAAATTTAAAACGCAAAAAATATTCTATTTTAAACAAACAATATAGCAAAGAAGACTATGAAATTTTGCGGGAAAAAATAATTATGGATATGAAAAAGAACCCATATGTAGATAACCTTGGCCGAGTTTGGTCTTATGGAGAATTTCCGCAAATAATTTTTGGAATATTTCCTTATAATAAGTCCAATGCTATGCGATTTTTCCCTAAAACAAAAGAACAAGCCTTGAGTGAGGGTTACAGATGGGATGATGCGGAAAATCCTATTTATCCAATCACGATAAAATCCACAAATTTACCTGACACAATACAGGAAACCAATGATTTAATTTTAAATGAAGTAATAGAATGTATGACTTGTGCTAGGTCCTTTAGAATAATCAAGGGTGAATTAGAAGTACTGCGCAAGATGGGTTTGCCAGTACCACATGAATGCCCAAAATGCAGAGAAAATAGAAGATTTGAGCGGATGAATGGGCCGGGTATGTATCATCGCCAGTGCGCTAAATGTAATTTATCTATTTATACCCCATATGATTCCAAGCGACCTGAAATTGTGTATTGCGTAAAATGCTATCAGCAAGAATTTATCTAATTGCCTTTATGGGGCTTTTATGTTAAAGTACTTTTTACTAACATGAATATAAAAACAACTAATATAAAATTTAGTCCAGTAGATATGGAGGCTCGTAAAAAACTTGATTTCAAATCTGGAGATACAGTCTTCGTTTGGTCAAAAATTTTAGAAGAAAAAAATGAACAAAAGGGCAAAAAGAAAAATGATTCTAAAAAAAATGAAGCTGGTAAATTCAGACTGCAGGCTTTTGAGGGTATCGTACTTGCGAGAAAGCATGGGAGAGAGATAGGAGCCACTTTTACTGTAAGGAAAATAGCTTCTGGTGTTGGAGTTGAAAGAATTTTTCCGCTTTATTCTCCAATGATAGATAAAATTGAAATAACTAAAAGGTCTCGCGCTCGCAGATCAAAACTTTATTATATTCGCGCAAAAGCAGTCAAAGATGTTCGCAATAAAATGCGTTCTTTCACTAACCAAGAAGAGAAGGTGGACGAAAACTCTCCTCAAGCGTAATTTTGCGAAAAGTTATGCTTACAAAGAACTTTAATATATAATTTTAGTATGCGCGGGTGGCGAAACTGGTAGACGCACTACCTTGAGGTGGTAACGCTCGCAAGGGCATGGAGGTTCAAATCCTCTCCCGCGCACCTATTTTCAAAATTGCTGATGTCGCGCGTAGCGTGGCAAAACTGAAATTTAACCGCCAATCCTATTAAGAGTTGTCCCTGCCCTCCCAGCGCGCGGACAACATCTTGCGTTGGACAAGACTTTAGGTTGACACTTTTTTTTATTAATATACACTTGCTTTTATGAAGCTCGGCATCATCTTACAATCCAACAAACCCGAACACGCGTGGAATACGTTCCGCCTCGGAATTACCGCGCTCAAAGCTAATCACCAAGTCGAAATCTTTTTGATGAGCGAAGGGTCAGAACTGGATACCGTTCCGGACACTAAAGATTTTGATATCGCGGCAAAAGTCGCCGAGTTCAAGACCTTGAAAGGCGCGATATACGCGTGTGGCTCTTGTCTTAAAGTTCGTGGTAAAGAAGAAAGCAAAATTTGTCCCATTTCCACAATGTCCGACTTGCTCAAAATGGTCGAGAATTCGGATAAGGTTTTAGTATTTGGCTAAATAAAAAACACTATGAAAAAACTTATTTTCACAATTCTTGCGACAATCATAATCGGTTCGTTTGCCACAACCGCAAACGCGCAAATGATGGGCGCCCGCCTGCCGGACGGGCAGGGATTTTCTAATTCTTCGGCGGATTGGGACGCAGTCGTTGAACACACGCTCCGCGAAGAACAAGAAGGCAAAGAGCTTTGGAGTAAACTGCAATCCAAAGAAGTCGTCTGTGCCGATTTAAATGATGAGCAATATGGAGTGCTTGGCGAGTATTTTATGGGTCAGATGTCGGGCGATTCTCACGCCGCCATGAACGCCATGATGATTCAAACACACGGTGAAGATGGCGAGGAACAAATCCATATCGTTATGGGCAAGCGACTCTCCGGATGTGAAACCTCGGCGACATTCCCTGCCGGAAGTGACGGCTGGATGCCGATGATGAACATGATGTGGGGAGGATGGTCTGCCTCGGCTACGCCTTGGCAAGACGGGTCGTCTCCTCTTGATAGCAATAACTCAATAAACAATATGATGAATTTTGGATTCGGGCCATTTGGCTCTTTCGGCTGGATTTTTATGATTTTCTGGTGGGTCTTGATTATCGCGGGCATTGTCGCGCTTATCAAATGGCTCACGAGCCAATCACACGACACGCACAATCACGAAAAATCCGCGCTTGATGTTCTAAAAGAACGATACGCCAAAGGCGAGATAGACAAGAAGGAATTTGAGGATAAGAAAAAGGATTTGAGTTAAGGAATAATGCCGCCGCAAAAAATCCCGTCCGTCCTTTTAATTTTGATTGCTGAATTTTTGTGGTTTGTGATTTTCCTTGTCATTTACTTCGCGCTCTTTCAATCGGGATTGACTTCCAACTTTTTTGGTGGTGAGGTAGTGTATTAAATTTTTCGGTGTGCTAACTTTGTTGAGTGAATTTCGGCAATTTTAAAAATAGGTTGTGAGCTTAGTAAAATATAGGCCTCTAGAGCTAACTTTATTTAAAAAAAATAATTGCGAAAATACATATTTTCAGCTATGATTTAGGGCACATACCGAGAATTGCCCTTGTAGTTCAATGGATAGAACGAAGCTCTTCTAAGGCTTTGATGTAGGTCCGATTCCTACCAGGGGCACCAAAATCTGACTTTCGGAAAATTGTAAATTACGTGTATTACACTACTCAAGCGAAGTCAAGCGAAAGTTAACTGGGAAATAACTAATAGCCTTCTACGGACTATAGTAAACTCGTATTTCTGCAATTTTTGCATTAGCATTGAAGTCTGATACTTTAATTTCTTTATTATGAAAATTTTTCTTAGAATCTAAAAGATCTTCTCTTTTCAAGAAAAATTGCGGGGTTGGTGCATTTATTGCTGTGTTAAGTATGAACTTTTCACCTTCTTCAGCCGTATACCAAAGCCTATATTGAGGATATGCTTTTATAAAATCGGAGATAGTAGAGCCAACAGCAATACTTTTGTCAGTCCTAAATTCTGATGATTGTACTTTGATATCACCAATTTTACCCAAACCCCAAACATTGAAAGTTAATAACTGTTTATCATTTTTGGAAACTACATAAATTTTTTGTGGGTGACCCTCAGGGTATATAGTTTTCTCTGTCAATAAATATCCCTCTATTGAAAACGAATCCTGACTGGGTATTGGAGCATCGATTTTAAATACCCCTACCTGATCACGAGAGATATATCTCAAGATTTGAGCCGTTTCCTGTTTTGTAGTCACAGCTTGATCTTGTAAATCCTGAATTTGAATCTCTAATTTTTTCTGTTGTTGTTTATCTTGATAAACAACATACCCTCCGCCAACTACCCCTATACCTAAAACTACTAAAAGAATAATGACTAAAGGGGTGAAACCTTGATGTTGATATTTCATATGTTAATAACTATACAACAAAAGAAAAAAGTTATCTACTCCTTTTTTAAACTTCGCGCAAATGCTATAATAACACCAACAAATGAAAAAGAATTTTCTGATTCCAATAATAATTCTTATTAATCTAACTGGGTTATTAGTGTTGGCAGTATTTAAAAGTCCAGATCTACTATCCTCCCTGTTCGTTTACTACGCTCATCGATTGTCCGGAAGCGAATTAGTAGGCATTAACTGGTATTTTCTAGCCCAATGGTACTACATACGTTTAACTTTTTTCGTGTCAACCACTGTTTCAGTTTTAATTTTTCTTAATGCTTCTCGTAGGATATCAATTACTCCTCCCATATCGTCTTTATTTGTGGCGGTATTTCTTTTTGTTGCCGTCATAGGAAGTTTTTTTATTCCAGCATTGTGTTCAGAAGGCGGATGTGTAGATTTGGGTGGGATATTTATGCTTATTTTTTATGCAGCCTTTCAAATCTCCTTAGCTTTTCTCATTGCCAAGTCAATGCAAACTAATGTTGGATTCTTCATGAACGCCACATTGCTGATTGTAAGTTTATTGCTTTTTACATTTTCTTTTTACACGACTACAAACTGTGGATATTCTGCGTCTACACAAGATAATTGTCACGCCATGATCGCTTATCAATTTATTCAGATGGATGAGTGCAACAAGATTCTTGATTCTTCAGCGAAGCAATCTTGTATTAATCATGTGAACGATCGAACCGAACTCATGAACAAATCTATTGCTTGGAAAGATCATCCTTTAGAGACTATCAACAATCGTATTAATGAATGTCAGACCCTCCCTTGGGAAAGAAGAATCACAAGTGCATTTCATGGTGGGATTATGGACGGGTGCTACGAAAGTATTACTTCAGATATAGGCTCATACCTTGGGACACCACATTATATTCCTTGTACCACAAAATCTCTTCGTCCCCAAGAAGAGAACGACTTTTTGCAGTGTCTCCGGGTATTTGGGAAAAAAGATTTTATGAACGAAACAAATGGAGAAGATTTATATCGTCGTACTTGTCAAGAACTGAAAGGTGCTCAGAAAGAAAACTGTTTGAGGATTGCCATGTAAACAAGTAAGCGACCATAGAGGCTCACGTTTTCAGGAATATCAGAATCAAATTACAGCAACAATACTTTCGAAGCGACCATTCAGAACTAGTTTCTAGCAGGTTGGTTCCAAATTCGTGTTATAATGTCCACCAAATTTGATTGCTGAAATTATTTTGTGGGAGGAATGCGGAACAGGCATTTTTGGAATTTTAGCAGAGGGAGCTTTAAACTTCGTTTTTAAAAAGTTATGATGGAAAAATTAAAATATATAAATAAAAACCGTCCCTATAAAATGCCCGCGGATTTGCAAAGAGCTGTTTTTTCTACCCCAAAAGCTAAAGCAGTATGGCAAGATATCACCTCACTCGCGCGCAATGAATGGATTTGCTGGGTAATTTCTGGCAAGAAAGCTGGGGCGCGATATATCCGGATCAAAAAGGCGCTCTCAAAACTTACAGGCGGAATGCGCCGACCGTGATCGCCTTGACCAGTCGCCTTGACCAGTCGCCTTGACCAGGTCAAGGCGGATTGAAGAAAAATTTTTAATCATATGATCTTAAAAAAGTTTTTAATAATTTTATTAAGTGTGTTCATTGTTGTAGGTGTTGTTGTAAGCGCATTTTTTATTTCTAGAAAACACACTTCTTCTGAAAACAACACGACTGTATCTCCACCCACAAGTAGCACCACCCAAGAACCGACTATCGAATCTTCTACAAACAAAAATCCTGAAAAAATTACTGATCCGCATCACCACCTTGTTGACGTCGAAGATGTTATGAAGGAAATCCGCGCAACATTCAAATTGGTGCTGGTAGATCCTGATATAGTAGTGCAAAAAGAAAATCCTTGTCCTGCTTGCTATAGTGTAGTAAGCCCAGACAAGACTCTACGTGCTTTCACTACTTATGAGTCTGGCACAGGCGATAGAATATTTATTGAAGAAACGCAGACTAAAAAGATTTTTGAAATACAGGGGTTACCACTCCCATACCGTCCTTTTTCTGGTCTTGTTTGGATTAATAATCATATTTTGGTTTTTGATCGCTGGTCTCAACCACATTATGGAATTCATTATGCAGTTGATTTTTCAATAAAGACTTTACTTATAGCCGCGCCTTATGCCGTTTTTTCTTAATCAGTAAAACCGAAATAATCACAAATTGCCGCCAAAGAAAACCTTAGTTGTCCACCGCGACTAAAAAGTATTAGCTTTAGAGTATTTATAAAATTCCAAAATTCTCTCTTACTAAAGCTGACTGCCGAATTATTGAATGAAGAGTCCCCATTGGAATTTCCTTTCTATTCGCTGGCACAATAGCAGTTATGTTTTTAAGACCTTGTTTTCGGAACTTTAAATGACTCCCTTTTTGAGATATAAAAACAAAATCATTATTTTCCAAAATTTTTACCACTTGCTTAGAAGATAAAAGCTTAGGCATAGTTAAAAGCCAAAGGGATAAGTTCAGCACTTTTCACTTCTTGTATTTTAGGAATTTTTACATCTTCAAAATATAGATCTAAAGCTTCACTTAGATTTTTTAGAGATTCTTTTTTGGTTTTACCAAAACTGGAAATATCAACGTTTAAACACTGAGAAATGTAGTATCTCCCTTCCTTCCAAACTATATTTTGTAAATTAAATTTCTTCATAAATACATTGTACCATACAACTGGACGTAAACTTTGGAAAGAAAATAATTAAAGAGCTATCTTGTTAAACGGGATAGACGAGATTTTTTGCGAGCGGCGTTGTTTTTTTTGATGACATTCTTTTTAGCCGCTTTGTCTATTATCGCAAAAGCTGAACTTAACATTTTGAAAGCTTCTTTTTTGTCTGTTTTAGAAACTTTCTCAATTTTCTTTATTATCTCCTTCATCGCGCGCTTGCGACTATTATTGGAAGCCTGTCTGCGGAGAGAACCTCGAATTGCTTTTTTAGCTGATTGTGTTATTGGCATCCCGTACGAAATAGGACGCGTACGCTTACGCTATATTTGTCCTTTTGGTTAATTGTAATAAATTTTATCATTCTCATAATCTTTTTATTTTATGCGTCCGCGATTTCGTTCGGGATTGGCATAGATGTAATCTAGCAGAAAATCCAAAAAAATGCAATTACAATACTTTGAATCACAAAACTTTAAAAATATAACTTTCTGCAAGGGTTTCGAGGCTGGCGAGCCGAGAACTTCAGAATTTTTTAAGCTTCGAAAAATTCGTACCGGAAGAAAGTTGATATTTTAGAGTTTTGTGATTAACGATATGCTATGATTAATTAATGATCGGAAGCTTAAAAGGAAAAGTAATACTAAAAACAGAGAAATTTTTGATATTAGAAACTGCTGGGGTTGGATACAAAATCAGCGTCTCCCCGGATACAATGTCTAAAGTAAGTACCCTTCTTCGTTCGGAGAAAAATGATATTATCGTATCATTTTGGATTCATACTCATGTGCGTGAAGACATGTTGGATTTGTATGGATTTTTAGAAAGACAAGAGTTAGAATTTTTTGAAATGCTTATCAATGTATCCGGTATTGGACCAAAAGGAGCATTGGCTATTTTGGGAATTACTTCAATTGAAACATTGCGTAAAGCCATAAGCACAGGTGACACATCGTATCTCACAAAAATATCTGGCATCGGTAAAAAAACTGCTGAAAAAATTGTGATAGAACTAAGGGATAAGATAAGCGAAGAAAAGAATGACGTTTCCCTGAAAGAAGAATTGGACGCGCTTGAAGCATTAAAATCTCTGGGCTACTCACAAAATGAAGCCCGTGAAGCGTTAAAAAAAGTTCCTGTTAACGCGGATACAAATACAAAAATTCGTGAAGCGTTAAAAATTTTAGGTAGCCATGCCAAAGGCAGGTAAAAAATGGAATGCCTGAACTTCCAGAAGTAGAAAATTTACGCCTTGGACTAACTCGTCATATTATAGGGCAAAAAATTCTCGGGGTGAAAATCTTTAAACCAAAGCTTGTTTCTGGGAATGGAACAAAAAGAATTGCCTCCTCTAAAAAAGTAAAAGAGTTTATCAAAGGAATCGTGGGGGAAAGATTCATAGACATAGATCGACGAGCTAAAAACCTCATCTTTAAACTAAGTAATGGAAAGAGGCTAATATCACATTTAAAAATGTCTGGGCAATTTGTTTATAAAAATGCAAACAAAAAAGAAACAATTATTGGCGGTCATCCTATAAAACTCTCGGAAACAAAACTCCCAAACAAACATAGTCATATAATTTTCAAACTAACTCATGGCGCTCTTTATTATAATGACATTCGCATGTTCGGATACATGCTCTACTACAAAGATATTAAAGATTTTGAAAAAGAAAATCATTTTCAATTTTATGGCATTGAACCATTATCGAAAGAATTTACCTTAGAATATTTTAAGGATTCTTTAAAAAACAAAAGGGGTAAAATTAAAATTATTCTCATGAACCAAAAGATAGTTACAGGTTTGGGTAATATTTACGCTGATGAGAGCCTTTTTGAAGCCGGCATAAAACCACTTAGATCTCCTAATTCTCTAAACAAAAAAGAAGTTGAAAAATTATATAAATCTATAATTAGAATATTAAAACGCGCAGTTAAGGTCGGAGGATCATCAGTCGCCACTTATCGCCTAATCGACAACACTAAAGGCAACTACGCCAGAGAGCATAAAGTCTATAATAAATATGGAAAACCTTGTGTAAATTGCAAAACTCAACTCAAAAAAATAATAGTTGGAGGGCGTACGACGATTTTTTGTCCTAAATGTCAAAAATAAAAAATTTCAAATTTTTATCATCCTAAAAAGCGCTACTCCCAACGCCACAGAAACATTTAGAGATTCTTTTTTACCACGCATTGGGATTTCAGCTATTACGTCGCATTTTTTTAATACATTTTTTGGTATCCCTGTTACTTCCGCGCCGACAATAAAAACATTTTTATCTTTTAATTTCACTTTCTTATAGTCAATTGATTTTTCATCTTGCTCTACGCCAATAATCAGATATTTTTCTAGCTTTAGTTTTGCAAGAAGTGGAAAAATATCCTTCTTCTCTTCCCAAAGCACAAACTCTTCTGCTCCTAAAGCAGACTTCGCTAAATCTTTTCTTTTCCTGCCGAATCTATCAAGTGGCGCTGGCGTGTACCCTGTTAAATAAATTTTATCTATATCCACAGCATCGGCCGTGCGAAACATAGCGCCGACATTTTCTACGCTTCGAATGTTATGCAGTATCAAAATATTCATAAATTTAAGAAATTCTTATTACGCATTTTTTTATGATAAGCAATAGCAAATCTATGCGCCTCGCTATTTGCAAATAAAATTTCTCTTTTGTATTTTACAGCGAATTCCTCATTACCCATAATGGCTTTGGGCTTATGTCTTTCATCTTTTACCACAGAAACTACAGGAATGCCAAGCTTTAACCTAGATAAAATGACCTGCGCGCTGTTTATCTGCGCTGTGCTCCCATCTACGACTATAAGGCTCGGGAAGGGCCATTCTCTATGAGCCAAACGCCTCTCTAGAACTTCACTAAGCGCTCCTGTGTCATTGGCATTATTTTGTGTTCTTATTTTAAATTTCTTATATTCACTTTTAATTAATTCCCCATCTTCTACCACCGTCATAACCCCCACCATATTTTTGCCACCCATATGAGCAATATCATAGGCTTCTATTCTAGAAACAGCGGGCAATATGTTCTCGGAGTCACCACTCCAAAATTCTCCCGAAAAATTTCTCTGTCCGTCGTCGCCACTCCTACCAAGGGTTCCCTCGAGAACATATTGCCCGCTGTTTTTTATTAATGCAATATCGTTGATGTGTTGCAAAGCAAAAATTTGTCTTTTTATCTCTCCAGCTTTTTCAAACTCATATTTTTTCACATATTCTTTCATGTCTTTTTTTAGATTTAAAAGAATTTGCTTCTTCTTGCCAGAAAAGAATAATTTTATATTTCTAATATTTTGCAAATACATTTTTCTATCATTCAAGTCGGGGACTAAATTTATTTGCTTATAAAATTCCATATAATTTTTACTTTTTTCGTCTAGAAATGGGAAAATTCTACGAATTATTTTTATTGCCTCGCGAAGTTGTGAACTGCTCGTAAAAGGCCCGAAAACACTATCACCAGAAACAACAAAATTTCCAGCACTGCGCCCTTCCCCTTCGGGGTGGGACCCTCGCGCATGTAAATTTTGTTGTTTCTGGTTCAGATTCTTCCCTCGAATAACAATAACTTTTGGTAACTTTTCCCTAGTGACACAAACATAATTAAAACTTTTATCAGATTTTTCTTTTGTATTATATTTTGGCTGATGTTTTTTTATAAGATTAGCTTCAAGTATTATAGCCTCCAACACACTGTCAGTAACCTGCCAATCTATTTTATTTGCATAAAAAACCATATCTACGAGAATAGGCCCGCGTGTTTCTATCAAATCTTTTCCAAGATAACTTTTTACTCTATCCGTAAGTGATGTGGCTTTGCCGATATATAAAATTTCTTTGCCTTTTTTAAAAAAATACACTCCGGGCTTGTCAGGTAAATTTAATTTTTTTAAATATTTTATATTTATCATCTTCGTAAAACTTTTTTTAAATACTTCCCAGTATAACTTTTTGTATTATTGGCCACTTCTTCTGGAGTGCCTTTAGCCACCAAATTACCGCCATTTACTCCCCCTTCAGGACCAATGTCTATAATGTAATCCGAACTTTTCACAATATCAAGATTGTGTTCTATGAGAACTACAGTGTTGCCTTTATTAACCAATTTATTTAAAACTTCTAAAAGTTTTTGCACATCATCATAATGCAACCCCACTGTCGGCTCATCTAAAAGATAAATAGTTTTTTCTAAATGTGGACGATAAAGCTCGCTTGATATTTTCACCCGTTGCGCCTCTCCGCCGGAGAGCGTAGTGGCGGATTGACCAAGCTCTAAATAACCCAACCCCACATCCATCAAAGTTTGCAATCTATCAGAAATTGCGGGAATATCTTTGAAGAAAATCAGTCCATTTTCCACAGTCAAATGAAGCACCTCGTAAATATTTTTTTTCTTATATTTTATCGTGAGTGTTTCTTTGTCAAAACGTTTACCATTACAAACATCACAAGTGACATACACCGTCGGTAGAAAATGCATTTCTACCGCTATTTCACCATTTCCCTCGCAAGCTTCACAACGACCGCCTTTCACATTAAATGAAAAACGGTTCGCCTTCCAGCCGCGAAGTCGCGCTTCTTCTGTTAAAGCAAAAAGGTCGCGAATATGAGTGAAAGCTCCAGTATACGTAGCCAGATTTGAACGCGGAGTTCGACCTATCGGAGACTGGTCGATTAAGATTGCCCGAGAAAGATATTCAGCGCCAGAAAATGAAGAACAATTAAAAACCTGCGCAGAACGATATTTTCTTTCATAACGAGCCTGTAAGTTTTTGTAAAGAATTTCATACATAAAAGAGCTTTTACCACTTCCAGAAACTCCGGTAATAGAAGTCATCACGCCGAGAGGAATTTCAACATTTAAATTGTTTATGTTAAAAATTTTTCCACCAGCGATTCTGAGCGCGCCTTTCTCTTTGCGACGTTTTTCAGGAATTTCTATTTTTGTTTCACCGCGCAGATAAGAAAGCGTTCTAGAGTTGCTATTATTTCTCTTGGCAGTTAATAAATCTTCCAGATAATCAGAAACGACCACTTGTCCACCATGCACACCGGCTTTTGGACCGATATCAACAATATAGTCGGAAGCATAAATGGTGTCTTCGTCGTGTTCAACAATCAAAATCGTATTGCCCAAATCTCGAAGATTTTGCAATGTTTTTATTAAACGATCATTGTCTCGCTGGTGCAATCCTATAGTCGGCTCGTCGAGAACATATAATGCCCCGACTAATCTTGAGCCCAGTTGAGAAGCCAGACGAATACGCTGCGCTTCTCCGCCAGAGAGCGTATTGGCTTTGCGAGAAAGCTGTAAATAATCCAAGCCAACATCCAGCATAAATTGGAGTCGCGCTTCTATTTCCCTAACCACCGGAATTGATATTTCCTTTTCTTGTTCGGAGAGTTTTAAGTTTTTAAAAAATTCATGCGCGTCAGCGATAGATAGTGTTGCTAATTCTAAAATATTTATTTTTTTATTATGATCTGTTAAAAATACGTTCAGCGCCTCCGGACGCAATCTTGCTCCATGACAAGCGTCGCAAGGTTCTTCCCCCATAAAATATTTTGAGCCGAGACCGTTACAAGCTGGACACGCGCCGTAAGGAGAATTAAAAGAAAATAAACGAGGCTCAATTTCTGGAAAAGAAGAGCCGTCATTTTTGCAGGCAAATTTTGAAGACATTATAAATTCACTCCCACCCACCTTGATAGTCACTAATCCATCAGACTCAATCAGCGCCCTCTCAAGGGCTTCAGATAATCTCATCCGACTTGTATCTTTATTATCAAAAAATTCATGCGCGGTAAAATGGTCAACCAATATGTCAATATTGTGAGCTTTGTTTTTTGAAAGAGTTATCTGTTCGCGAAGTTTTTTCATCACGCCATCCAAGCGAATTTCAGAGAATCCTTTTCCCAGTAAATCGTATAATAATTGATAGTATTCACCTTTTCTACCGCGAACTATGGGAGAGAAAATATTTATTTGATTTTCATCCCATTCTACGCCCATAACTTTCCGTTTATCCTTATTGGAATTTGAAGACGAAGAATTCTTCTTCCCCAGATTCCCTATCTTTTCTAAAACAAAATTCAAAATTTCTTCGTTTGAGAGTTTTTTGATTTCTTCTCCGCATTTTGGACAATATGGATGCCCGATGCGCGCATACATTACTCGCAAATAATCATAAATTTCTGTAATCGTAGCCACTGTGGAACGCGGATTGTTAGAACGAGATTTCTGATCAATGGAAATTGCTGGAGAAAGTCCCGTAATCTCGTCCACATCTGGTTTTGGCATTTGATTCAAGAATTGTCGCGCATAAGAAGAGAGAGATTCCACATACCTGCGCTGACCTTCGGCAAAGATAGTGTCAAAAGCAAGCGACGACTTGCCAGAACCGGAAACTCCAGTGATAACTACCATTTTATTGCGTGGCATTTCAACGCTAATATTCTTCAGATTGTGCGTCCGCGCTCCTTTTACCCTTATGATATCTATATTTTTTTCATTTTTAGCCATATAACACAACGACACCCCACCGTATTCATAGGGGGTGTATATTATTTTACAATTTATCACATTATAATTTCTTTTCCAAACGTAACTTCAATACCCCTATCTCATCCCGTAAAATAGCCGCGGTTTCAAAGTCTAATTCTTTGACTGCTTTATTCATTTCTTTTTCTTTCAGTTTTATTATTTTTTCGTAAACCACGATATTTCTTTCTTCATCAGAAAGCATTGTGTTTTTTATTGAATCCGATTCATTTTTTCCTTTATTATTTTTCTCCTTTGCAAAAACTTTTTTGAATAATTCAAAATCAAGTTTTAATTCCGCATTAACTACCTTGCTATGTTCGCTTTCTATTTCCTCTGTGATATCTTTTATTTTTTTACTAATTGTCTTTGGTATTATGCCATGCTTTTTATTGTACGCTAGTTGAATATTTCGGCGACGAGTAGTTTCTTTGAGCGCGTGATCCATCGCATTCGTTAAAATGTCTGCGTATAAAATCACTTTACCTTCACTGTTGCGCGCGGCGCGACCAATAGTCTGGATGAGCGCGGTTTCCGAACGCAAAAATCCAGTCTTGTCGGCATCTAAAATCCCAATCAACGCAACTTCTGGCAGATCAAGACCTTCTCGTAAAAGATTTACTCCTACTAAAACATCAAACTCACCTTTACGAAATTGTGTAAGAATTTTTATTCTTTCCATAGTTTTTATATCGCTATGTAAATATTCTGCTTTTACCTGCCTGCCGGCAGGCAGGTTTTTTAAGTACGTGACTAAGTCTTCAGCCATCTTTTTTGTGAGTGTCGTAGCCAGTACGCGAAAACCTTTTTTAATAGTTTTTCCTGTTTCCATTATAAAGTCTTGAATCTGACCCTTGTATGCATTTTTTTCGCTGACTGGTTTAATTATTGTCTCTGGATCCACCAAACCAGTGGGACGAATTATTTGCTCCACAATCTGTTCGCTTTCTTTTCTCTCTTGTTCGCCTGGAGTAGCAGAAGTATAAATCACCGGGCCAATACGCTCTTTAAATTCTTCATATTTTAAAGGCCTATTATCTTTAGCTGAAGGAAGACGAAAGCCATATTCCACAAGGGTATTTTTACGTGAAGCGTCTCCAGCATACATACCTTGAAGCTGGGGCAAGGTGACATGAGATTCATCAATAATTGTAAGGAATCCTGTCTTGGGAAAATAAGATAAAAGAGTTTCTGGCGGCTCACCTTCAGCTTTGCCAGACAAATGTCGCGAATAGTTTTCAATACCGCTACAATAACCGACCTCGCGAATCATCGCGAGGTCATAACTTGTTCTTCTTTTTATTCTTTCCGCCTCTAAAAGCTTTCCTTCTTTCTTGAACTTTTTTAACTGCGCTTCTAATTCTTGCTTGATATTAGATAGAGCTTTTTTTGTTTTATTATCTTCAGTGATAAAATGTTTCGCTGGAAAAACAAAAATGTTTTCTTCTTCCTTGATGATATGCAAAGAAATAGGATTAATTTTTGTTATTTTTGAAATTGTATCATTTAAGATTTCAACTTGATACATTATAGACTCTGATACTGGCATAAATTCGACTCGTGAACCGATAGAACGAAAAGTCCCCGGAGTAAGGTCGGCATTTGTCCTCTCAAAATGTATCTTAATGAGGGATTTCATTAAGGTCATCCTGGTAATTTTCTGCCCAATTTCTAATTTGAGATTGACTTTCTCGTATTCTTCGGGAGACCCTAAACCATAAATGCAGGAAACAGAAGCAACTATGATAACATCAGAACGAGTGAGTAACGCCTGCGTGGAGGCATGACGAAGCATATCTATTTCTTTATTGATAGAAGCGTCTTTTTCAATATAAGTGTCAGAAGCGGGCATATAAGCCTCTGGCTGATAATAATCATAATAAGAAACAAAATAATGCACAGCGGAGTCTGGAAAAAATAATTTAAACTCTTGCGCGAGTTGCGCGGCAAGAGTTTTATTGTGCGCTATTACCAACGTGGGTTTATTATATTTTTCTATTACATTCGCTATCGTAAAAGTCTTGCCTGTGCCTGTAGCCCCTAATAATGTTTGTTTCTTCATGCCACTAGACAATCCTCCCACCAATTTTGAAATCGCCAACGGCTGATCGCCCGCTGGTTTCCAAGGATTATTTAGCTTAAAAATATCTTTTCTCGTCTTGTTTTTCAACATCAATATCTTACTAGAAATTATTGACTTGCGTAAGTTAAATCAAAAATATTATCATACGCTTTTATTATAATACGATAAGCTAAAGCAGAACTAACTATCGTGAATATTAAAAAATACACTAAAGTCATATTTATTCTATGCATATAAATATATTAACATTTTTTAAAAAACAGAAAAAGCCCAAATCTATTTAGCAAATAACTTTACATTAATTTATTTACCTCTTATACTTCTTTATATTACTAACTTACCTCTGTCTTTAATGGGAGGTTTAACAAAAAATAATATGAACAAAAATATAGGAATAGTTATTGGAATTATCGTACTTGTTGTGGCAGGAGGAGTTTATATATCAATGAATAGTGAAAGTGACACAGCAATGATGCAAAAAAATAATGAAAATGCTGTTGAGTTATCTGCGCAAGATAAAGTAATGGCGGAAAAGAAGGAAGAGTTGCAAGACAAGGAAGTAATGATGAAAGCGGGTTCCTACGAAGCTTATGCGCCGGAAAAAG
Organism: Candidatus Nomurabacteria bacterium RIFCSPHIGHO2_01_FULL_37_25; assembly: GCA_001786765.1. GTDB lineage: Bacteria > Patescibacteriota > Minisyncoccia > Phycocordibacterales > UBA9973 > UBA9973. The sequence continues at coordinate 48,842 of MFTH01000013.1, forward strand.
TGGCTTTAGCTTCTTCTACTCATGCTGTCGTTTTATTTTTCCGAGCAAGTTGGTGTCCGACTTGTAGAGCGGCAGACGCAGACATCAAAGCTAATCTCTCTAAAATTCCAGAAAGCCTCACAATCCTTGATGTAAATTATGATGATTCCGCCGCGCTCAAACAAAAGTATGGCGTTACTTATCAGCATACATTTACGCAAGTTGATAAAGATGGAAACCTAATCAAAAAGTGGAGCGGTAGTCCAACACTATCGGCACTTGTCGCAGAAGTAAAATAATATGTTGCTTTTATTCATTTCATTTATTGCGGGAGTTTTAACAATACTGGCTCCATGTATATTACCCCTTCTTCCGGTGATTGTCGGGCATTCTATCACGGATACTACTCCAAGCAGAAGAAGACTTTTTGTGGTTGTGGCATCTCTCTCAATTTCAATTGTGCTTTTCACCCTTCTTCTCAAAGCAAGCTCTTTACTCATTAATATCCCGGAAGATTTTTGGAAATGGATTTCTGGCGGGATTATTTTTTTATTCGGCCTAACTATGGTTTTTCCAAGTCTGTGGGAAAAGTTTTCCTTTGCAAATACTTTAAGTTTGAAATCAAATAAAGTTTTAACAAAAGGATATCAAAAGAATAGTATTTTTGGAGATATAATCATCGGCGCATCGCTCGGACCTATTTTTTCCGCTTGCAGTCCGACATATTTTGTTATCTTAGCAACGGTCTTACCCGTCTCACCTTTATTAGGAATTGTCTATCTCTTTGCTTATGTTTTAGGCTTGTCGCTTGCTCTTATTGTCATTGCTCTTTTAGGTGAACATATTATGGCAAAAGTCGGTAAAGTTTCAGATCCGAGAGGATGGTTCAAAAAGATATTTGGAATTATTTTCATTTTAGTCGCCATAGCTATCATTTCGGGATACGACAAAAAACTTCAGATCAGTCTGCTTGACGCAGGATTTTTAGATGTAACCAAAATTGAACAAAAGCTGTTAGAAAAAAATGATAAAAAAAATGCAAGTATAAATATAAATGATACTTCAAACGCAAAAGAGAATGCTGAAATTCCTGACAAAATCAAGTCAAACAAAGAGTCATTCTTAAGCATTAAAGAAAAAAATAAAAAATATGTCCTTGCTCCTGAAATAAGCACTCCCGACGATTTCATAAACACCTCTCGACTAAACTCGGGGCAAGCAAGCCCCATAACCATAAGCGAATTTAAGGGTAAAAAGGTTGTGTTATTAGATATTTGGACATATAGCTGTATAAATTGCCAACGCACTATTCCATATCTAAACAAGTGGTATAAAGAATATGAAGACGAAGGGCTTGTTATCATCGGTCTCCACACCCCAGAATTTTCTTTTGAAAAAATCCAAAAGAATGTTGAGAAAGCTGTAAAAGATTTCGGTATAAAATATCCTGTGGTGTTGGATAATGATTTTTCTACTTGGCAAGCTTACAAGAATCAATACTGGCCTAGGAAATACCTGATAGACATAGATGGATATATCGTCTATGACCATGCTGGAGAAGGTCAATACGAAGAAACAGAAATTGCGATACAAAAAACTCTGAGAGAACGAGCAGATAGACTAGATATGAATGTAGAATTATCTTCAAATATATCAAGTCCAGAAAATGTCGTATCTGTGGAATCTGGCAAGGTAAGAAGTCCAGAAATATATTTTGGGTCAGCGAGAAATGAATATTTTGCAAATGGAGTTAAGGGCCAAACGGGCGAACAAAATCTTTTGATTCCTTCCTCAATATCTCCAAATAAACTCTATCTTAATGGCACGTGGAACATAACTTCCGAATACGCTGAAAGCAAAAATGCGGGAAGTATTATTTTTAATTATGAAGCCAAAAATGTCTATATGGCAGCCGGATCACCTGAAGGGGTGGAAATAGAAATTTATAAAGATGATGTGTTTGTAAAAAAGATAACTATTAAAGACGAAACGCTTTACACACTCATACAAGATACAGATTATGGAAAGCATGTTTTGCGTATAGTGATACCTAAAGCAGGCTTACAAGCTTTTACATTTACTTTCGGGTGAATTCCCCCTCTTTCGTTTTTAGTTACGAAAAAAAGAGGCTACGAGATTTCTCCCGCAACCCCTATTATGCCGTCTCGCCTACTAGAAGTACGAGTCGGCAGTGAAATGGTAGCCACAGCAAAGGCAGAGTGCAAGGTGGTAGTTCGTAACATGATCTTCCACTCTCCCGCATTTTTTGCAGTATTTAGTCTGCACTTCTTTACTCCTCGCCATCGGCTTTCCACAACACCTAGTAATCCAGTATGTCTTCTTACCGAAGATCCCTGGGTTTGGCTCCATACGCTTCTCGCCCAGGACATCCCACTCGGGCCCATGGTCAAGACACTGACCGTGTAGACACTTCTGATATACAGAATTGTTATAGTCCATAACAATCCTCCTTTCTGGCCACCTGTTTTCTTAGGTGCCAATTACTATAATACACAAAAATAAGTAAATGTTAAGGTCCCGAATGAAAACAAAAATCAGCATCTCTGCTGTTTCTTATTTCAACTTTTGCGGACTCAGAGATTAAAAAATTTTCTTTTCGCAATTATACCTGAATAATTAAAAAACTTTGTGGTTTCGACTGTTTATAGCTTTAAATTTGAATTCAAACTTATGGTAGACTCGTATCTTGTTTACACTGAGCGAGTGTAACGAGTCGAAGTGTGCGCCCGGTTGGGATCGAACCAACGACCTTATCCTTAAAAGGGATCTGCTCTACCGACTGAGCTACGGGCGCGTATTATTTATTCGTAAAAAATAACTTATGAATATAAAATATATATGAAATAAGCCTAAAAATCAAGGTATTTAAAAAGCTTTTAGTAAAAATTGCTCAAAGAGGCTCTCAGCATCACGACCTTCCTTGCGAGCTTTTGGTAAAAGATAAGAAAGACGAGAAGCGAAATCCTTAAGTTCAGGCTCGGAAAATTTACTAAAATTTTTTGTTATCAACATATTCTTAATTTTCCAAAAAAGAACCCCAATAAGCTCTTCCATTCCGACTCCCCTGTCCATCGCTTCTCGAAAACAAATCCACGTATTCAACTTGTCTTTTCTGCTAAAAGCATTGGCTACTAAAAAATTATCATATTTTTCTTTCTTTTCTTTTGGTAATTCAAAAATATTTATAGCAGATACGCTCTCTGTTCTAACAGACAGAACTTTCTTGAAAGCATCCAATATAGGTTTATTTAATTTACCTTCCAGAAATATAAAAGAATTAGTCGATTCTTCCATTAACTTTAACTTGTCTAAAATAAAATTTCTTATTTCTTCGTACTCAAAAACGTTTTGAAAAATCACTGCGGATTTTGTGGAAAAAAGACTAGAACCAGAATAAAAACTCTCTATAATAATAGGGTCAAAATCATTTCGATTTATAAAAAAAAGTCCTGTGTCTTTCGAAATCCCAGTCCGCGCAGACAAGGATTTTATGAATTTTTCATAAGAGAGAAGTTTGTTTTTTGTGTCATCCCCCGAAAAAAGATATATCATATTTAATTAAAACTTGAATAATTTTTTATATTCCATATAAGCTATGCCGTATTTATTTATCAGAATTCTGTCGTGCTTATCGATAAATATAAATTTAGAAATGAAAAAAGAAATAATAGTAAACAAAATTACAAAAAAAGAATTAGTTATAATGCCGAAACCAAGAATCAAGAAAAAGAGCCCCCATTGGGTAGGAATCCGGGTGTAATAATATGGTCCACGACGAAAATGTTCTGCTTTTACTTCTCCTATTTTCCTTAATTCTCGGCCAGTTTTTTGCGCCCATAATATAATAATAGTAGCTAATATTAAAAAAAGGAAACCGACTGGTATCATGGTAGAATTTGAAAAAACAGTATAATCAAAAAAAAGGTCCAGACAAATACCAACTAAAAGTAAAACAAAGTAAATAGTATATGAATGCGCCAAAACCTTATGCACATTATGTTTATTATTGGTTTCCACTTTTTTATTATACCACAAATCACAAAACTCATAAAAATATCAACTTTCTTCCGGTACGGATTTTTTGAAGCTTAAAAAATCCTGAAGTTCTCGGCTCGACAGCCTCGAAACCCCTGCAGAAAGTTATATTTTTAGGGTTTTGTGATTCACGATTATTTAACTTCTCCGAAATTGTTACCAAAACCAGAATGCACTTCGAGAGGAATGTCGGTTTTATAATGTAAATATGATCTCTCTAGCACACCGTTCATAGCGTTTTTTATTATTTTATCAGCTTTTGACAATACACTTTCTTCTATTTCATAAACTAATTCATCATGAATTTGAAGCACAAGATGAACTTTATCTAAAATTCCCGCCTTTTTAATATCCTCTTCTATATACCTTATGGCAAGCTTGATAATGTCAGCCGTGGCAGTACCTTGAATCGGCGCATTAGTGGCAGTACGTTCTGCCATATTTTTCAAAAATGGAATTTTAGAATTTATATTTGGGAAATATCTGCGTCTGCCAAATAAAGTCTCAGTAAAAGATTTTTCTCTCGCAAATTTCTTTACTTCTTCTAAGTAATTTCGCACTCCCGAGAATTGATTGAAATAATTATCATAAAACTTTTGCGCTTCCTCGCGTGTATTTTCCCGTCCTCCAGCGTGGCCTCCGAGGTTTTTCCGCAGGGCTGTTACCCCCATACCATAAATTATGCCGAAGTTTATCACTTTCGCTTTACGACGCATTTCGCTGTCTACTTTTTCTATCGGCACACCGAAAACGAAAGACGCTACGCCAGCATGCGGGTCTTTTTTCTCACGAAAAATCTGCGTCATTTTTTTATCATTAGAGAGCATCGCCGCCACCCGGAGCTCGATCTGGCTGTAATCAAAAGCGCAAAGCTTGTAACCTTTTTGCGCCACAAAACCATTTCGAATTCTTTTACCCAATTCTGTCTTTATTGGTAAATTTTGCAAATTTGGATCTTGAGAAGAAAATCTTCCTGTTGTTGAACCATTTTGTAAGAATTTTGCATGTAATCTATTGTCAACACCAACCATTTTTGGAATCACATCAATATAAGTAGAGAGTAATTTTTGTAATTCCCTATAAGCAAGTATTTCTTTTACTATCGGGTTTGTTTCTTCTAATTCTTCTAAAACTGAAACCTTAGTGGAAAAAGAACCGGTAGCATTTTTCTTTTTACCAGACTTCATGCCCATCTTGCCAAAAAGCACTTCGCTCATTTGTTTGGGTGAGTTGATGTTAAACTCAGTACCTGCCATTTTATAAATTTTATATGTTAATTTATCTAATTCTTTATGATACTCTTGTGAGAGTTTCTCAAAATATTTTTTGTCTATTAAAATTCCATAATCCTCCATCTCTTTTACTATATGCATTATTGGACGTTCTATTTCTTCAAAAACTTTATCTAGTTTGTCATCCTTTAACTTTTTGAAAATATAAGTGTAAGCAACATCAAATGAATCAGTATTGGCAAACATTAAAATATCTTCTAGTTTTGGATTTGAAATATCAGAATTTATAAGCCAAAGAGCAATGCTGGCTTCTTGAAGCTTTTGAAGCGAAATTGATTCCTTATTTCCCTCCTGCACCTCACCCGGCCTTTCGGCCACCCTCTCCTTAGTAAGGAGAGGGGCTGGGGGTGAGGTCTTCTTTTCTCCAAAAAAGCTTTTCAGCCTTGCAAACAAAGAGCGGAATTCAAAAAGCTGAAAAATTTGTTCTATTTTTTTTAAATCCGCATTTTCCCAAAAAGTTTTTGCAGGCAGAATAAAATTTATCGTTGCGTCTGTCCGAATAGTCGCCAAAGTTTTAGAAAAAAGCGCTTCTTCTTCATTATTTTTCAAAAGTTCTATTACCCTAGGACTAAAACCAGCTTTTATAAAAGACTCCTCGTCTTTCTTAATTTTTTTATAAATTTCTTCAACCGCGCCGAAATTTAAAATTAAACTCGCCGCTGTTTTTTCGCCAATTCCTTTGATGCCAATAATATTATCCGACGGGTCGCCCCGGAGTCCTTTGTAGTCCGGCAAAAATTTCGGCCCGAAACCAAACCGCTCCACAACTTTATTTTCGTCATATAAAATAGTGTCATTGATTCCCTTCTTCAGGGTGTACACTTGAACTTTTTTGTCATTTATCAATTGCATAGTATCCATATCACCCGAAGCAATGATGATTTTTAAATCATTATTCTGTTTGTATTTAGAAACAATTGTTCCGAGCACATCATCTGCCTCAAAGCCTAGAGCGTCATAAATAGGCACATTGAAAGCTTCAAAAATCTGGCGAGATTTTTTTAATTGCATAACCAAAGCTTCATCAGTCTTGGCTCGACCAGCCTTGTAAGCGTCATACGCTTCGTGCCGAAAAGTCTTGCCGGGCAAATCATAACAAGCAACAATATAATCCGGCTTCAAGTCATCTATAATCTTCATTAGCATTGTGGAAAGACCATACAATGCTCCAGTAGGTTCACCTTTAGATGATAAAAATTCCGGCAAGGCATGATAAGCGCGATGTATTATTGCATGAGCATCTAGTAATACGAGAGTTTTAGTATCTTTGGACATTACGAAATTATAACAATAAACGAGGAGTATAAACAAATTTGTTTATTTACTGTTTGAGAGTTTCGTAATTTACGATTATGTGGTAATCCATATAACTTTAATATATACTTTATACATAAATGGCAACTTTTGATGAAGAAAAACAAAATAAACAACTGGATGATTTGTATAAAAAAGAAGAAGAACAGCTTGTGGCAAGCTTGGCAGAATCAAAATACAATCTTCCTTATATTGATTTATATCGTCTAGGCATAGACAATGAAGCTTTAAGAAGCATACCGGAAGCCGAGGCTAGAGAAATGAAAGTCGCGCCTTTTAAGCTTTTTGGAGAAAATATTTTCATCGCTGTTCGTTCGCCTTCGGATAATTTATTTAAAAAGTTAAAAGATGAAATGGAAAGACATAGCTTGAAACCTACTTTTTATATGGTATCTAACGCAAGCTTAAATAAAGTCTGGGATAGATATAAAGAAATCTCACTGGCTGAAAGTTCCCAAGTTGGCGGACTGGACATATCTTCTGAAGTTTTAAGAGAGACAGCAAAAAAAATTGAATACTTACAAGATATTTCAAAGCTAATAACAGAAGCGTTGGAAGGAAATAAAATTCATAAAATTTCTCACCTCCTTGAAATAATTCTGGCTGGCGCCATAGCTATTAAAGCTTCAGATATACACATAGAACCAGAAAAAGACAGAGGACGATTGCGCTTGCGTCTGGACGGTGTGCTCCAAGATACAAATTTCTTTGGACTGGATATATATCGTCTGCTTAATTCACGCATCAAGCTTCTCTCTGGAATGAAGTTAATTTCAAAAATTGCGCAAGATGGACGTTTTAGCATTATGGAAGGAAAAGAAGAAATAAACGTTCGTACTTCTCTGATTCCCGGAGCATATGGTGAATCAATTGTTATGCGTATCTTGGACACAAAATCCATTCAAGTGCAACTGGGGGAATTAGGAATAGAATCCTATCTTTTTTCTGTGATACAACAAGAAATTACCAAACCAAATGGTTTAATTTTAGTCACCGGTCCAACCGGATCAGGAAAAACAACCACTCTTTACGCTTTCTTGCGAAAAATTTATTCTCCAGATATAAAAATAATAACCATTGAGGACCCAATAGAATATCATTTACCCGGTATAACTCAAACTCAAGTAAACGACGCAAAAGGTTATACTTTTTTGGAAGGGTTAAGTTCAGCCTTGCGTCAAGACCCAGATGTGATAATGGTGGGTGAAATACGTGATGCAGAAACAGCTGAAGTTGCCGTGCAAGCGTCACTCACTGGTCATATAGTTTTTTCAACTCTTCATACTAACAATGCCGCCGGTGTTATACCGCGTCTGATTGATCTTAAAGTAAATCCAAAGATTTTGGTATCAGCTTTAACGCTTTCTTTAGCCCAGCGTTTAGTGCGCAAACTCTGCTTAATTTGTAAAAAAGAATACATTCCTACAGAAAAAGAAAATCAAACAATAAAATTAATTATGGATGGTATCAAAGAAGAGGGCAAAAACTTTGCAGATTATAAAATAAATCCGGATATGCCTATAAAAATCTTCTCAGCGACAGGTTGCGAAAAATGCAACTCGACCGGATATAAAGGGCAAATTGGTATTTTTGAAGCAATAAAAACTGACGAAAGTATAGAAAAAATAATTCCAGAAAATCCAAGCGAACGAGAAATTAAAAAATTAGCAAGCAAGCAAGGGATACTTTCTATGCGACAAGATGGCATTGTAAAAATCTTAAACGGCATCACCTCATTAGAAGAAGTGCAGAGTGTAGTTAATTTGAATGAGGAATAAAAATTGTAAAACTTCACGCTATAGCGTATTTATAGACAATAATTTTTCATTCTAAAATTCCCTTAAAAACAAATACGGCTGTTGCTTTGTTTTGTTGTTCATGTTTTAGGTAGATACAATGATTCCAGAATATCGTAACGGCTCACCACGCCAACTACTTCTCTTTTCTTATTAATAACAGGAATAGGGTTTACTCTATGATGATCTCGAAAGGCAATAACCGCTTCTTCAAAAGTGGCGTCCTCATCAAGGGTAAGGGGTTCAGAATTCATGACATCGCTCACTCGCAGAGAGGCTATTTCTTCAAATGTCTCTTTGAATGTTGCTTTGTCTTTGTTGTATACTTTCACATCTTGTAGAACAATTTGCAAAGTCGGCAGATGCACGGCTGATCCTTTGCTAATTAAATCATATTCAGTAAGAATTCCTACCAACTTATTATTCTTATCTACAACCGGCATACCATCAAAACTATGCTCGGCAAGTATCCGCGCGACTTCAATGAGTGGTGTATCAAGAGAAACCGATACTACTTCTTCGATCATTATATTTTTTACAGAATTCATATCATTTTTTTATTTTAATCTACTCCGGACAAGTATGCAGCGTAGTAAGAATCAAACAAAAGCAATCGCGGATGATTTTTGGAGCGGGGAAGATTTTTACTCCTGCACGCTGTAAATAATTCGCGTGGTAGTGAGGCTTTTGCTCTTCAGATTCTTCACTCGCACCTCAACCGGATACTTTTTAGAAGCGCTATCCACAGGAACACGAATCAGCATAGCCCCCCAAAACGTGCCGCCATCAGAATTTACACTGACAGGATTCGTAAAATAAGATTCATACGACCAGCCCCTCGGAACTTTTGCGCTGATCTCAAAATCAGAAGAACCACAAAGTACACTATCGATATTTTGTAAAATAATATAAAAATAAGAATAGCCCCCCGGGGAAACATCTACTGGTTTAGGATCTCCTGGAGCGCCTCCTCCAGCTATTTGCGGGTACAATAATACAACCGCTGGTTTTTGGCGGACACATTTAGGTGAAAGAATCTTTACTTTAAAAGTAATACTAGAATCATCTTGGGCAAGAACGGGGCCGATAACTATACCTTGTCCCGGGTCAAACAAACTCTTGCCTCCTTTGAGAAGGGCTACATCTGCCCAGTCTTTGTAGTCCGATGATTTCGGCGTCATATCGAGCAGTCTAGAAAATGGATATGAGAAAGGCGATAAAGCGCTGTTTATCAGAAGCCCGTTTTGATTGCTGGCCGCCTGGGGAGCATTGCTGACTATACCCGCATCAAACCCTTTTGGTCGCCGATATTCAACGTAGTAAGGCGCGCTTGGAAAAGACGGCGGAAAAATCTTTGCCGCGCGAACTCCCGATCCAGATTCTAAGGCATCGATGGTGTATGTTCCTGAAGTGGTAATGGCAAGTGGAGAATCCAACCAGCCCAAGACATCCTTAAAAAAGGCGTTGAAATGAAGCGCGATTGACCCATTACCCATAACATCAAACAAATTTCCGTATTCAATATGTTGGCAATTGGAACCCGAGAGAACTTTTTTTGCCCCACATTCCCATGAGTTAGCGTGATACACCCCTAAATTGTGTCCAAGCTCATGGCTAAGAATAAAATCTAAGACCGTAAACTCAAAGGGGCGAGTGCCAATAAATGTTGACCACTGGTACGAAAAATTTTGGAGACTCCCGATCCACGCAAAAGAAAGGCGATGAATTTCCTCCCCAAGCGATATATCCAACTTTCCGATGCTAGCGAACCCACCACCCATGCTGTCATGGTTAGCGAAAAAGACGAGTCGCCCGTAGTTTTTTAGATTAATGCCCTCTGATTGAATAAATGAATATATGCCATCGTAATCACTCTCACCCTGGGACATAGGGACCTGTGGCCATCGCCTATTTCCAGAAGCATCAATTCCATTACGCGGGGCTGTATACCATCCCACAACATCTCCGCTCCAAGATGTTTTGCCATACGAAACCTCGTGATAAAACTCCTGCATATTGCTTTCAAAAACTAATCTTTCTGCTTCGTCTCTTGTAAAGGGAACGGGCGGAGAATCAAGGAAATTTATGAGCACAATAAGCGTTTTTTGCTCTCCAATACTATCCTGTTGCTCGGTTGCTTGAAGCACCTCAAAAGTATTGTCCGCCGCGACCGCGACTATATTCTCTCCGATCTGATATCCTTTTACACGTACGCGAGAGCTCGGCATAAGAGGTTGGCTTGATCCAACAGGATAAAAACTATAACGCTTATTCTCTTGGCGAAGAAAATATTGAAACTCATCTGTTCTTTTCTCAAAGTCATCTTTGTGAATAACCTCCAAAGTAGCCTCTAAAACCACCGGTTGCTCTGCCTCTCTTTTTACTTCTTCTGGTAGATCAGCAAGTACAGTTTCTGGGAAAAGTTCCATAAATGCGGTGGCTGGGTCATTTTTAAGGAGCGTGGAAAGTAAATTGCTTCGTTCCCGCAAAAGCTTGCGCATGGCAGTAATGCTTGTGGTACGGGTTGCTCCGACTTCATTTTTTACTTTTTTGGCAAGTTTTATGGCTTTACCAGAAACCTCTCGTATCTTTTTACTTTCTGTGGTCTCCTGGGCACGGATGGAAAAAGTGGGGAACACATCTTCTGACTCTATATACGCAGTATCTTCCTCCATAGCCAGTGTTTTCTCAAATGTACCCGAGCGGGACGCAAGTAGAGCAAAAGCCACTACCATTCCTACTACAAACATGCCTATCAAAGTCAAAGTGAACAGCGACACACGCTTTTTACCTATCACGACAAAATTTCCTTTAAGGAGGTCGAGTGAATGTTTTACCAGTTTGTCTGCGGGGCGGAGAGGGTCCATAGCTTTCATTATAACATGGATGTAATAAACACATGCAAAATTATGTAGTTCAATTTTATGGCATGATGTCTAAAAACGCATATTCGGGCATCAGGTTTTATTATTTTTAGTTTTTCGTGCTGTTTTTTTACGTATCTTATTCCATCTTCCCCTTAAACACAAACATCGCTTCACCACGAAGAATGATTTCATCTTTTTCATTTTCTGATAGATGTAAATTCCCACCGGGAAATTCTAGAGTTATTTCGTCTTTATTTTTAAGGTTTTTTTGAAGAATTGCATAAACAGCGCAAGCGCCAGTACCACAAGCGAGGGTCGCCCCAGATCCGCGTTCCCAGACTTTCACTTTAAAATAATCCTCTGAAACTTTTTCTATAAACTCTACATTTATTTTATTTGGGAAATGAGAATCAGTCTCTATTTTAGGACCAATTTCTGATATGTTAATTAAGGAAAGATCTTTTACTATACCCACAGCGTGGGGGTTACCCATGGAAACAAAATTGAATTCAATATTTTCTAATTTAAGAGATTTTTCGGGAAAATCAAGATGTGAAAATACAGGAATTCCCATATTTACAGAAAAGCTTCCATCGTCGTTGCATACTACTTTCTTCACTCCAGCCCTCGTATCAATCGATAACTCTCTCTTATGAGATTTTATCTGTTCTATAAAAAATTTAGCTATGCATCTCACTCCATTGCCACACATTTCTGCCACGCTACCATCAGCATTGTAATAATTCATAAAACAATCTGCCTTGTCGGACGACTCAAGAAGTATTAAACCATCTGCGCCTATACCAAAATGCCTGTCGCACAAAAGTTTGATGTTTTTAATATCAAAACTCTTATCACGATTATCAATTATGATAAAATCATTCCCCGCGCCATGATATTTATAAAATTCTTTCATAATTTTATTTTACTTTATGTAACCCTTTTTTACCAATAATTCAGCAGTCAATACGCTTCCACCGGCTGCGCCCCTTATGGTATTGTGTGATAACGCGACGCATTTCCAACCTAAAACAGGATCTACCCTAATACGACCGACGCTAATTCCCATACCATTATATAAATCTCGGTCAAGCTTTGTCTGCGGTCGGTCCGGCTCCTTGAAATATGTCAGGAATGCTTTCGGGGCGGAAGGTAATTTAAAGATATCTAAGGGGTTGTTGAAATTTTTTAAAGATTTTATAAGTTTTTCTTTTGAAACCTTTTTTTTAAATTTAATATTTATTGTTGCCATATGACCATCAGCAACAGGAACTCGGACACAATTAGCTGATATTTTTGGTATGTTTTTAAAAACAAATCCGCCTTTTTTAATCTTATTTATTTTGCCAAAAATTTTTTTTGGTTCTCTTTCAGATTTTTCTTCTTCCCCGCCTATGTAAGGGATAACATTATCAACCATTTCCGGCCAAGAGTTAAAAGTTTTGCTTGCCCCAGAAATTGCTTGATAAGTTGAAACAATTACTTTTTGTGGTTGAAAATTTCTCCAGGCAAACAAAAGTGGCGCATAAGATTGAATAGAACAATTTGGTTTGGTAACAATAAACCCGGTCGTCCAGCCACGATTCTTTTTCTGTATAGGAATAATATCCAAATGATGAGGATTAATCTCGGGCATAATCATAGGTATATCGGATGTCCATCGATGCGCCGAATTATTAGAAATAACTGGGAGCCCGGCTTTCGCATAAGCTTCCTCAATTTTTTTGATAAAATCCTTATCAGCATCAATAGCCGAAAAAACAAAACTGCATTTTTGAGAAATAGTATCTAAATCATCTTCTATAGAGCCCACAATAAACTCTCCCACGTCTTTTGGGATTGATTCTTTTTGCGACCATCGCCCTTTTACGGCTTGTTCATACGTTTTACCAGAAGACTTTCTAGAAGCCGCAACATATGTGACAGTAAACCATGGATGGTCTTTTAATAAACAAACAAACCTTTGACCAACCATGCCGGTCGCTCCTAATATACCAACTGAAATTTTTTTATTTAATTTTTTCATTTTTATTGCTTATTAAAGTCCCTGTACTTGTCGGATTAAAAGTGTTTTTGATGTAAATAGGTATATTTTTAAAAACTGCTGGTTTGATAGCTTTAGGATGAATAACTTTCGCGCCATTATATGCCATCTCTTCCGCTTTTTCATAAGATATATCTCTGATAAGAAATGTGTTTTTTATTTTTCTGGGATCGGCTGTCATGATACCGTCAACATCAGTCCATATCTCAATTGCTGATGCGTCAAGCGCCGCGCCTACTAAAGAAGCAGTATAATCAGACCCCCCGCGACCAAGAGTCGTAGTTGTTCCGTTTTTTGTAGAAGCAATAAATCCACCCATAATAACTATGTTATGTTTGTTTTTTAAGCATTCTGAAATAAGTTTATAGGAAGTTTCTATATCCACATTTGCATTGCCAAAGTTATCATCTGTCTTGATAATATTTCTTGAATCAACAAATTCACATAAAACACCCCTGCTTTTTATTATTTCACTTATTATGTACGATGATAACTGCTCGCCAAAACTCATCACGACATCTAAAGAAGACAAAGGAATTTCTTGCGTTGAAAAAATATTTTTTATTATTTCTTCTAGTTCTTTATATTTTTTATCTATTTCTTTTAATATATTTTTGTTCTTTTTTGAATCAATTAATTCCTCAACAATTTGGTCATGTTTTTCGCAAATATTTTTAAAAATTATCTTATATGCAAGGTCTCTTTTGGAAGCAAAATTTGCAAGTTTTATAAGATCGTCAGTAATGCCGCTTAAAGCAGAAACAACTATAAATATGTCATCTTTTTTAGCTTGCGACTCTAACACAATATCAATAACTTTGTTGATATTAGAAGCGTGAGCTACTGACGTGCCGCCAAATTTCATAATTTTAATGCTCATTCTGTTGAAAAATTAATTTTTTTTTATAATCTTTCATTATAACTTTAAGCTCTCTTGAATACTTTCAATAGCTTTTTTTATGTCTTGTTTATTTCCGAATGCAGTCAAACGAACATAACCTTCTCCTTGCGTCCCAAAACCAGAACCCGGAGTGACGACAACATGCGCTTCTTTTAACAATTTATTGAAAAATTCCCAAGAACTCAAATTGTCAGGATTTTTTAACCAAATATAAGGCGCGTGTTCCCCTCCAAAAACTTTCAGGCCAAGTTTCAAAAGGTTCTTTTTTATCAAGGTTGCGTTGCTCATATAATAAGCAATTATTTTTTTACTTTCTTTTTGACCGGCAACCGATAGCGCCGCCAAGGCGCCTTCCTGCGCGATGTTAGATGCTCCGTTAAACATGCTGCCCTGACGCCTAGCCCAAACATTATTAATCTTGCCTTCTTTCACCTCTTCCGCAATCAAATCCATAGGCACAACAGTCCAGCCCAGTCGGACGCCAGTAAAACCCGCCCATTTAGAAAAACTATTTATTTCTATGGCGCACTTTTTAGCCCCCTCTATTTCATATATGCTTTTAGGAAAAGATTCATCAGAAATATATTCAACATAGGCTGCGTCAAAAATTATAACTGCTTTGTTTTTTAACGCATAATCAACAAAATCTTTTAATTGTTTTTTTGTGGCAACAGCCCCAGTGGGATTATTTGGATTACAGAGATAAATTATATCTACTTTTTGCTTTGGCGGAGAAGGTATGAAATTATTTTTTTCATTACATTCCATATATACTAAATTTTCATATTTTCCATTAGCAAATTTTCCTGTCCTACCGGCAATAACAGCGCTGTCTAAATACACCGGATAGACAGGGTCCGCAATAGCCACAACATTATCTAACCCAAAAATTGATTGGATATTGGCTGAATCCGATTTCGCTCCATCGCTGATGAAAATTTCTTGCTGGTCTAAATCAATTTTTCTTTTTTTATAAAAATCAACCAAAGCATTTCGCAATCTGATGTCGCCTTGCGTATCTCCATAGCCAGTGTATGTTTTGATTTTGGCAAGCTTTTCCACCCCTTTCTTTAGTCCTTTGATAACAGTCGGAGTTAAAGGCAAGATGGTGTCGCCAATGCCCAGCCGCATAATTTCTATCCCCGGATTTTTTTCCATAAAATCTTTGGCGCGTTTGGCTATTTCAGAAAACAGATATGCGCCTTGCAGTTTATTGTAATTTTTATTAACACTAGCCATCCTTATTATAAAATTTAAATTAATTTTAATTCTTGCAAAACCTTTTTTACCAGAATTTTATTTCTATCTTCAATGAGAGTCAGTGGCAACCTCAAACTCTCCGTAATTATTCCCATTAAAGACAACGCTGTCTTAACCGGAATCGGATTAGATTCAACAAAATTAACATCCATCAAAGGAAGTATCTTAAAATGCAATTTTCTTGCTTCCTTAAAATCACCTTTCAAAGCAAAATGAATCATCTCAGAAAACAATTTAGGAACCTCGTTGCAAACAACTGAAATACAACCCTTGCCTCCGATGGACACAAGAGGCAAAGCTAGAGCATCATCTCCAGATAAAACAAAAAAGTCTTTGGGACCATTTTTCTCCACTTCATTAATAATTTCCATCATCTGATTTAAAGAACCAGAAGCTTCCTTGACTGCCACAACTTCCGGCACTTCTCGGGCAATTCTTACTATGGTTTGAGGAGAAACATTAGATCCAGTCCGCCCCGGAACATTGTAAATAATAATGGGCATATTTAAAGCTTTGGCAATTTCTTTGAAATGAAGAACTAGCCCATTAGGAGTTGGCTTGTTGTAATAAGGGGTTACATGAAGCAAACCATCCGCTCCGGCGGACTTTGCAAGTTTTGAAAAATGAATTGCTTTTTTAGTGTCATTTGAACCAGCTCCGGCAATCACTGGAACTCTAATCTTTCTTGTAGGAAATTTTTTAACGACCGCAACTACCGTCTGTATAACCGCCACATATTCCTCATCATTTAATGTAGCCGCTTCTCCGGTAGAACCAGCCACTACGATCGCATCCACTCCGCCTTCTATTTGATATTTAACTAATTTCTCTAAAGCTAACAAATCCAGCTCTCCATTTTTTTTAAACGGAGTAACTATTGCCGGTATAGAACCAAAAAATTTTATCTTATTCATATTTTTTTTTATATTTTAAATAAGTCTTCAAATGCGTGTATTCCTTTTTTGTTTTTAATAAATTCAGCCGCGACTAATGCCCCTTTGGCAAACCCGACTCTATTATATGCTTGATGAGACAAGGTTATGCCGTCAGCGTTACTATCAAACACAACCTCATGGAAACCCGGATTCCTGCCGGCTCTAACAGAAGTAAAGTTAAGTCCCTTAATTTTATCTGCTATTTTTAAAGCTGTGCCAGAAGGACTATCCAATTTTGTTTTATGATGAATTTCCAATCCATACACATCATAATCTGGAAATCTGGAAAGAAGTTTCGCAGAAAAATCTATTATTTTAAAAAAAATATTAACTCCAACGGAAAAATTCGGGCTATACACCAAACCTATTTTATATTTTTTAATTATTTTCCTAACTATTTCTAAATCACCAGACCATCCAGTCGTGCCAACAACTAAGTTCACACCGAGTTTTGCAACCTCTTCGATATTTTTCAACACTACATCTTTTGATGTAAAATCAATAGCCACGTCTGCTTTGGCAATACTTTTAAGATCCAACTTGTCATTTATATTTTTATAATTAATAGAAACAATTTCAAAATCTCTAGAATCTCGACACAATGCGTCGATTTCCTGACCCATTTTACCATAACCTATCAAGGCGATTTTTACTCTATTTGTTTTGCTTATTTTATTTAACATACCATTTTTATTATACTACACCCTTTATCATGAATTACGAAACTCGTCGAAGGCATGTCTTTTTTAGGGGGTTTCGAGGCTGTCGAGCCGAGAACTTCAGGATTTTTTAAACTTAAAAAAATCCGTACCCTAGAAAAAGACATGCCTAGAAAGAGTTTCGTAATTCAAAGTTTATCAGCTTTTTAATCTGGTCATAAATCATGGCATTGCTAGCAATAATTCCCTCTGTGGTAGAGGTTAAAGCCTCACCATTGAAATCAGTAAACTTTCCACCAGCCTCTTCTACTAAAAGCTTCCCGGCAAATTCTGGAAATGTATCATAATTAAAAGAAATAGCAAAATCCGCCCTACCACAAGCCACATAAGCGTAATGCACTCCCAGAGAACCGAGGTTCCTCATCACGCTACTATTTTGCGATAAAATGGAAATGGTTTTTAAAAATTTTTCTCTGTGCGGAGGAACTGCGTATGGACCAATCATAAAAATCATGTCTTGATTGCGCTTAGAAACATAAACTCTTTTATTATTTAAAAATGTTCCTTTGCCTTTTTCTGCGGTAAATAATTCTTTATTGGAGGGATCATAAACTACCGCAAACTGCGTTTCTCCTTTATAAAGATGACTTAACACCACCGAATAGTGAGGCATGCCTTGAATAAAATTTATTGTATTACTAATAGGATCAATGATCCAGACATTTTCATCTTCAATAAAAATATTGTGCATCTCTTCAGCATAGACTGAATGAGCGCCCGGAAAAGTATTTATCAGATTAGCAAGTTCTGTTTCTATTTCTATATCTTTCTGCGTCAACCATTGTTTGCTTTTCCCTACATCAAGGGTATGTCCCGCAATAGCCGGAAGTGAGTCCCCAAGCTCAACTATTTTTTTAATTATTTCTTGATACATTATATTAGAGAGTAACAGAAGAAGCCCTGTTTATCAATAAAGATAAACTGTTTTTTGCCAAATAAAAAAGCATTAATCTCTAAACAATCCTTTTGAAGCTAAGCTCCAAGAGTAACAAATTATTAGAGGATAGCGCCAGTCACGCCAGAGGCGAACCAGAACGTCCTGCGCAAACTCGTATAACCGATGGCTGATTGCTTAGAGATTAATGCCTTCTAATTTTTATTTATAAAAATTACCCTGAGTAAAATCGAAGGGTCAACCTCTGCTGATATATTCTACTACATTGAAATCACTACAAATGCTATAATGTGCATAGCTATGTTGATACTGTGTTAATAACTATACCACTTCCGCAGTGTAGCATAATGTTAAGCTAATGTCAAGTCCTAAAACAAAAGACCCACGCGAGGGCGGGGCAAAAAAAACTGAAGACGTGATTTTAGATCAAACCCTGCGTCCCGCTCGCTGGGATGAATATATTGGCCAAAAACACATCAAAGACAACGTTAAAATCTTGTTAAGAGCGGCAGAAGAACGCGGACATATTCCCGAACATATTCTCTTTTATGGACCCCCGGGGTTAGGCAAAACTACCTTGGCGCATCTCATCGCCAAGGAGACTGGACGACAAATGAAGATAACTTCAGGACCAGCGATTGAAAAAGTGGGTGATTTGGCTTCTATTCTTACCAATCTTGCCCCGGGTGATATTCTTTTTATAGATGAAATTCATAGATTAAACAAAATGGTTGAAGAAATACTTTATCCCGCTATGGAGTCCGGTGTTTTAGATATTATCATCGGCAAAGGTCCGTCTGCTCGCACTATTCAGCTAGACCTTCCATCTTTTACGCTAATCGCGGCAACTACTCGTGTCGCTTTAATTTCCTCGCCTCTGCGTTCACGATTCTCTGGTGGAGTTTTTAGATTGGAGTTTTATTCAAATGAAGAAATTGTAAAAATAATAGAGAGGTCAAGTAAAATTCTGGATATTATTCTAGAAAAAGAGGCTTTGGAAGAAATTGCCAAAAGAAGCAGGTTCACTCCCCGCGCGGCAAATTATTTCTTGAAACGCTGTCGTGACTTTGCTCAAGTAAATAAAAAAGGCGATAAAAAGAATTTAGATCAGAAAATAACTAAAGAGGCGCTAGATATGTTGGCAGTTGATGCTATTGGACTCAATTCTTCTGATAGAAAATTCTTAGAAATATTAATTGAAAAATTCAACGGTGGGCCGGTGGGATTAAAAACTATGGCTGCGGCTTTATCAGAGGAAGAAGCTACAATAGAGGAAGTAATGGAGCCATATTTAATCCAGCTCGGTCTCTTGGAACGCACTGCCCGCGGCCGAGTCGCCACTAAAAAAGCCTATGAACATTTGGATTTTGAATTTACAGGAAAACAAGATAAGTTGCTATAAAATAAAACTGGGTTAAAGTGTTAAAATTATAGATTATGACAAGAATATTAGGCATAGATCCTGGATTTGAGAGATTGGGAATCGCTGTTTTAGAAAAATCCCAAAAAGACAGAAAAGAAAAAATAATTTTTTCTGAATGTTTCAAAACTTCTAGTAAATTAGACTTTTCGGAGCGACTGTGTTTAATAGGCGAAGAGATAAAAAAAATAATCCAAGAATACAAGCCAGAAGTTTTGGCTATTGAAACTTTATTTTTAAACACAAACCAAAAAACAGTCATGCATGTCGCTGAAGCGCGCGGAGTTGTGATTTACGAAGCCATACAAGCAAAACTTAAAATTTTTGAAGCGACTCCCCTGCAAGTAAAAGTGGCAACTACAGGCTACGGCAGAGCAACTAAGGAACAAATAATGAAAATGGTAAAAATATTGATTGACTTAGACAAAATAAAAAAATCGGACGACGAATTGGACGCTATAGCTATCGCTCTGACTATCTTCGCGCATAAAAAATTTTAGTTATCCACACATTGAGTCTTTTTGCTATTGCCAACTATTTTAGATTTTGATACAAAATAGGAGTTATTAATAATAATTTATAAATTATATGAATTATGAAGATGACGAAGTAGTAAATGGTTTAAAAATAAATTTTGAAGGTGAAGATGATGAACCTTTAGATCCGCCGGAAGAAATAAATGACTTTGGTCTAGACGAAGAAGACCCTGATAGAGATAGCTAGCTGGAGTTATTAAAAAATCTTCCAAATCTGCGTTTGCCTATTTTTAATCTAGTTCCAGAGTTTGGAATAATGTTTGAGTCTGACACAGACTCTCCTGAGTCTAGATTTGTGATTGCTTTCTCTTTTACTAATCTTCTAAAATCAGCCCTTGATGAGACAACACCGCTTGAAACAACAGCATCCATAAGAGTATTCCCTCTCATTTCTATCATCTCTTCCGGGGTTTCTTTTTTCTGAAACGTGTTTTCCCATATCTCTTGCGTTTTTTTAGCTTGATTAGCATCATTCAAATCCTTAACAATCTCAAAGGCAAGCCTCTTTTTGTCCTCAAGCGGGTTTTGCTTCGGAATTTCTTCCATTGGTATTGTAGTTAACGTCTCAAAACATACAGTGACTACTTCGTCTGGAAAAGCCATTATTTTGCCAAATAAATCTTCTGGTTTATCATCTAGAGCAATAGAATTACCTTCAGTTTTACCTATTTTCACGCCTTGTTTGTCTTCTAAAAGTTTTGTGGTCATAACAAACTTTTCTTTTTTTAACATCTGTCTCATGAGTTTCCGGCCCATCATCATGTTAAACATTTGGTCCCTCCCTCCTACTTCTAAATCAACAGCCATAGCGACTGAGTCATAAGCTTGCATGACCGGGTATAGAAATTCGCTGGTGTTTATCTCTTGACCCAATTTTAGTCTTTCTTGAAACATATCTCTCTCAATGACTTGACTATAAGTTAAATTCCCTGCGATTTGTAAAAACTCCACTGCGCTTAACTTTCCCAACCAGTCACCATTAAAAAGTACTTCGGCTGGGTTCTCTCCTTCAAATCTAAGAATTTTACCTGCTTGTTTTTTATAATTTTTAGCGTTGGTTATGGTCTCTTCATGGGTTAATACTTTTCTAGATGAAAGTTTCCCGGACGGATCACCAATCATTGCAGTATAATCTCCAATCAAAAAGATAACCTGATGGCCCAATGCCTGCCACTGGGCAAGTTTTCGCAAACCAACCATATGACCAATATGGAGTTTATCCCCTGTTGGGTCAAATCCTTGATATAGACGGAGTTTTTTACCAGACATTAAAACTTTTTCAAGCGTGGACTTGTCGGGATATATTTTTTCTACCCCGCGAGTTAACAATTCGTCTATTTTGTGTTTATCTATCATAGACAAACATTATCATAATAAAGAGAAAATCTCAAAAACCTGTTACGAAGTAAACAATTTTCTGTTATGATTAAAGAAATGAAAAAATTAGTTAAAAATAAAAGATTTTGGAAAAATATACTGTTGTTTTCCTCCAGTATTTTTCTTTTAATAATCGTAATAATAATTATTTGGCTTTCTTCTCTTAAGATACCGGATTTTAGTTCTTTTCAGGACAGAAAGGTTGTTAATTCAACAAAAATATACGATCGGACTGGAGAAATCTTGCTCTATAATATACACCAAGACACAAAAAGGACCGACATAGCTTCGGAAGCCATGGGAATAAATATCAGGAATGCTACGGTAGCGATTGAAGATTCTGAGTTTTATAATCATAGCGGAGTGCGCATTACTTCTACAATTCGCGCGGTTTTTTCAAATATATTCGGTCTTGGAATAGGTGGTGGTGGGTCAACCATAACTCAACAATTGGTAAAAAATACATTGCTAACTCAAAGTAGTGGTTTTGGCAAGTATGTAAGGAAAATAAAAGAATGGGTGCTAGCAATAAAAATAGATGGGTCAATGTCAAAAGAAAAAATTCTGGAATACTATCTAAATGAAAATCCTTATGGTGGAAATATCTATGGAATAGATCAAGCCAGCAAAACTTACTTTGATAAAAATCCAATTGACCTGACGCTTGCCGAAGCCGCTTATTTGGCGGCCATACCGCAATCTCCAACAATACTGTCGCCTTATGGGAAAAATAAAATCAAACTAGAGGCTAGAAAAAATTTAGTGCTTTCCAGAATGCTCGAACTTAATTTTATAAAAAAAGAAGAATATGATGAGGCAAAAAAAGAAGTGGTGGTTTTTGTTCCGCAAGCAACCTTGGGAATAAAGGCGGCGCATTTTGTTTTTTTTATTAAAGATTATCTTGAACAAAAATATGGCAGTGAAATGATAGAAAAAGGCGGGCTTAAAGTCACAACAACATTGGATTACAATTTGCAAGAGAAAGGAGAGCAAATCGTCAAAGAAGGCGCATTGCAAAATGAGAAAACTTGGAATGGAGAAAATGCCAGCCTAGTAGCGATAGATCCCAAGACAGGTCAGATTCTGACAATGATAGGTTCTCGAGATTATTTTGACAAAGAAATAGATGGAAATTTTAATGTAGCCGTCGCTTCTAGACAACCGGGTTCCTCTTTTAAGCCTTTTATATACGCCACAGCTTTTCAGAAAGGCTTTACGCCTGAAACAGTGCTCTTTGATCTGCCTACAGAATTCCAAACTACTTGTAATGCTTATGGCAAAGCTCTGCCTGGACACAATCAAAAAGATTGTTATATGCCTGATAATTATGATGGAAAATTCCGTGGGCCGATGAGCCTTCGAGATGCTTTGGCGCAATCAATCAATGTCGTCGCGGTAAAACTTTTCTATTTAGCCGGAACTTCTGATTCATTAAAAACAGCGGAGGATCTGGGTATCAGCACTTTAAGTGATGTCGGACGATATGGACTTACCTTGGTTATCGGAGGCGGAGAAGTATCGCTTCTTGACATGACGTCTGCTTACGGAGTTTTTGCAAATGATGGTGTTCGCAATCCTTATACTGGAATCCTAAAAATTGAAGATAGAAACGGAAAAATTTTAGAAGAGTACATACCAAAGACACAAGAAGTTTTACCTAAAAATACTGCATTGACTATTTCAGATGTTCTATCAGACGAAAAAGCGCGTGTGCCGACTTTTGGAGCGCATTCAGCCCTTTTTATACCCGAGAGAGATGTGGCTGTAAAAACTGGAACAACAAACAACAATAGAGATGCTTGGACTATTGGCTATACACCATCTATCGTTGTTGGAGTATGGGCTGGTAATAATGATAATAAGGTTATGAAAAAAGGAGGAGTCGCCGTAGCTGGACCCATTTGG
Source organism: Candidatus Nomurabacteria bacterium RIFCSPHIGHO2_01_FULL_37_25 (assembly GCA_001786765.1). Taxonomy (GTDB): domain Bacteria; phylum Patescibacteriota; class Minisyncoccia; order Phycocordibacterales; family UBA9973; genus UBA9973. The sequence goes on from MFTH01000013.1 coordinate 72,138, forward strand.
AATAAATTTATAAATGAAGCGTTAAAAACTTTGCCTAATGAAAAATTAGAAAAACCAAACTTGGATATTGACCCAACTGCAATAAAACCAATACTGCGCGGATTTTGGCAAGGAAATGAAAGCTTTTTTATAGATAAAATTTCCGGGAAATTGGCAACCGCTAATACCCCAAAAGAAACCACACTAGAGAAAGTCCTCACCAATGTACGCTCAATTCTTTACTGGATAGATAAAAATAATATAACGGGAACCTCGCTTACAAATCTATCCAATGATCCGCAGTTTAACCACTGGGATATACCTATACAAAATTGGTGGGCGCAAAATCGCGGACGATATGCAATAACAACTCTAAACAACAAACCAAACGCAAAAGATGACGTGCATACTAATTCATCAAAACCGATCATTACAATCATTGAACCAAACATAAATACCACCTATTCACCTGACCAAAAAATAAATCTAAAAATTTCAAGTTCTGGAATTTATCCTCTTCTTAAAATAGATGCTTTTATAAACGATACATATTTAGAAACCCTGCGAGCTCCTTTTGTTTTTTCTTTCACTCCTTCTAAATTAGAAAACCTGCAAATAGAAAATGAATTAAAAATAATCGCCTACGACAATGTTTATAACAGCAGTGAAACAACTTTAATATTCAAAGTTCAAGAATAAAACTTCTGTTTTATCGTGTTATTGTCTCAAACCGAGACCACTGCGAAGAAAATACAAATTGACCAAAAGGAGAATACTAGCGAGACTAAATAAAACGAGTATGCAAATGAAAAGTGAGACGTCGGCTGTGCCGAGAAAACCATAACGGAATCCATTGATAAGATAGAAAATCGGGTTTATAAGCGAAACATTTTGCCATAAAGGTGGAAGCGAATGAATAGAGTAGAAAACACCGCCTAGATAGACAAGCGGTGTGAGCACAAAGGTTGGAATAATAGAAATACCGTCAAAACTTTTAGCATATATGCCATTGACGAGTCCCAGAAGGGCAAAAACGAGCGAGGAGAGAAAGAGAAAGAGAAAAACAACGAATGGATGCGCGATCGCTGGAAGCGCGAAAAAGAGAGAAACAATAAGCACAAGAACACCGACTAGCATTCCTCGCGCCACGCCACTTGCAACAAAACCAGCGATGATGATCCACGGTGGTGTGGGTGATACAAGAATTTCATCTATATTGCGCGAAAAGAATTTAGATATAAAAAAAGTGGTTGCGACATCTGTAAAAGAGTTCGTGATAACAGCGAGCATAACGAGTCCCGGAACAACAAAAAGAATATAGGGAACGCCATTTAATTCTCCAATACGTGAGCCGAGGATGTTTCCGAATACAGCGAAATAAAGCACTGAAGTAACGACGGAGGGCAGAAGAGTCTGCGACCAAATACGCATAATGCGCACGATGCCTTTACGTAAAATAGTATAGAAAGAGATAAATTGTTTTTTCTTGAGAGACATATTAAGAACCGCTACTAGTTAGTTTTATAAATACATCCTCCAGCTTGCCACCACTATATCCATTTTGTGGCATAGAAGTGTCGTGCATAGCTAGTATCTCGTCCATAGTGCCACTCGCAATTATTTTACCCTTATTAATAATAGCGACATGCTTGGCAAGTTGTTCGGCTTCTTCAAGATAGTGTGTCGTGAGAAGAATTGTGATGCCTTGTTTGGTGAGAGTTGTAAGGTAATCCCACATACTCCGACGAAGTTCCACATCCACACCCGCTGTTGGTTCGTCAAGAATTAGAAATTTTGGTTCGTGGATAAGCGCGCGCGCTATCATGAGACGGCGCTTCATACCACCCGAGAGTTTGAAGCCTATCTGGTCGCCCTTGTCAGCAAGACCGAGGTCTTCGAGCAGTTTTTTCGCGCGTGGGATAGCGACCGAACGTGGAATGCCATAATACCCAGCCTGATTCACCACAATGTCTAGTGGTTTCATAAAAGGGTCAAAATTCACTTCTTGCCCGCAAAGTCCAATCATTTCTCTAGCGCGCTCTGCTTCCTTATCAATATCTACGCCAAACACTTCTACTTTTCCAGCTGTTTTTGTGACAAGACCAGTGACAATGCCAATGAGAGTTGTCTTACCAGCGCCATTGGGACCGAGAAGAGCAAAAAAATCTCCTGCTGGTATTGTGAGGGAGACATCTTTTAGCGCTTCGGGGCCGTGAGCATACTTTTTTTGTAGATTGGTAACGATAAGAGCGTTTTGCATATTTATATATTTATATAATAGATATTGCTATATAGATTATCTATTCATCGGCATTATAAGATAAAGAAATGATGTATCCCCCACTGAAGACACCACTATGGGGTTGCTAGGACCAAAGAATTTTATAGATATGCTATCGGTAATGATTGACTGGAAACAATCTAAAAAATATTTGTAATTAAAACCAAGCTCAACATTTTCTCCTGTTATGGCGGCATCCAAATATGTTTTATTTTCTCCGATATCATTATTGGAAGACGAAAGCTCAAAAATTTTTTCTTTTGGTTTAATAACCAGATTTACTTGATTAAATTTACCTGAAAAGATATTGGAAAGTTTAAGCGCGTTTAACAGGTCTTGTTTTAGCACTATGGCATTAGTTCCTGAAGTTTTGGGGATGATTTGACGATAATCTGGAAAAACTCCATCAATTACCCGCGAAGTTAGATAAAAATCATCGGACGAAAAAGAAATTTGGTTTTTGTTAAAACATACTTTTATAATCGAAGTGGATTCCCCAAAAACTCGGAGTATTTCAGAAATATTTTTAAACGGAATAAGAATACCTGCTATTTCAGGAAGTCCTTTTATTTTTATTTTTTTCTCAGACAGCCTAAAAGAGTCTGTGGAAACAAAAACCAAGTTGTCCTCATTTGTATATATAAAAACGCTTGAAATTTCAGGTTTTATATCAGAAACAGAAGAGCTGTAATAAACTGATTTTATTCCCTCTATTAATTTTTTTGATTCTATTTCAAAACTTGTTCCCACCACCTTCGGTATTGTTGGGAAGTCTTCGTGCGGTTGCCCTTTTAGTTTTATCTTGCTTTTTTTGGTTTGGATGAGTAAATTACCATCAACACTTTCCAGATAAATATTTTCATTTTGAAAAACATTGGAAAAAATGCCATTTAATACCGACCCAGAAACCGCGACAATGCCTTCTTTTTCTATTTTTGCTGGAATTTCAACCTCAATACCAAGACTCAAGTTTGTAGATCTAAGTTTTAAAGATTTTAGAGAGGCAATAAGTAAAATTGAATTTAAAATCGGTAAAGTTAAATTTTTACCTGTAATTTTTTCCACTTGTAAAATTTTATTTTTTATTTCTTCAATTTTGCATTCTAGTTTCATCCCGTTTAGAAGTTTTCCTGATTTTACTTAATTTTATTAAATAATATCAGATAACTTGAATTATTTTTTTTTATAATCTTTCCCCGAAAGGTATCTTCTAACGGGATTCATGTTTATATTTTATATATTTAATTTATTAATACTATTAGATACCTTGATAAGTGGATAACTCGTTTTGTTTTTAATTTATAAAGCTATTTTTTAATTTTTGTTTTTAATTTAAGTCTAATAACTTATAATAACTTTTATTTACTTAAACATAATTCGTATTTGCTCCAGTTCTTGTAAAAGTTGTGAGTCGTTTTTGAGATCGTTTTTAATTTTTATACAGGAATGTATTACTGTTGTGTGGTCTTTCCCGCCCAGCTTTTCCCCAATCAACGGATATGATATATTAAAGTCTTCTCGAAGTAAATACATAACCACTTGTCTTGCTTTGACGATATCTTTTTTTCTGGTTTTTTCATAAACTGAAGCTTCTTCTAATTTATAATATTCACTCACTATTTTCACAACATCTTTTATTGCTATATTTTTTTTAGGCTTCATGTTGTTTTTTAGCAAGTTTTTTACTTCAATGAGAGTTAAAGGCTTGTTTTTCAAGCGATAATGGCAAACTATAATATTCAAACTCCCCTCAAGCTCTCGAATATTGCCATCTACCGACAGAGCCACATACTCTAGTATTTCTTGGTCTAGGTCAATATCAAGTTCTTTTAATTTTACTTTTAAAATCGCAAGACGAGCCTCATACTCTGGCGGAGAGATATCTACTATCATTCCGGCCGCAAAACGAGACTTTAAACGGTCAGCCAATTCCGGAATGTAATTTGGATGTTTATCAGAAGAAAAAATAATTTGCTTGTTATTTTCGTGAAAAGTGTTGAATGTGTGGAAAAGTTCTTCCTGAATTTTTTCCATTTTGCCGATGAATTGAATGTCGTCTATGATTAAGAGGTCGTATTTGCGATATTTTTCTTTAAAAGAATTTGCTTTATTGCTTTGAAGCGAGCTGATAAAATCAGTAGCGAATTTCTCCAAAGTCATATAGTGGACCTTTTTGTTTGGGTATTTATCTTTTATTGAATTTCCTACCGCTTGAATTAAATGAGTTTTACCGAGACCGGTGCCTCCATAGATAAAAAAAGGGTTGTATTTCGTGCCGGGATTATCTATTATGGCGAGACTCGCGGCGTACGCGAGCTCGTTGAAAGTTCCCACAATAAAAGAATTAAAATGATAGCGCGGATTCAAATTATTTTCTGGATTTATGTAAAGATCTCGCAAGGGCAGTTCTTTGTTTACGCTTGTTTCTATTATTGTTGTCGTTTTTTCTTTATTGTTTTCTATTTTAGTGATGGTGTATTCCACTGCGCGCATATTTTCATACGCATCGGCTATGGTTTTTGTGATAAGTTTGTGGTATTTATTTATGAGCCAATCGCGAACAAACTCATTTGGCACACCAATATAGATGATGCCTGTGTCTTCTTTAACAATGGATGTATTTTTAAACCACGTGCTGAAATTTGCCTTTGACATGCCCGCCTCTATTTCTACCAGACAATTTTTCCAAAGCTGTGTTGTGTTCATCCTATTAGAAAGCGACTAAATAATAATTTTACTATTGACCATGCCCCGTAAATTTCTAACGGGATTCATTAGTCTCATATTATACTATTTTTGTTTAACAAAAAAACTCTTGTAAATAGATGAAAACTTATTAACTCTGTTGATAAGCTGTGGATAAAAATTTTAGATTCTAAGTCACTTTGAATTACAAAACTCGTCGAAGGCATGTCTTTTTTAGGGGGTTTCGAGGCTGACGAGCCGAGAACTTCAGGATTTTTCAAGCTTCGAAAAATCCGTACCCTAGAAAAAGACATGCCTAGAAAGAGTTTCGTAATTCACGACTTAAGTCAGTATAAAAAAAGTAGGCATATCTCACGGTGGAGACACGCCTGATTGATTGGACGCCGCGAATTCTAATTTCGAATCGGTTAAGTAGAATTCGCGGCGTTTTTTAGATAAAAAATCACCCCCTTTCATTCCCAACTCAACAAATATATTCTCGTACAGGTATTATGTCAAGTTGCTGAATGTTTATTTTTGTTGTAATATCAAATATATGTCATTTACATACAAACCTAAAAAAAGGAAAAGAGCCAGAAGCCACGGCTTTTTGGTCAGATCTAGGAGCAAGACCGGAAAGAAAGTCCTTAAAAAAAGACGTCAAAAAGGCAGAAAAAAGCTCAGTGTTTAATAATGCTATCTAAAAAAAACAGAGTAAACACAAAAGAGGTTAAGAAAATCTTTACAAAAAGTAGCTTTTTAAATTCTCCCAGTTTTACCTTTAGATATTTTAAAAACAACAATAAAGAAATAAAAATTTCTTTTATTGCCTCTAAAAATATAGCCAAGCTGGCTGTTAAGAGGAATCTGCTTAGAAGACGAGGATATTCTGTGTTGAAAAAGTATATTCATGAGTTCCCTCTTGGAATTATAGGTGTCTTTATATTTAAAAAATATCAAGATGATATTTTGACAATTGAAAATGAAATTAAAAACATACTTAATAAAATCAATTGATTTTTACCAAAAGTATTTTCCATTTTTCAAAAAACCAAGTTGTGTTTTTTATCCTACTTGTTCGGAATATACTAAAGAAGCGATAAATAAATATGGAATTATTAAAGGACTTCGCCTTTCTTTGCTTCGTATTTTGCGTTGTCATCCGTGGCAGAAGAATCATATTGATCCCGTTAGAAATCGCGAGGGCTCGTAGCGACCCTCTATCTCTAACGGGATTGATCCTGTACAATAAATAATATTCAATTTCTTATTGAACTTTCTCCCGTTTTAATATAAGATAAGAAAATGCTCTCAAATATCTGGAATACTGTTTTATATGAGCCATTATTAAACGCGCTGGCTTTTTTAGTTTCAATTACCCCCGGCGAGGATGTCGGTATTGCTGTTGTTATTCTTACTATTTTGGTTAAAATTATACTTTTCCCATTGTCTCAAAAATCCATTGAGAGTCAGGCAGAAATGAATATCCTTAGTCCGGAGCTTAAGAAGATAAAAGAAAGTGGAGCGAGTAAAGAAGAGCAAGCTAAACAAACTTTTGAGCTTTATAAAAAACACAAGGTAAATCCTTTTTCTGGATGTTTTTTGGTCTTGATTCAGATTCCTATTATTTTTGCTTTATACTTTGTTTTTTTAAAAGGAGTAAATTTTGAAGCCGGGGCGCTCTATTCTTTTATTCATATCCCAGAGCATGTGAATATGATTTTCTTTGGGGTTTTTGATATAAGCAAGGAAAATTTTGCCTTGGCGATTTTAGCAGGAGTGTCCCAGTTTTTACAAGCGCATTTTATGCCAAAACCCATTCTTTCTTCAAACACAAATGGTTCTATCGGTTCTTTTTCTGAGAGTTTTGCTAAAAGTATGCATATGCAGATGAAATATGTTTTTCCAGTTTTTATTTTTGTTCTCTTATATACAGGAATTCCCGGGGTTGTTCCACCTCTTTCTGGAGCAGTTGCGTTGTATTGGATTACAAGCAATTTATTTATGGTAGGTCAGCAGATTTATGTTAAAAAGGAGAAAAATTTTAAGATGGTAATTAAATAAAATAATTTTAAACGAAATGAATAAAGATGAAATCCAAAATTTAATAAAAGAATTGATAGAAAAAACCACCATTAAACTCCATAAAATTTCTATTTCTGAGGAAAGTCCTACGAATACTTGGGTTTCTCTTGAGGTTAGCGAACCGCACTTTTTTATGGGTAATGATGGCGAGGCGCTTTATTCATTGAATCATCTTGTTCGCAGGATAATCGAAACTAAAACATTTCCAAGAAAAAAAGATGAAAACATAAACAACAATATCTTGATTGATATAAACGGTTTTCAAAAAAAGCGTGTGGAAAATATTCGCGCGGTAGCGCATATGATGGCAGAGAGAGCAAGGTATTTTAAATCAAGCATAGAAGTTGACCCTATGTCAGCTTTTGAACGCAGGGTTGTGCATGAATTTTTATCTGATGCGACCGACCTAAAGACAGAATCAATGGGTTTCGGACCCTCTCGTCGAGTGGTAATAAAATATATTGGCGCAATATAATTAAGAACCTCACTCCGCCTTTGGCACCCCTCTCCTTATTAAGGAGAGGGGTCGGGGGTGAGGTGTAGTTATTTCAATTCCAGTTTCCACAAAAAAGAATCTTTTTTATTTACAAAAAATAAATAATCTTCAGCTTCACTCAAGGCCATTTTTATACCATCAATTTCTTCAAATACAATTGCAAAAGGATCTAAAATTATTGTTGCGTTCCCGGTTTTTACATCTATTTTCCAAAGTTGGTCGCTGAAAGACACTTCCCCTTGATACCAGCTATCTGGATATTCGCCCGGGCTAACAAATTTTGGCACAGCGCAGTAGATAACATCATTTGCTTTACCCCAAACACATTTCTCTGGCAGAGTTCTTACTCCAAGCAGGTTAAAACTTCTACTGTTTATGTCATATATATACAAAGACAAATTATTGTTGCCGTAAAGAATCAGCTTTCCATCTGGACTTCCAAGTGTAGTCAATCCATTTATATCGCCTAAAATTTTACTAAAGTTTTTGCCTAAAGAATTTATCGTGTACATATATCCGGGAATATTTGCGGAAGGTTTTGTCGTCAGAGTAATTAAATTATTATTTGGCCAAAATGACAGCCATTCTGTAAAAGGAGAATCAAACACTTGTATTTTTTTATTGTTTAATAAATTCATAGTTATGCCTATCATATTGCTTCCTGAGTCACTATTACTCTCAAATAAATAGAAAATTTTTAAACCGTCGGGAGACATACTAATATCTCTGACATTATTAGGTAAGAAAGAGCCCTTAGCTTCATTATTTCCCGTTGTGTCTCCTCCTAATAATTCTTTTGGCAGGTTTCCGACAAAAGTTTCTATGGTTTCCTCATCTGCTTTTAGATATCGCATAATAACAGATTCTCCCTTATTTCCAAAATAGGCTTCATACACTCTAGGTATTATCGTTACTGAAAACTTTCTTTCCTCTATTTTATCCACAAAAGTTTGAAAAATATTTCCAGTTGCTCTGTCCACATATCTTAAAGCAGGCGCGAATTCGGTTTCTGGCGGGGCTGGTTTAACTGACGCTTTTTTATTTTTTGTTTCCTTTTCTGGTTCTAGAGTATTTTCAATTAGCGGACCTGTTTCTGGCGCCACTATTGGCACATCTTTCAACCTTTCTTTATTAAAAACGGTAAATCCCGCAATAGGCATACTTGAAACTCTGACAAGTTTTGCTTCCAGTGTTTCTGTTGTGACAGAAGGCTCATCTTCTGATATATCAAATGGAGGGGGTACAGGAGGAGGATTTGGTTTGCTTTCTCCAAATGGATTAAATTGTGAAATAAAGTTTGTGCCTGGATTATCGTACTTCGGTATATTTGTTATATATCCTTTGAAATATAAAAACCAAAAAACTGCAACCACAATTATTAGCAAGATTATTATTAAAAGTGTAAAATTTCTTTTTGACATAGTTAATGATTCCATCTGTCAATGCACTTTTTTTGCTTGGCATTTTTAGAATCTGCTGTCCATGCGCTAAAGCCTTGTTTTCTGTACACACACACAGCCGCGCCGGTGCTACAGGTAAAGTTATCAGCTGCTTTCTTGCATTGTTGTATAATTGCTTCAAATCCTGGCTTAGGATTTCCATCTTTGAAAGCAGTAGAACAATTAAGAGGTCCGGATATTCCAGCAGCAGAGTAGCAAGCTGGAGTTTCAAAACATTCACTATGAGATTGTAAAAGTATTTGATAAGGTCCATATGCAGATGAGCCTCCACCCCAATTATAATTTTCGACTGATTTACAACCACTCTCTGGAGTTATTAGACATGAAAAAGTAGCTGCTTGTCCTCCTGTGATAGGCGTGCCAGCTGCCTGGGCTGCTTCTAAAATAGTTCTTGAGTCACAACTTGTGCCGACACTATTTTGGTTAATCGGACCTCCGTCACCAGCAGTTACTTCTCCATCACTATTAGTAACAATAAAATCTTTGTCGGTTATTTTAATAACTAACGGTTTCAAACTTTTTAAATCAGTTTTCAGTAAATCCGGATTTATTGTATTTAAAAGCGCGTAAGCACCGAGGGCTATGAGAAGCCCCAAAAGCGCTTGCCATATTTTTTCCTTGCCTGCTTCTTTGGTGTGAGCAAGTTCGCTTGTCATGTATTCCATTCCCCCTATGACAATCATCACTACGGAAAAAACTGCGCAAAGACCTATAAATATTTTTATCATTGTGTTTAGATATGCGCTTAGGGCATCATTATTATCCTGCGCAGGAGTAAAAGTTACAAGTTTTCCGTCAACACAACCAGGACTTGTACCAGTGCAAGGCAGCGGGGCTAAAAGTGTATATTCTGTTGGCCCCCCTCCTTGTGTTTCTGGTGTACCCGGACAGGCAGTAGTTGTGCAGTGGCCTCCACCGCATCCACTCTGGCACAGGGCGGTATTTTCAAAAGGGACGCAAGTTGCCGGGGTTAATCCGCTATCCTGTGCGTCTCTATTACAAAACCTTCCGGCTTCCACAGCATTCACATGCGCCATCGGGCTAAATATTCCAACTAGCGTTATCAGTATTAATCCCAGTACTAAAATTTTACTTTTAGCTTCTAGTCTTAATTTATTTTTATCTTTTTTAATCATTTTTATTAAAATTCTATATTTATTTCTTTATTGGTTGTCTGGAAAATTTTATTTCTATTTTCAACTTCCAGCCTTAATTTTGATGTTCCAGAAACCCCGATCATTGCTTGAATTGGCATTAAATTCTTTTTAGGCCCGCTCAAACTCACCAAACTATCGTTTATAAACCAGCGCCATATCAATGTTGGACTTTGTAAATATTTTGGTGAAATAAAATAAGGCGCCGCTTCCACTATCTCTGGCCCTTGTATTCTGTGCGAATTCATAAGTATTTTTTCCCAAACTGTCCCCACATTATTATCTCTTTTATAAAATAATATTTTAGGTTCGGTCGTTCCTATGTTTATATAGGCTTGATTTGAATATTTCTGGTCTAAAGTGGAAGCTGTCACCGAGATATTGTTTGAATTTTCTAAATAATCATTAGTAAAAAGAAAAAAGTTTTTACCGTAACCCGAACCATCCACATTATTAGTATAGTCCTTTTTCCAAGCGTAAGTCATATTTTTTGAGTCGATTAAACCAGAGCCAGTTCGTATTTCTGGCATAGCCACTACTTTTACTTCACTATCAGGTGTAGGCAAGGCCTTGCCTTTATAAAAAGGTGGCGTGTACGAATCGTCGTTGCTTTGCCAGAGCAAAATCATTACAGAAGGTTTTATCACTGTTTTTATTTCCATTGTTATGCCGTCTGGGAGAGTTATCGTTGCTGACACAGTTGCCTCTTTTCCAGCATCAGGCGCGGTGGTGAAAAATGACTTCTTGCCAATTCCTGATGTAATGATTTTGCCATTTACAGACCAAGATATAGAAACACTGTCGAGGTTATAAAGGTAACTGTTCAAACTGACACTTATGTTTTCATTTGGATCTGGATAGGGGGGTACAACACTAATAAAAATATTGCTAGATGATTGGGCATTTGCCACTGTTCCAGACAATAAGAATGTTGCAAATAATAATAATAAAAATTTTAACTTCATAACCTGATTATATCATTTATTTATTAATAATTTACTTTCTAACTTTTAGAATACACTGCTTAACCAACAAGCCATTAGCTAGGTGTCTGTCCTCTCTCCTGCTCTTCTTTGGCTTTTCTGTTTGATAATATTTGCGAGGGATCAGAAGTGATAATCTGGTCTTCGGTGTAAGAAGCAATGACTTTTATGGCAACATGTTTTAAGCCTGCGAAAAATATGCCTTCCCCTACGCTAGACTCCAGAAGAAGATATTTCTCTTCGTCGGTAAGATTAAAAGTTTTCTGCAAAATATCAATGGTAGTGGGTGATTGTTCTAAGAGAAGCTGAATAGAAGAATTGGTAATTATTGGCACACCATAAGACGATTTCATAAAGTCAGACGCGTCTTGGGTGATAGTGGAAAGACCTAAATAATATTTTCTGCCTCTTTTTGCCATAGAATATAAAAATGACGCAGTGTCTTCGGACTTCATCATCCACCAAGCTTCATCAATAACCAGCAAGCGTTTTTTAAGATTTCTGCGGATAGCGTTCCAGATATAATGCATAATTATATACATCGCCACCGGTTTCAATTCGTCTTCCATATCACGCACAGAAAAAACAATAAAATTTTTATTAATATCCACATTACTTGGTCTATTCAAAAATGTTGACCAAGAACCTTTTGTGTATTTCGCTAATCGCTGTAGCACGGAATCGCTTCCAGTCATCCCTCCTAGCACCATTTCAAAGTCTGAAAGAAGCGGAGGCTCTATGTTTGTAAAATCTGATTCCGGAGTGATGTCTTTGATGGCATAAGTTTCTGAAATAGCTCTGTCCACCATCGAATCTTCTTCGGGGGTGAGCCCTCCTAACATCAATCGAAAAAGTCCGACTAGATTAATAATATTTGACCGCAAGACATCTTCTGTTGTTTCGTCTTCACGCGGTATCGGCAGGTCAAAAGGGTTCATATGATGGCTTGAAGAAAGAGAAATATTAAAATATCGTCCACCGACAGTTTCAGCCAAGAATTCATATTCTCTCTCCGGGTCTATTACGATGACATCAATGTCAAACATTAAAGACCTTAAAACTTCCAATTTTGAGGCGTATGATTTTCCTGAACCGGATTTAGCAAATGTTACCGAGTTATAATTCTCAAGAGAAAATCTGTCAAAAATTACTAAACTTGAATTATGCCTGTTTTGGCCGTAGAGAATTCCTTTATCGGAAGTTAGGTCTAAAGATATAAATGGGAAGACACTTGAAAGGGATTCAGAATTTAATTTTTGGTGGATATCCAACAAGTCCGTATTTGTCGGTATAACGCTCTTGAAACCATCTTCTTGTTGGAAAAACGCTGGTTTGATGTATATCAATTTTGACTCCAACATTGACTTTATTTCATTTTCAATTTTAAAGAGTTCAAAATCATTCTCAGCGTAAATCGTAATATAAATACCAGCATTAAACATTTTTTCTTGCGCCTGTATCAAGCTGTCGCGAAGCTCTTCCAGGTCTTGATAAGAGGTATCAAGCATCGGGTCGCGCACCATACCCTTCGCCTCTCGTGTATTTATCTGGCTTTGCACTTCAGCCACTTTTTTCTGGAATTGTCGTAATATTAAAGATGTGTCTATGGGGTGAACAAAAATTGAAATATCAAAAACCCTGTCTAAATTTATTATTGGGGAAAACCAATTGTCAGTCAAAAATCTCGGGTAAGATATTACAAAAAACGTACGGGCGATTTTATCACCCAAATTTATGTATTTTGGTTCAATTTTCAGCACCGACGGCGCTATGACATCTTGGAGCTCTAGACTAGCTGACTCATAGATTTGTTCTGGCGCTACCGCCTCTATAGAGGCTCGCGCTTCATAATTATTAGAATTTATTTTATTTTTTGTAAATATGTTGAATATATTCATTGTTCTAATTTGATTTTTCCTTCCACTTCTCCCGGATTGAAAACTTTATAAAACACCTCCACTACCTCTTCACTGCCCAGTTGAGCTGATTTTATGCCACAGCGACTGAGCCCTTGTTGTATCACGCCCACTCTTTCTTCTAGCTGGGACCTTTTTTCTTCAAAATCTTCTTCTTTTGCTAATTTCTCTTCTTCTTTATTTTTTCTCTTAAATAACTTCTGCAATATTCCGGAATCTGATTTTAAAACAGTGTGAGTGTATGGAACTACAACAAAAAAGTTTTTTGTCATTATGTTTACATTTTCAGTGAAGTTTTTAATAAATTCAATATATTCTCTTGTTTGTAATTTTAGCAAGGGTTCGTTTTGCACCTTTTCTCTGTTTTCTAAAAGAAAAAGATAAGGTCGGATATCTAGTCTTCTTGATTGGATAGATATCTGGATGGAAAAATCAAGGGTGTTTAAAAAACTTTTGAATTGAAGAATTATAGCTTTTTGCTCGTCGTCTGATTTCAGTGATAAATTGACTGAACTAGCTAGCACAATTGCTCGCAAGTCGCCATTTTTCAGCACGATTATTCCATCGCGGATTTCCTGAATTGGCACAAAATCTTGAGTTGCTTTTGCTTTTAACGCCATTTGATTAATTTTCTACATGTTTATTTAAATCTAATATATCTAAGCTCCAAGCTAAATCTCGCAACTTGCTTCCACCCAAACGAGCTGTATTCTCCATATTTTCTCTTCTTTCACCCGCGCTTGAAGCTTGATTTGTTTTGCCCACAGAACTACGACCTAGGGCTTGTGTGTTTTCATTGATTTTATTTTCGCGTCTTTTCCAGATATACAGTTTATCTTGTATGAAATAAGTGAATCCTGCCTCAATCATATTGAGAAAAGGTTTGTTATTTGGTCGATAGCGGGCAAGGGCTACCGCGAGCGCCGCCACAGCTAAAATAGGTATAGCGCCTAAATACCATCCCAGTAGCTTGTAAAGCACAAAACATAAACCGCCTCCGCCCGCCAAATACACAAATTCTTTGAAGGTGAATGGGCCAAAGATTTTGTCTTCTATGTCTAAAAATTGTGGTACTTTGAATTGCATCCCGTTAGAGATAGGAAATCTTTAGATTTCCGTTGAATTAATTATTTTTAATATTTTTTTTAAACCCATCATAATATTTTTTACTTTATTTATTATTTTTTAATATTGATCTCTAACGGGATGCATAATTTTATTCCGGAATCTCTCTATAAGGGTCAACTTTATTCTTTTGGACTGTTTCATTTTGCGCTGAAGGTTGGATGTTCGGCAAGGAGTATTCGGTTTTTATTATCGGAATCTGGACAGGGCTAGATAATTTTTGTGACAATATCATGGGCAGGTTAGGAATTGGCAATGTTTCTTTATTTTCTCCGCCTGCTCCCTGCCAGCTCTCTTTAGAGGGCAGGCTGGCCTGCCCTCCGGGAGGGCTGGTATGGATAATTTTTATACCAGCGGAATTTAATATTTTAGTATCGTTTGTATCTTTTGCTTTACTTGCCTCATTACTCATCTCATTTTTTTGGAATAATTTTTTTCTTTCAGTATTTTTTATAAATTCCTCCCGTATTTTTTTAAAAACCAAATCGTTCATTTCATTCATTAATTCATTTACAGCTGCAGGTGATATTCCCATTCTTTTTTCTAATTCTTTTGGATAATCCTCTGGACTGACAAGTCCACAAAGCACTAATTCTGTCTCAAGCTCCAGGTCGCCTAATTGCTCAAAATTGTATCCATGCTTGTCTCTCATTCCTAAAATAGCCACTCTCCAATCAATAGCATTTATAGCGTTGAGAGTTTCTACTGGAAGTTCCCTTTTTGCTGTTTCTATTTTTATTTTTAGTAAATCTACTGTATCGTTATTCATATTTTTTTTTCTTATATTTCTAATTTGTCTTTTATGATTTATTCCTTTCTTCCATAAAAACCGAATAATCCCCGCCAGAAAGAATGAAATTAAGGTTTTGTTCTGCGTTCGGATTTCTGTTGGGCATATTTTTCTTGATATTTTCTTCAAAAGTGTTATTTATTGGTGTAAATATTTTTTGAAATATTTCTTCAGATATTTTTTTTGCTTCGTCCTTACTTGTTCCTACTTCGTCCTCAATATTGCCGGCGTACGCATCTTCATCAACCAGACCGAGCAAGAAAGAAGCCGTTTCTAATTGAAGAGTTTCTATTTCATTTTCATTAAGTAAATATTTTCTACCTATTTCTTCAGACATTTTCTCCCAATAAAAAGAATTTATCGCATCCCGCATTTCTTTTGGTAGACTCAACATTTCTTCTCCTATTAAATTTTTTGATTTTTCAGTTATCATAAGTTTTATTTTTTATCTTCTATTTTTGATTCCATTATTATTGCATGCGCAGCTTCTCTACTAGCGTTACTGCCTAAATCAAAACCATTCGTAATACCTAAAGTGCCCCACTTTGTAAGATTTTTTGACCAACGATTTATTTTATTTGTTCTATAAGCAAAAGCAACTCTTCGCCTTCTATTTTCGGTTTCTATGTCATGTTTTCTATCTCTAATTTCAATATCTTCCATATAGTCTATAGTTCTAGCATGTTTTACTCCAGCTGAGTCAGTATAAGTTCCAACATTTACGCTTGCGTAATCTTTTTGATTAGTTGTTGTTGTTGCTCCAGTATTTATATCTATATCTCCGGCGTAATTTGCTCCAGTTTTTAGCGCTTTCTTTCTGTTCTTGTAGTTGTTTAAGTCGCGTCCAGCCTTTTCTGCTTGAGGAGAGTTTCCACCAAATTGTGCGTTCGCATCAGAAAGTGCTTGCCTTCTTACGGTGATTAATTTATCAAGATCTGACAACTCTTTAGAGTTTGCGTTTAACAATCCCTGTAAGTCTGCTTCTGTCTTATTTAATTTTTGTTTCAATCCCTCATCCGCTCGAACCCCAAGTTCGTCTGCTCTTTTCTTTTCTTTTTCTACCTTTTCTTTATTTTTTTGTTCAATACTACGAATTGGTCCTCCCATAGACATACCAGTTTTGGACGCAAAAGTTTTTCCAAGACCTGTTGCTCTAATATCAAAGCTACTCTGTTGGGTAGCCTTGCCAACACTTGTTAATCCACTAGCTAATTTATTAACCCCCAGTCTATTCCCCCACTTGCCCATTTTACTCCCAACCCAATTTGTTCCTGTCGCCGCTTTATTAGCAACAAACCCTCCAGCTCCACCAATAGCTCCTCGAGCAAGCAACGCCGTTCCACCCGTCGCCACGCCCAAGGCAACTCCCCCAGCTATCTTTGCGCCTGCTAACAGCACTTCCCCAAACTGCCCCCCTCCTTTCTTGGCGAACTGAGTTGCTTTAAGAAGCATAGACATGACTATTATCGCTGGTATTAAGATGCCCAAGATAGCTCCTAATATTGTTGTTGTTGCCCCTCTAGAAAATATTGGTTTTACTCCCCCTCCATGTTCATATATGTGCGGTAACAACATAAATATGAGGTATATAAAGAACATAAAGATTGGCGCCATAAATGCTGTTGAAATCAAACGTTTAAACCAAGCATCCCAGCCTAGATATTCAATACTTGCAAACTTTGGCACAGTCCACGACATAAAAGCAAAAGGAGAGAATATGATCAATACCCAAAGTTCAAGTAATCTTCCTATAAACATTAGCCCAGAGACAAAAAAGGCGTACGCGGCAAAAAGCATAATACCTCCAGCAAACAACATTATTCCAAGCGTTAAGGAAAAAGAGAGATTATTTTCTTCTGTAACTTTACCATCAACTATGTTTGTTTTTAGTAGTTTTATATTTTTGTCTGTTATTAATCGAGTGGCGTCAAAAGTTTTCCACATTGCGCCGGATATGTCTTTTCCCCCATTGAGCGCAGCGTCTGTCGGTACAGCTATTCCATCTGTGCTTGTTACCTCAACATCTACTCTATTATAAAAAATTAAAGCTAGAATATTTGAAGAATCAATAACTACTTTCGTGAAAAACATAGAGAAGTTTATAAGCAAAGCTATAATTATCACTTTAGCTATCATTTGTTTAACTTCATGTCCCCCTAGACCCAAAATGGTTCGAATAGCTATATAAAGTAAGATAAGTATAAAGAAAATATTTGAAAGGTCTCTAATGACCGCCCAGGCCGCAGGGATGAAACCCGAATCACTTGTCACGGTGCTTTTTATTCCAAGATCAATCATAACATCAAAAAACTGCGCTGATAACCACAGAAACAAGGAAGGAATTTGAAAAAAAAAGTTGTAAGAAATCTTTAATAAACATCCGTTAAACCAAGTAGGAGGCCAGTAGTCGCAATCAAGGTTATTAATTTGCCTTTCAAAGGGAGTACTACCTGCAGGTGTTGCCGCCGCCGCTGCTTCTTGAGCAGCTTTATCTCTCTCCGCTTCTGGGAGTGTTTCAAACCATCGCCCTCCTCCATTTGTGCAAGTACTGTTCTTAACTTCAGCAGCTATCTCTATTTTTTTTCCTCTTATAAAATTATAACTAGAAGTCACACAAAATCCTTTTAAGTCTTCTTGCGCATTCACCTGCGCCAGCGGACTAAAAAGTCCGACTAGGATGATGAACATCAGGCAGTACGGGATTATTTTTTTGATTTGCTTGCTCATTCTTAATTTATTTTACCTTTTCTACCCAACAACGAATTCATTTACTGCCAAACTTTCTAGTCTCTAACTATAATATTGATAGTAACAGTTGCAGAGGGCGTAGCCGAATCGTTTATTTCAACCCAAGTATTACGATTTTCATTTGCGGCAGTGATGGTAAAAGTATTACCGGTAAGCTTTGATGATTTTAGTTTATGAAAGTCACCTGCCCTAAGTCCTAGCGTATAAGGTTCCGTGCCGCCTGATATGGTCACGCTCGCCGTCTGGTTTTCATGAATAGAAATATAGCTTGACGGACTAACTACCAAGGTCGTCGGCGCGTCAGTTACTGTAATTGTGGCGCTTGCTTGTTTTTCTGGTGTGGATGAATCTTTGATAATCACTCCCATTTGTTCATTACTTGTGACTCCAGTAATTATTAATTGTGATGAATCAGTTTCAGAAATTTTTACAGTTGCTCCCACGCCTGATACATTTTCTATAGAATAAGGTCTTGTTCCGCCGTCTATGATTACAGTTTTCTCTTCTCCGACAGCGACGGAAATATCTTGTTGGATATTTAATTCTTCTTGGCTTGTTATTCTAATATCAACTCTTTTTTCTTCACCTAGAGAATCTTTTATTATGACAAAAGTTTCACCTTCATTAACACCGCTTATTACTAAAGAATTAGAAGCAAAGGTTGCTATCGCGATGTTTTGATTAGGATATGCGCTTATGTTATAAGGTCCCGTTCCCCCATCTATTCTTGCGCTGAAGATATTACTGACGCTGGTTGATATACAAGCATTATCGACATCAATCGTTGATGTACAGTTTGTTGGGATTATTGCCAGCGCTCCGATAGCATTTACTTCAATTCTAATTGAAGCTGTGATTTCTGAATCAGAGGAATCTTCGATTGTGACTTCGGTGGTGCCTGGAGCGACGCCTGTAACTGAAAGTTTTGTTCCAGAGGCGCCAGAAGAATCAATTTTAGCGGTTGCTATTCCCGAGTCTGGCGCAGTTTTTATATTATAATCTCCAGAGCCACCAGATATAGGCGCGCTAGTTGTTTGCCCGACTCTTATAGAAACATTTGTTGGGATGTTTAAGGTTGCCGGCGCGTCGCTGGGGTAGTCGTCTAGTGTTACTGGGTCGCCTAGAGGGTCGTCATAGCTCCAATTGTCGCTTCCTCTACCGCCTTCACCACCTCCACTGAATGCATCTGAAAGTGAATTCAAGCCTACTTCTAAGAACTTACCTAATAGCGCGTCAAAAATAGCCGCCAAGCTGTTGCCTATAGCGCCGTCAAGCGCAGTTTGCAGAAAAGGAGTTTCTAACGCGCTGAATACTTGGTTTGCCGCCACAGATCCGGGGGTGGTGTTTACTAAACGCGGACAATAATTTTCCTTTTCCCATTCTTCGGCTGCTTTATTATATCTATTCATGAAATCATCGTTAGATTCGCCTGGGTCCATGGTTGGTCCTTTGAATTTTGGTCTTACAAATTCGTTTATGCCATTGTTATATTTTGGATTGTCCGGACATGTTTGTGGCGACAAAAAGCCCATTCCTTGCTGTAATGCGTCGCGCACTTTCTCCGCCGGCGCTTGGAATACCCCTTCTAGTCGGCTTGCCAGATTTTCTTGTACTATCATCTGGAATCCTAAATAATTATTTTGCGGATATTGGGTATTTATCAAAAATCCATTCCATCCTCCGTAATTGAAATCGTTCCTGTATCTAACCAATAAATCAGGGTCATTTATGACTTTACTTAAAGTGTATTGGCTATTTTCATAAAGTTGGCTTTTATAACTGTCTATTACACCTAGCGCGGTTTCTCGGCCGAAAGGAAAGTGAAAAGTGTCATAGCCTATCATATCCACTAAATTCCTAACTTCATTTTTTGCTATGTCTTTAAAGAAAGAGTCTGGGTTTTCTAGGAAAAGGGGCGCTCCGTGAAAACCAGAGTTTATCCAGTTTATTGTGGATTGAGTCATTTCCGCTAAAAGTCTTTTTGCTATCATTTTAAGAATTTGTTCAAGAACTGTTTGCGCCCAGTCTTTGAGAGTAGTAGCGGTATTTGTGAGTGTTGAAGCCAGGTTCAGTTTTTCAAGAGCTGCAGTTAAAGCAGTTTTGATTCTAACAACAATATCATCCACTAGTACCCCCTGCGCTTCCGCTTGTTTGGGTCTAGAAAGTAAAACATTCGGCAACAATATTGAGATTATCAATATAAAGGAGATAAGTTTTGTTGTTTTGTTTTCTTTACTCATTTTTATTAGTTATTATACCTTTTTCTGCGTGGCAATAAAACCTTTTTCTGTTATTGGGATAATTTTTGACTAACTGCTGTGAATAAATTACCCAAAGATGACTCTAGTTGATTTACATTTTTTTGATAATTGCTTATTCCGCCTAATGTCATTATAGGATCGCTATCATATAATCTGATATCGCTTAGATTTTCTATTATTCTTTCGTGTGAATTTATTACCTTTAAGTGTAAATCTGAAATAGATTGTGGCACTCTTGTTTTTATCAATTCTTCCATTACTTTATTCATGTTTTTAATGATAGGATCAAGTTTTGCTAAAACGCTGGCATCAACATTGTCTTCATCAACGATAAATTCTTGAAGCACATCAAGCACAGTATAATTTATTCCTGAATTTTTTGTATAAATACTATTCAAAGCATCGTTATAATTTTTAAAAGCCTGAACAGTATCGTTGTTTACCACTTTTACATCAAAAATTGAAAATACTTTTCTAGGTGGAGAATTTTGCACTTTCTCTGCCAAGGAGCTGGTTAATTTTTCTATTGAGGCTTCGTTCACAGCTCCATTTTGGCTAGCTGACACGATAGTCGCAAAAAGTTCTCTGGAGAATCTTTCAGTCGCTGTCAGGTTTTCCGTGTCTGAATTTATTTTTTCTATTGTTCCTGCCAGGTCTGCTTTTGTATCTTTTAATTTTTCTATCGCCACACTGTCCGGTGTTCCGGGTGTGGTTTCTTTTTTCGTTGGGTCAAGCCCAAACAAACCTTCTTGCCAATCCGGCACTTTGTCGCCATCAGCATCTTTAGTTACTAAATCTTCCAGAGTCAAATCGCCATAAATCAATCCACTTTCTTTATTATTTTTTTGATATGTTTCGGTATTTTCAAATGTCGGCATTATTTTTAGGAAAAAAAGCGCAGTAAGAAAAAGTACCGCCAGAACGATCCAAAGTGTCTTTTTATGTTTTAACCAAATATTCTTAATTATGGTTTAATTATATCATTAATAATATGTCAAACGCTAGGTCGTTCAGACTCCCTCGGGGCTGAGGACTCGGGACGAACGCCTGAGGTCTTCAGACTCGATGAGTTTTTGTGTTGATATTTTTATGAGTTTTGTGATTTTCTATATGTTATAATCTAGCAATGAAACGACTTTACCCACTTTTTCTTGTTGTATTTTTATTTTCTTTCAAGACTGTTTTTGCAGTTTCTGTAAATATTTCCGATTGCGCTATTACTTCTACATTAAGATTGGGTTCTAGAGGTTCTGAAGTTATGTGTCTACAAGACAAGCTAAAGCTTTCTTCTGTGGATGGTATATTTGGTCCACTGACCAAAATAGCAGTTAAAGCTTTTCAATCAAGTAAAGGACTAGTAGTTGATGGAATAGTTGGACCTCTCTCTAGCAAGGCGCTTGGTGTTGCTGTGAAAAACAGCGTAAATTATCCAGTAGGTTGCACTTCTACTACAGGGTACAGTCCGACAACTGGCATAAAGTGTGACGGTAGTTCTAATCTAACAATTTCAAATCCTGGAACAAACAACTCTGATTCGTCTGCTAATAACGAAGTTAAGGTGATTATTCCCAAAGTTCAACCCCCGAAGGTTTTTAGCGTTTCTCCAGAAAAAGTGCGATCCGGAGATATTGTAAAAATTTACGGTGAGAATTTTTCACTTACTGGCAATACTGTCCGTCTTAGATATGGACATATCGAGGCTAGGTTTGAAAATTTATCTTCTAGTGATGGAAAAGTTATATCATTTGTGTTTCAACCGCCAGAAGTGAAAACTATGAATAAAGAAGAATTGTTGGATTTGCCCTCCACGGCTTTGAATAAAATTTTGGATCCAATAAAAGCAGCTGGTGGTTCTATTGATGATATTTTGATTCCTTATAGAAATATGAAAAACGAAGATGACTTACGACAATTTTTAAATAATAATGGTCACAATTTTGATGAATTATACGGTAAGTTTTATGTGACAATTGAAAATGTGTACGGTCAGGGTTCTTCGGATAAGGCAATTTTGGCGGGGTTGCGAAAACTATCATTTGGTTCTAATTTAGTAATTTCAGAACAGAAAAATTTTTTGAAAAAGATTTTTTCTTTGCTTGAAGTTTTTGCGCCGAGAAAAGCTTATGCGCTGTTAGGGCAGGGAGGCGTGAATAGTGGCATTATTACGGAGTGTACTTGTGGACCAGGATATATAACATTTATGACTGATAATCGTGGAGTAGGGACTAATTTTTATTGGTGGGCTCCTGGATATGTTCCCAGGACTGGAAATCCTGTGCTTCCTGGACCTAACCAACTCGGTTGGTTTATTCCAAATGTTGCCCAATGTTGGATGGAGGCTGGACCCATTTGTTTTCCCATCGTGGCCAATGTCGTTGGTATTCAATGGGGTCAATGGCCTTAGTTTTAATAGTTGTTGAATTGAATTACTAGGTCTAAGCTGTGAGATTTTGTTTAATAATTTCTTACAGTTTAGTCAGCGTAATCCAGTCTACCAAAGTTAAATCTTCCGCCCTTTTATTCCCCAATTCTGTCAAATATGTCAAAGTGTCTCTTTGACATACGCTTTTTAGGTTACTGGAGAGTTTTTTTCTTTTATGCGCAAAGCCAGCTTTTACTATTTTCCAGAATTTTTCTTCAAAATCTTGACTGTTCCAAGTTTTATCTTGAACAGTCGTTTTGCCTCCCTCTCCTTTATAAGGAGAGGGCTGGGGTGAGGTAAATATTTTTCGTGAGATGTTTTTTATAGCGATTATTGCTGAATTTACTTTTGGCGCCGGAGAAAAATATCTTTTATCAACTTTGGCGATCATTTTTACTTCTCCATATGCTTTGACTGAAATAGATAAGATGCTTTCTTTCTTGCCCGCCGAAGCTTTAGCGGAGGAGGGGCTATTTCCCAATATTCTTTGAGCCACTTCGTGTTGAACCATCAATACCATGCTTTCGGGTTGATTTAATCCTCCCAAAAATTTTTTCAAAATCGCGCCGGTGATGTTGTAAGGGATATTAGCGATAATTTTATAGGTACTAGGCTTCAGGCCGTAGGCATTAGTATTAAAATCTAAAATATCTCCGCATACTAGTATGAGAGTATTTAATTTTATCTGTTCAGCAAATTTGTTCTGCAAAATTTCATAAAGTTCTTTATCTTTCTCTATCGCTAGAACCTTGCACCTAGTCCCTAACAACTTTTCTGTCAGCGCTCCTTTACCGGGACCTATTTCTAGTATTATATCGTTCTGTTTTATTTCTCCCGCTTCAACAATCTTGCGGAGCGCTGTTTCAGATTTTAAAAAATTCTGCCCCAAAATTTTTCTTGGCACGAACTTTTTCTGGGTACGGATTTTTTGAAGCTTAAAAAATCCTGAAATTGGCTCGCCGTCGCTCGCCAAACCCCCTCCAAAAGTTGTGCCTGCGACAAATTTTCTTTTCATATATAAATCGTCTTTATTCTATCTTTTTCTCCTTCTTTTTCTAATAAATCTGCTGGAATGTCGCTGATAAACTCTGATGGAGCATTAATATTGCGAGCTCCAAAAATGGTGCGAAAATTCGCAAATGATAAAAACAATTTTTCTTTAGCGCGGGTGATTGCCACATAAAAAAGCCTGCGTTCTTCTTCCTGCGCCTCGCCGTAGCCTTGCGCGGAGGTGGAGCTATCTTCATTATGACGCTCATGCGGGAAAAGTCCGTCTTCTAGTCCTGTGATAAAAACATGTTTAAATTCAAGCCCTTTTGAAGCGTGCACAGTCATTAACTTGACCGCATTTATTTTTTCTTTTTTATCTTCATTAATTATTAGTGAATCTTGGTCTGAAGCTAGTGAAGCGTCTTCCAGAAGTTTTTCTATTCCACGACCGTTTTCTAGGTTGTCATATTTAAGAGCCAATGTTGCCAACTCTTTTATGTTTTCCAGTCTTTCTTTGTCTTCTTCTGTGCCAGAGGAAAGTTCATTTTCAATGCCGGACTTTTTTACCACAAATTTGATTACTTCAGATGTTTTTACTTGCTCTATTTTTTCTTTTATCTCTTCCAGTATTTTGTAAAAATTATCAATTTTAATTTTCATTTTTATGGGCAGGTTTTCGATATCATTGGCCCAGCCTTCGCCGAGGCTTCGGCGGGGCGAAGCAAAAATTTTGATTAAAGTAACTTTGCCTATGCCTCGCGCGGGGAAATTTATTATTCTTTTTATGTCTCCTAGACTATTTCTGTTTAAGGCTGCGCGCAAATATGCTAAAGTGTCTTTTATTTCTTTTCTTTCAAAAAATTTAATTCCCAAAACTTGATACGGAATATTGTATCGTAGCATCGCTTCTTCTAAGGCTCTGGATTGGAAGTTTGCTCGATACAGAATGGCAATTTCGGAGAGAATGTTCTTTTTTTCATAAACGGAGCTGTCAGCAGGATCATCTTTTGTGGGGTCGCTGTCTCCGCGTGCTCGCGGAGCGCTGCCTCTCGGCTCGTCAGCCTGCGAGACACCCCAAAAAGATGATCCTGCTTCAGCTATTTCTAAAATCTTTGTGGCCACGAAGTCGGCTTCGTCATTTTCATCTAGCGCTTCATACAGTCCTATCTTTTCTCCCAGATCATTTTTTGTAAATAAATTCTTGTCCGGTCTGTATTTATTTTTTTTAATTACCACATTCGCCGCCTCCAAGATGTTTTGTGTTGAGCGATAATTCTCTTCTAGTAGAATTATTTTTGCATTCGGATAATCCTTCTCGAAATTTAAAATATTTTTCAAATTCGCTCCCCGCCACGAATATATATTTTGATCTACATCACCAACTACACAAATATTTTTATTATTTTCTGCCAGCATTTTGGCCATCAAATACTGTACTTCGTTGGTGTCTTGATATTCATCTATGTGGACATATTTCCATTTTTCTTGATAAATTTTTCTAATTTGTTCATTTTCCTTCAACAATTTTGCCGCTTTTAAAAGCAAGTCGTCGAAATCCAACGAATTTTCTTTTATTTTCTTTTTTTCATATAAATTCCAAACTTGCGCCACGATTCTCCCGAAAGAATTCGCGCTATTTATTTCTTCATAATCCGCCAAATGCGTGAATTTTCCCTTCTCCCGCGAGATGACATTTTTTATTTTCTTCGGGTCATATTGCTTCGGGTCAATAGCAAGCTCTTTTTCCGCTTCTTTTATCAAACTCGTGGCGTCATTCTCGTCTAGAATAGTGAAATATTTTGTCAGCCCTAAAATCCGCGCATTTTCTTTTATTATGTAAACTCCGAGAGAATGAAAAGTAGAAATAAAAGGTTCGCGATATTGCGTTCTGTCACCACGAAAATTTTCTACTGAAAATTTTCTCTGTCCGTCGTCGCCACTCCTCCCAAGGGTTCCATAACGCAATATCGCTTTCTCTATCCGTTCGCGCATTTCTTTGGCGGCTTTATTGGTAAATGTTACAGCCAAAATATGCTCTGGCGACACGCCATTTTTTATCAGATTTACTATTTTATGCGTTATAGTTTTAGTTTTCCCCGCTCCCGCGCCAGCTATAATAAGCAGTGGACCATCTATATGTTCCGCCGCTTCTCTTTGTTTTTTATTCAAGCCTGCCAGATGTTGCACTTATCAAATATAACACAAGTATCCAAATATGATTACTATTTAGTTAAACTAGATCTTAAATCTTCAATTTTTATCTTTTCCGCAAGAATTTTTTTAGCTTTATCTATTTGGCTTATAGCATCCAAGCCTTGCTTTTGTATTTCCGCTATATCTTTTACACCTTTTGTTTCGTCCATCAACGCTTCTTCAAAAAACGCAAAAGTTAATTTGTCTTGCATTTCTTTTGGGAATTTTTGCAAATTATTAATTAAAAAAATTCGAGCGCCTTCCTCGTCATTTTTTTCTACAAAAGTTAGAAATTCATTGTATAATTCTGAAAATGTATTGTTCATAATTGATTATTTTTATTAGCTTAATGTATTTCTCTTGTCATTAATGTTTCCTTCAAGCCATGCCGCAAAAATGCTAGCCCAAAATCCTTTGTTTTTCTTATTTTTTTCTTCATATTTTGTCTTTTGTTCAGCAATAAACATATCTTTAACAATATCTTGTTCAAGCGTATTTTTCCCCGCATAGTCAGAGCTTGTTTTATATCTTTCCCAGTCTTCATTGAATTCCTTTTCGTCTAAAGTAGTTTCCTTTTTTGCATCAAGGAATCCAGTCTTTTTTTCTGTTGCCACCGGCGCGCTTTCTGATAGTAATTCTTTAGACAGAGCATCTCTCATATCATCATTACCGCTAACACTAGCAAATAGAATAGAACCAATATCGCTCTTATATTTATCTAATTCGGCATAAGAATCTTCAAGTGAACGGGCGGCAGTATTCAAATTATTTAAAAGATCTTTATTAAGCCTATTCCACCAAAGCCCCCCATACTTTTTTGCTAGTTGCTTTATCGCTTCCTTCTTTTCAATAGGATCTTTTATTGCCAGAGTGTCTAAATATTCCTGCGAAGTAATACCATTATCATTCAATAATTTGTCAACTTTATCACTCGTTTCTTTGTCTTTTCCATTCTTAAAACTATCATGTATATCTATTGGCTTGGCAATTGCATCAAAGCTATCTTCATCATTAAAGCATATTTCTTTCAGCTGGTTGCGTATTACTTTTAAGGCTTTTTTAGGAGTAAGACTATCAAGTATTTTTGCAAAATCGGGATGCTTGCGCGCAATTTCAATTATGTTTTCTTCGGTCAGTAAATTTTCAATCCTTTCCGATTGAGCGATTTTTTTTGAAAATTCTACCCTGTATTCGCTAAGAAGTTCAAGATCATCTTTTTCAAGTTTTCCTTCCCTGATTCTTTGCCCCAGATCTTGTTGCCCATCTTTTTCAAGCAGTTTACCAAAAAGGTCAGACTTGTTTTTATCTTGCAATATTTCCGCTACAGTATGACCTACTGGAGGTGGCGTAGTATGTACTTTATTATCTTCTTTACTTTTTCTAAAATCGTCCATTATTCCCATATATTTATCATAAAACTTTTAATCTTAATAAGCTATTTGTAACTAAAGGCTCTCAATATTATATAAATTAATATTTTTTCTGTCAATTTTCCGTTATATTACTTGATAATTTTCAAATTATATTATACTATTTTTATCTTTTCCTCAAGAATTTTTCTAGAATTTTATTTAATCTGTTCGAGAACAGACAATGATTCATTTCTGAAATTTTCTGATTCTTCTCCAATAATATTCAAAAATCCAGGAACTTTTTCAAAGAAAAAATCAAGAACCACATCTGGCATAGCGTTACTTTCTATTAATTTTTCATACTCTTCTAGGTCATTTTTTTCTAAAAGGGGCAGAACCCTGGTCAATACTGATTGGAAAATTATTTTTCCAATTCGAGATATCATTTCTTCTTGTTTATCCTCAGGTAATTTGTTGATTCCAAACAAAGTTATAATATTTTTACGAACTTCTTCTTGCGCTACTAGTGTATTTGTATTCATATTTTTAATTTCATTATTAATAATTTTATATTAGACTTTTATAATATAGTTTTTTACTTCATCTAATTTTCCCATTTCAGCCGCTTTTTGCAAGGCTCGAGCAATGTAGTGTTCTGTATTTTCTTTTTTCCAGAAAAAGCTATCAGTTGGTCTAAGACCGGTGTATTCTTGAAGTTTGTGAATGTATACAAGAAAATGATTTTCCGGATCTTCTTGTTTTAGTAAATTTCCAACATTAGAATATCTTATTTTTTGCCATTCATTTATTTTCTCACCAGAGAAAATTCCTTTCAGAATTTCTTGATGAGTTTGATAAACCCCTATTAACCCTTCCCCGCTTAAATGAAAAGGATTTCCAATAATAAATTCAGGATGTTCCTCTAATAAACGACTTTGTTCCATAGAAATATCTGAAAAAAGTTGGCCCCGATTTATACTGAATCCAAATGTATTATCATTTTGCCCAGCGTTTCTTTGTATACCAATTCTTCCTATTTCCTCAGGTATTTCAGCATACTTTTTTAGTGTATTAGCTCTTGCTGTCTCTATGGGAGAATTATTTTTATGTTCAGGATTAACTTTTTCAATATTATCTGAATCAAACATTGCCCCAGTGTATTTTTCTACATCTTGTCCAATTTTTGCATCATGAAAAATTATTTTCCCAGTTGTTTCATCGTACTTTAGACTTGATCCTTTCATAATGTATGCGCTTTCTGCAGTGTTGTTGGGGTCATAGAAACCTAAGTCTATCGCTTGTCTAGTAGCGTTCGTGTCTTTCAAAAATTCTTGGATATTTTTTGGTAAAACTGTAATATCTGGATATTTAGCTCTAAGATCTGCCTTGAAATCAATCAACCCTTGTATACCACCCTTTCCTTTGTCAAAAACATAACTTCCTTCTGGTGTTGTTTCTTGTGTTTCAATAGTAGATGTGTTAAAAGACGCTGGGATAACAGTTGGTGTTGTATGGTCAGAAGAAGCCCCTGGCTCATGTGTTTTTGATGGTGTAGTTGTGGGTGTTTTTGATCCTGATTCAATACCTAAAGCTTGAGCTGCATTTTTCGGTAAAGTTTCGCTTCTTTCAAATCCTCCATTTGCATTATATATATTATATGTTCCATCAGGAAATATTTTATACTTAGCTCCTCCCGATCTTTCTGCGTATATTATTTTTTTTCCATTTTCATAAGTTTCCCGTAATTTTGTTATATTTGGATCTACTTTTTTCAGTTGTGTAAGTTTTTCATCGAGAGTCTTTGTTGGGTTTTTAGCTTCAGCTGTTTCTGTCGTTTTGTCTTCAGACTCTATTTTTTCTTCTGCAGGTTTTTGACCACTAGGAGTATCTATTTCAGGTTTTGGTGGAGTTTCTGGTTCTAATTTAATACCCAAAACACTTTTCATATTATCTGCTATAGTTCCTTTGTCATAAAGTATTTTCTGGTTATTATAAGACTCATATTTTCCATCAGGAAATATTTTATGCGTATATCCATTATCAGATTTTAAAATAAAGGTTTTTTCTCCTCTTCCATTGACTCCCCCCTGTAACTCTTTTATAAATGGAAATATTTTTTTCACCTCTGTAAGTGTTTCTAGTTCTTCAGGAGACATGCTTGTTTCAGTTGAAACCGGTGGTTGTTCTGTTCTTTCTTGCTCTTGTATTGGCTGGGGTGGTTGTAAAGCTTTTTCCATTTTTGGTGGAAGGGAATCTCCTTTAGTAAATAATTTTCCATCTATATCATAAAGTTCATAAGAATTTTTATCAGGAAATATTTTATATATGTATTCGCTTTTTGGGTTTTTTGCAAAAAATACTTCCTCCCCGTTCTCTTCAATTTTCTGTACTTCTGTTATAAATGGATCGAATGGTTTCAATTTTGTAAGTACTTCATTTTCTTCGGGAGACATATCTCCAGTAAATACAGACTGGTCTAATGCATTAGTTTTTGTTGGCGATTCAACATTTGGTAGTTGAGTTCCTTGCCGTAATCTATTAAAGGGTGAGTTCTCAAATGCTTGATGATTTGCGTTTATTGCAGTCATTGTGCCGAGACCAACTCCAATCGTTAAAGCTCCACCAAGAATATTTTTTGCCCATTGGTATCTTTTTAATTTTTTTCCTATATCATTGTTATATGTGTTTTCATATGTATTCAAAATATCAGCTAAGTTAGTTTCATTAAAAGCATCTGAGCTGATTAAAGGACTCATTTCGTGTTTATTAGATATTTTTTCTTTTAAATCTTTTATTTTTTTATCGATAAAATAATTTAATGCTCTTCTTCCAGCAAACCCCCCAGCTGCAACACCAGCCACTATACACCCACCAAATAAAAAGGAAATACTAGTTCCTCCAAGCATTGCAAGATTTTGAATAGTGAAAATCTTATTTTTTTTGTTTTCATCCCCCTTCTTTTTAAATGACTTTAGGTGTTCTATGAGTTCCGAACCTGTTTTTGAAGTTAGTGCCATATTCAACCCTACAGCAGCGCTCACTCGAGCACCCAATCTAGCTGAAACCATAAGCGCTGATGATGAACCAATGCCGAGAAGCGCCGCAGAAGCTAATGTTGCTCCCCCAATCAAGGCAGTACTAGAAAAAACCTTGAACGCTTTTCCTTTTTTAGTTTTTTCTAAATTAGCCCACCATTTATTGGTTTTAGCGAGAGGTCTTTCTAGAAGACCAGTTTTAGCGATAGCTTCAGCATCAAAATCTTCTTTTGCTTTTAAGAATAGTTCTCGCGCTAATTCTTCTTTTTTTTCTGTGGAAAGACCAGGTTGTTTATTTAATTCTTCTTTGATCCTTTGCGCTATAGCTACTGTGTCCATCTTTGATACTGGTTTTATAACAGGATCTGTTTCATCAATTTCTGACTTACTCTTTTTTGTTCTAGCTTTTTCAAGAGAAGCTTTTAATTTTTCAATGTCTTCTGCTCTTTTACGTCTCTTTTCTTTTAATTCCTCAAGAGCTTTTTCTTCTGGATCTGTTTCATCAATTTCTGGCGCACCTTCTTTTTCTGCTCTTTTTAATGCTTCTTTTTCTCTTTCTGCTTTTTTTAATGCGTCGTATGTTTTTGACATATATGCTTAATTATTTTTTCAATGCCTTTTGCATTAGAGCCAACTCAGGATTAGTCCTCGCAATAAGTTCTTTGTTGTCTCTGTCACTTTCGTCTAGTTTTTCAAGGGCTTCTTTAATTTTCATCTTTTTTCTTTTTTAATAATTTCTTTTAACGTTTTCTTAGTTTTTCCACATTTTTTTTAATTTGCATCTTTTTTTTAAGAGCTTCTTTTAACCTTTCCTCTAAAATCTTATCTTTCTCATCCTCTGCGATTTCTTTTCTAAGCCTTCTTTCTATTTCAGCAATCCCACCTACTTTTTCTGGGTCTGCTTCTTCATCAGCCATTTTCCAACCCTCATCTTCTTCCATTTCTTCTAAAAATATATTTCTTTTTTCTTTTAAAGATTTTACAGGTGTAGCCGTTTCTTCTTCTGGCGCTTCTGCCGCTGCCGTTTTTACAGGTGCAGGTGCAGATGTAAGTGCGAATGTTGCTTCAGGTTCAGTTGATACTTTTCCTTCAGCTTCTGCTAAAGCCACCAGTGCACGCCGTAAATCTTCTCTAGTTTTATTGTCGCTTTCTTCTATCTCTGCGTCTCTTTTTCCAATATCTCTGAGAGTTTTTTCAATTTCCTGTTCTCTTTCTACTCTTTTTAATGCCTCATAAGTTTTTGACATACATTTATATTATATAATAATTTAAACTTTATGTTATTTTTCTAATCCTGCTAAGAGTCTATCATATCTGGCGTTGATTGCCTTTATTTCATCGATTGTTGTTTCGAGTCTTTTCAAGTAAGAATCTTCTCCTGATAATAGTTCTTTGGAATAGTTTAATTTTTCTGTGTAATATTCCAATGGTGAAGTCCTTATGGCTTCCAAATCTTCATCAATTTTCTGTTCTTTCCAGAGTGGGAGTGGTCCTGATCTAAGCGTCTCTGTTTTATCTTTTATATCTAACACAATCATCTCGATACTATTTATTCGTTCTTTCCTTTTTCTTTCTAAAAATCCTCTTTTCTCCCCCACTGTCTTAAGAGATTCCATTTCTCTTATTTCCATTTCAAAATCAAATTGATCGAGCTGTTGTGTTTGATATTCTTCTGCTTTTTTATAGAGTAAATCATTTCCTGTTTCAAAATCAAGGTCATCTGCTTCCAAACTACCGTCTGGGCGATAAAGTTCAAATTTTGATTTTGGATTTCCAAGTTCTATTACACCCATTGCATCTCTTGGGGTTTCTTTTATATTTTTGAGTCTCAAATAAAATCCGTTTGAAGAAAAATTAGTGGCATTATTTGTGTAGTCTTCTATATACTTATACAAATTCCAAAATTTCAAATCTTTACCATCCTGTGGCATCGCATTATTAATACTTTTGAGTGTTTCTAAATTAAGTTTTTCTTTGTTCGTATCAAATAAAATTTCAAAATTTATCGGGTGTAATTTACCTATTAAGTAATATGTGAAAGGATTTTCTTTCCTGTGTTCCAATATAGCTATTTGCTCTTTCAAATTCTTACGCTTGAACGGTCTAATTTTAGAAGTTTTTTCTAGTTCTGATCTGAGTAAAGCTAATCTGGATTCAAGCTCGTCTAAATCAGGAATTGGTCTTATTGGATTTTGATTTTCTGATGGTGTTGCTATTTCTGGAGGTTTTTTTCCCTTAAGTTCTGCCAACTCTCTAAGCAAAGCTTCTCTTTTGACTCTATTTTCTTCTCTTTCAACCCTATTTCTTTCAAGTTTTATCTGCGCAGTTGCTATCGTTTCGTTTAGTTTTGCTATTGCAACAGCTTTTGCGTCTGCTTCTGTCTTTATCGGCTCTGAAACGGCTGGTTCAGCCGTTTCTTCAGCTGCTGCCAAAGTCGCCAATGCTTCTGCATTACTTCTTTTCGCTTCTGCTATAATCCTTCTAAGTTGTTCTGCTCTTATTTCGTCGTCTGTTTTCTGACTTTCAAATAAAGCTAGTTGTTTCTTTTGATATTCTTCTGCTCTCTGTCTCATTAATCTTTGCCCCTCTTCATAACTTAGCGAATCTTCCCCAGTAAAATATTCCCAATTTGGATTCACCAATTTATATTTTGCTCTTGGGCTACTTGTAAATATTCCTTTTTTGCCATCTTCTCCCTTACCTCGTACTTCCTCCACATTTTGCAATTGTAAAGTAAATCCGTTAGATGATAGTTCTACCGTATTACTTTTCCCTGGTAAAATAAGTTTAGAAGTAAAAAATTTTACTTCTCGACCAGATTCTCCACAAGTTCTATTAATATCCTCGAGCGTAGCTTCTGCTTTTCCTTTTGAGAATAAACACCAAAAGGCTGCATCACTCATATTTTCTATTACAAAATATTTAAAAGGATTTTGTACTTTATCTTTCTCCAAAGCTTCCTTTGATGCCTGTTCGGGTGTGGCAGAAGCTGTGATTGACGCTTCTCCTGAATCTATTTTAGCTCGAGCAATCCTCCTTTCAATCTCTGCTAACTCTTGTGTAGCATCAGCTATAATTCCTTCATTTTTTACTATTGTCTCTCCAAGCGTTGCTTTTGCGTCTGCTTCTGCGTTCGGTCCTGGAGCAACTTCTGCCATTGATGTTTTAGATTCAGGTTCAGTTGTTTCTTCTTCTAATGGTTGTCTTTCATCTCCTTCTTTGATTAGTAGTTGTACCACATTCCCTGCAGTCTCTTGAGATTTTTTGATACGCTCTCGTTCTTTTAGGATTGTGAGAGCCTCTCTTGAATTTTTTATAAACTCGTTTATTCGTTCAGTTTGTGTGGAATTTGGGTCTACTTCATATCTAGTTTTTTCTATATATATAATTTTTTTCTCTAAATATTCAATACCTGTAGGCAACATAGAATTTTTGAGATATTCATCAACCGACTCCCCAGTTTTTTTTAGAAACTCATCTTCCATTTTTTCTAGTTCACTTATTGGTATTGTTTCTCTCCTTATTATTGGTACTTCTTCTCTTGGTACCATTAGAACCTCCGGCTTTGCTTCTATCGGTACTTCTTTCCTTGGTACTGATTTTACTGTTTCTATAAATGTTGATTTCACCTCTAGTCTTGTTGGCCCTCTTCCTAATCGTACTTCTTCCTCTACTGGTATTTGTGCCGGAATATCCTTTGATTCTACTTTTTCTAGCTCTGGGGGAAGATCCAAAGTCTCCATAGCTTCTTTTTTTAAAGTTCCTTTACCAAGTCGTTTTCCAGCTTCATCATAAAACTCATATCTTCCATTAGAAGATAGCCTATAATAATTTTTAGCTTTAGTTGTTGCAACAATTATTCTTTCTCCATTTTCACCAATCTCTTCTTTTAGTTCGGTTATATTTCTATCTATTTTTTGAAACCTTTCAAGCCTTTCTTGTTCTGCTTGCGCTTTTATTAACCTTGCCTGCCTTTCTTTCATTTTTTCTAATATACTTTTTTGTTTTGGTTGCGGAGCGTCTACAGACGGAACTGTTTTTTCAGCTTCTGCCAAAGCCGCCAGAGCTTCTTTGTTGTCTTTGTTCGCTTCTTCTATAACAGCTCTAAGTTTCTCTGCTCTTATTTCATCCGCTGTTTTTGATTTTTGTTCCATAAAATAAAATTTATAAATTAATTTTTACCTTTATATTATTTATTGAATGTAGTTCTTGCTAGTAGCATATCATATCTGGTATTAATTGCATTTATTTATTGCTCTTTATTTTGTGGGTTCTTTATGGGAAGCTGGGATTGACGCTTTCCCTAAATCTGTTCTAGTCTGAGCAATCCTCTTTTCAATCTCTTGTAATTCTTTTACAGCATCAGCTATAATTTTTTCATTTTTTGCTATCCTTTCCCGAAGTTTTGCTATCTTTTCAGTTCGCTCTTCTGTTCCAGAATCAGCTCTCTCGTCTTTCTCGCCACCCTCCCCTTTCGTATCTCCTACGAGCTCTTTGGGTCTCTTGACAGATTCCAGTGATGCTTCTTGGGCAGCTTCTCTTTGAGCATACGTGCTATGTGTCGCTGTCAGGTCCTGTGATACTTCGGTCTCCGATCTCCTCGCCTTGAGAACTATTTTTGTGTATCTAGGACCTGGGGTACAACTTACCTCTTCAATAGTAATGGGTTCGCCGTCGACAGCCTGGGGGATGAGATCAATGCTGAATTCTACCAGATAACTTGCACCATCTTTAATTTCTACTGCTGGCCATAATGACTCGTCTTCTCCGAAGCCCCGTTCCACTTGCAGATAGAAAAAATTTGCATCGGTCTGCGAAGATTGGAGCACACTTTCAAGCTGAGCTGACAAGCCGAGCTTTCCAGCAATTTTTAGCACATCGTCTTTAGAGATGTTAATACGATCAAGATCGACACTCCGTACCAGTAATTTTCCTGATTCGTGCACTCCATTTAGGTGTCCATATGTTTCGTACCCTCGGGCGCTCTTTTTTTGGTTAGGGAACAATTCTACTAACGAATATTCATGTTGTTTCCGTGGCATCTCGCCAAATTCTAGTGGTTTTCTTTGCTCCGGTGGTTTTGCTATTTCTCTCACAAGGGCTATCGCCTCTTCTCCACTCATATTATAAAAACGGGGTTTTCTAGAATGATTTAGTAATTGTATAAGCTCCTTATATCTAGCCGTCTCTTCTTCCGGGAGACATCCCTTGCTAAACTTATTAAGTATCATTTGGAGACCATGAAGCACATTTGTCTTTTTTACTTTTTCGCTCACATGCCTTTCTTCGACAACCCCATCCACATCACGAAATCCGGTTGAATTCCAATCAAGCACCACCAAACGACCATTCTCCGGTATATAATAGAAATCATCAAGTTTTCTGTCGGTCGTTTGAAGATTCAAGGCAAAAACCACCTCAAGAATTTCCATGTACTGCCGCAGCACGTCCTTGGCTCTTTCTTGGTGACTCTGGAAAACTTTCTCCATCTCGCTACCCGACATGTGAGAGGATTCTTCCATAAACTCAAGCACGAGGGCGGGCTTTTCGTTTATTTCAATCAATCTGGCGGCAGGAAAATGAGATGGAGTCCCGGGGAACATCTCCTCTTGTTTCGCCTGCAAAAGATGAATTACTTTCTCTTCATCAATGATGTGTGGCTCCCAACTCTCTTTCAGAGGAATCTTTACAGCAACAGGGAGCCGCATGCCATCACTCATAGTCAGATCTGCCTGTAATACCCTGCTCGTTGCTCCGAATCCGAGCTCATTATCACGCTCGTACTTGGCCTTTCTTATTTCGAGCGAAAATTTTACCCCCGGTTCCGCCCAAGATTTAGGTTGATCGGTTGTTTTAATAATAGGTTCTTTAAGTATTTTATCGCCAGAAGCAATTACTGACGACTGATCTATTTTTGTAGGCCGTGGTTCCATTAATATATTTACATTATATATTCTTTACCCAAAATAGTTATCCCCACTTTGTTAGTTTTGGATTGACTTTCGGCTTATTTTGGGCTAGCATATGGATGTACCTTTTAGGTAGTTATAGCGGAAAATGATTGAAATTCAGAGCCGATGGTACTATCATGAGAACTTTATCTAAAATATTCAGGTCTATTCGGGCCTTTTCCTTATTGTTTGGGGCTTTTTTGTTGTTATTTGCCCCTTTACAAGCGCAAGCTGGGCTTCTTTCTTCGATTTTAGGCGATGAAGCCTATGCGGACACAGAAATCACCGAAGGAACTCAATCCAACTATAACTCACAGACTATGGGGCTTCTTCAAGCAAACGTTTCTTCTGCCTCAATTTTTGAAGATAAAAATGACAAAAAAGATAATATTATTGATGAAAATGCCAAAGTAAGCATTGTTTCTGACAATGCCCTTATGCCCACAAGTAGTCCGATGGGTTTTTCCGATGGTAAAGGTGGCGCAGAATTTTCGCCGGAAGAGACAAGTGTGTATGTAGTAAGAAAAGGCGATTCTGTCTCTCAAATAGCTGAAATGTTTGGAGTTTCAGTCAATACTATATTGTCGGTTAATGATATGAAAAAAGGTGAAAAGCTTGCAGAAGGCGACGTTCTTTTTATATTGCCTATTTCTGGTATTGAACATACTGTGGCTAAAGGTCAAACTTTAGCCAGTATTGCAAAGCTTTATAAAGTGGATATAAACGACATTGCTTTTTATAATGGTATTTCTGCGGACGCTAAGCTTTCTATAAACGATGAACTCATTATTCCTGGTGGCGATATGGTTCATGAAGGAGGCGATAAACCTGCTTCAAACCTAAGCTCTGCAATTTCTAGAGACCAAAACTATTATGCTACGCACCCAATCCAGAATCTTGTCGGATATTTTATAAATCCAGTGCCTATAGGACGCAAAACTCAAGGTCTTCATGGTCCGGGTAATCGAGGGATAGACATTGGCGCTCCAAAAGGTACGCCAATCTACGCTTCTGCTCCCGGAAAAGTACTTATAGCGAAGACAGGCTGGAGCGGAGGTTATGGAACTATGGTGATCATTGAACATCCTAATAACACAAAAACTCTTTATGCGCATATGACAAAGCTCGGCACTCATTCTGGCGCGCAAGTATCTCGAGGAGAAGTTATTGGCTATGTCGGTTCAACAGGCCGTTCTACTGGTCCACATTTACATTTTGAAGTTTTCAACGCTAAAAATCCAGGCTCTGACTGGTCTTGGGCGAATTAAAGTAAGTTCTAAAACTGCAAAGAATTATGTGCGGGGTGGGGTAATCGAAACCCCGACCGCGGTTTGGAAAACCGCCGTTTTACCACTAAACTAACCCCGCGTATTTAAATTTATACTCCAAAAAATAGACAAAAACAAGACTTGTTTTATTTTTCATAACCATCTTACTATTTTATTTTTATTTATTTCTTTGTTCCAATAATCTCTTTACTGTCTTCGGCCATTCAAATAATGTTTTATCAGTCAAAAGAGCAATTGCTTCCTGAGTTGAATATTTACCAACAGTTACTAATTTAACATAAGAATCAAACGCATCTTCAATAATTATTTCATATTCACTGACAAGCACCTTCTGTGCTGTTTTTTGATAAAGCGGATCATTTTCAAATTTTTTTAGTTTCCGTATGGGTCCAAGATAATCATATGGTCCTTTTTTACTAAAAAAAAGGTTCTCCAAATTATTTTCATTAAAGATTGACAAGTCTCTAGTCTTTGTATAAGCAATGATTTCATCCCGCACTCTCTCTAAAGCAACTATTCTATTTTCAATAAAAAAATTCTCAAGAATTGTTGTTTTAATTTCTATGTCTTTTTCTGCTATGTAACCTTTAAGTTCTATCGGAGATTTTATATACCCAAAAACTTCCCCAAAGAGTCTATTTTTTTGGTGTTCGTGTTCGTGTTTTTTGGTTATTTCGCCAGTTGGGTCATCAGAGTTTTTTCTGAGCTTTTTATCTGTGTTTATTACTGTATAATAAATATCATTTTTGATTACAGATTGTGAGGCAAACCCAGCGTATTTAAATATAACTGGTTTATCTGCTCTTTCATACAACCTTCCTGCATTAAATCCTTCAGTATAAATATCTATAGTCATTGGTCCAACTAAAATATCAATTTTTTCTTCTTCATCAATTTTTACTCCTGTTAATTCACTTATGAGTTCATAGTTATCCGGAAATTGTTGTCTTATTTCTAGAACCTTTTGGTGATTTTCAAAATATTTGTTTATAAGTTTTTCTATGACCTGTTTTTGTTTAGAAGTAAAACCGTATTTAGCGCTAAATTTTTCAGTTAATGCAAGAAGTTTCTCTTTTGAAACATCGTGATTAAATTCTATATTTCGCTCAATAAAAACACGAAGAGTAGCTAATGCTTCGCGTTGTCTCGCTAAATTTTCTTTGAAAATTGCTAAAGCTTCCCTTTTCTGTTCCTTAGGCAGACTTTTTATTTTCTGTAACTCTTCTTCGGACGAAAATATTCCATTAATTGGTGTATTATTTTGTAATTTTTCCTCAAAATCAAAATCTAAAAGCTTCTCAAATTCTTCTTGTGTAAGTTGTCCAAGAAGTTCTTTTTCTTTTAATGTTTTATATTTATCAAAACTATTTTCCGGGTTAATTTCTAGTTTTTGAAAATTCTCCATAAAATTTATAACATCAGCTTAATATTTATTTTTTAAAAATATCTGAATTGGTCGGGCCGCTGGGAATTGAACCCAGTCTAAATGCTCCCAAAGCACTTGTACTACCGGTATACTACGGCCCGTCTTCGCGAGGCCAAAGCCTCGCTATGACGAGGCGGAGGCCCGATCCCCTAAAGTTAAATAACTATATCATAAAATAATATCACTTACCACTTTTACTCTAGCGTTTTTGTCCTTTAGATTTAAAAATACAACTAACAGATCTACTTGCCATTCCTTTTCATCAAGATTTTTTGACAAAAGATAAGTTTGAATTGTACGCGCCATTCTTTTAAGTTTCCACGGATGCATATTGTCTTCGGGTTTATATTCATCTAATGTTCCCGTCTGCTCCCTATTTGAGAGGGCGGGCAGGTCACGATTAACACTACTTAATGTTTCACGCGCAACAGATTTTACTTCAATAAAGTATAGTTTATTAGATTTTTCAGCAATAATATCTATCTCTCCCCATTTTTTTGTGTAATTTCTATCTAATATTAAAAAATTATGTTTCATGAGAAACTTTACAGCCACATTTTCCCCTATCTCTCCTATTTTTTGTGTTTCTGAAGTAAAGACTTTAGGCATATTTGTCTTGTCTAAGCTTTGGTAATCGTGAATTACGAAACTCGTCGAAGGCATGTCTTTTTTAGGGGGTTTCGAGGCTGTCGAGCCGAGAACTTCAGGATTTTTCAAGCTTCGAAAAATCCGTACCCTAGAAAAAGACATGCCTAGAAAGAGTTTCGGAATTTAAAGTTGGTAAAAGCTTGTTACTATCAAAGTTTCACGAGTAACACAATAATATATGTTTCACGTGAAATCTATATATAAATTTAATGTCTTTTATTAAAATATCTTTATTTTACAATATATTCTTGACAAAATAATTCTTTAGGACAATCTTGTAATATGTCCTTTATAAACATTATTAACATAGTTATCCACAGATTTTCTATAAATTAGCTTTGTTTTACTTAATGATAAAAAATTCTTTAGGTCACTAAACTTTTTGGTGCGGCCAAGGGGAATCGAACCCCTATCTCAATCTTGGCAAGATCGTATTTTACCACTAAATTATGGCCGCATTTTTAAAACACTGTTTTTATTATAATATTTTATTTTAAATAATGCAATTATAAAATTAGCTTGTAAAATAAGCATTATTTACTAATTTTATAAAAAATAGTATAATACAGTGATATTATAAAATAATTTTGCACCCGTAGTGAAATGGATATCATATCCGCCTTCGAAGCGGTCGTTGGGGGTTCGAATCCCTCCGGGTGCACTAAGTAATAGTGGAACAAGATACTAAAAATTTAATATCAAAAATACCAAAAGAAGTTTCATATGTAACAGACACGCTTGAAAAGGCTGGTTTTGAAGCGTATTTAGTGGGTGGTTGTGTGCGAGATCTTTTGATGGAGATAGAACCTAAAGATTGGGACATTACAACAAATGCTAAACCCGAAGAGATTATGAGTCTTTTTGAGAAAACTATTTATGAAAATACTTTTGGAACTGTAGGGGTATGCCTGCCCGCCAAAGTAAAAGAGGGTGTTTTACGTGAAACAGTTAATATTAATGTTTCACAAGAAACATCTAAGAGTAATGTTACTCATGAAACAGCAGAATACATGATTATTGAGGTTACGCCTTATAGAATTGAAGCAAAATATAGTGATTTTAGACATCCAGATAAGCTAAAATTTAGCAACAAGCTCTCTGATGACCTAAAAAGACGAGATTTTACAGTGAATGCTATAGTACTTAATTCTAAAGGACATATAACGGACATGTTTGATGGTCTAAAGGACATAAAGGACAAAACTTTACGGACAGTAGGGGAGCCAGATCATAGATTTCAGGAAGATGCTTTGAGGATGCTGAGAGCTGTTCGTTTTTCTACGCAATTAAATTTCTCAATTTCTCATGAAACGATGGAAAGTATTATAAAAAATTCTGAACTAATAAAAAAAATTTCAGCAGAAAGAATTCGTGATGAGTTTGTAAAAATACTTATGTCAGAAAACCCAACAAGCGGGGTCATAATGTTACAAAAATTTGGTTTGCTTAAAAATATTATTCCAGAGCTTGAAGAGGGGATAGGGTGTGAACAAGGCGGAGCCCATTTATACAATGTGTTTGAGCATTTATTGCTTGCTTTACAACACTCAGTTGAAAAAAAATGGTCTTTAATAATAAGACTTTCTGCGCTCTTTCATGATATTGGGAAACCGAGAACTAGACGTCCCGGAGAAAAAAAAGCATATACTTTTTATGGTCATGAAGTTGTCGGAGCGAGAATGGTAAAAAAAATAATGGAGAGATTAAAATTCCCAAGCAAAGAAATTGAGTTAGTGGAAAAACTTGTCGGTAATCATATGTTTTTTTCTGACACCAACCTCATCACGCTTTCAGCAGTACGCAGAATTATTGCTAAGATGGGCAAAGAGAATATTTGGACTCTGATGAATGTCCGAGAGTGCGACCGAGTGGGAATGAAAAAAAAAGAAGCGCCTTATCGATTAAGAAAATATTTTGCAATGATAGAAGAAGCCTTAAGAGATCCGATATCTGTCAGCCAGCTAAAAATCAACGGGGAATTTATGATTAAAGAGCTCGGCATCAAACCAGGTCCTCGGATGGGGTGGATTCTTCATGCGCTTTTAGAAGAAGTTCTTGATGCGCCAGAGAAAAACACAGTTGAACACTTGAGTGAACTTGTTAAATCGTTAAACACGCTCAATGATAGTGAACTTAGGGTTTTAGGAGAAAGAGGAAAAGAAAAAAAAGAGGAATTAGAAGAAGGAGAAATAGAAAAACTTCACACTAAACACGGAGTTAGGAAGTAACTGATTGGATATATTTTACTTTACTAAACTAAAGTAATTAATAAACTTCCTGCTGGTAGCAACTTTCATAGTAAACCACTTCTGGACTGTTTGGGGATTGTGAAATTCTACCATTTTGTTTTTCCAGTATTAATAATTAAAATTTTCTTGTCTTTGGAAATTTTGTCTTTTATTTGTAGAAGCAAACCTAGCCCAGCAATCCCAGATGGTTCGCAATTTATTTTCTGTTCGTTTGCGATTTTAATTGCTTCATCTAAATACTTCTCTTCCAAATTATAAACTTGGCTCATTTCTCCAGTGAGACCAGTGAATCTATAAAACTTAATCCATTGTTTTGAATAGTTAGCAAATGGTAAAAATGGCGCATATAATTTGTCCATTTTGCTTTTTGGATTTGTAGTCTTTGCTCCTAAAATAGATGTTTTTTTTAAAATTTTAATACTTCCCTTAAATCTAGGGTCATTTATTTTATAATTCAGTTCTTTTTTAATTATATTCATTATATTTTCATAAAGTTGTCCTGTGCCAAAAGGTACGAAAATATAATCCGCATTGCTGTTTATGATTTCGTAACTTAACCAATCATAAAATCTAACCGTTGGGTCGTATGCTTCGTTTGAAGTAATATCAAAACCGTCTTCATTTTCAGTTAATCGTAAAATTTCCTTCCAATCAAATGTTTTTCTACTTAAATCTTCTAGGAAAATTCTACAACCTACTTTTTTAAGATTATCTGTAATATTAGGATCAGTTTGAGAATCCACCAATACATGCAAATTCGGCAGCCCATATTTTTTAAGTTGTGTTTGTATTGCCAGGGCGGCAGAACCGGAACTTAAAATAGACAGGATGGGAAGTTTATCTATTT
Organism: Candidatus Nomurabacteria bacterium RIFCSPHIGHO2_01_FULL_37_25; assembly: GCA_001786765.1. Taxonomy (GTDB): domain Bacteria; phylum Patescibacteriota; class Minisyncoccia; order Phycocordibacterales; family UBA9973; genus UBA9973. The sequence goes on from MFTH01000013.1 coordinate 114,503, forward strand.
TGCCAATCTTTTTAGATTTGAGAAATTCTTTGTAGGTAACAATCATCTCCCAAGCCATTCTGTCTTTGTGTGTTCCGGTCTTGTTATGACTTTCGTCTTTCAGCCAAACATTAGAAAATCCAGGCACTTCAATTTTGTATGTTGGTGTAGCAGGGAATTTTGGGTCATCAGGAGGGAATTCAGGTTTGTCTGGATTATTTTCTGATGCCACTACGATAGAGTTTAAAATCGCCTCTTCTTTTTCAGTTAAAGCCATATTTTAATTTTAAAAAGTTTAGTTTTCAATTGGAGTAAATACTTTTAACATATTCTCAAAAAGTTGAGTGCTATACGATGAAAGATTAAAAATTACCGCCAAGGTAAGTAAAGTAAGTGAGGTGGGTATATTCCAAAAACAAATCGCTATGGCAATAATAGCAAAAACGACGGGTACTAATGTGCGGATGGTACTGCCACGGATTTCCTTTTTACTGATTTCTGGATTTTTAATGTGTTCTGAATAAAGCACATATCTGCGCATCCAATATAAAGACAAACCAATTAGAATAATGTGTGTGGCAAATATTACGATGGACAACTCATTTTTTGGAAAGTCGCCAAGAACTCTGGCGGAAAAAGGAATAAGAGATACTAACATGAAAAATAGCGCGTTTATATTAGTGAGCATACTGTCCACATTTTTTGCATAAACAGAAACGAAAAAGTGATGCGCTCTCCAATAAGTGAAAAGAAGAGAAAAAGACAATAAATAACTTAAGAATAATGGAAGTAAGTTCTCGACTTCAAGCCAGAGGTCGTGATTGTTCACGGGTTCAAAAATAATTGGTACTTTTATTTCAAAAACCAAAATTGTCATTACAATAGCAAAAATCCCGTCTGATAACTGGTCTAATCTTGTGTGGCTCATGCTAGAAATAATAGCACAAAACTCTTTTTTGGTATAGTTTTTGCTAGACACACATAAAAATCTGCTGATTTTTTGCTATGCTCGGCCCGTCCGGCCTGCGCAATGTCTCTCAAAAACTACACCTGCGACGAGTTTTGTAATTCCAGCCAAATCGGACAATGGTCCGAACCCATATAGTTTTGTATCGTGCCTGCGTTTTTTATTCTTAGGCCACCTTCGCCATGCTTCGGCGAGCCAAGCATTAATTTTTTGTCAGCAAAAAAATAGTCTATACGCCAGCCTACATTCCTAGCTCTAGCTCCTGTTTTCATATCCCAATAAGTATAAATGTCTTTTTTATTCGGATTTAATTCGCGCCAAACATCTAGAAAATTATTTTTTATAACTTTAGTAATCCAAGCGCGCTCTATTGGCAAGAAACCGGTGTTTTCTTCATTTGCTTTTGGACGAGCTAGGTCTATAGCTGTATGGGCAGTATTTATGTCACCACAGAAAATCACATTTTCACCATTTTTCCTTAATTTTAAAATAAATTTTAAAAACGCTTCATAAAATTCTAATTTGTATTTTAATCTATGCGGACCTTGACCGCCATTTGGATAATAACCATTTATTAATGTGAAGTTTTTGAATTTTGCGCCGACTAATCTGCCTTCATCGTCAAATTTTTTTATACCCATACCATAAAAAACTTCCCTCGGTTTTTCTTTGGAATAAATTGCCACTCCACTATAACCCTTTTTTTCTTTTGGATGTGAAAAAAAGGAATAATAATTTTTCACATTGCGCGCTTCCTCCGGCAATTGTTCTGGCGTGGCTTTTGTTTCCTGCAAGCAAACAATATCCGGCTTGTATTTTTCAAAAAGCGGACTGAAAAATCCTTGTTTTGCCGTCGCCCGCAGACCGTTTGTGTTCCAAGAAATTATTTTCACGATAAATAATCATAGCATATAAAACTCTTCAACGAGTTTTATTTTTGCCATGATATTTCTTGTGCACATCTCTAAGGTGTTTATCGGTCACATGAGTATAAATCTGGGTAGTGCCGATATTGGCATGACCGAGCATGGCTTGGACAGAGCGTATATCTGCGCCGTTTGAAAGGAGGTCAGTGGCGAACATATGACGGATGACGTGTGGAGTCACCTTTTTTGATATACCAGCTTTTATGGCGTGTTCTTTTACGATACGCTCCACTGATCTTTTATTGAGATGAGTCAAGTCTTCAACTTTTTTATTCCTATCTTTTTGATTAGGTATGGCGACGAAAAGCGCTTCACTCATGTCTTTGCGTGTAGCTAAATATTTTTTTACCGCTGTTTTCGCTTCTTCAGAAATAAAAACTACGCGTATTTTGCCACCTTTGCCACGGATGGAAAGTTCATCTGAATTTAAATCAATATCTCGAGGGAGAGAACATAATTCTGAAACGCGTAAGCCAGTGGAAAATAAAAGCTCAAGAATGGCTTTATCCCTTAAGTCTTTGATGTCGGAGTTCTTAGGTGAGGATAAGAGACGACTTAATTCTTCGCCAGTGATGAGGTCAAGGGGGCGTTCGCTTACTTTTGCCAATTCTATTCTTTCAGCCGGCATAGATTTTACATCTTGTCGCGCCAGATATTTCAAAAATGCTCGAATAGAAATCAGATAATAATTTTGGGTTTTTCTGGTTAGAGTTTCTCTGCTTGTGGCTCTATGCACACCCGGTTGTCTGTTGAGCCAAAGGCGAAATTCACGAATATTTGCATCATTTATATTTTCTGGATTGTCGGTCTTTATAAAATTTAAAAAACGATTAAGATAGTGATCATAATTTTCCACTGTTTTCTGCGACCTGCCTTTCTCTATTTCTATATATTCCAAAAATTGAGTTTTGAGTTGTTTCAGAGATGCCATGTGTGTATTCTAACATGTCGCACAGCCTTTTATTTATTATGTAGAAATTGTAACTAAAAGGTCGAATACAGGAACGGGGTCTAGACAGATTGCATTTTTTGTTACTTTATGCTAGTATATAGGTATGTTAGCGACTAAGAAAAAGCAAACAATTATAAAAAAGAGCCAAATTCACGACAAGGATACAGGTTCCCCTGAGGTGCAAGTAGCTGTTATTTCCGCTTCCATTGATGAATTGGCGAAGCATTTAAAGAAACACAAAAAAGACAATCATTCTAGAAGGGGATTAATCAAGATGGTGGCTGACAGACGCACTCATCTAAAATATCTAGAGCGAACAAACAAGACTCGCTACAACGCGCTCATAAAGAAAATTGATTTGTAAAACTACATCTGCAACACTTTTCAAAAAGTGCTATACTAAATAAATGACAGTTATAAAACACAAAGAACAGAGGGTTGGGGTTTTTATTGATACTCAAAATCTATACCATAGCGCTCGCAATTTATATAAAATGCGGGTGAATTTCGGCGCAGTTTTGAAAGACGCTGTTTTTGGCAGGAAGCTTGTGCGAGCTGTAGCCTATGTCATTACCACTGAAGCGCATGATGAAAAGAATTTCTTTGAAGCTCTCACTAAACTTGGAATAGAAACCAAAACAAAAGACCTGCAAATCTTTGCAGGTGGAGCAAAAAAAGCTGATTGGGATGTGGGGCTCGCAGTTGATGTTATTAAAATGGCGCCTCGACTTGATTCAGCGGTTATCATATCTGGTGATGGCGACTTTATTCCGTTAGTGGAATATTTACAAAGTATTGGTGTGCAAGTGGAAGTAGTTTCATTTGGTAAATCAACTTCTGGAAAACTTCGCGAAGTGGTGGATGATTTTTTGGATCTTTCCGAGAATCCTAGAAAATATTTGATCGGAGCGAGATAGCTATCTATGGAACCCTATTCTGATGAATATAGCGAAGTACTCGATATTAAAAAAGTATTTTTTCAAATTCTCAAGAAAAAAATTAAAAACATTATTCTTGGAACTTTTCTATTATTAATTTGGAGTGTTCTTTGTATTATATTTTTAGTACCAAAAATTACTTCATCGGATTTTGGTTTTTTCCTCATTCTTTTTCCTTGGCTTCTTTTTTTAGGATGGCTTAGCATACTTTATTCAAAAGTTCGTGAAGCTTTTTGGAAACAGCTTGCTTTAAAATATGGTTGGGAATACACATCTACTAAAAATATATCTCAAGAAAAAGCCCTCTTATTTAATATAGGTCATTCTAAATTCGCACCATATGGAATCATAGGTAGCTATAACAATCATCCTTTTCATATCTTTGAATATGAATATACTATCGGAAGTGGTAAACACAAAACAACGTATTCCTTTACAGTTTTTGAAGTAAAATTTACGGGGACATTTCCACATCTTTATTTAAATTATAAAAGTGATGGATATTCGAATATGCCTTCGGTTTTTTCTTCTCTTGCAAAAATTTCTGTTCCATACGAATTTGAAGATAAATTCAAATTATATGCACCGAAAGAATATGAGACAGAAACACTTGAAATTTTTACTCCTGACATTTTTGCACTCCTTATTGATTCAAAATGGAATCATGATATGGAATTTGTGGATGGCGAACTCATTATTTATAGAAATGAAAAGTTTAACAATTTTACAGACCTCGATGGAGAGTTTAATAAGATTAAAAAATTCATTAGTATTCTCTCTCCACGACTAAACAGACTCAAGCTTACTCAGATTGGAGATATAGCACCTCTGTTGCGTTAGAAACACCTAACATTTTTTTGAATAACATAAATTACTTGCTTTTCAGCTCAAAAATGCTACTATAAAAATTAGTTTATTAGTCCCGACGTAAAGTTGGGACCCTGATTTATAAAGCGTCGGGGTTAATCCGTTCGCGTCTAGACATAAAGTAGTGTTTCCCAGAAAAAAATATTTGGTGAAACAACACTGTAGTCTGGATACGAACTTAGACACATTCATAAAATATAATTTTCTTTCGGTACGGATTTTTTGAAGCTTAAAAAATCCTGAAGTTCTCGGCTCGCCAGCCTCGAAACCCCTTCAGAAAATTATATTTTATGAATCTATAAAAAAAATTCATGCAAAAAAAAGAATATAGTGTGGAGATAGGCGGAAAAAATTTGACTGCTATTTTTACAGATTTAGCAGAGCAAGCTCATGGGTCAGTGATGTTAAAATATGGCGAGACTATAGTGCTCGCAACGGTTTGTATGTCAAAAGACAAACAAAATGGTCTAGGCTTTTTTAATTTAACAGTAGATTATGTAGAGAAATTTTATGCAACTGGAAAAATTCTAGGCTCTCGTTTTATGAGAAGAGAAGGCAAGCCGTCAGAAGACGCGATACTCGCAAGTCGGGTGATTGACAGGACTCTTCGTCCGCTTTTTGACCAATCAATTCGTCATGCCGTGCAAGTTATCGTGACGGTTATTTCGGTTGACGATAATGACCCTGTTATTTTAGCAGTTAATGCTGCTTCGCTAGCTCTCGCAGTTTCAAATATTCCTTGGAACGGACCTATCGGTTGTGTGCGTATTGGTAAATATAATGATGAAAATTTAAAAATAAACCTTGCAAAACTACGTGACGAAGACTCTCTAAATGGGAACCTTACAGGTGAAATGCAATATAAATTTGACCTGACCGTTTGTGGGAAAAATGGAAATATAAATATGATTGAAGCCTCTGCGCGCGAAGTTTCAGAAAAAGAACTGGAAAAAGCCTTAGAAGAGGCAAGTAAAGAAATAACCAAATTAGAAAATTTTCAAAAAAATATCGTAAAAGAAATCGGCAAAGAAAAAAGAGTTATAGAAAAAGAAGAAATAGATTCTCAATCTGTAAAATTGTTTAATGAAAATATTTTGCCAAAGATGCCTCCTGCTATTTTTTCTGGAGCAGGGAAAGAAAAAATAGATGAATTACACAATGTTTGGAATAAAATGGTTGCTGATAATTTTCCAGACAGGGAAGATTTTGCGCTAGAAGATAATTTATTTGATGACACAGAAAACGATATCTTGCACCAAAAAGCGATTCAAGAAAATAAAAGAGCTGACGGCAGAGGGATGGATGAACTTCGTGATATTTATGCGCAAGCAGGAGGCGTCTCGGCAGTTTTACATGGTTCAGGAATTTTTTATCGTGGAGGAACACACGTCCTTTCAGTTCTTACACTGGGTGGTCCAGAAGATAGACATTCTATTGACGGCATGCAGACAAAACTTGAAAAAAGATTTATGCATCATTACAATTTTCCACCTTATTCATCTGGAGAAACAGGACGAGCGGGATTTACAAATCGTCGAGAAGTTGGGCATGGCGCGTTAGCTGAAAAAGCGTTGGCTATGGTTTTACCACCTCTTTCCGAATTTCCATATACTATTCGTGTAGTTTCTGAATCAATGGCTTCAAATGGTTCTACTTCTCAAGCATCAATCTGCGCTTCCACTCTCGCGCTCATGGATGGTGGCGTGCCGATTTTAGCGCCTGTCGCAGGTATAGCTATGGGGCTTATGCATGAGACTGATGAAAAATATAAGATTTTAACTGACATTCAAGGACCAGAGGACCATCATGGAGATATGGATTTTAAGGTTGCTGGGACAAGGAAAGGTGTTACCGCTATACAATTAGACGTAAAAGTAGAAGGGGTGCCAATAAAAATATTAGGTGAAGCGATGGAGCAGGCAAAAAATGCCAGGATAATTATTTTAGATAAAATTCAAAAAGAAATTAAGGCTCCACGCAAAGAGATATCTCCGAACGCTCCAAAGATACTTATTATTAAAATTAATACAGATATGATTGGCATGGTTATAGGCGGTGGAGGCAAGACCATCAAGGAAATAAAAGAAAAAACTGGAGCGGAAATAACCATTGAGGATGATGGAACAGTTTATTTTACTGGCAAAGGCGATGGAGCAGAAAAAGCCAAGTCTATAGTTTTGGAAATGACGCATGAATATACAGTAGGAGAGGTCTTAAAAGGTGAGGTTGTAAAAATCGCTGATTTTGGAGCTTTTGTCAAGTTGAATTCTTTTACCGATGGAATGGTGCATATCTCAGAGCTTGCGCCATTTCGCGTAGAGAGAGTTAGCGATATAATAAAGGAAGGTATGATTGTGCCAGTGAAAGTCATATCTATAGATAGAGAAAAAAGCAGGATTGGTCTGTCTATTCGTGAAGCTGATAAATATTTCTTCAATGGATCCCGTTAGAAATAGGAAGCTGGAGATTTCCGTCAAACTAACAGGGTTCTTGTATTAGTATTAATTTCTAACGGGATGGAAAAAAATAGTGAAAAAATATTTGTTCGTAATGTTTCTCCAGTAGCCCGCAATAGATATGGTATTTCTGGCGAGCAAAGTGAAACAGACGGGAAAAATAAAATTATTGAAACTTATGCCGAAGATATGGCGAAGGTGCTTGAAGATGACAAAAGCGGGTTAATAAAAAAAATAATTCATGAAGAAGAAGAACACGAAATAGAGAAAAAGAATTTATCTCCCGAGTCAACAAAAAATAAACTTTTTATGCTGATAGGCGCATTATTTATTATATTTAGTTTTTCTACTTTGTTTTATCTTATATTTATGAGAGATGTCGCCACTGTTTCTGTAGAAAAACAATTTAGGCCTCTGATTTTTCATGACACAAGTATTTTTATTGAAGTAAAAGATTTTAAAAAAGAAGAAATAGCTCAAGCCGTTTCAAATAAAGTAAATACAACGAAAGTTAAAAATAAAGGAGTAGAGGGGATTTATCTTACTTCTGATAAAAAAGTTATAGGCTTCACGAAGTTTATAGAACTTATTAAAGGTAATTTTATTTTAAATGATATTGATCTCGTGGATGATAATTTTTTACTTGGTGTTGTAAATGGCGCAACGAAGGACTTTTTTATATTACTCAAGGCGCGCTCTATGGCTGATATTTTTGGCCCTTTGCGCGCTTGGGAAAACAAAATGTTTTTTGATTTCTATGGATTTTTTGGAAAAGAGATTTCCCCTGAAACAAAAGATCTCTTGACTGCAAATTTTGAAGACGGTGTTGTGGAAAATAAAAATGCGCGCATTCTTTACGATGAAGACAGAAAAATAGTAATGATGTATATTTTTGCGAACGATACTTCGGTTATTATCACTAATACTGAAAATGCCGCGCAAGAGATAATGCTTCGTCTGGCTTCTAGCGGAGTAAAAAAATAAATATTATTTTGTTTTCTTGATTTTTTCCCAAGGCAGATTTTCTTTGCCAAAATGACCATAAATGGCAGTTTGACTAAATATTGGATTGCGAAGTCCCAAGGTTTTAATAATTGCAAGGGGTTTAAAATCAAAATTCTTTCGAACAATTTTTGCCAAATCTTCGCCTTTTTCATTGATTGCTTCTATCATAAGCGGTTCTGCCATGCCGATAGCGTAAGCGACAGATACAAGAACTTCTTTGCCATATCCGGAAGCCACCAAATTTTTAGCCACATATCGCGCCATATAAGCTCCAGAACGGTCCACTTTTGTCGCGTCTTTGCCAGAAAAACATCCTCCGCCGTGCGGAATTATTCCGCCATAAGTGTCTACCATTATTTTTCGTCCAGTCAGTCCAGTGTCAGCTTTGAAACCACCAGATACAAAATAGCCTGTCGGATTTATTAATATTTTTACTGACGCTCTTTCTTCTTTGGTAAGAAAAGGGAAGATAATTTTTTCTGTAATTTCTTTTTTTATTTCTTCTAATTTAACATCAGACGCATGTTGTGTGCTTATCAACACGGTCTCTAATTTTCCGTTAGTATAAGTGACTTGCGTTTTACCATCGGGACGAAGCCACTTAATTTCTTTATTTTTTCTTGCTTCTTCTAAACGTTTTGCTAATTTATGCGCCAGCACTACCCCTTTCGGCAAGAACTCTGGCGTCTCATCTGTGGCAAATCCGTACATTATTCCTTGATCGCCGGCTCCGCCAGTGTCTACTCCCATAGCTATATCCGGTGATTGAGTGACAATATGAGCGGATATATCTAGTTCGTCATCGTAGCCAATTTTTTTATAAACTTCGCGCGCAATTTTAATATAATCAATTTCTGCTTTTGAGGTTACTTCGCCGCCAATGACAAGCTTGCCATGTCCGCCAAAAATTTCCACCGCTACCCGGCTTTCTGGGTCCTGTGTTAAGTATGCGTCTAAAATAGCGTCTGAAATTTGGTCACAAATTTTGTCCGGATGCCCGGAAGTCACGCTTTCAACTGTGTAATTGTTATTGTGTTTGTAGAACATAAATATACGAGCCTATTATACTATAAAGATTTAATATTTTTTAAATAAATTTTTAACTTTTGCTAATCGTTCTTTTGGCGAACCGACTATCTTAATAAATGGAATCTTGTGTTTTTCTAAAACATTTCTAATTCGCGTATCTACAGCTCGCTGGAATTTTATATCAGTTGTTCGCGCGCCATCATCTTCAATAGCAAATTGTCCACTGGGTAAATATAACACTAAATCATAATTATAAAATCTTGGCACCAATGTTTTGGTGGCAAATTCAATCAGGGTTGATTCTTTGGAAAACAAATGGTGTATATAAGCGAGCAAATCTATACAGGATCGGTCAGCCACCCATTTTTCATTTCCATCTTCTAACTCAATTTGTTTCGCTATTAGCCAAAGCTCTGTTTCTGTTGTGGCCGTTTGGTCAATATTGTATCTCACTTCTTTTGCTAGTCGCGCCGCTTCAGGTAAAATTTTGAAATCAGGATATTCTTTACTAATTTGATTGGCTAGAGTAGTTTTACCTACTCCTTGAGCCCCAATAATTGCAATTTTCATATGTATATTTATCAACGAGTTCCATCTCTCCATTCAGACATATATTTTTTTTGTCTTTTAGACAGGATATCAATCTTTGCGCCTAAACTTTTAAGTTTTAAAGTAGCGATTTTTCGGTCTAAAATTTCCGGTAAAATATGGACTGAGTTAGAGAGTTTATTTCTATTTTTAAGAATGAATTCCACAGCCAGAATTTGATTGGCAAAACTCATATCCATAACAGATGCAGGATGCCCTTCGGCGCTACTAAGGTTCACTAACCGTCCACCAGAGAGCACAAATACGGTTTTTTCATTTTTTCCATATTTTATTTTGTAACTTTCTACAAAATCACGCAGGACTTTTTTCGTTTTTGTAATTTTTTTAAGCGCGACTAGGTCAATCTCAACATCAAAATGTCCGGAGTTTGAAATTATACATCCATTTTTAATGGTTTTGAATGTTTCCAGTCCAACAACATTTATATTGCCAGTAACTGTGCAAATAAAATCAGCAATTTGCCCAGCTTGCGCCATCGGCATAACACGAAATCCATCCATCAATGCTTCCAGCGCTTTTATTGAATCAATTTCTGTGACAATAACATTTGCTCCCATTCCCCGCGCTCGCATTGCGAGTCCTTTTCCACACCATCCGTAACCAGCAACCACAAAAACAGAACCGGCTATTAATTTGTTAGTGGCGCGAATTATACCGTCTATCGTTGACTGTCCCGTGCCGTAGCGATTATCAAAAAAATGTTTAGTCATAGAATCATTCACCGCGATAATGGGAAAAAGCAACACGCTTTCTTTCTCCATTGATTTTAAGCGAGAAACGCCAGTGGTAGTCTCTTCTGTACCGCCAATTATTTTTTTTGCCTGAACTTTTCGTGAAGAATGTAATTCTCCCACTAGATCCGCCCCGTCGTCCATCGTGATGGAGGGCTTCATATCAAGCACATTGCGCAAATGCGTAAAATATTCTTTTTTATTTTCACCCTTTTTAGCGAAAACGGGAATATTAAAATTTTTTACTAATGCCGCCGCGACATCATCTTGGGTGGAAAGCGGATTTGAAGCGCATAACGCGACATTCGCTCCGCCACCCTTGAGCGCAATTAGTAAGTTTGCCGTTTCGGCGGTGACATGAAGACAAGCTCCGATAGTGATATTTTTGAACGGCTTAGATTTTTTAAAATTAGAAGCTATACCAGCAAGTACGGGCATGTCCCTCTTAGCCCACTCTATTCTAGCCATTCCGGCTTTCGCCAGATTGATATCTTTAATAGCGTATTTCATGGTGTTCATTATAGCATTTAATAAATTTCTTAAATCGGCATGGACAAGACTCAAGGTTGCCTTTATTTTTTTCTAGTATATACTTTCGTTGACTATCATTATTACTTAATCAACTGACTAAACATATGCGGACATCTATTTTTAGTACGTTTTTTAAAGATATTCTAGCTTCTTCTCTAATTCTAGCTTTTTTCATAGTGCCATTGACACCGGTCTTTGCGCAAGAGACAACAGCAGATCCTATTGTCTCCTTGTCTGAAACAACTTCTCCAGATACTGTTACCACACCAACTCCAAATATTCCAGACACATCAAGTGATTCTACTTTAGATGTAGATAACTTAAATACAAATGAGAATACAGTCTTACCAGAAGAAATATCACCAACAGCACCTAAAGAAGAACAGATGATGGAAATGTCGTCTTTT
>MFTH01000014.1 GCA_001786765.1 Candidatus Nomurabacteria bacterium RIFCSPHIGHO2_01_FULL_37_25
AAAGTATAATATTTCAATCCCAGATTTTTTAAATAAAATAGTGGAAGACTTTTGTGATTTTACCAAGACAAATGATATCAAAGTTATACATTATAAAAATGAATATAGATTCGCCACAAGAGATGATATAAAGAAAACAGTAGTTGTTATGTGTGAAGTTTCAAATCTAAATAAGTTTTTTGATTTAATAAATACAAAATATGGATTAAATATAAAATATCCATCTACCCATGTTACCCTATACAACACACTCAAAGCTCAGCCAGGTATTTTCTTAATGGATTCAGATGATATTAAAAATTTTACTGTAGCTATTGAAAATCCAATAGGTCACTTATTATAACTCTCATGCATCATATTTATCATACAGAAGGAATAATATTGGAGAGCAAGAATTTCGGAGAAGCGGGGAAATATTATCATATTTTTACTCGCGACTTAGGAATGATTTTAGCTTCTGCTCAGGGAGTAAGGAAGATGTCTTCAAAGTTGCGTTTTGTGTTGCGAGATTTTGCATATATTAAAATCGATCTTGTGCAAAGCAGAAATATCTTTCGGGTGACGAATTCATCAAAAACAAATATGTTAGAACAAATCACTAAACAGCCGTATACTTTTAAAGTTTTTGTAAATATTACGCGTTTATTAAAACGTTTGCTTGTCGGCGTAGAGCCAAATGAAGCTTTATTCCTTGACCTGCTTCGTAATTTATCTTTTTTAGAAAAATTAGAGACAGAGAACGATTTAAAAAATGTTGAAGCTGTTATTGTCTTGCGTATACTAAATAATTTAGGATATATAGGCGAAAATGAAATACTGCAAAATATTATCAAATCCCCATTTGAGGAAAACTTAATATTTGAAGTTGCGAAATCAAGAACTCACATATTAAATCAAATAAATAAAGCTCTCAAAGAGACACATCTGTAAAAGAATGTTTGCTCCATAAGAAATTTTCAAAATTTCGTTTGGGGTGGTACAATTCTAGGATGCCAACAAATGATGGAGATAAACTAAACAGAATCGAAGAACTCAAAAGCAAACTTTTCAGTAAAAATTATCAAGTAAAGATAGAACATCGAGACAAGTTTTTGCGCGGGAGCAGAAAAGACATACCAGATGGTTGGGAAAACGAAAAGAAAGAGACCGACTCTGTTTTATATCAAGATAAATTTTTTATGAAAACCTCTGTTTTAAAAAAATTCTTTATTTTCTCTTTAGTTTTTTTTATTTTAACACTCTTGTACGCTTCTTATGTATTTTTTGCTGGAGGTAATATTGTTTCCAATGATAATATTGATATCTCTATAGTTGGGAACAATTTTGTTGCCGGTGGGGAAGAGTTGTCACTGGTTGTCGAAATTACAAATAGAAATAGTTCTGCTTTGGATTTGGTTAATCTTATCATGGAATATCCAAAGAATTCGGAGAACGAAAATGCAGATTTGCCTCTGGGGACAGAGAGGAGTCGTTTTGTATTAGGCACGATTCCTGCCGGAGCTGTGCGTAATGAGAATTTAAAAGTAGTACTTTTTGGCGAACAAGGAAGCATACGTCCTATAAAAATTTCTCTTGAATATCGGGTGGAAGGGTCAAATAGCATTTTTGTGAAAACAAAATCTTATGAAGTCACAATAAGTTCTACACCTTTAAATATTTCCATTGACGCTCCTGCTACAATAAACCCAAATCAAGACATAACTCTAAACATAAAAACGACGCTTAATTCTCCCTATGCAGTTCCTAAAATGCTTCTCAAGTTGAGTTATCCGGTCGGGTTTCAGTTCAAATCATCCATTCCAGCGCCATCGCTTGGAAACAACATTTGGAGTTTAGGGGATCTAGCTCCTGGCGCAGAGAGAAATATTTCTATAACTGGTAAAATGTTTGATGTTGTTGACGGAGAAGAAAAAAATTTTCACATATCAAGCGGGTCACAATCCACTAAGGACAAGTCTATGATTGATGTAGTTTTTAATTCTACGTCATATGCTGTTACAATAAAAAAACCTTTCATTGAAGCGAAACTTTTTGTAAATGGAGTATATCAGAGGGAATATGCCACAAATACAAAAACTCCAGTCAATGCGGAAATTAGGTGGACAAATAATTTAGATACAAAAATAAATGACTTGGAGATTCGAGCGAAAATTTCTGGCAATGCCGTTAATCGTAAAACAATAAATTCGCAACAAGGTTTTTATGACTCATTGACTGATACGATAACTTGGAATAAAAATTCTCAAAATGGATTTAATGAAGTGAACCCGGGTGATTCTGGGTCTGTAAGATTTTCTGTCTCTTCACTTTCTCTTTTCTCTGCTATCGGCGGAATATTGGCTAATCCTGTTATCAATGTCAATATTTCTATTTCCGGCAAGCAGTTAGTTACTGGCTACGCAACTGCTGATTTAAATAATTCTGACTCTGGAATTGTCCGAATTATTTCTGATGTTGGATTCTCGGCCAAAGCGCTTTATTATTCTGGACCCTTCTCTAATACTGGTCCTGTGCCTCCGAAAGTTGAAAAAGAAACTTCTTATACTATTACCTGGTCTCTTTCTAATACAGCCAATAGTATTTCAAAAGGCATTGTCTCTTCTACCATTCCCTCATGGATAAAATTTGCAGGTTCTATTTCGCCCTCTGATGAAAATCTAACTTACAATTCTTCTACCAGAGAAATAACTTGGAATATAGGAGAAATTCCAAGGGGGACTGGCATCACTACGGCAGATCGCAGTGTTTCTTTTCAGGTTATATTAACTCCTTCACTTTCCCAGATTAATACTACGCCGTTTATAATAAATGATAGTATTTTGACTGGGCATGATGATTTTACTAATGTGGACATAAGAATAAATAAAAAATCACTTCGCACACAGCTCGACGATGACCCTTTGTTTCCTCCTGCTGGAGGAAGAGTGGTTGAATAAATTATGAAAGAAAAAAACAAAAAAGAAGATGACTTGATGGAGAAGATAGTTTCGCTTTGCAAAAGACGCGGATTTGTTTTTCAGGGTTCAGAAATCTATGGGGGATTTGCAGGGACTTATGATTGGGGGCATTTAGGCTTGGCTTTAAAAAATAATTTAAAACAAAATTGGTGGAAGAAATTTGTGGATAATAGACGAGATATGTACGGCATTGATGCGGCTATTTTAATGAACGCAAAAGTGTGGGAGGCGACTGGTCATGTGGCTAATTTTGCAGATCCGCTTGATGGTAAGCAGTTTAATACAATGCTTAAAACCGAAGTGGGAGCCAAAAAAGAAGAAGTTGCAATTTCTTATTTACGCCCCGAAACGGCCCAAGGAATGTTCGTTAATTTTAAAAATACTGTGGACGTTTTTCATCCGAAGCTTCCTTTTGGGATGGCTCAGATTGGAAAAGCTTTTAGAAATGAAATAGCGCCTAGAGATTTTTTATTTAGACAGAGGGAATTTGAACAGATGGAAATTGAATATTTTGTGAGACAAGAGGATTGGGAAAAACATTTTGAATATTGGAAAGACGAAATGCTTGATTGGATGCAAGATTTGGGTTTTGATATGACAAAAATACATGAGCTTGAAGTAGAAAAAAAAGACCGAGCGCATTATTCTAAACGCACTATAGATTTTGAATTTGATTATCCCTTTGGACGCAAAGAACTTTTTGGGCTCGCTTATCGGGCAGATTTTGATCTTATAAATCACAAGCTTGAATATATAGATGAAGAAAAAGGAGAAAAAATAATTCCACATGTTATTGAACCGACTTTTGGTGTTGATCGCGCGGTGCTCGCTTTACTCCTTTCTGTTTATGTTGAAGATAACAAAAATGGAGAGATACGTTCATACTTGAAATTTAAGTCCAATATAGCGCCAGTCATTTGCGCTGTTTCACCTTTACTTAAAAATAAACCAGAACTGGTGAAATATGCTGAAAATAAAGTATTTAGGCTACTCAAAGCAGAATTTGGCCGGGTGGTTTGGGATGATAATGGAAATATAGGCAAGCGTTACCGCCGTCAAGATGAAATCGGCACACCATTTTGCATTGTAGTTGACTTTGACACATTGACAGATGATACGGTGACCGTGCGTGACCGTGATACTGGAGAGCAAGAGAGAGTAAAAGTGACTGATTTAAAAAAATATATTCAAGAGAAAATTTAAATGCAAAAAGGTATTGACTATGTTGGGATAACTGTATCATATATGTGTCATGATTTTGAATTACGAAACTCGTCGAAGGCATGTCTTTTTTAGGGGGTTTCGAGGCTGTCGAGCCGAGAACTTCAGGATTTTTTAAGCTTAAAAAAATCCGTACCCTAGAAAAAGACATGCCTAGAAAGAGTTTCGTAATTCACGATCATGATGGTCATGGTAATTTTCTGATGAATAAGAGAAGTATCAATTGTCGTGATGAACATGGCGCATGGGATTTTGGAGGTGGAGGTTTAGATTTTGGGGATAGCATAGAGAAGACTTTATTAAAAGAAATAAAAGAAGAATATTGTGTAGATGTTGGCGGTTATGAATTTTTAGGATACTCAGATCTTTTTAGAAAAATGAAAGGTGTTGATACACATTGGGTAAGTTTGTTATTCATTGTTGAAATAAACAGATCAAAAGTAAAAAATGGCGAACCGCATAAATTTGATGAATTGGGGTGGTTTAGATTAGATAATTTACCGAATCCACTTCATTCATGCATTCCGTATCAACTTGGAAAATTCAAGGATAAATTATCAAAATTTTACATAAAATAAAAAACATAAATAAAATTTCTCAATTTTTCATAAAATTATATTGTGATAATATACGCTATAGCGTATTTATAGACAATAGTATATAATATTAAAAATGAGGAAAATAGAGAAAGAATTAAAAACAAGAATGAAAAAAGAAAATTTCCAAAAGGTACTCCTTTCGGGGATTGCGGCTGTTGGTATTTTAAGCGTGGCAGTTTTGGCGCCAAATGCATTACAGGCTTTAAAATTCTTTGGTATTGAACCAAAAACTAAATGGCAGAAATATAATATTAATCATAGTATTAAAAGACTAAAAGATCGTGGTTTAATTTGTTTTGAAACAACTAAAAGAGGAACATTTGCGCGTCTTACTAAAAAAGGAGAAGATAAATTAAGAAAATTTGAACTTATAGGTTATAAGCTTAAAAAACCAAAAAAATGGGATAGAAAGTGGCGAATGCTTATTTTTGATATCAAAGAAGAAAGAAAGGGAACGAGAGACAAAATTCGTTTTACACTGAAAAGAATGGGATTCTTACGTCTTCAAGATAGTGTCTGGGTGTATCCTTATGATTGTGAGGATTTAGTAACTCTTATGAAAGCTGATTTTAAAATCGGAAAGGACTTGCTTTATTTGATAGTTGATACTATTGAAGGGGATGCAAAAATAAAAAATTTCTTCAAATTACCTATTTAATTATTTTTGATTGTATAAAAATACGCTATAGCATTGTTATAGACAATACAAGAGTGGTTTTTTCTATTGATAAATTTACCTATTTTATGATATATTTTATAAATGCAAAAAGGATTTGATTACACGGGAGTTACTGTAGTTTATTTTTGTCATGATGGTAAAGGTAATGTTGTGTTTAGTAAACGCAATGAAAACTGCCGTGATGAACATGGTGCGTGGGATATCGGAGGTGGAGGGGTAGAGTTCGGAGACAGTAAGGATAAATTATCAAAATTTTACGTAAAATAAAAAACATAAATGAAATTCTTTAAAAAAATTTTACACAATGGTTTGCGAGTGGTGACGGTGCCCATGAAAGACAACCCGACGGTGACGGTCTTGGTCTTAGTAGAGGCGGGTTCTAAATATGAAGAAAAAAAATTAAATGGCATTTCTCATTTTTTGGAGCATATGTGTTTTAAGGGAACTGTTAAAAGACCAAAAGCCATTGATATTTCAAAAGAATTAGACGCGTTAGGAAGCCAATATAACGCTTTTACTGCGCAAGAATATACTGGATATTATGCCAAATCTGATGCCAGGCATTTCAAACAGATTTTTGATATTGTGTCAGATGTATATCTCAATTCCACTTTCCCGGAGGCAGAAATGCAAAAAGAAAAGGGTGTAATCATTGAAGAAATAAATATGTACGAGGATATGCCAAATCGTCACGTGCAGGATCTTGTTATGAAATTGCTTTATGGAAACCAGCCAGCAGGTTGGAATATTGCCGGCGATAAGAGAAATATTTTAAAGATGAAAAGAGAAAACTTTGTTAAATACAAAAGAGCTCATTACTTGCCAGAAGCGACTGCGCTCGTAGTAGCTGGGCAAGTGACAGAAAAAGAAGTCTTGAAAGAAGTAAATAAAATTTTTAGCAAAGTGCCTCGTGGCGACAAGAGTCGTAAAGTAAAAGTAAAAGAAAAACAAAATAAACCGCAAGTTTTGATAAAATTTAAACAAACAGACCAAACACATTTAGTTCTCGGCGTGCGTTCTTATGATCTTTTTAACAAAAAGAGCCCAGCATTATCTGTATTGGGCGGGATTTTAGGCGGTGGTATGAGCTCCAGATTGTTTCAGAAACTTCGAGAAGAAATGGGGGTGGGATATTATGTTCGCGCGCACAATGATTCTTTTACTGACCATGGTTTTTTTCAAATTTCCGCTGGGGTGGACAATAAAAGAATTTATGAAGTATTACGAGCAATCCTGGAAGAATGTATAAAATTAAAAAATGAAAAGGTGAGTGAGGAAGAATTGAATAAAGTTAAAGAATGTCTGATAGGCAACATGAAGCTTTCTTTGGAGTCGAGCGACGACATCGCCAGTTTTTATGGCGGACAAGAACTTTTAAAACACAAAATGGATGGAGTCGAAGAGAAAGCTAGAGAGATAAGAGCAGTTACGGTAAGTCAAATCCAAGTCCTAGCAAAAGATATTTTTAAAAATGATAAGCTGAATTTAGCTCTCATTGGGCCTTTTAAAGAAAAAAATAAATTTTTGAAAATACTTAGATTTTAAATACTTTTACTCCGCTTGTTCTTGTGTTATTATATTTCTATGTTTGAAAAACATCCTATTACTTCTATTTCCATAACTACAGACACAATGGTTCGGGCGGTTATTATCTTTCTTTGTGTATTTTTGTTATGGTTTTTACGCGATCTAGTTCTAATAATATTAACTGCAATAGTTATCGCTTCTTTTATTGAATCCACAGTTCCTTATTTTAAGAAAATAGGAATTAATAGAGTCTTTGGAATTGCAATTTTTTATATTGTATCGCTTCTTACTCTAGCCGGTGTGTTTTATCTTTTTGCCCCTCTTTTAATAACTGAAATTTATAATTTTTCTACATTTATTTCTTCTTACATACCGAATGTTTCTTTCTTGAATTATTTTCAAAACAAAGAATTCTCTGGCGCTAAAGACATAGTAAATTCTTTAGGAAACAACTTTTCAATTGGCACACTATTTTCAGTGTCCAAGGCTTTTATTTTGAATCTTTCGGGGGGATTTTTCCAGGCGCTTGCTGTCGCTTTTGGGAGTATTTTTAATTTTATATTAATTATTATTATTTCCTTCTATCTTTCAATGGAAGAGAAGGGTATAGAAAATTTCCTTCGACTTGTTTTTCCAATAAAATATGAAGACTACGTTGTAGATCTTTGGGAGCGTTCCAGTCGTAAAATTGCTTTATGGCTGAAAGGACAGGTAGTTTTAGGAATAGTAGTGGCAGTTCTAATTTATCTAATCCTGTCTCTTTTAGGTATTGAGTATGCTCTTTTCCTTGCTCTTCTTGCAGGAATAATGGAAATTATTCCTTATGGTATTTGGGTGGCTCTGATTCCTGCTTTTACTTTTTCTTATCTTTCCGGCGGAATTTCAGCCGCTTTGATGGTGACTGGAGCTTATCTAATCATTCACCAATTTGAAGTTTTTCTTTTTGCCCCTGTTCTTATAAAGAAAATAGTAGGTCTTTCACCTATTGTTATTATTTTATCCGCCTTGATAGGTTTTGAGCTGGGTGGATTTTGGGGATTGGTGTTATCTATTCCCATAGCCGTTGTTGTGATGGAATTTTTGAGTGATGTTGAAAAGAATAAAATTTTAGCTCGAACTGGCAATAAATAATGAATCCCGTTAGAGATCTTTATGTTTAAAATTTTTATCAAAAGTAATATAACTACGGAAATGCAGAGCATTTCCTATCTCTAACGGGATGAAAAAAGATAGCTTTTACATAACAACTACAATTCCGTACGTAAACGCGGATCCGCATATTGGTTTTGCGCTTGAGCTGGTGCAAGCAGATGCTATCGCAAGGTATCAGCGTCTAATCGGCAGGGATGTGTTTTTTAGTACTGGGACAGATGAACATGGTCAGAAAATTTGGGAAGCAAGCCAAAAAGAAGGCAAAAATGTGCAAGATTATGTCGACGAATATGCGCGAAATTATTCAGAGCTTAAGAATATTTTAAATCTTTCAAATGATAATTTTATTAGAACCACAAGCCTTGATCACATAAAAGCCGCGCAAGAATTTTGGCGTCTTTGTGAAGAGAAAGGGGATATTTATAAGAAAAAATACAAAGGACTTTACTGTGTTGGGTGTGAAAAATTTATTACTGAAAAGGATTTAATAAATGGCAAATGCGAATTTCATCCTACTTTAATACCAGAAATAATTGAAGAAGAAAATTATTTTTTTAAACTAAGTAATTACAAAAAACAACTTTTAGAATACCTTGCTAATCAAAAATCTATATTTCCAGAATGGCGTAGAGCCGAAGCAATTGATTTTGTGCAAAATGCTATGGAAGATTTTTCAATTTCTCGCGCCAAAGAACGTTTTTCTTGGGGAGTTCCAATCCCAGGAGATGATAGCCAAGTGATGTATGTTTGGTTTGATGCTTTTGTAAATTATATTTCAACACTTGGTTGGCCGAATAAAAAAGAGAATTTTGAAAAGTTTTGGCAAAACGGAGAAACAATTCAGGTTGCCGGGAAAGATATGGTAAAGTTTCAATCAGTTATGTGGCAAGGCATGTTGATGTCTGCTGGACTCCCGACAACAGATACTATTATCTATCACGGGTTTATCACCGGCGAAGGTGGAATTAGAATGTCTAAATCTTTAGGTAACGTTATAAATCCAAGCGATGTTGTAAAAGAATACGGCGCAGACGCATTGCGTTATTTTTTATTGCGAGAAGTTTCTTCGTTTGAAGATAGTCCGTTTACTATGGAGCGTTTTAAAGAAGCTTATAATGCGAATTTGGCAAATGGATTGGGGAATTTAGTTTCTAGAGTCATGACAATGGTTCAAAATTATTCTATTATGATTCCAGTAGAAGAAAATAAATTTTTTAAAAATCAAAATGATAATCTGGAAAATTTTAAAATTAGTGATTTTATGAATGATATTTGGAAAAAAATTCAAGAAGTTGACCAAGAAATTCAAGACAAACAACCCTTTAAAAAAATTAAAGAAAATAAAGAAGAGGCCATTCAAGACATAAAACATTTTGTTGCATTACTATTTGTTATAGCTCAATCATTAGAACCAATTATGCCTCAAACTTCAAAAATAATTTTAAACCTTTTAAAAAACTCCAAAAAACCAGAAACTCCTTTATTTCCTAGAAAAGAATAACTAAGACTAATATGCAACCAAAATACATAGACATACATTCTCACACAAATTTTGAAGCCTTTAATGAAGACAGAGATAAGGTTATTAAACGTGCCCTAGAGAATGAAACGTATATTATAAATGTCGGCACGCAAGTAGATACTTCTAAAAAAGCCGTTGAGATTGCGAATCAATACGAAAAAGGAGTGTATGCGATTATTGGATTGCATCCGATACATACCGGAGTCTCATATCACGATGAAAAAGAATTGGGCGTTGGCGGAAAAGAATTTACTTCACGCGGAGAAGTTTTCGATAAAAATGTTTACAGGGAACTTTTGAAAGACCCAAAAGTTGTCGGGGTGGGGGAATGCGGACTTGATTATTATAGAATGAACGAGCAATCGATCGAAAAACAAAAAGAGGTTTTTGTTGCTCATATAGAACTTGCCAACGAATTTAATAAACCAATAATGTTGCATATCAGAAATAATCCTAAAGACAAGACACACAATGCGTACTTTGACGCGCTCTCTTTGCTGAAAGAACATTCCAAGGTTAGGGGTGATGTACATTTTTTTGCTGGTGGCTGGCAAGAAGCCAAAGCATTTTTAGATTTTGGTTTTACTTTGTCTTTTACTGGAGTTATTACTTTTACACATGATTATGATGAAGTTATCAGAAATACACCTCTTGATATGATTATGTCTGAAACGGATTCTCCTTATGTTACGCCCTCTCCATACAGAGGAAAACGCAATGAACCCTTTCATGTGAAAGAAGTAGTTAAAAGAATTTCTGAAATAAAAAATTTACCCGAAGCTGAGGTTGCGGAGGCTATCATTAGCAACGCTAGACGAGTATTTACTTTTTAAAAGATTTTTGATAGTATAGATTTTATGCAAGAACCGGAAATTAAAGACGAAAATGAAATATCAGAAGAAAATTCCAAAGTCTATGAACTTGGCTACCTTTTGATACCTACAATTAAAGAAGAAGATGCGCCAGTCAATTATGGAAATCTTAAAGAACTTTTGGTATCTTTTAATGGTGAGATTATTTCAGGGGAAATGCCTAAAATGACGAGTCTTGCCTATTCTATGGCTAAAGTTACATCTAATATAAAAAATAAATTTAACACCGCGTATTTTGGTTGGATTAAATTCACCATGAATTCCCAAAAGGTTTTGGAGTTGAAAAAGCATCTCGACCTTGACCCAAACATTATTAGGTTTTTGATATTAAAAACAATAAAAGAAAATACTATCGCCACAAAAAGATTTGCGCGTGGAGAGATGTATAAAAGACCCGCCATGAAGGAAAATGCGAAAAATGAAACAGCTATTCCTATAAATAAAGAGGAAATAGATAAAGAAATAGACGCATTAGTAATATCATAAAAATTATGTATTTAAATAAAGCAATATTAGTAGGGAATCTTACTCGCGACCCAGAAATTACCACCATACCTTCTGGTCAAAAGGTTTGTAAATTTGGCATAGCGACAAACAGGGTTTGGAAAGATAAAGCTGGCGCCAAGCAGGAATCTGTCAGTTATCACAATATTGTAGTTTGGGGAAGACAAGCCGAAACGTCTGCTCAATATTTAAAAAAAGGTCAACAGGTAATGATAGAAGGTCGCATAGAAACACGTTCTTGGGATGATAAGACAAGTGGAGAGAAAAAATACAGAACAGAAATTATTGCCGATCGTGTTCAATTTGGGTTAAAGAGTAATGGAGGAACTCCCGCTTCTGCATCGACAGGAGGAGCAGGGAAATTTGCGGGAGATAATCAAGAAATAGATTCCATAGAATATCCGGAAGAAGATATTAACCCCGAAGATATTCCCTTTTAATTTTTAATTTATGAAGCAAGATTATTTTTCAGCCAACAATATAAAATATATAGATTACAAGGATGTTGAAATTCTGAAGAAATTTTTAAATCCCAACGGCAAAATTATGAGCCACAAGAGAACTGGCATAACCGCAAAAAATCAACGCCAGCTCGCTTCCGCTATTAAACACGCCCGTTTTTTGGGCTTGTTGCCGTTTATAGTTAAGTAATTATGAATTAAAAAACCTCTAAAATATCAACTTTCTTCCGGTACGGATTTTTTGAAGCTTAAAAAATCCTGAAGTTCTCGGCTCGACAGCCTCGAAACCCCTGCAGAAAGTTATATTTTAGAGGTTTTTATATTCTTTCCACGTATTCTCCAGTTTCTGTGTTCACACTAATCATATCTCCCTCGCTTATAAACATCGGAGCGTTCAAAGTTGCTCCATTTTCCAGAGTTATGACTTTCATTCCTCCTTTTGAAGTGTCTCCGCGAACTGCCGGTGGAGCGACTTTTACAACAAAATTCATTTTAATTGGCAAGGTAACTTTAATTATTTTTCCTAGCCCTGAGTTTACCGAGGAGTCTTCACTTCCATCTTCCCAAACCAGAGCTGTTACATTTCCATTTTGTTTCAAAAATTTCTCCGCATTGCCAATTAACGCTCCATCCAATTTAAACCTTTTGCTTTTGTCTGTTGGGTCGCAAAACCAATATTCTACCCCGCCTGCTCCCGAAGTATCACGAGGGCGGGCAGGTTTATTGTGGTATAAAAAGGTAATATCGCGTTTTGTTATGTCAGCTTCATCTGCTGATTCGGAAACATGAAAAGTAGCGGCGATGGTTTTACCCAAGATAAGACTTTTGAGTTTTACTTGGTTTTGCGGTTTTCTTTGTTGCGTTCTCGCAACATGAGATTCCACCACTTCACAGGGTTCACCATTATAAATTATTATTTTCTTCTCACGGATTTCATTGTATTGCAGTTGTGACATGAAGATTATACTAGCAAATTCAGCCCTATACTGCAAACTTGTCGACCTGGCAGGTCTACAAGTTATACTTCCTCTGCGAATTTTTTGCGAATTTCTTTTAGAATTTGGTCAGATATTTTTTTATTTTCTTTCAAGAATGTGCGAGTAGAATCATAACCTACACCCAGCTTTACTTTTTCCTTTGCCTCGCCAGAGCTCATCGAGTCTGAGACTCTCAGAGTCGAATGACCTTTGGCGTCGGCGGGTTTCGCGCCCTCAGGTATATGAAAATATGAATTCCCACTTTTTTCTATTATTTTAAATTTTTCTCCGAGCGCCATGATTTCTCCTTCTCTAGAAATACCTTCATTATAAATTATGTCAAATTCTGTCTGCTTAAACGGAGCCGATACTTTATTTTTTACTACCTTGACTCGAGTACGACTTCCCACGACTTCCTCTCCTTTTTTTATTTGCGCAATTTTTCTTATATCCAGTCGCACAGAAGTGTAGAACTTTAGAGCTTTGCCTCCCGGGGTGGTTTCAGGATTGCCAAACATAACACCTATTTGCATTCTTATTTGGTTGATGAATATGACTACAGTTTTAGACCGCGCCACGATAGCAGTTAGTTTGCGGAGCGCTTGAGACATAAGTCGAGCCTGTTTCCCGACATGATAGGCGCCCATATCACCCTCGATTTCGTCTTTGGGAGTAAGCGCCGCGACAGAGTCTATAACGATTACATCGATCTTGCCCGTTCGCACCAAAGACTCTACGATTTCGAGCGCTTGTTCACCGTTGTCTGGTTGGGAAATGAGTAGATTGTTTATATTGACTCCCAGTTTTTTTGTATATTCTGGGTCCATCGCGTGTTCAGCGTCTATGTACGCGCAAACACCTCCCAATTTCTGCGCTTCCGCTACGATGTGAAGCGACAGTGTTGTTTTTCCGGAAGATTCTGGTCCAAATATTTCAATAATTCTTCCGCGAGGCATTCCACCCACACCGAGAGCTATATCGAGGCCAATAGAACCAGTCGGTATTACGTTGACGTCTACTTTTGGCGAATCACCAAACTTCATGATTGATCCCTCTCCAAATTTTGTTTGAATTGTTTTCAAAGTATCTTCTAACACCGCGACGCCTACTGTCTTGTCTTCTTTTTTTTCTTTTTTCTTCAGCATAAAATTTTACTTAATTATTACAAAACTTTTTCTTGGCATACTTTTTATAAAGCAATCTATCTGGCGAAGCTTCGCCAGCGAACTGCTCGGCCCGACGGCCTGCGCAAGGCTTTCTAAAAAGTACGCCTGCGACAAGTTTTGTAATTAATGCATTATCTGATAATTTTTTTCATCAACATATCCAAATTTGTCTTTGACTGTTATATTTATTATATTATATCCTGAAAGTAGCGCAATTGTCTCCTTGAAATTACCACTTTTGTCTATTGAAATTTCCCGTCCATTTAGAGCCAGATTTATTGCATTTTTAGCATTCCCTGTAACTTCAACAACACTATTCATAACCTTTATTCCTGATTGGGCAGGTGAGCCATTTATACTTACATTTTTTATTTTTATTCCAAATATCAGATCTTGTGAACGAAAAAAGGCGTAAACAATAATAAAAAGAAAAAAAATAGAAAAGACAATTATTTGCAATATTTTTTTCCTAGATAACATTACCTCCATTTTCATCACGCGTTATTGTTTCTAACACTTCTCTCGGTTTTGCGCCATCACCTCTTCCTATCACCCCGCGTTCTTCCAGTTTATCCATCAAGCGCGCCGCTCTAGCATATCCTAATTTTAATTTTCTTTGCAAATAAGAAGTTGATGCTTTGCCAGCTTCTATCACACAAGCTCTTGCTTCTTCGTACATTTCATCATCGTCTTCCATATCTTCATCATCATTATCCAATGTGCTTTCAAAAATACTTTTTTCTGCTGATATTGAGCCGGCAGATAGGGCTATTTCTTGGTTTACTTCATCTTTATACGCATCCACTAAATATTTTACAACTTTTTTTACTTCCTTTTCTGAAATAAACGCGCTCTGCAAACGTTCTGGCTGGGCGTCGCCAGAAGAATAGAGCATATCACCAGCGCCCAAAAGTTTCTCTGCTCCACCAGCGTCCAATATAGTGCGTGAGTCCACTTGGGAAGACACTTTCAAGGCGACTCGAGCTGGGATGTTCGCTTTGATTAAACCGGTGATGACATTTACTTCGGGACGTTGCGTAGAGAGTATTAGATGAATGCCCACAGCTCGGGACATTTGAGCTAGACGCACTATAGCCGATTCGAGCTCTCTCGGGTAGGAGCTCATTATATCTGCTAACTCATCTATTATAATAACAATATAAGGCAGGCGGTCAGGCTTTTTTTCAGTGTCTTCAGAATCTGTTTTTGACTTTTTTAAGCTATTTGCATAAATATTATTATGATAAGAATCTATGTCTCGCACGCTTTCGGATTCTAAAATATCATAACGGCGATCCATTTCTTTGGCTGCCCATTTGAGAGCCAAAATTGTTTTTTTGGCATCGGTTATGACAGGGGTGAGCAAGTGCGGAATATTATTGTAAAGAGTGAGTTCTACGCGTTTTGGGTCTATCAATATAAATTTCAAATCGTCTGGCCCATTTCTATAGAGAAGGGAAGTAATCATAGAATGTATAGTAACTGACTTTCCTGAACCAGTTGTGCCGGCGACGAGACAGTGTGGCATTTTAGCAAGATTGCCAAATATTGATTTGCCTCCGATATTACGACCCAAAGCTATGGTTAGGGATTTGGGAGAATTTTGGAATTTATCATCAGCCAGCAGGGTAGCGAGACCGACGAGAGATTTCGTTCTGTTTGGAATTTCAATACCAACCAAAGATTTTCCCGGAATTGGAGCTTCTATTCGTATCGGATGCGCCGCGAGCGCGAGTGCCAAGTCGTTTGTGAGACCAACAATGCGAGAAAGTTTCATTCCCTCCGCGGGTTTTAGCGCATAACGAGTGACAGTCGGCCCGATAGTTATTTCGTCCATTTCTACTTCAATGCCGAAGTTCAGTAGCGTGCGTTTTATTATATTTGCATTAGCCTTTATGTCACCTGTGTTTGGTTTGCCTTGGTCTTCTTCTAGCAGAGAAAGCGGGGGAGGAACATAAGTAGCGCCTAGCTTGTAGCTTCTAGCTTTTAGTTTTTTGAATTCCATTTCTTCCTCATCCTCTTCACTCTTTTTATTAATCCCTAAAGCTTTCTTTATTTTACCGCTAGTATTTTCTTTCAAACTTTCTTCCTCCGCCTCGCCAGAGTCTTCCACTGGGGTGGGGGATTCCATTTCTTCCTCCGCTTCGCCAGAGCCTAAAGCGTCGGCTGGTTCTTCTTTTTTCCTTTTTATTAGACTCCAAAGTTTTTCGAAGAATGACGTGAAGGATATTTCTGTGTCTAATATCATAAGAATTGAAATTATTAAAATTGCGCCGAGGAAAATAATGCTTGCATAAATATCAAAGAGAGAGACGAGAGGTTTTGATAAAATTTCCCCTAATAATCCGCCAGAATTCTCGCCTCCCGCAATATCTATTATTCCCAAACTAGAGAGGAGAAACATTATCGCGCTGACTGTATTTATCCATCCAATGTTTGGAGTTTTTATTTTCACATATGAATATCCTAGTAAAATTAAAAGAGTAGGGAGAAGAAAATATCCTACGTTTCCCAATATCAATTTAAAAAAATCTTTTATGTACGCGCCTGCAACTCCGGTTACATCAAATACCGACATTAAAAAAAATAATGCAAGAACAAAAAAAACTATTGCCATAATCCCGTGTTTTGTTTGACTCTTTAATCCAGCCTCGCCCTTAGGTTTGCGACTGGGGGAATTTTCTTTTTCTTCGCTCCTTTTTTTATTTCCATTTTTCACTATGTGAATATTTTAGCACAGATTAGTTTAAATTTCTTTGAATTGCGAAAAAGATTTTTATTTGACTTCATCTGTCCTTTATATATAATGGACAGATGTTATCTGGAGACAAAAATCTCAAGGACGGTGTAATGGACCTAGATGTTTCTAGAAAGGACAGCATTCTTTCTATGTCCTATACTAAGACTCAAAAGCTTGTTACTGCGCTTTATATTGTAACGGACATAATAGACAAAGAAGAACCAATTAGAAACAAATTAAGGACATTAGGGGTAGAGATTCTATCGGACACATCCTCAATGTCAAAGACTCTCTTTGACACGGTAAAGATAGATCAAGTTTTGTCCTTTTTAAATATTTCTTTAGCTATGAATTTTATTTCAGAAATGAATTACACCATTCTGAAAAAAGAATTTCTTGAATTAAAAGCGTCTATACAAGACTACACAGCCATAAAACCCACATGGCTGGAAGAATTTTTTCTAACACCATCACCCGAAGATGTAAAACCTAACATATCAAGTTTTGCGCAACACACAAATCCTAAAGGACATATACGCATTGGTGTCCAAAAGGGAAGCACTTTACTAAAAGCCTTGAACAAAGTCGGAGAGATGAGAACTCTGTCCGATAAAAAATTAAGTAGCGAAAGAGCTGAGACTTTTTTTAGGCTAAAGAAAGAAAGACGAGATAATATAATTAATATTATTAAAAATAATGGTGGGAATTCAACCATAAAGGACATCAAGATAAAAATAAATACTGGAGCGCAAGGGGCTGATGTTTGTAGTGAAAAAACATTGCAAAGAGAATTGATGTCCATGATAAAAGATGGTGTCCTTTATAAAACAGGGGAGAAGCGCTGGAGTCGGTATAGCTTAGTGGCTTCCTAGCTTTTAGCTCATAGCTTGTAGTTTTTATATCTTTGAATTACAAAACTCTTTCTAGGCATGTCTTTTTCTAGGGTACGGATTTTTTTAAGCTTAAAAAATCCTGAAGTTCTCGGCTCGTCAGCCTCGAAACCCCCTAAAAAAGACATGCCTTCGACGAGTTTCGTAATTCACGAATATTAAGCTAAAAGCTATAATCTATTTCTGCTTGCATTCTAGTTAAAAATATGAGACAATCATCCGGTGGATTTTCATCTGCAATTATTATTTTCTAGAACCTAATAATTAGTTGCTAGAACTTAATTTTTGAGTTATCCACATAATATATTGCGCGATTTTTGGGCTATGTATTATAATGACTGAGTGTCTACAAGTTGCGCGTTTGCGTGAGCTTTGTATTCATAAAAGTTTTGTATTTGTTTATACAGAATTTCGTCGAAAAAATTTTGTAATAAATAAATACCCGCGCCAATAGGCGCGGTAAAGAAAAAAGGTCATTGAAAATTAAATGATTGCGCAAAAGGTTTTTGAATCTTTTTTGCAACAATAATCCCGCTAAAAATTTTGTTAAAATTTTGGTTCGGGATGTTTTCAGCCCCTACGTAAAAAGTCGGGGTCCCGACAGAATCGTCGGGATGTAAGTTTATCTCTATGCGCTGTTTAGTAGTCCGTCACATTATTAACAATTATAAGTTTATTGTCGGATGAAAAATAGTGATGGGAAAAATACGCTTTTAGTTTTGTCGAAACTAATTAATGGCGTAAATTCTAATAATAATTTTTTTAAAATTTATTATTAGAAAAAATTAGAAAAAATTTATGAGTAATATATTAAATTTAAAAGGAGTGAAGCTTCTTGCTATCAGTGTGTTAGCAGTAGCTATGCTCGCGACATTCGGAATGGTTGCTGTGCAAACAGCAGGCGCCGCTGAATGTTCAATCACTAGCACATTAAGAGTAGGTTCAAAAGGTGATCAAGTGAAATGTTTGCAAGCGACTGTTGGAGTCGTTGCGGACGGAAGCTTTGGTCCAAAGACAAAAGCCGCTGTTATGGCTTGGCAGTCTAGTGTAGGCTTAGTTGCTGATGGAGTATTCGGTCCTAAGTCTCGCGCTGCTTGGTCTGGTGGTGGTTCAACTAGTATGATGTATCCAGCAGGTTGTACTTCAACTTCTGGTTACAGCCCAACCACAGGAACAAAGTGTGATTCTGGTACGATGACTACGACTCTTCCAGCAGGTTGTACTTCAACTTCAGGGTTTAGTACAACAACTGGTGTTTCATGTTCTACTGGCGCAGTCGTTGGTGCAACTGGCACAGGTATAGGTGTTAATTTATCTACTAGCAACCCTGCTGCCGCCACTTTGCCTGACGGTTCAGCATACAATAAAGTTCTTGCTTTGAATCTTACTGGTTCAACAACTGGCGCGGTTAATGTCACCGGTCTTCGTCTTACACGTTCAGGATTCAGTTTAAACTCTGATTTCTCTGGAGTGCTTGTGATGGATGCTAATGGCGCTCGCCACGGTAATGTTGTGACTATCTTCGATTCAGGTTCAGGCGATACTGCACTCGTTCAATTTGCGAATGATCCAATCATTGTTCCAGCAGGTAGCTCAACAACAGTGTGGGTTCTTGCAAATATTAGCGCAGCTCAGACAACAAGTGGTACATTCGCTTTCGGTGTCAATTCTGCAGCTGATGTTATGACTGCAAACTCTGCCACTGTGAGCGGTTCATTCCCGATTACGGGTAATGTTTTCTCAGTTATTGATGGTTCTAGCTTCTTGGGCGCACTCGATGTTGACGCATCAACTATTTCTGCTTCAGCTCGAAGTGTTGATCTTGGTGCTCAGGACTACATTATCGGAAAATTTAAGTTCTATGAAAATTCTTCAAAAGAAGATATTTGGGTTAACTCAGTTCGTCTCTACAACAACGGAAATACGACTGATGCTGATCTCTCAGACTTAAAACTTACCAATGATTCCACTGGTGAGGTTCTTGCTGTTGCTACGGGCACCACAAACAAGTATGTTCTATTTACGCTTGCTAATCCGCTTAAAATCTTAAAGGGTCAAAATAAGACGCTTGCGGTTGTTGCTGACGTAGTAAACGGTTCATCTCGTACTGCACAATTCATAATTCAGAATGATTATGATATTTCAGCAACTGGTGTCTCCACTGGCGGTGGTCTTCTTGCAACACACTCAACAAATGTTTCAGGTGACGCTTCTACTGGTTTCCCTATTGGTGAAGCCGCAAACTACAACACAATTACTATAACTCAAGGTAGTTTGACAGTTACAAAGGACAACACATCTTCTTCTACTGATCTTAGTCAAGGACAAGTAGGAGCAGTGCTAGGTGTATGGAAGATTGAAGCTACTGGAGAAGATATTGAACTTCAGAAAGCTGACCTTTCTGTCACTGGTACTTCTGTTGCCGCTGACTTCTCTGGCTCGGTTTCTCTTGTGGCGGTTTCTGCTACAGGCGCTGAGACTACAATCTATAGCACCTCTACGCTAGCTCCACTATTCGATGATGATGCGGCTGGTACAGATCAAGCTACATTGAGTAATTACTACTTGATTCCTTCAAATACAAGTATCAAAGTAAAGCTTGTTGCCAATCTTTCAAGTTCAGCAACAAACGCTTTGACTGCAATTGGTAACTTTGGTGATGTGTATTACCGTCGAATCTCAACGAACAATTATGCAACTGCATCAGATGATGCTTTTGTGACAGCTAATACTCGAACTATCTCAACTGCAACTGTAACTGTTGCAAAAAACAGTTCGTATGGTAACCAAAACATTGTTGCTGGTTGCGGATGTGAAGTCAAAATTGGTTCGTATATTATTCAGGCTGGTTCTTCTGAGGGTGTGAACGTTTCTGCAATTAATGTTGACATGTCAGCTGTAACAGGTTGGACTCAAATGAAATTGAAGAAAGTTAATACTGACGGTACAGAAACAGTTATAGGTTCTACTGTTACTTCACCTTCTACTACTGATGATGCAAACAGCTTCTCAGTTGGTGGACAATTAAATGTTGCCGCATCAAGTTCTGTTGTGGTTAACGTTTACGCTAATGCTTCTGCAACAGCTGTTACTGTAAATACTGATATTGATGCTTCTGATGTAACTGCTTCAGGACTTTCAAGTGGTTCTTCACTTTCAACTATCCCTGCAACAGCTGTTACTGGTCAGACTATCACTGTTCAGACAGCTGGTACTCTACTTGTAGAAAGCGAAGGTTCTTTAGTTGAAGGAGTTATTCATTCAAGTCAATCTGGTATAGACTTACTCAAGCTTAAATTCACTTCACAATATGAAGCGATTGACATTAGTAAGCTAGTATTCCAGACTAAGAGCGGTGACGCGAACCTTTCAACATTGTCAATCACTGCAGGCGCGGCTACATTCTCTGCAAGCGTAATCAAGGGTGTTGCAACCTTCACTGGTTTGACTTTGCAAGTTCCAAAGGATAGCACTCTATCTATAACTGTTCGTGGCGCATTCAATAGTTCTGGAACACTTGTTTCAGCTGAAAGTGTCCGCGTTGGTCTTACTTCTATGATTGCGACTGGTACTTCAGGCAATCGTGTCTATGAGCGCTCTCGTACAACAACAGGTTCAGCTGGCGACATCGCTGCTGATACTGCAACTGCTCTTACTGTAGGTTCAACGGAAGGATTCAACGTTGGTGATGTTGTTCAAGTTAATACGGCTGGTGGTGTCAGCGCCTTCACTGGTGTTGTTACTACAGTTGGTAGTGCTACTTCATTAACTGTCGCTGGTCCAGACAACCTTGCAGACTGTGCAAGTGCAACATGTTATGTAACGAAATGGGCAACTCGTGAAGCTACGACTTCTACCACAACTACAGCGACGATTACAGATCTCACATCAACAGCTATTGATGTAACTTCAACTCGTGGCTTCGTAGCTGGGGATATTGCCTTCATTGAAGGTGTCTCTGGTGGAGTAGATGATGGTAACTTCTACACAGTTGTATCAGTTACAGACGGTAACACTATGAATGTTCTCGGTGTCGGTAAAGTTACAGCTAGTCCTACAATAGGTACTACTGCGACTGATCGTGTAACTAGAATGGCTACAAGCACTTCAACCACAACCAACTTAGCAACAGATGATATCGCTGCAAATGTAAATGGTGCAACATCTACGATTACTGTTGCTTCAACTCTTGGTTTTGATGTCGGTGATGTAGTTGTTCTAAACAGTACAGGTGGTACTGCTACAGCCCAGCCACTATATGTAGTATCTGCTGTCCCAAGTGCGACAACTATTACCCTTATTGGTAAAATGGTACATACAAACATTCCAGTCGGTTCATTCTTGACTGAGCTTGTAACAACTAATACAACAACTGTAAGCACAGCTTCAACGATTACCGCAGATACTGTGTCTGCTGTAACACTTACCTCAACTGCAGGCTTTGCAGTCGGAGATATAGTAATGATCGCTGACGACACTGCTGCCTCTGCTGGTGTAGATGTGTACTCAGTAACTGCTGTTACTTCAACAACCATTTCAGTTGTTGGTGAAACTGGCATTGTCGCTACAGCTGGAACATTTGTCACTCGATTGGCATCTGTTACTGCAAACGGTAAGCCTTACACTGTTCACGATGTTGAACCGGTTATTACTAATAGCGCAATTCCATCTGGCGGACAATCAGCTAATCAGATTGTTGGTGTCTTTGACATCAAAGCGGACGGTGATGTCGCTCTTACGATCAAAGCCCTTACGCTTACTCGTGGTGGTAATATCGGTACACGCGTAGCTGTCGGTTCTCAACCGAAGATATATGATTACAGCTCAGGTTCTCTAGGTGCTCTATTAGGTACAGGTGGTGATTGGTCTGGTACAACCGCAGGTTCTACCTCAGCTATCACACTTGACACACCATACGATGTCTCAGCTGGCACAACTCTTCGTGTAGCAGTAACTGTTAACACTGCATCCGCTGTTGCCAACGATACCTTCCAGGTATACATTGATAACACAAGCGGTCTTGCAGGCCTATTCGGTGGTTTGAGTTGGTACTATGTTGCCAGCTCTCCATCTCCAGGAACAGAGCCTACAAACGCTTCACCTGCAACTTTGTCTGATTCGTATCCAGTGTATGCAAGTACACTCTCGTACTAATCACGGCTAGGACGCTAGGTCTAGTGTGAGTTAACAAAACCCCCTTTAGTGAAAGCTAGAGGGGGTTTTGTGTTGCCTTTTTTATTGAAATCATTTAGTATATAGAAATTAGTAGTAAGATTATCTTGTAAAAGTGGGTAATATTAAAGTAATATGATGAATCAAAAGAATATTGTGATAGTGGTTGTCGTAATTGTGATGGTAGTCGGGTTTGGTTTTTTAATTAGTAAGAAAAATATGAAAACAGGCTATTCTGTTGTGTACATGACGACAGGGGAAGTATACATTGGTAAGTTAAGCATCTTTCCAGACTTTACCCTTACTGATTCCTATCAGTTTCAAGTGGTAAAGGATACTATTGATGCAAATAAGAATAATTTTCAACTTAATCCTGTAAAGGAGGCTCTTTGGGCGCCTGAAAGTATGTATCTAGTAAAAAACAATATTGTATTTTATGGTCCGATCTCACCAGAAAGCAAAATAGCACAGGCTTTATCAGAAAAAGTTAAATAAAACAAAAAATTAAATTAAAAATGTGGATAACAAAAGTTATCCACATTTTTAATTGCGTTATTAAAAATTAATTTGATACAATTACAGAAACATTGGCGTGTCGAATACGCTTTTGTATGAGCTTGAATTGTCTATTTATGCATTCCTTAAGGGCATTAATAGGTAATTGAGGAAATTATTATTGTCAGTTTTTTATTATTAATTATTATAAATTATGAAAAAAATATTTAAAGGTTTAGGTTTAGGTTTTCTTGCCTTGGCGCTTTGTGTGACATTGGGCGTAGGCTCCGCTAGCGCGGCTCTTACGTTAGATGCTACAACTGTGACGGGTAGCACAACGCTTACGTTGGTCGGAACTACATCATCCGCAGTTTCTCTAGACTCTGGTACAACTGGAGCAGTGAACGTCGGAACGGGTGCTAGCGCTAAGACCGTTACCGTCGGTAACGTCACAGGCGCAACCGCTGTGAACGTTAATACAGGAACTGG
>MFTH01000015.1 GCA_001786765.1 Candidatus Nomurabacteria bacterium RIFCSPHIGHO2_01_FULL_37_25
ACGCATCTTACCGGCAGGCATATTCCCATAGAAATACTGCCGTTTAATTTTTCGGAAATTTTGAAAGCCAAACAGTACGAAGTTACTCTCGACAAACTCTCATTACCTGATGAAAAAGCGAAACTGCTTGAATACATGACCCAGTACATGACGAGTGGTGGCTATCCAGAGGTTGTTACGAAAGGTGTTGATCCGCGCGGATATCTCGATGTGCTGTTCGATGCGGTGTTATTCAAAGACGTGGTGAAGCGCCATAAAGTGCGTTTTTCCGAACAGATAGCCAGTCTCGGATCGTATCTCATAAACAACGTATCCGGCCAGTATGGGGCAAAAAAACTCGCCAATATTTTGGGATTCAAGAGCCAAGTTACTTTAGAAAAATATCTCGGCTATCTCACCGAGGCATATTTGATTTTTCCCCTGATACGACACTCGACAAAGGCTGGCATGCGACTGCGATCGGCCAAAAAAACATATGTTGTTGATAATGGTTTCGTTACCGCCAAGGCAGTACAGCATTCACCGAATACCGGTAAGCTCATGGAGAATCTTGTTTTCACTGAGTTGGTGAAAAAAGGTAATCAGCCCGGCCGAGAATTGTTTTATTACAAAACCAGAAACGACCGGGAGATAGATTTTGTGCTCAAAAAGGGGTATCAAGTTATGGAACTGATACAAGTCTGCTACGACATAACCGACGCCGATGTTGAACAAAGAGAAGTGAAGGCTCTTGTTGAGGCGGGAAAAGAATTAAATGTTTCTAAGCTTACCGTGCTTACATGGAACGAAAAACGCGCGGTGGAAAAAGACAATATGACCATACAGTTTAGGCCGCTCTGGGAATGGTTGTTTGAGTAAGTATTGGAAAAATCGTGAGCAACTAAAGCTAATTGGATTTGTGCTAATGCAGAAAAAGATGATTTCAAAGATTTTTCAAAAGACCCATATTGTAATAATTAGTGTTAAAATATAAAGAAAAATATGTTTTTCAAATCGAACAAAGAAATAAAAACTAAAGATCTCAAACTGGCTGATTTTGACAAAATCTGGACCAAGTTTTGCTTTCTGGATGAAACCGGAACATTAAGTGATCAAAAAGATCAATACTTTACAGTAGGAATATTAAAAATGAGCCAACCATACTATCTGCAGAGTAAAATTTTCTATGAGCGAAGCAAAATAAGATTTTACGATGAAGTTAAATTCAATAAATTATCAAAGAATAATGTGAGTTTTGCAAAAACAATTATTGACACGCTTTTTGAAACACGAAGTATTAGTTTTTGTTCCTACTCCATAAGCACCAAGAGTGACTATTATCTAAAAAGGTTTGATAAAAATCCGTGGCTCGCATACGAACAAATTACTCTCAAACTTTTAGATGCCACTTTATCAGAGCAAGAAATTATAGTTCTTATCGCTGATCATGTAACTACACCAAAAGATATTCGTTTTGAAGTTGAGGTAAAGAAAAAATTTAATCAATATAAGGGACGCCTTTCATTGGTCGGTGTGTGCCGATTTGACTCAAAATCTAATGATTTACTCCAACTTGTTGATCTTTTGATAGGTGCTGTGACTTATGATATTAAATTTTCTAAAAATCTCGTTGATGGGTCAAAATATAAGCTTGAAGTTGTTGATTATTTAAAGAGGAAACTGGGAGCAGATTCTTTTCTCAAAGGGTTTAAGAATCATAATTTTAATATCTTTGTAGACAAAACAGACCATTTAGATATAAGTCAAAATAATGAAGCAAATGAAAAGGGGCTATCGTCCTAACGGTCGACGCCCCTTTTCTATACTGTATATTTAGTATATCAAGCGGTCGGTGTAAGTCAATAGTTATCCACAGTTTAATTTTATGGCACTACACAAAAATTTCCCAAAAGACCCATTTGTGATAAAAATGGCAACAGGCGCGGGCAAGACCACAGCGAAAATAGCTTGAATCGGTAGTCTCTCCCCAGCCGAGAAATTATTGGAATATAAAAGTAAAAAATAACGAAACGAATATGGCCAGAATTTGGAATCATTCGACAAAACTCATGACAGGTAAACACAAACAATCATCCTTCGACTACGCTCAGGACAGGAATACCCCTCTTAAACCCCATACCAGTTCGCTACGGGGCAAGCGAAAAGTCTTCGTAGCAATATCAGGAGGGGTAGATAGCGCAGTTTCTGCGGCTTTACTTTTGAAAAAAGGTTACGAAGTCGTCGGGGTTTTTATTAAGACTTGGCACCCGGATTTTTTAGAGTGTAACGAAGAAGAAGAGCGACGCGACGCTATGCGTATAGCGGCTCATTTAGACATTCCATTTTTGACTTTTGATTTCGAAGATGTCTATAAAAAAGAAGTGGCGGATTATATGATTTCTGAATATAAAAAGGGGCGAACGCCAAATCCGGATGTAATGTGCAATAAAGAAGTAAAATTTGGCGCATTTCTTAAAAAAGCTATTTCAATGGGGGCAGATTTTGTGGCGACTGGGCATTATGCTCGTAATGAAAATTCAAAGAATTTTCCCGCCTTCGCCCTCGGAGACATAGGACAGGGGACCCACGGCTCCCAAAATTCTTTGAATTTTCATTTACTAAAAGGTATTGATTTTTCTAAAGATCAAAGTTATTTTTTATGGACATTAAAACAAGAACAATTAAAAAAAATCTTATTCCCAATTGGGCATTTAAAAAAAATAGAAGTTCGTAAATTAGCTAAAAAATTTAATTTACCAGTAGCAGTAAAAAAGGATAGTCAAGGGATATGTTTTTTAGGCGATATAAATTTAAAAGAATTCTTAAAACATTATATTAAAGAAAAAAGAGGAAAAGTGCTTAACGAAAAGAGAGAAGTAATAGGATATCATAATGGGGTAGTTTTTCACACACTTGGAGAACGACATGGTTTTAGCATTACCAAAAAAAATCCAAATGATGGGCCGTATTATATAATCGGTAAAAATATTAAAAAAAATATTCTGATAGTTTCGCAAAACAAAAATTTAATAAATTCCCCCGCCTTCGCCCTCGGAGACATAGGACAGGGGACCCACGGCTCCTCAAATTTATTAAATTTTGTTTTCCTGATAAAAAATGTAAATTGGATTCACGAAACACCAAAATTAAATAAAACTTACACAGCTCAAATTCGTTATCATGGAGAATTACTTTCTTGTAAGGTAAAAATTACTGGCAAAACAAAAGCAGAGATTGTTTTTCAAAAGCCAATATTAGTCGCTTCCGGTCAATCTTGCGTCATCTATGATGGGGATATTTGTTTAGGTGGAGGAGTGGCGCATTAATCTTTCTTTTTTATTTTTTTTATTATACAATCTTAGGATGCAATCCCGTTAGAAGCTGCAGTAGCAATTTTATTCATAAATCATGTTTATAAAAAATATAAAATTTACTAATATAATCAGGCATAGTTGCAATTTACTGACTGCGACTTGCTTCTAACGGGATGCAATCCAATGAAATAAGATCAAGATTTTTAAAATTTTTTGAAAATCGTGGACATAAAATAATTCCTTCGGCTTCGCTTGTTCCTCACAATGACCCTTCTGCGCTTTTTAATACGGCTGGAATGCAACCTCTAGTGCCTTATTTAATGGGACAAAAACATCCGACAGGAAAGCGTATTGCAGACGTGCAGAAATGCGTGCGCACAGGAGATCTGGATGATATTGGCGACAACAGGCATCTTTCTTTTTTTGAAATGATGGGCAACTGGTCTCTTGGAGATTATTTTAAGGAAGATGCTATCAAGTGGAGTTACGAATTTTTGACTTCAAAAAAAGAAGGTCTTGGGCTTGATCCAAACCGGCTTTATTTTACAGTTTTTGAAGGAAATGAAAATGCGCCATATGATGAAGAATCAAAAAAAATTTGGATGAATTTGGGAATTCCAGAACATCGTATTTATGCGCTTCCAGCAGATGACAATTGGTGGAGTCCGGGAGACAATGGTCCATCAGGCCCGTGTAGTGAAATGTTTTATGATATGGTAGGTGATGTGGGTGACATAAATCATAAAGAATTTTTGCTCGCAATTAAAGAAGAGCATGTAGTCGAAATCTGGAATGATGTGTTCATGGAATACGAAAAGAAAAATGGAAAAGTTGTTGGTAAATTAAAACAAAAAAATGTTGATACTGGCGCTGGACTTGAGAGAATTACAGCGGTGATGCAAGGCAAAAAAACTGCTTATGATACGGATTTATTTAAACCTGTAATGGAAATCATAAAAGCCAAATCAAAAAATTACAATGCTAAATCGGCTCGTATAATCGCAGACCATTTGCGCGCTAGTATTTTTATAATTTCCGAAGGCGTATTGCCTTCTAATAATGGTAGAGAATACATATTGCGTCGTCTATTGCGCAGGGCTGTTAGGCATGCGGATAATATTGGTTTTCCAGAGAATAAACTTGCTCTTAGTTTGGCAGTGATATTCATAAAACAGTACGCTGAAATTTATCCAGAATTAAAAGAAAAAAAAGATTTAATCACAGGGCAGATTCTAAAGGAAGAAAACAGATTCAGGGAAACATTGTCTAAAGGTTTAAAAGAATTTGGAAAAGGCACAGATCCGTTTATTTTATTTACGACTTATGGTTTTCCAATAGAACTCACTCTTGAACTTGCAAAAGAAAAAGGAGTAAAAATTAATATTGAAGATTTTAATAGAAAGATGATAGAACATCAGAAACTTTCTCAAACTGCATCAGCAGGGATGTTTAAGGGGGGATTAGCGAATCATAATGAAAAGACAATCAAGCTTCACACCGCGCACCATTTGCTTTTGGCCGGACTTCAAAGTGTTGTAGATAAAAATGTAAAACAGCGAGGCAGTAATATCACTGAAGAAAGGTTGCGAATAGATTTCACTTGTGACCATAAATTGACCGAGGAAGAAAAGAAAAAGGTGGAAGATTGGGTAAATGATAAAATTAAACGGGGGTTAAATGTCGTGCGTAAAGAGATGCCACTTAAAGATGCAGAAAAAATTGGAGCAGAAATGGAATTTGGCGCTAAATACACAGATATAGTGTCTGTGTATTTTATAGAAGATAAAGCTGGCAATATTGTGTCAAAAGAATTTTGCGGTGGTCCGCATGTCAAGAATACGACAGAATTGTATTCTTCATTACGAGAAAAATCTGGGGATAATAGCCCATTTAAAATTCAAAAAGAAGAAGCAGTAGCGCAAGGAATTCGACGCATCAAAGCTGTACTTTTGTGATACAATTAAGCGATGGGAATTTTTTCGAGAAATAAAGAAAAAAGCAAATTAGTTCTGGTTTTTGATATTGGTTCTTCTTCTGTCGGGGGAACACTTTTTTATATGGAGAAGTCCAGAATTCCTAAAATAATTATGTCCCTCCGTGAGCCCATAATTTTACAAAAAACTCTTAATATTGATAAGTTTTTATCTTCAACCGCAAAATCTCTCGATATTGTCGTTAATAAAATTTATAAAGCAGGTATCGGGAAACCCGAAGCGATTTTTTGTGTTCTTTCGTCGCCTTGGCATGTTTCTCAAATTAGAGTTATCAGACTTGAAAAAAATACACCTTTCATTTTTACTACCAAGCTAGCTGATGATTTAATTCAAAAAGAAATAGCTCTTTTCAAAGAAGAGTATTTAGCAAAATATTTACACACAGAAAGCCCGGTGAGATTAATTGAATTCAAAAATATCAAAACAATGCTAAATGGCTATGAAACACTAAGTCCCCTAGAACAAAAAACTAAAGAATTTGAAATGACTATTTTTATTTCAGTTAGCTCAGAGTATATTTTAAAAAAAATAGAAGAAACAATCAGAAAATATTTTCATTTTAAAAATGTAAAATTCTCTTCTTTTACACTGTCTTCTTTTGCGGTAGCGCGTGATATAGATATTAACCAAAAGAATTTTCTTTTAATTGATATTGGCGGGGAAGTAACAGATATTTCTATGATAAAAAAGAATGCATTACATGAATCAATTTCTTTTCCATTAGGTCGTAATTTTATAGTACGAAAAGTTGCGTCCGCCTTAAGTTGTTCGCTTAGTGAAGCGCAATCATACATTTCTCTTTTACAAGACGGACATGCGACTGATTTTATGACAAAAAAACTTAAACCA
Organism: Candidatus Nomurabacteria bacterium RIFCSPHIGHO2_01_FULL_37_25; assembly: GCA_001786765.1. Classification (GTDB taxonomy): domain Bacteria; phylum Patescibacteriota; class Minisyncoccia; order Phycocordibacterales; family UBA9973; genus UBA9973. The sequence goes on from MFTH01000015.1 coordinate 6,137, forward strand.
GTTATAAATAAATTCCAATTAGAATGGTTGTATGAGTTCCAGAAATCTTTAGCCAATCTTTCTAGTGATATTTTTATTCCCGCGACTATTTATCTGACTACAGATAAAGACTTACTAGATTTTTTTCGTCAAACAATTGAAGCTGAACAGTTTAATCAATATACCTTAACCGAATCAAAATTTAAAGTTATTTTTTTGAGCGCGGAAGTTTTTCGTAATATGGTGGTATTTGGAAATGGTGTAATTCGTGACCCTAGCCTGATTATTGATTCTATTTATATAAATCGGTTTTTAACTGACTCCGTTTTATCGGAGCGAGTATAATTTTATGTCAAAATATTTACTGCAAGATATGATAAAAGCAAAAAATGCAAATCAGCAGACGCAAATACCTCAAAAAAAGGCTCGTTTTGACACTGTATTGTCAATAAAAAATTCTGCAAGAAACAATACAGATAATGTTTCGAGGGGGCAAGTAAATGGAACGCGGTACACACTTTGGTCTGTGGCAATTATATCAATAATATTTTTTCTTTTTTCTCTTTCGTATTTATTTTTGAGCGCAGTGGTTACAGTAAATCCTAAAATACAAGAGATAACTTTGAACGAAAGTTTATCTGCTACCAAAGACTCCAATAAGGATGGTTTATTTTTCAATTTACTAGTAGACAATGTTTCTGGAGAAGAGAAGAGAGATATTCAAGCGAATGAGCAAAAAGATGTTTCAAATAAAGCCGTAGGCACTGCTGTCATTTTTAATTTTTTTAGTTCTTCTCCTCAAAGACTTTCCATAGACACAAGGCTTGAAGGTTCAAATGGTAAAATTTATAAAACACAGAAACAGTTAATCGTGCCGGGAATGAAAAATGACACTCCCGGGTCTATAGAAGTGGACATTTATGGAGCTGAAGCGGGCGAAGAATATAATAGTGGTCCGCTTGATTTTTCCATTTTTGGTTTTAAAGGAAGCCCTAAGTATTCTAAGTTTAAAGTGAGGACAAAGACTGGAACAAAAATAACTGGTGGATTTATTGGAAAAGTTAATGTTATATCTGATACTGATAAGGCAGCTATTTTGACCGAATTAAATTCATCTCTTAAAACAAAGCTTTTAGCTAAAGCTACCAATCAGATTCCACCCGGTTTTATTCTTTTTAAAGATGCTATTTTTTTGAATACTGAAGAACCCATTATTTCTCTTACCCCGGATCAAAATAATAATTTTACAATAACACTCAAAGGCACTCTTTTCGGTTTTTTGTTGAATGAACAAAAATTGACACAAAAAATCGCGCAAGACAATATTGATAAATATGATGGCAGTGACGTGTATATATCAAATATTAGAAATTTAACTTTTTCTATTTCTACCGTGCATGCGCAAGAATGGCAGACGAACCTTTCTGATAAAAAAAATATTCCTGTTGAAAATTTACAAAAGATAGATTTTAATTTATCTGGTGTTGCAAAAATCGTTTGGAAATTAGATGAGAATCAGCTGATAAATGATTTCTTGGGAAAATCAAAAAAAGATTTCAACCAAATACTATCAGAATATGACAACATTGATTCTGCTAATTTAAAAATCAGTCCTTTTTGGAAAACTTCTTTGCCTGATAAAATAAAAAATATAAAAATAATTATAAACTATCCTAAGTAATCATGAATTACGAAACTCGTCGAAGGCATGTCTTTTTTAGGGGGTTTCGAGGCTGTCGAGCCGAGAACTTCAGGATTTTTCAAGCTTCGAAAAATCCGTACCCTAGAAAAAGACATGCCTAGAAAGAGTTTCGTAATTCAAAGTAAGTAAAATATATCTCTTCTTGCGTTTGTGCTTTGTTTATATTGTGATATGATATAAATATGAAAAAGAGGAAAATAAAAGGTAAAATATTTTCATGAGCGACCACAAGAATGAAAAATTGTTAATTGTTAAGGGAGCTATAACCGAAGCTTTACCCTCTACTTTATTTAAAGTGAAAATACTTACTAATAATGCTCCGCATAACAATGCAAACTCCGAAGATAAAGAAAAAGAGCAGGAAATTTTAGCTTACCTTTCAGGGAAAATGCGTATGCATAGAATTAAAGTTTTAATTGGGGATTTAGTCGAAATTGTGCTTGATCCTTATGGAGGAAAGGGGAGGATAGTTAAAAGGTTGTAATTTTTTTAAGAATAGTGTATTATGATGGAACGGTTTTAAAAAGAGTAATAGTATCCAAAAAATAAGGGTTTTTTCCTTGTTTTTTATTTTATGAAAATTAAATCAGCGATAAAAAAAATTTGCGATAATTGTAAAGTTATCAGACGTCAAAGGCACTTAAGAGTGACTTGTTCTAATCCTAAGCATAAGCAAAAACAATAATTTTATTTATTATGAGAATACTTGGAATCACAATACCAAATGAAAAGAGGCTTGAAATCGGTCTGACTTGTCTTTATGGTATTGGTATTTCAAAAGCTCGTAAAATTTTAGATCAGTCTGGTATTGATCGTGGTCGTCGCGCAAAAGATTTAACTTTAGATGAAGAGAATAAAATTCGTATTGTAATTGAAGGAATTCTAATTGAAGGAAATTTAAAGAGAGAAATCGGAGCAAATATAAAGAGAATAAAAGATATTAAAAGCTACCGAGGTATTCGTCATATAAAAAGATTGCCGGTTCGGGGACAAAGAACGAAAACAAATTCTAGAACTGTTCGGGGCAATGTCCGAAGGACAATGGCGTCAGGTAAAAGAAAAGAAAGCAAGACGTAAAATATAAAAATCTTAGAGTATCAAGCAAATAGAAAAAGTTAAAGTCTAAAGCTTAAACAAATGTCAAAAACTAAAACAACAGAAGAAATAAAAGTAGAAACTGAAACAGAAGCCAAAAAGGCTTCACCAAAAACACCTAAAAAGAAAGTAATTTCTGGCACTCTATCTATTGATGCTACTTTTAATAACACTAAAGTTCTTTTAGCGGATAAGACGGGTAATACATTGTTTTGGTCGAGCGCGGGAAGTTTAGGTTTTAGGGGAGCAAAAAAAGGAACTCCTTTCGCAGCTTCTAAAGTAGGTGATATTATTGGAGGTAAAGCCGCAATGCTTGGAATCAAAGATGTGAATGTAGTGGTTATGGGAGTTGGGTCTGGTCGTGAGCCTGCAATTAGAGCGTTTATGGCTCATGGAATGGAAATTACTTCTGTTGCTGACGCGACACCAGTTCCTCATAATGGACCGAAGGCTAAAAAACCTAGAAGGGTATAGAAGAATTATAAAATTATTAGAGTATAATTTTAAAAATGTTAAGTAAACCAAAATTCAAAATTTGCAGAAGGTTAGGCCCCGGTGTTTATGACAAGTGTCAAACTGCTAAATTTTCGGCTACCACTGGCAAGATGGCTTTGGCCGGCGCGCGTCGTCCTAAAGCCCCGACTGAATACGGCACACAGCTTATTGAAAAACAAAAAATAAGATTTTCATACGGAATTACTGAACGTCAACTCTCTAATTATGTTAAAAAGGCTTCTAGCGCCAAAGGCGCTGGCACCGCAGAAAAACTCTATGAAAGATTAGAATTTCGTCTTGATAATGCAATTTACAGAATGGGTCTCGGAGCAAGTCGTCGCGCTACCAGACAAATGGTTTCCCATGGGCATTTCATTGTTAATGATAAAAGGGTTACTATTCCGTCATATGAATTAAAATTTGGAGACATTATAAAAATTCGCGAAGGTTCTAAAGGAAAGAAAATTTTTAATAAAATAGCCGAAAATTTAAAAGATTACAATTCTCCAGCTTGGGTAAGTTTTGATATTAATAGCATGGAGGGGAAAATTTTAGATAAACCGAAAAATATGGAAGGTTTTATTGATCTTAATGCTGTGCTTGAATTTTATAGTCGTTAAATTATTCCACTAGAGGTGGACAAGTATTATTAAAATTAAAAGTAACTTTATATAAATTATGCCTGAATATAAAATTGTTATGCCTTCCAAACCTCGTATTTTAGTAGAGGAGGGAAATAAGGGAGTTTTTGAAATAGACGGTCTATATCCGGGGTATGGTCATACTCTAGGAAATAGTTTGAGGAGAATTATTCTTTCTTCACTACCGGGCGCTAGCCTCACCTCTATCAAGATTGAAGGTGTAAATCACGAATTTCAAACGCTTGATGGAATCAAAGAAGATGTAATTGTGATGATTCTAAATTTAAAAAATATTCGTTTTAAGATGATATCTGATGAACCACAAGTAGTAACACTTTCTATTAAAGGTCCAAAAGAAGTTACAGCAGGACACATAACAACTGGTGGACAAGTAGAAATTTTAAATCCCGAACTTCATATAGTGGAAGTTACTGGCAAAGTCAACTTAAATATTGAGATGAGAATTGAAAAAGGATTAGGATTTATTTCCAAAGAAATTTTTCAGAAAGAAAAAGTGGATGTCGGCACGATTGCTGTTGATGCTATTTTTACTCCCATTCGCCGAGTTTCTTATGAAGTTGAAAATATGCGTGTTGGTGATAAAACTAACCACAATCGCTTAAGAATCTTGATTGAAACAGATGGAACACTAACACCACAGGAAGCGCTTTCGCAATCTATAGAAATTATGATAAACCAGTTAAAGGCTATTATTGATTTTAAAGAACCGGAAAAAATCAAAATTGGAAAAGATGAATTAAAAGAAGATGAAATGACTGGGGATATGGACAATGATATGAAAAAAGGGGCAGATTTTACTGATATTCTGAAAACTAGAACTGACAGTTTGGGTTTTTCTACTAGAACATTGAATGCTTTAACTGGCGCAAATATTCGCACATTAGGAGGATTAGCCAGAAAGAAAAAAGAAGACTTGCTTGAAATTGAAGGTATTGGTGAAAAAGGAATTCATGAAATTAAAAAAGCGCTCAGTAAATTTGGGCTTAATTTAAAAGAATAGAAGAATAGTATGAGACATAGCAATAACAAAAGAAAATTTGGTAGAGTTAAAAAAGTCAGGAATGCCTTGATTAATTCCTTGGCGCTTAATCTAATAGCGCGCGGAAAAATAAAGACGACTCTAGCTAAAGCTAAAGAAATGAGACCTTTTGTTGAAAAACTTGTGACTAGCGCCAAGCGTGGCGATATAGCTACTCGTCGACTTGTAATTTCATCACTTTCAAATCGAAGAAGCGAAGTCAAAAAACTTTTTGAAGTTATCGCGCCAAAGTACATAGATAGAAAAGGAGGATACACAAGAATTTTAAAGTTGGGTCCGAGAATTTCAGACGGAGCTCAAATGGCAATTATAGAATTTATATGATCCCGAACGAAATCGCGGACGCATAAAATAAGTAAAATTATGAAACTGATTAAATATTTTATAAATAATAATAAAAAGGACAACGAAGCGTAAGCGTACGCGTCCTATTTCGTACGGGATGAAAAACACAAAAGAAATAATTAATATAAAAATAATAGACGCGCAAGGAAGAACTTTAGGCAGAGTGGCTTCAGAAATTGCGATGTCTTTAATGGGCAAGACCAAAGCTTCTTTTGAGCGTAATAAATATTCTGGCATACCCGTAAAAGTTATCAACGCGACGAAACTTCGTATTACTGCAAAAAAGTTAGAATCCATTTATCACACTAGATATTCAGGGATTCCGGGAGGATTGCGTATTACAAAAGGCACGGAAACCGTCCTCACAAAAGGATTCAAAGAATTAATCAGACTCGCAACATATCAAATGCTTCCGGCAAATAAATTGCGAAGAAAAATGATGAAAAATTTAACAATAACAGATTAAGTATATGCCAGAAGAATTAATTGAAAAATCAAAACCTGCCCGCAATGCTTCGCATAGCGATACAGGCGGGGATAAATATATTGAAGCCGTAGGAAGACGAAAAACTTCGACTGCCAGAGTGCGTATTACAAAATCCGCAAAAGCCAGTTTTTTAGTAAATGGTATTGATAGTAAAGAATATTTCAAAACAGAAGGAGAACGTCGTTTAATTTTAGATCCAATAATAAAGGGATTGAAGGGGGAACAAGGAAAGGCGAGTTTAAAATGGAATGTGGAAGTGCATGTTTCGGGTGGGGGAGTTCATTCTCAATCTGAAGCAATACGACACGGACTTGCTCGCGCTCTTTCCGTATTTGACCCAGAGACTCGCGGAAATTTAAAAGATTTAGGATACTTAAAACGCGATCCGAGAGCCAAAGAACGTAGAAAATTCGGTCTTAAAAAAGCTCGCAAAGCTCCTCAGTGGAGCAAACGCTAACTGCTTAGCGTTTGCTGAGGTTCGCAATGAAAGCGAAATTGCCGATGTGAGCGTAGCGAACAGGCAATAACGGGACAACCGTTGATTTATTGCTATGTGTTAAGTGTCAAAATAATTAATAAAATATTAGCCCTTTCCGGAGGGGATTTTTTGTGCTAAAATAGACGCATGAACGATGAAGAAGAAAAACCAAAGGAAACCGATTCTGAAGTTCTTGAATTTGAATTCAACGAAGATGGAGAGGAGGATTTGAAGAAAACTCTAAAGAAATTGAGAGAGGATTTGAAAGTGGCCAAAAAAGAGAAAGAAGAATATCTGACTGGCTGGCAAAAAGAACGGGCGGAATTTGTTAACTACAAAAAAGGGGAAGATGATAGAAAAGCCATGTTTTCAGAATCAATGCGTGAACGAATATTGACTAGATTTCTTACGGTAGTGGATAGTTTTAATATGGCCTTCGCCAATCGTGAGACTTGGGACAAAGTAGATGAAAACTGGAGAAAAGGCGTAGAATATATTTATGGACAGATGAATACAATTTTTGAAGAATACGGAGTGAAACCAATAGGCGAACTAGGAGAAGTTTTTAATCCAAATATTCATCAACCGATAGAAATGACACCAACAGAAAAAAAAGAGCAAGACTATACGGTCTCCAATGTTATTCAAAAAGGATATAAATTAGGTGAGCGTGTTATGCGCCCTGCTCAAGTAAATGTTTATGAGTATAAAAAAGCAGAGAATTAAAAGTTGTCACTTTCCAAAAGTCTCAAATAAAGATTTTTTTGTTTCTTCATCTACAAATTGAGTGACAATAATCATCATTTCTGTTGTTAAACCCAAATCTCTTTTTATATTTGTAAATAAATGTTCAAACGGAAAAGGGGAAATCCAAGCAGAATTTTTCAAACAAACAAAGCCAGCTTTTTTAAGAAGATAGCGTAGAGACTCACGTTCACTTTTTCTCGGCTCTGGCAGATCGAGTAAAATAATTCTCCAAAATCCATCCCATGAAGTATTTACTAGAGTCGTGTCGCTACCCAATTTCAAGCTATGCATTTTTCTCTTACCATCTTTTGTCAAACGCACAAATTCATTATGCGGAGATGGTATTTGTTCAATCAAACCAGCACCCTTAAGTCCCTTTAAAGAGCGCGTAATAGCATAATTATCACGAGACAATGCTTTAGACGTTACCTTAGCATCTAAAGCATTGTCTCGAATTTCAGATAGAGATATAGCATTTTTTTGCCCCAATATTCGTAATATTTTATTAGAATACTGAGTTTTTTGGTTTTTACTTGACATACCTATATATTATAATATATACTGCTTTTTAGCAAATATTTCGTGATTACTAAATACTTGCTAAAAATAAATTATTACTATATAATGGCTTTAATTAATTATTAACCCCAATTATCGGATTGGGATTTAAAATATAAAAATATTATGAGTAAAATAATAGGTATAGATTTGGGTACAACAAATTCAGCTGTGGCGGTGATTGAAGGAGGAGTGCCAAAAATTATTGAAAATATCGAAGGCAATCGCACTACGCCTTCTGTAGTGGCGACTGCAAAAAATGGTGATCGTGTTGTTGGACTTTTGGCGCGAAGACAAGCTATTACAAATCCAGAAAATACAATTGCGGAAATCAAGCGTTTTATGGGGCATCGTTTTGATGATGGGGAGGTGCAGAAAGATCGTACTTCAACGTCATTTAAAATTGAAGCTAGCGATGGAGGAGGAGTGAAAATCAAAATGACAGATAAATTTTACCGACCGGAAGAAATTTCTGCGATGATTTTACAAAAAATAAAAACAGACGTTGAGGCAAAGCTGGGTGAAAAAATCACTGAAGCTGTCATCACCGTGCCTGCGTATTTTAACGATGCGCAAAGAAAGGCAACCAAAGACGCTGGAGCTATCGCGGGACTAGATGTTAAAAGAATAATCAATGAACCTACCGCGGCCGCGCTTGCTTATGGTTTTGATAAAAAGAAAAATGAAAAAATAGTGGTCTATGATTTCGGTGGAGGAACTTTTGATGTGTCTGTCTTAGAGATAGGCGGGGATGTGATAGAAGTAAAGTCTATTGATGGAGACAGTCATATGGGTGGAGGTGATATTGATAGAAAAATAGTTAGATGGATTTCTGACGAATATAAAAAGGAATCTGGCATTGATGTAACTAGAGACCCACTGGCGCATCAAAGATTACGAGAAGCGGCTGAAAAAGCAAAGCATGAACTTTCTACGACGATCGAAGCGGAAATAAATATTCCTTTTATAACTTCGGACGCTACCGGACCAAAGCATTTACTTATGAAAATGTCTCGCGCTACTCTAGAGTCGCTTACGAAAGATTTGATTGATCGTTCTATTGAAATAACTAAAAGAGCGCTAGATGCTTCACCCTTCAAGATAAATGAAATAAATGAAATCATTATGGTGGGTGGGCAGACTCGAATGCCTAAGATTGTGGAAGCTGTTAAAAATCTTTTTGGCAAAGAACCAAATATGTCTATCAACCCTGATGAAGTGGTAGCGCTCGGCGCCGCAGTTCAGGCAGGTGTGCTCGCTGGAGATGTGCGTGATGTGCTTTTGCTCGATGTCATACCACTTTCTTTGGGCATTGAGACACTTGGAGGGGTGGCTACAAAATTAATTGAAAGAAATACGACTATTCCATCAAATAAATCTCAAGTATTTTCCACAGCGGCTGATAATCAAACTTCTGTGGAAATTCATATTGTCCAAGGGGAGCGTCCTATGGCATCCGACAACAGATCCTTAGGCCGATTTATCTTAGACGGAGTTCCGCCAGCTCCTAGAGGCATGCCTCAGATTGAAGTGTCTTTTGATGTTGATGCAAATGGAATTTTGAATGTTACAGCTAAAGACAAGGCTTCTGGTAAAACTCAATCAATTAAAATAGAAGCGAGTTCTGGATTAAAAGACGAAGAAATTAAAAAAATGCAAAAAGATGCAGAACTTAACGCTACCGAAGATAAAAAAAAGAAAGAAGTTGTTGATATAAAAAATACCGCGGAGATGATTATTTATACCGCTGAAAAAGCATTGAAGGATAATGAAACAAAAATTCCTGCTGAATTAAAAGACAGCGTCAATGCTAAAATTACTGCGCTAAAAACTGTAAAAGATGGAACTGATGGAGAAGCAATTAAAAAAGCTACAGAAGAACTATCTGCCGAAATGTCAAAAATAGGAGAAGCGATGGCAAAAGCCGGAACTCCTCCTCCATCTGGAGCTCCAGAAGAGCAAAATCCTGAAGTAAAAGACGCGGAATTTAAAGAGAAGAAAGAAGGAGAAGAAGAAACGCCAAAATAATAATTGTCTACATATAAACTAGAAAGCACCAGAGAGCAGTGCTTTCTAGTGCTTGGTCATAATCCGGAGACCCGGATTATGCCAATAATTAAAATTGACACTGTGATTATCGCTAACCAATATAATGCTGGCATAATCACCTCCAGTTGGAGTATAGCACAATATGGTTAACTGTACATGCTCTTGACACAGGTGATACACTTTTGATACACTATCTTATATGACCACAATTAAAAAAAGAATAAATATTTCGTTATCACCAAGCTTAAATATAATGCTCTCTCGCATTGCAAAACGTGATAATATTCCTCAAGCCACAAAAGCTATCCATCTTCTTGAGATGGCTCTTGAAATAGAAGAGGATTTTGTTTTTGATAAAATTGCGCGTGAGCGTGATACAAAAAACGCTCGTTTTTTAGATCACAAACAAGTCTGGGCGTAAAATATGAGTTATAAAATATTATACGTAGATAAGGTTGTAAAAGATGATATTCCTAAAATATCAGGTTTATATAAGAGTCGTATTAAGCAAGCTATTGAAACAAGATTGGTTACTACGCCGGATTTATATGGAAAACCGCTACGAAAATCACTAAAGGGTTATTTGAAACTAAGGGTTGGTGATTACAGAATAATTTTTAGAATAGAAAATTTAAGGGTAAAAATTTTTGCAATTGCGCACCGCAAAATAGTTTATGGAATTATTAGCGGAAGAATTTACTAGATTTTAATACTAAAATCACGTATAATTTAAGGATGGATCTACCTGAAATACCCATAAATAAAGAGATTACATATCTTGGGCTCACCACTTATCGGGATAAGAATCAGCTTTTTGGTATCAAGCGTAAAGACAGACGTCAGCATGTTTATATTCTCGGAAAGTCTGGTACCGGTAAATCAGCATTGATGTTTAATATGATCATCCAGAACATCCAAAATGGCGACGGAGTTTGTATGGTTGATCCCCATGGAGAAAATGTCGAAGCAGTTCTCTCTGCTATTCCGCCACATCGAATGAAAGACGTAATTTATTTTAACCCAGCCGACGCAGATCATCATATTGGATTTAATGTCTTAGAACTTATTGACCCGCAATACAAACATTTAGTGGCTTCGGGACTAATGGGTATTTTCACTAAAATTTGGGCGAATGCGTGGAGCGCCCGAATGGAATATATTTTAAATAATTGTATTTTGGCATTACTTGATACTCCGGGAACGACGCTCCTCGGAATCCCTCGTATGTTAGTGGACAAGGATTATCGTCAAAAAATAATTTCAAATTTAAAAGATCCGGTGATTAAAGCTTTTTGGGTGCACGAGTATGAAGCTTGGCAGGATAAATTTAGAAATGAAGCTATTGCGCCGATCCAAAATAAAGTCGGACAATTCCTTTCCACTTCTATTATTCGAAATGTCGTTGGTCAATCCAAAAGTACTATAAATATTTTTGATATGATGAATGACGGAAAGATTTTTCTGGTGAATGTTTCAAAAGGACGCATTGGTGAAGACAATTCATCTTTGCTTGGTGGAATGATTATTACCAAAATCCAGCTTGCCGCTATGGAGCGTGTGCGTATCCCGGAAGAATCTCGCAAAGATTTTTATCTTTATGTGGATGAATTTCAAAATTTTGTGACTGACGCTTTTGCCGGTATTTTATCTGAAGCTAGAAAATATAGATTAAATTTAACCGTTGCTCATCAATACACCGCTCAACTTATTTCAGACAAAAGTTCAGCGGTGCGGGACGCTGTTTTTGGCAACGTCGGCACAATGATAGTTTTTAGAGTTGGATCTGATGATGCAGAATTTTTAGAAAAAGAATTTGATCCAGAATTTACTCCGCAAGATATAGTGAATTTACCTAACTACAAGGTTTATTTAAAATTAATGATAGATGGTGTGACCTCTCGTCCTTTTTCGGCGAAAACCTTACCGCCTTTGATAAAGTCAGGCGATCAAAAAATCGAAGCAGAAGTAATCAGGACATCTCGCGAACTCTATTGCCGTCCCAAAGAAGTAGTGGAAAAAGAAATAAATGACTGGAGCGGAATGTCGCTAGGCAATGATAATGAGCATGGAAATGGAAATATGGAAAAATTTCCAGTGATATGTTCATTTTGCAAGAAAGAAACTACAGTGCCTTTCAAGCCGGAAAAAGGAAGGCCAGTTTATTGTAAAGACTGCATAGCTAGAATAAAGTCCGGTGAGATAAAAGTAGAGAAAAGTTCGGAGAATCAAATTAAATATGATGAAACAAAATTTTTTAAACCGCTGGCTGATCTAGGCATAGAGTTTCAGCCAAAAAGTGAGCCTCTGCAGGCAAAAAAAATCCAAGAAGAAAGATATCCAGAGAGAGTTGATAAACATCAGATAGAGAAACCTCCTTCCGCCCTGCCTGTCCAAAAGGCGACTTTGGGCAAATCTGGAATATTGGGAACTATTAAAAAAGTTTTTAGTAAAAACAATACGACCTCAACAAAACCCGTCAAAGAAAATATTGCGTTAAGGGAAGTTTTAAATAAAATAAATGAACCGGTTTCACTCGACACACTAAAAAATAAAACTAAAAAAACTGCGCCCACAAAAGACCGCTCTGCTAGTCCTGAAGATATGAATAAATTAAAAGATTTGATTTTAGAAAAGACTGAAAAAACTAAAGAAACAGAAGTCAAAAAAGAAGAAACAACTCCACCCGCTACTTCTAAAACTAAAGAAGTGCCAGAAGATGTTCTAAGAAAAATTTTAGAATCATAAAATGCGAATAAAAATAATAGATAAAAAAATATCAAAAGACGAACTTCAAGAAATTGCAAAGGAATTTTATGTTGTGATGATAAAAGGTGTTGTGGATGTCGAGCGTGACATTTTAGCCGTGGGTGGAGAATACCACATGGATGCAAATAATGTTCTTATTGAAAATAATTCCAAACAGCAAAATATTTGGGGTTTTAACTGGTATTTAGATAAGTCCACAGAGGAATCTATTGAATATGTTTCACTTATAAATATTCGTCCAGCGCAAGGCAATAGAGTAATGGAGGTACAAGATTCGTCTTTGCGTGATAAAATGAAATCCATAATATTAAAATATTTATCATGAACACAACTAGAACACCTTTATTTTATATGGCTAATTTAGGAAGTGAAATGTCACGCGCCGTTTTGGCGTATCAAAAAGCAGATTTTACAAGTATGAACGATTCAATAATTCGCGCGAAAAATATAATTGAAAAAATCAAAGAATTTCCAGAAATGAAAGGAAGGACAAATGAACTAGAAATTTTAGAATCTATAGTGGAAAATATGAGACAAAAAAAATTCGAGATGGATAAAAATCAACTTCTAGATTATTTTTCTCCATTTGCCACTAGACTTATGTCTATCTAAATATTTAATATTCATTAAATTATGGTGTATGAAAATAAAAAGAAAATATGTCAAAACTGTAAACAAGAATTCACCATAGAACCAGAGGATTTTAATTTCTATGAAAAAATAAAAGTGCCAGAGCCAACTTTTTGCCCGGAATGTAGAATGATTCGTCGGATGACTTGGCGCAATGAACGTTCGCTTTTCAAACGACCTTGCGATAAAACTGGAAAACAAATCATTAGCATGTTTCACCCCGAAGCTAAGGTTGTAGTCTATGATCATGACATTTGGTGGTCTGACCAATGGGAGCCGACTGATTACGGTAAAGATTACAACTTTAACCGTCCATTTTTTGAGCAATTTAAAGAACTGCTTTCTCAAGTTCCATTAGCCAATCTAGGAAATTCAAACAGTGTTGGCAGTCCTTATGGCAATCATAACGCAGATTGCAAAGACTGTTACTTATTATATGCCTCATTCGGAAGCGAGCGAACGCATTATTCTTATGGAGCAGTTCATTTGAAGGATTGCATGGATATGTATACTTGCCTTGATTCTGAATTGTGTTACGAAGACATTGTGAGCGCTGATTTATATAAAACTCATTTTTCTTATGATGCGGATGAATCCCTCAATTGCTTCTTTCTGAAATATTCCAAAAATATGCAAGACAGCATCGGCTGTATAAATTTAAGAAATAAAAAACGGTGTATTTTAAATGTAGAATATTCGAAAGAAGAATATGAAAAAAGAAAAAAAGAATTAGATTTTGGTAGTTACCGTACACTATCTCAATTTGAAAATACTTTTCATCAATTCGTCTTAAATTTTCCTTATAGATACGCGCACACAATGAAATCTCTAAATGTTACAGGGGATAATATTATAAATTCTAAAAATGCAAAAAACTGTTTTGATCTTTATGGAGGAGCTGAAGATGTGAAGTATGTAACTCATTTCGTAGAGGGAAAAGATAGCTATGATTTATACGGAGGGGGAGCAGGAGCATCTCTTATGTATGAAGGAGTTGACGTTGGAATACAAGCGTCTAAAGAATTATTTGCTGTATTTACTCATGGTTGCCTTGAAACTTATTATACTTACATGTGTTACAGTTCTAAAAATCTTTTTGGATGCATCGGTATGCGTGGCAAGCAATACTGTATTTTAAATAAACAATATACTAAAGAAGAATATTTTAAACTTGTGCCGAAAATTATTGAACAAATGAATACCGTGCCGTATTTTGATAAAAAAGGAATAACTTATAAATATGGGGAATTTTTCCCCAGTGAATTATCTCCTTTTACTTATAATGAAACTATTGCCCAAGAGTATTTTCCAAAAGAAAAAGAAGAAATTATTAGAAACGGATACAGCTACAGAGCATCGCTAGAAAAAGATTACCAAACGACCATCGAAAGTGATGACTTGCCGGATCATATAAAAGATGTTTCAGAAGCAATCACAGAGGAGGTAATCGCTTGTCCTAATAACGGTAGTGTTCTGACTCAATGCGCTAAAGCTTATCGCATTATCAAATCGGAATTGGATTTTTTAAAAAACAACAATATAGCTTTGCCTCGATATTGTCCAAATTGTCGTCATTACAAGAGACTGAAACAAAGAAATCCATTTAAACTCTGGCATGCTAAATGCCAGTGTTTCGGGTCTAATTATAAAAATGAAAAATATAAAAATACGGTAGAGCATATTCACGGAGATGAACCCTGTCCAAACGAATTTGAAACAAGTTATGCTCCAGACCGACCAGAAATTATTTATTGTGAGAAATGTTATCAGCAAGAAGTTTACTAAATTTTATGTTAAAATAATTTCTATATGCCAAAGCCAAATCGAGTTCAAATAATAAAATACGGACCTCCGCCACCAGAATTACCTGTTTTTGGCAAGGTAAAACCGGAAGATGTTTCTTTTATTGGGCGGACAAATTATGTGGCTTCACTGGAAGAAAAGAAGTTTATTTTTGGCATTAAGCGAATAGACAGAAGACGCCACCTTTATATCATAGGGAAGTCAGGTGTGGGTAAAACCAAGCTTCTCGAGCTCATGCTTCGACAGGATATTACGTACAAGCATGGGCTTTGCCTGATTGACCCACACGGAGATGTGATAGAAGCAATGCTTGACTACATACCAAAAGAACGCATTGAGGACGTCTGCATAATAGACCCCACTGACCTTGATTTTCCAGCTTCTTTTAATCCGCTCGCGAATGTTGATCCATTATTCAAATTTCAACTAACTCAAGGATTAATCGAAGTTTTTCAAAAACAATTTGGAGCAAACTGGACACCAAGACTGGAGCACGTTTTCCGTTTTACTTGTCTCGCGCTTTTAGATTATCCGCATGCCACTATGCGCGGAATGATATCTATGCTAACAGATAGAAATTATCGGCAGAAGGTGGTGGAATATATTACGGACGACATGGTAAAAAGATTCTTCGCTATAGAATTCGCCGATTGGTCTGAAAAATTTGACACCGACGCCATCATTCCTTTAGTAAATAAACTCGGGCAGTTTCTTTCTGACCCGCTACTACGCAATATTTTTGGACAAAAGCAAAACAAGATAGATATCAGTAAATTGATGAATGATGAGAAAATTATTTTGATTAATCTTTCAAAAGGTCGCCTCGGTGAAGAAAACTCTTCTTTCCTCGGTTCTATATTTTTAACCAAGATCAAACAAGCTGGTATGGAACGCGCCGCTATCCCTGAAAAAGAACGCAAGGACTTTTATATATATGTAGATGAGTTTCAAAATGTGGTAACGCAAACATTTGAAAATATTCTCTCTGAAGCGCGCAAATACGGACTCAACCTTACTATGGCGCATCAGTATGTAGGTCAGATTATTACTAAGGTTCATCAAGCTGTGCTCGGCAATTGTGGAAGCATCATAACCTTCCGCGTTGGCGGGGAAGACGCAGTTAAGATGAAACCCGAATTCTCTCCACTATTTGATGTGAAGGATATGATTAATCTTGCCGTGGCGGAATTCTACATAAAAATGACAATAGACGGTGAATCCTATGATCCATTTTCAGCCGAGACTCTACGGGTATTACCTCCAACTCATCCATCATATAAACAAGAAATAATTGACTCATCTCGTAGAAAATATTCTATTCCAAAAGGGGATGCGGCTAAACTCATTGCTGAAGAAGAAGCTACGATAATCAGAAGCGCAGAAGAAAAAGCGATTATTGAGAGTAAGGCTAAAAGGCTTGCCCGTAGCGCTACGTCCGAAGAAAAAGAGGGGAATGGGGTGGAAGCCCCAACGCTTGAAGAGGTCGGGGTCCCGACCGAAAGCGTCGGGGAAAAACCTAACCCAAAAACTTCGCAAGAAGCGGAGCCTATGATATAAAAATTTTGATTTTTTAGTATAATTTGATAATATAAAATTATGAATAAAGATTATTACAATACCTTGGGTGTTAATAAGACTGCCTCAAAAGACGAAATAAAAAAGGCTTTTTATAAATTGGCGCATAAATATCATCCTGATAAAAAAGAAGGTAATGAGGCGAAATTTAAGCAAGTAAATGAGGCTTATCAGGTTCTTTCAGATGACACTAAGCGCTCCAAATACGATCAGTACGGGGCGGGTTTTGAAAATATAGGACAGGGATATGGCGGAGGTCAGCAAGGTGGCTTTGGTGGTTTTGATTTTTCTGGTGCTGGAGGTTTTGGAAATGGCAATGCTGAATTTGATTTTGCCAATCTGAATGATATTTTTAGTGATTTCTTTGGTGGTGGCGCGAGTCAAACGAGGAGGGAAGTAAGACGAGGCCGAGATATTTCAACGGAAATCCAAATCTCTTTTTCTGATTCTATTTTTGGCGCTAATAGAAAAATTTTAATTACTAAAACATCAAATTGTCTGACATGTCATGGTTCTGGAGCAAAAACAGGTTCGGGGGTGGTAACTTGTAAAACTTGCAATGGCCAAGGTCATGTTCGTGAATCAAAAAGAACAATTTTTGGAAATATTGCGAGTACAAAAATTTGTGAAATTTGTCTGGGAACAGGGGAAATACCTAAAGAGGTTTGTGAGACATGCAGAGGTAAAGGTGTCTTGCGTCGTGAAGAAGAAGTTTCAATTGTTATTCCAGCCGGGATAAGAGATGGAGAGATGATTCGAATGACAGGTTATGGTGAAGCAGTTTCAAAAGGAACAGCTGGTGACCTTTATATAAAAATAAATGTGGCGCCACACGCCGTATTCAAGCGTGATGGTAGCGATCTAGTGATGAATTTGAATTTAAAACTTTCTGACGCCCTTCTAGGCGCAGAATATCCAATTCAAACCTTAGATGGTGAAATCAAGGTTACTATTCCAGAAGGTGTATCAATAAACGAAATTCTTCGCGTCAGAGGCAAAGGTGTGCCAACAGCCAAAAATAGACGCGGGGATCTTCTCATTAAACTCAACATAAAACTTCCTTCAAAAATTTCTCGCAAATCTCGCGAACTAATAGAAGAACTAAAAAAAGAGGGCGTGTAAAAGATGCTTCCTGAAAAAATTATCTATATTAGTTTAGTCATAACCTTAGTAGCATATTTTTTCTATTTCAAAGATATACTTTTGGGAAATACTAAACCAAATTTAGTTTCGTGGTTTTTGTGGATGTTGGGGCCATTTCTTGGTGTATTTTTTCAAATTAAAGCTGGAGCGGGGCTTTCTGTAATTCCCGTATTTATTGCTGGTTTTGGACCTTTGCTTGTTGTTATTTTTACTGTTTTTAGAAAAAACGCATATTGGAAATTAAATATTTTAGATTTATTTTGTGGAATATTTTCTATACTCGCATTAGTATTGTATGTTGTGACACATAATTTAGCATTATCAATTATTTTTGCAATTTTGAGCGACTTTTGGGCTTTCATACCAACTTATATAAAAGGATGGAAATTCCCGGAAACTGAAACAGCGAGTGTTTACTTGTCAGGTATATTTAATAATATTTTGGGTTTGCTTATTATAAAAAATTGGTCTTTTACCATATATTCATTTGGGGTGTACCTAATAATTGCTAATATTATTATGGTTTATTTTTTATACAGAAAAAAGATTTTTAAACAACTATGACAGAAAATTATTTAGAAAAAAGAAAAATGAAAGTAAAAGTTTTTAGATTAAATTCTTTTACTAACACTCCAGAAGGTGGCAATCCTGCAGGAGTTGTTCTGGATGCGAAAGGTCTCTCAGAAGAACAAATGCTCTCTACAGCCCAAGCTGTTGGTTTTTCAGAAACTGCTTTTGTAACAGAATCAAACAAAGCAGATTTTAAAGTTAGATTTTTTACTCCAACAGATGAAGTAGATATTTGCGGTCATGCTACCATAGCAACTTTTTCCTTTATGCACACAAATCATCAAATTAAAAATGGAAATTACACACAGGAAACCAAGGCCGGGATTTTAGGGATTGAGATACAAAATGATGGAACAGTATTCATGAGTCAAAATGCACCAGAATATTTTGAAGAATTAGATAAAACTGAAATTGCTGATAGTTTAAACATCCCTCCAGAATATCTGGATAATGAATTACCCATTCAGATTGTTTCAACCGGAGCGAGAGATATTTTTATTCCAATTAAATCGCTTCATTATTTATCGGAAATAAAGCCAGACATGGAAAAAATTGCAAATATTTGTAAAAAACATACAGCAATTAGCTATCATATTTTTACCCTTGACTTATTACAGAAAAGTACTGCACACTGTAGAAATTTTGCTCCATTATATGGTATCCCAGAAGACTCCGCTACGGGAATTTCTACCGGAGCCTTAGCTTGTTATTTATTTAAGCATGGAAAGATTGAAAATAGTCAGCTATCTAAACTAGTTTTTGAACAAGGTGAATCTATGGGTAAACCGTCTGAAATATTAGTAAAATTAGTTGTTTCAGATGAAGAAATCAAGGAAGTGAAAGTAGGAGGCAAAGCAATTATTTCAAAAGAATTAGAAATTGAGGTTTGAAAAACATGTATTAAAACAAAAGTCTTGTTGTTAATTTTTGCATATGCGCGATTTAAAAACACTAAATTTTAGAAACTTTCTGCCCTTCTGGCGTATCTGTTACTTCGTATCCTAGGGAATTTATTTTTTTTCTAAGTTCATCGGATTTTGTGAAATCTTTATTTTGACGAGCTTGTTCTCGTTCTTCTATTAGTTCTTGTATCTCTTTTGGGATTTTTTCTGTTCTTATTTTTTCTATATCTTTCTTTGTTTGTTCAAATCCAAGTCCTAGCACTTTATCAAAGTCTAAAACTGTAGCTTTTTTGTCATCATTAGAAATATTTTCATCTTTGAGAATATCCCACAAAACGGTTAAAGCCTTTGGAGTATCTAGATCATCTTCTATACATTCTTTGAATTTTTTCTGATATTCTTTATTAATTTTCCCAATATCCTTCCCGAGTCCTATGTATAGATTATAAAGGCGTTTTAAGGCTGTTTCTGCGCCCTCTAAGGCTTCCCAGACGAAATTCACCCTAGTGCGGTAGTTTGCCATCAAAAGCCAAAATCTGTAAGCTATGGGATTTATATCTCTATTTATAATATCTTTTAGAACATAGAAATTATTCTTGGATTTGGCCATTTTTTTCTTATCTACCAATAACCACTCATTATGCATCCAATACTTTACAAAATGCTTCCCGGTTACGCCTTCGGATTGGGCAATTTCATTTTCATGATGAGGAAATATATTATCCACTCCGCCTGTGTGTAGGTCTATTTGTTCTCCAAGATTTGCCATAGACATTGCTGAACATTCGATGTGCCAACCCGGACGGCCTTTACCTAAAGTTGTTTTCCAAAAAACATCGCCATCTGTTTTATCCCAAGATTTCCAAAGAGCAAAGTCTTGCGCATTATCCTTACCATATTCATCAGACTTGATTCTACCTGACGCATTCTCTTTCTGATTTTCCAGTATCAAACCAGATAGCTTGCCATAGTTCTTGAACTTTCTGATGTTAAAGTACACAGACGCTTCTTCACTTTTGTAAGCCAAACCTTTTTTAAGCAGTTTTTTTATGATATCAACCATCTCGTGGATATAATCGGTGGCTTTAGTAAATTTAGTCGGATTTAATATATTGAGAGCTTTTATATCTTTGAAAAATTTTTCTGCATAGAATTGAGTAAATTCCTGTAGCGACTTTCCTTCGTTTTGCGAATTGCGAATAGTTTTATCATCAACATCAGTCAAATTCATTATATGTTTAACTTTATATCCTTCATACAATAAAACTCTTTTTAAGGTGTCAGCGAAAATATATGACCTATAATTCCCAATATGAGCATAATCATAGACTGTCGGTCCGCAGGTATACATCCTGACTTCTTTTTTATTGATAGGGGAGAAGTTTTCTTTTTTATGTGTTAAGGTGTTAAAGAATCTTAAAGCCATTCTTATATATTAAGACATATTTGCTTTTTTTACAAATTTTGTATAATATAAATCAATATGAATACAGAGGAATTTGCAATCATACAAACAGGCGGAAAACAATATAAAGTCTCCAAAGGGAGCCTTGTTTTGATTGAAAAAATTAAAGGAAAATACACTAAAGGAGATAAGATTTCTTTTGATAAGGTTTTACTTGTTGATGATGGTAAAAATACAACTATAGGCACTCCTTATATAACAGGCGCTAAAGTAGATGCGGAAATTATAGAAATTAGCCGGACTAGAAAAATTCTCGTTGTAAAATACAAACAAAAATCTCGCTACTTACGTCGCAACGGTCACCGTCAGCCGTTTTTTAAAGTAAAGATACTTTCAATAAAATAAAAAATGTCGATATAAAAATCGACATTTTTTATTGTCTATTCTTCAGAGCATTTTTGAGAGTGTCATTGTCGGAGTATTCGAGTTCGGTGCCAGTGGAAAGCCCTTTACCGAGAGAGGAAATTTTGATGCCAGATTTTTCTGCCGTATCTTTAAGTTGTTCTCGAATATAAGAATCAGTATGGTCGCCTTGAGGGCTTAAGGAAAAAGCTAAAATTATTTCTCTCAGTTTATTTGGGTTTTCATCTTTTGATATTTTTTGCTTCAATTCTTCAATCCTCACTCTATTTTTAGTATTTTTCTCAACAATAGGCACGAGTCCGCCTAAAATAAAATATTTACCATTATAAATTCTACTTTTTTTTACACTCTCTAAATCAGAGTCTTTTTCAACAATCATCAGAATGGAAGAGTCCATATTTTTATCAGAGCAGATTTCACATATCTTATTCCCGACGCTTGCGGTCGGGACTCCGACCCTATTAGGGCGTCGGAGAAAAAATCTAAAACATTCTTTACATTGCGATATATCTTTTTTTAAATCTAAAATTAAGCTAGATAAATTTTCTGTATAACCATTAGTTCGAGACATTAAAAAATAAACAAAACGTCTTGCTTGCCTCTCTCCAATTCCCGGAAATTCTTTAAAAATTTCAGCTAATTTGTCTATAATATCCATCCCGTTAGAAGCAGATCGCGATCAATTCACGTATCTGATATTTTATATTATTAACTTTTCCAATATTACTTAATTTCATATTTTGTTTATATTTAAATTGCGATCGCGGCTTCTAACGGGATCTATTTAAAATTCATCTAAATCTCCTTTTACTTTTGATGGAGCGAATTCACTAATGTTGCTTTTTTCTAGAGTTTGGAAAGTCGTAGTTTTTTCATCGAAATAAAGCTCGACTTTTCCAGTAGGGCCATTCCTGTGTTTTTCAATTAGAATTTCAGCGATGTTTGTTTTTTCTGATTCTTCTTTTCCTTTATCATCCCTATGAATAAACATTACGACATCAGCGTCTTGTTCTATAGACCCTGAATCACGAAGGTCGGAGAGTCTTGGTTTACCACCTCTTGATTCTACCGCGCGAGAAAGTTGAGAAAGCGCGAGAACTGGCACATTTAGCTCTTTTGCTAAACTTTTCAATGATCTTGAAATTTCTGTCACTTGATTGACCATTGAATCGTAGTTTTTTGAAGTTGTCATAAGTTGCAAATAATCAACCACAATAAGGTCAAGTCCTTTTTCCATTTTTAATCTGCGAGAGAGAGCTTTCATTCTAACAATAGAGTTTCCGGGTTGGTCGTCAATATAGATTTTAGCTTTGGCGAGTTTATCTAATGAATCTCGAAGTTGAGAAAATTCTCTATCAGAAGACAAACGTCCCGTACGCAAGTTCCAAGCATTTACTCGGCTTTCAGCGGAGAGCATTCTGTCCACTAACTGTTGAGAAGACATCTCTAAAGAAAATATTACTACGGATTTTTCATGAGTAGTTGATGCCATGCGAGCAATATCCAGAGCCAAAGTAGTTTTACCCATGCTCGGTCTTGCCGCAATAATAATCAAATCTGCTTTTTGTAAGCCCGAAAGTATAGTGTCCAAATCTCTAAAACCAGTCGGAAGTCCGCGTAGCATTCCTTTGTGTTCATGCAGTTTTTCAAGACGCTCCCAAGCTTCCGGTAACGCATCTTTTAAGTTCACAAATTTTTGATTCTTTGGAGATGAAACTACGTTGAAAATTTTCTTTTCTGCCATATCCAGAATGTCATTCATATGGTCATCACCCTCTTCAAAAGCAAGCTCTGACACATAGTCTGCCGCTTCTATCAAACTTCTAAGAACATATTTTTTTTGCACGATATCGGCGTAGTGTTTGACATTAATACTTGAAGGAACAACATTCACTATTTCTGCTAGATAAACATTACCCCCAATATTATCAAGCAACTTCTGCTCATTTAGTTTGGTGGACAAAGAAAGCATATCTATCGGTTCATTTTTAAGAGAGAGATCTAGCATGGCTTTAAAAATCATTTTATGTTTTTCAACATAAAATGAATCTGGAGACAAAATATCTTCTACTTCATGCATCGCATCTTTGCGGAGCATTATTGATCCTAAAACCGCTTGTTCTGACTCTATGCTCTGCGGCGGAATGCGTAGATTAGTTTTATTATTTTTTATTGTATTTTGTTTTCTAGTTACCATATTTTTATTATTGCATTTTAGCATAAACAAAAAAATGTCAAAGTTAAAAAGTGCGTAAAACTGTTATTAATGTGTGCAAAAACTAAAACATAACTTTTGAAGGGGTTTCGAGACTGACGAGCACTGAACTTCAAGATTTTTCAAGACTAATTTTTATTTGAAAAATCCGTACCGAAAAAAGTTCATGTTTTAGTTTTTATATTTTTATGTTAAAATCTAACTATGTCTAAAAAAATATCATTATCAGGTATACAACCTTCAGGGAAACCACATATTGGTAATTATTTTGCCATGATGAAGCAACTAGTAGACCAACAGGAAGAATATGATGTCTATGCTCTTATTGTTGACTATCATGCAATGAAATCAGTAAAAAATCCAAAAGTAATGAAAGAAAATATAATAAATGTTGTACTTGATTATTTAGCAATAGGCCTCGACCCAGAAAAAGTAACTTTCTTTAAACAAAGCGATGTCTCCGAACACACGGAGCTTTGTTGGATTTTTGACACTATTACCACAATGCCATACTTGATGCGCGCGCACGCTTTCAAAGATGCGCAAGCAAAGAACAAAGAAATTGATGTTGGAACTTTTAATTATCCAGTATTAATGGCGGCTGATATTTTACTCTATAACCCAGATATAATCCCAGTGGGCGCAGATCAGAAACAACATGTAGAAATAGCGCGAGACATAGCAGAAAAATTCAATAATAACTTTGGTCAAACTTTTAAACTACCTGAAGCGGTGATAATGAAAGATGTGGCAGTTGTGCCGGGAACCGACGGACGAAAAATGAGCAAAAGTTACAATAACACAATTCCTCTTTTTTCTGAATATGAAGAAATTAAAAAAATAGTAATGAGTATTGTTACAGATTCAAAAGAGGGAATTCCCAAAAATGTCTATGCAATACACAATCTACTTCGTCCAGCAACAGAGCTTCTGCCTTTATATGAAAGTAAGGCTGGAAAATATAAGGAATTGAAAGAATTATTGATAGAAGATTTAGAAAAATTTATTGCGCCGCTAAGAGAAAAGCGGAAAGAATTTGCAAAGGATATTCCAAAAGCTCTGGCAATACTAAAAACAGGCGGCAAAAAAGCTAAAAAAATTGCATCTCTCAAAATGAATGAAGTGCGAGAAAAAATTGGAGTAAATGTTTATGAGTAATTTCAATAATACAAATATCAGCGTACTAGTATGCTGATATTTAAAAAATAAAATGAAAAATAATTCTGATCAATACAAAAAGGAATTAATTGAAGTAATTTATAAAATTGCCAAAAACAAACAACTTTTGGCGGATTTTATTAGAGATATATTAACGCCTAGAGAATTTGAAAATATTGGAGTACGTTGGCAGATAGTGAAGCGTTTGGCAAAAGGGGAGCATCAGACAGCTATTGCGGAAGACCTACATCTTGGAGTAGCGACAGTCACGCGTGGCTCCCGCGAGATGCGTAAAAAAGAAGGAGGGTTTAGACGCACTCTCAAGATTATCAAATAAAAGTTATCCACATGTGAGCAAGTTTTATCCTTGCTTTTATTTTTTATATATACTAGCATACTAGTATGCTGATAATAAGAAAGTTAAAGATTAATAAAGTATATAAAGTATGCGAAGTATGTAAAATCAGAAAATCTTGGTGGGGCGCAGAGCTTGATGCTTTTGCGCTGTTCTGTTGATTTCTTCAGTCCCTAGAACCTAACCTAGGCACTAACCTATAAGGAATCCATTAAGTGGCGCAACGAAGCGCCACTATTTTGTTCTTTGGGTCTTTTATATACCCGGAAAGGAGGATGTATGTTGTGGGATATAGAAGAATGGTTTATTTAGGGTCGTAGCGATAGATAGACTACGACCCTGAGATTGTGGCGATCGTTTCTTAAAGAAACGGTCGCCAATTTTTATTTTTTTAATAAAATATGAAGAATTAAGTAGAAAGTTTATGAAAATAATTATCCACAGAGGGGTATTTACATTTATTTTAAATATGCTAGATTGTGAACGTGAATAAAAAATTACAAGCAAATAAGATTTTCTTTTTCAACTACTTTAGTAAAACTAGAGAGCTGATATTTGCGCTGTAAAAACTAACTAAAACAAACTTACAACTTAAATACCGGCTCTCTAGTGAGAACCGGTATTTTCGTAATAGAGCGGAAATAAAAAGTTCTTTGGAGGATATAGTATGAGGCACATAAAATGCATCAAAAAGCTGGGTCAGCACCGGGAGGTTGTAAGGGAAGGAACGAGAAAGTATCCAATATTTATATGTTGGGTGTGTGGTAAGGCCGGCTGGGGTTGTGCTAATCGCCTCTCGGCGCAACTTTGTAATAAGAAAAAGTGACCGCATCCGGCGACTGCTCTCACAAAAGAGCAGTCGCCTAAGTTTTTATTTTCGTTCTTTGATAAATTAATAAATTATCTTCAAAACAGTGGTTATAGCCAAAAGGTACTGATCATTCGGTATTTTCTGGCTATGACTACTGTGGTTATAGTAATTTACTCAAAAAAGGGAGGTGGGAAATAATGCCTGAATTTTTTTGTTTCGATCACCTAGAGTTCAAAGTATCGGTAAGGGTTTTTCTTTGTAAACGGTGCGGAACCGTTTACTTAGAAAAACCCTCCGTCGGGACTAAGTGTAAGGTCCCGACGGAAAAAAAAATTTGAGGGGGTCCTAATAAACCCCTCATGAGAGCCGAGCGAGACTAAAAGATCGCTTGGCTTTTATAATTTTAAATATTGTACTTATTTATTCTTACGGGATATAAAAAAACTTTGAATTTACAAGCACAGTCGCCAAAATTTTTTTTGTTCTTTTAAAATTGATAAATTACTTACAAAAACAGTAGTCGTAGCCAAAAGATCCTGATTATTCGGTATTTTCTGGCTATGACTATTGTGGTACATAGCCCCACCTCGGATAGAGGAAAAAATAAAAATTTAACCTAATAGGGGGGTATAAAATGGCAAGTTATGTTATTAAAATAGGTCGTTTTAAAAAAGAGTGTCCAGATTTTTTAAAACGATTACACCACCCACTGGTTGAGATGTTCAGACCTCAAAGCTATAACCTTTTTGAGGAGGTGGAGCCATGGCTCCATGAAGAACAAAAGAAGAAAGATGCAAGCGTACCTGGAAAAGTTATATATCATAATATAACTAAAGAGGAGTTCAGCCTTGCGTCCCAGTTGAGTTTTATGGATGGTTTGGAAATCATCAAGATCGTGGGGAGAGATCTGATGATTTTTCGAGAGATTTTTGGCTCCAACACAACACTTACCCTTTGGGGGTCAAAAGGGGAGGACTACTTAGGGTACCCTTGCGTACCAGTCCTAAGAGAGGAAAAAGGAGGTTTGGTAATTAAGCCAAAATACCTAAATTCTTTTTGGACCAAAGAGTGTCCTGGACTTAGGTTCAACAAGAAGTAAAATATCTCACAATAAGCGGGCTAATCGGAATATTCCGACGCCCGCTTTAACTTTTTATGGGAGAAAAAAGTTGCCAACATTTTTTAGTATTTGTGCTAAAATAAATGCATGCAAATAAATATAAATAAAGAAGACAATATGAACGATTATGATGATTGTGAGGTTTGTAAGCTTATGAAAAAAGGTGACCATAACTATGGAGATTTAGCAGAAGCTTTTGCCAAACAAAATGCAAAGAATAAATTAAATGAAGAAATATCAAGAGAAAATAAAGAATAATATTGTAATTTATCAAACACCAAGTGGTTCTATTGAATTTCGAGGTGATTTTGAAAAAGAAACTATGTGGGCAAACTTAAATCAAATTGCTCAAGTTTTTGGCGTACAAAAAGCTACTATTTCTAAACACTTAAAAAATATATATGAAACTGAAGAATTAACTAAAAACGCAACTGTTTCCAAAATGGAAACAGTTCAAGTTGAGGGTAATCGTTCAGTTAGTCGTTTGATTGCGTTAGTTACTCAGCTCTTAAAATAAAATGGTTCAAGAGCAGGCGTTGAATATTTAAAAACAAGGGCGAATGTTTTTTTGACTGACGAGACTAGAGAAAAATAGGCTTGTAAAATAACTATTTTTTATTTTTTATTTATGCTAAAATATTTTCAATACTTGTCCCGTTAGAAAATCAGCGGGCGGGTAAAAAGGACAGGTTTTACTATTTTAATTTTCTAATGGGATGCAAAACCGTATTTATATAAAAGACTTAAAAGATCATCTAGACACCCATTCGACAGGCTCAGGACAAGAAGAAGTAACTATAGCCGGATGGGTAGATGTCAGACGCGATCAAGGAAAGATGGTTTTCTTTGATATGCGTGATATGACAGGTAAAGTGCAATGCGTAGCGTTGCCTTCCCGAACAGAGATTATTGGAAAAGGGAAAGAAATAAGACCGGAATGGGTTTTGAAAATCACTGGCATGGTGAATAAAAGGCCAGAAAAAAATATAAAAACTGGGGTATTAAACGGCGATGTAGAGCTAGAAGCGACAAGTATTGAAATTTTATCCAAAGCGGAAATACCTTTTGAACTTAACGAATCTTTGAATTTAGATACTCATTTAGACAATTTACCTTATACTCTACGCTCCGAGCGCGCCAAAGATATCTTTACCATGCAGTCCAGTATCTTAGAAGCGTATAGGTCATCATTACGATCTCAAGGATTCATAGAATTTATGTCTCCTGCGATTGTCGGTGGAGATGCAGAGGGTGGTTCAGCTGTTTTTTCTGTAAATTATTTTAAAGATCATAAGGCATATCTAGCGACTAGCCCGCAATTTTATAAACAAATCATGGTCGGAGCATTTGAACGAGCCTGTACTATCGCTAAAGTTTTTCGCGCAGAGAAAAGCGCTACGACTAGGCATTTGAGTGAAATAACTCAAATGGATTTTGAATTAGGTTTTATTGAAAATGAAAGAGAGCCAATGAAAGTTCTAGAACAAACAATTCGTGACACTGTGAGAGTAGTGGGAGAAAAACATAAAAATATATTTGCTCGTTTTAATACTACTGTGCCAGAAATTCCAACAGAAATTCCAATATTTACTCTAGCGGAGGCTCAAGCGTTAATAGAAAAAGAATTCAACCGTACAACCGAAGATACTGATGACATGTCTCCGGAAGATGAACGCCAACTCTCCGAATATGTAAAGAAAAACCTAAAATCAGACTTCGTTTTCATTACAAGATTTCCGACAAAAAAACGCGCCTTTTATACATATGAAGACCCAAGTGAAGCCCCTTTTTCTCGTGGATTTGATTTATTATTCCGTGGACTCGAAATAAATAGTGGAGCGCAACGAATACACGATTACGATATGCTTGTAAAAAAAATAAAAGATTGGGGAATGGATCCAAAAAAGTTTTCTTTTTATCTGCAAACATTCAAATGTGGTATGCCACCTCATGGAGGCTCGTCCACGGGGCTTGAACGTTTTACAGCTCGAATGCTTGAGCTCGCCAATGTCAAAGAAGCTACAGCTTTTCCCAGAGACATGACTCGCATAGATAGCAGACTTGCTGAATAATCTTAAAATGAATTATGTAATCTCTGGAAAAGTTATTAGGGGCGATGGATATGGCAGAAAGATTGGTTTTCCTACGGTAAATTTAGAGACAGAAAAATCTAGGACGGAGGCGTTGCCTCCGGAAGGGGTATATAGAGGAACAGTAATGTTAAATACTGAATTTTTAACATATAAAGCGGGGATTGTGATAGGTCCAAACGAAAAAATAGAAGCGCATTTGATAGGGTATAAAGGGGATGCGTATGGTAAACAAGTAACTTTAGAAATACAAAAATTTTTGAGAAAATACAAGAAATTTGAAACAGAAGCAGAATTAATTATTCAAATAAAAAAAGACCTGCAAGCTTGTAAATAAGAAATTTCTTATTTACAAGCTTGAGTGCTATACTAAAGTTTATGGAAAAATCATACACATACACAGGTCCGATATTCATACTTATCGCCGCGACACTTTGGGCTTTTGATGGACTCATCCGCCAGCATTTATATTCTCTTCCGCCAATTACCATAATTTTCTTTGAACATTTGATTGGTTTGATAATACTATCTCCATTTGTTTTTAAATATGTTCGAGAAACAAAGCTCGCAAAACAAGAGTGGTGGCTCGTTGTTTTGATTGCAATTTTAAGCGGACTTTTTGGCACACTCTGGTTCACGACCGCGCTCGGAAAAGTTCAATACATTTCTATATCCGTAGTATTTCTTTTGCAAAAACTTCAGCCGATATTTGCCATAACTAGCGCCAGAATTTTCTTAAAAGAAAAGCTCGATGGGCGATATATAAAGTGGGCGCTCTTAGCTATCGTCGCCGCTTACTTTGTAACATTCAAAAATGGATATGTGGATTTTGCAACAGGCGAGGGGACGATAGTCGCCGCGCTTTATGCTCTAGGCGCCGCATTTGCTTGGGGTTCTTCAACAACATTTTCTAAAATGCTTTTAGGAAAAGTGGATTCTAAAGTCAGCACTTTTTATAGGTTTCTATTCACTACCATAGTCGCTCTGCCATTATTGTTTTTATTTAGTAATTCAGCCGACGCAAGTATATCTATACCAACCGTGAACCAATTCGGCTGGTTAGCTCTTATAGCTGTCTCCACTGGCATGGTAGCGCTACTTATTTATTACAAAGGGCTTGCGAAAACTTCTGTGCATATTTCCACTATTTTAGAACTTACTTTTCCTTTTATAGCGATTCTCCTCGATATGATAGTCAACAACACTGTTCTTTCTGTTTCCCAGTGGATTGTTTCCTTAGCGCTTGTTTTTAGCATTTATCAAATTACAAAGTTGCGAGAAGAAAACTCTTAAAATACAATTCTTAAGAATTTTTTTGCTATACTATAAAAATGGATTTACTAAATAAAAAATGTGTGCCGTGCGAAGGGGGAGCAATGCCTCTTACACTTCCAGAAATAGAAAAATTCATGAAGCAAGCCTCTGGCTGGACGCTCACCTCGGACGAAGATCCTAAAGAAGGGATAGTGAATGCTAGAATTTTCAAAGAATATAAATTCAAAGATTTTATCGGCGCGATAAACTTTGTGGAGCGTGTGGCAGATGTCGCTGAAATGGAAGATCATCATCCGGATATTCATATTTATTACAACAAAGTAGTATTAGAGTTATGGACTCACGCCATAAACGGACTTTCTGAAAATGACTTTATCGTCGCTGTGAAAGTGGATGCGATGAAATAAAAATATTCTAATATTCTCTAAAATTACAGAACGAAAACATTATCTACTTTAGTTTAGTAAAGTATTTTAAACTACGAAACTCTTTTTAAGTATATCTTTTTTTAGGGTACCGATTTTTGAAGCTCTGCCTACCCGGCAGGTAGGTTAAAAATCCTGCCTTGCCCGTGCCGGGACGACCGAGGGAAGTTCTCAGCTCGACAGCCTCAAAACCCCACAAAAAAACACAAGTGAGCGTGGAATAATCACGGCTCACTTGTGTGAATGATGCGTTACTTAAAACGGAGGGCGGGACTGCCGGGGAAGTAGCCGTGATCGGCTATCCAACTCCAGCCTACCACGACCTCGCCACCGCGCTCGTGGAGATACGGTACATGCAGGCCGCCCCGGCGGTCCTGCACGACCGAACCCCAGAGAAAGACCTCCTTGCCCGCAAACAACTTGCGGAACACGGCGATACCCTTGGCTTGAATGGCAAGCCCATCCTGTAAGTTCAGGCAAGTACCGATAGCATTGTCTTTCTTCAGGCGGTCGTAGATGGTGTTGTTGCCAACCATCCCCCCACGCTTCTGGTCGTGGTGGAGCCACTGCTCCACGTCGGTCTGGAGGTCGTATTCGACAGGACCCGAGCACTCCAGCTCGGGATGCTCCAACTTCCTGAACCATGCGGGGTAAGAGGTCGGCTTGACGACCCTGTCCACAAGAATAAGGAAGTCCAGTGGGGGATCGGGGGGCTTCGGCGTTGCCCCGATCAGAAGCTTTTCGCAATGAAGACAGTATTCTCCTGGAATCACCACGCCCCAGTCTTCCTTAAGATTAATGTCTTTCCCCACAACCACCGTCGTCATTGCGTGTTTGCATGTTTCTGTTTTTTTTGCCATAACTCCTCCATAAAGAACTAAAGAGTTTGCTAAATTGCAAAACCCCTTCCTAAAAACTTAGGAAGGGGTTGATTTCGAAAAAATATTTACAAATAATTACGAGCTCAAAAGCAACTCTTTCCTAAGTTTGGAGGAGTTGTGATGATGACTTGATAATCTAGCCAAAATTAAACGGTAACCGCCCAAGTTGCCTTTGAGCCATTTTGCAATTCGAGCAATAGTCGCAGAGGAAAGTCCTGTTTTTTCAATTATATAATTATATTGCATATTAGAAAAAAGAAGGGAAGCAGCCTCGAGACGATTAGCAAATTCTTGAATTTCGCCTTTTGTCATTAAATCACGCAGAAAGAGTTTAGCTTCATCAGCATTTTTCAAAACCAAGATAGCCTCAATTAACTGCTTGTTCTCCCGTGTACTCCAGTCTATTTTAGACCCAATTTGCCTAACTAATTTGACTGTTTCTATTGATGTTTTATCATTCATTCCTTTACTCATTCCGATACTTTAGCAAACTAAAGTACTTTAGTCAAGTAAAGTAGATATGAGGGTGTGGATAAGTATAATTTATTTATATAATTAAAGTACTTGCATTAATATATGCGAATATGCTAATATACACATATGTCTGAATTATGCAAACAAATGGCCAAAATGGGGAAGGGTTTAGGCAATGAAAACCGTTTTACTATTCTTCAGGTTCTTATGAAAAAACCAAGTACCGTGGGAGAAATTAGTAAAAAAGTAGAATTGCCTCAGCCTTCCGTATCACAACATTTAAAAGTTCTCAAAGAGGCAAATCTTGTAGAAAATACTCGCAAAGGGCAAGAAGTTTTATATAAAGTTAATGTTTCTTTTATGGCTTCTTTACTTAAAACATTAACAACTAATCTATCAAATAAAAATTATTAACTAATTTATATAAATACTAAATACTATGAATTACAACAAATTAGCAACAAAAGAAGTAGTACAAAAAGTCGTCCAGGCTCTTGGTAAGAGAAATGTTGAAGCTGTTGTGGTAGAAAATGGTAGGGAAGCATTAGCAAAAATAAAAGAGCTCATTCCAAAAAATACATCGGTTATGAACGGATCTTCTGTTACGCTTGAGCAAATAGGTTTTATAGATTATCTAAAAGAAGAGAAACATGGATGGAATAACCTTCATGCAGGAATAATTGCGGAAAAAGATCCCACAAAACAAAGTTTGCTTCGTAAGCAGGCTCTGCTTTCTGATTATTATTTAGGAAGCGTGCATGCTCTCGCAGAAACAGGCGAATTTATCATTGCATCAAATACTGGCAGTCAATTACCACATATAGTTTTTTCTTCTTCTAATCTTATTTTTGTAGTTAGTACAAAGAAAATTGTTCCGACTCTTCCAGACGCCACAAACCGCCTCATAAAACACGTAGTACCACTTGAAGACGCGCAAATGAAAAGAAAATATGGCGTTGGCACTGCAGTTAATAAAGTTTTCACATTCTATAATGAAAATCCGATGATGGGTAGAAAAATAATAATGATATTAGTAAACGATGACCTTGGGTTTTAATCAAATTATTTATCCAAAAACTTCTCAATAATTTTTTCATCTCTTTTTAGCCAAGCGATATTGCCTTCTAGTCGCTCTAGGACTTGCTCTATAGCGCGTTTAGCGCCCGGAGCATCATGAGTGGTAAAGAATTTTTTGAAAGACCTCAAGTGTTTTACTTCTGCAGTTCCCCCTATCGCTTTGACTAATCGCGACAATGTATGTCCACCGTCGCCATAGCGTAAGACAAGTGTCTTCCAGTTTTTTCGAATAAAATCAAACCAAATATCACGACCCACCACATTTCCTCCTACAGAGAAAATGATGCTGATGCTGTCTTGAGCGCGGACGTGTTTTGATAATGAAAATTCACAAGCGAGTTTTAATAACTTAGGATCTTGGAAATCTCCCAAGGCGTTGCCAATTCTATTTTTCTCCTCATGCAAAGTTTCTCGCTTGTATTTTTTTATAAAAGTTTGATATTCTTTTCTGCCGCCATTTGTGGCTACAACTGCATATATGCTTGCGCGAATATCAGGATTAATATAGCCTCCAGATTGCATTTTTGCAAATTTTTTTCTCGCTTCAGAAATTATTTTTTTATCACCAGAACGTCCAGCGCGAGAAATCGCAAGTGAACGAAGTAAAGTATCAGTATGAGTTTCATTTTTCTTTTTTTCCCAACCGAGCTTCGTAGCGAGAGGGGAGAATAATTTGAGTATTAGCCCACCCAATTTAATTTTCATTTTCGTTTTAGCGAGAAGGGCTTCGAGTCTTCCGAGACCCATCGCAAGCTCAAGCCAAACACTATAATTATCTTCATTTTCATAGCTAGATAAAAATTCCAATGCATAACTCGTAGAAATAGCGCCTGCTTCTGCTAGAGCGAAAAGGTCTCTGATGATACCAAGTCTATCGCGAGGAGATAAGAGTTTGTTTTTTACAGGTATTTTTAGTTTTTCTAAAAGTTCTCTGGAATACGCTGTTCGATAAAAACCAGCCTCACCAAAGTTTAGTTTCAGAAAATTCTTTCTTAGTGCAAATTTTCTCTCAACGCGAATATTTTTCTGCTGAAAAATTGCTATACTCGGCTCGACAGCCTGCGCAATGTTTCGCGAAAATTGCACTTGCGACGAATTTTTGATAGGCACTTGCCATAAAGTTTTATCTTTTATTTTAGATTTAGAAATAGGGCTTGCAAAAAATCTTTCTTGAGACAAATTTATTTTTTTATTTACAATATCTGCTCTTATCACCGGATAGCCAGATTTTGAAGTCCAGTTATGCATTATTTTTGTAACGGGCTTTTTGGAAACTTTTTCAAATGCTTGCCAAAGATGGAGAGTTTCTGTATTTTTATAACTATGCTTTTTTAAATAATACCGCAGTCCGTCTCTAAAATCTTTTTCTCCTAAATAATCAGCAAGCATGCGAATGATTGACGCTCCTTTGGCATACGATACTTCATCAAATATTTCACCAATTTCATCAGGATGATATACTTCGATTTCAATAGGATGAGTATTAAGAAGAGCGTCTAGCCGTAATGCCGCGCCTAATTCGTTAGTAGAAAATTGAGTCCAAATGTCCCATTTGGGAAAAAGTTTATCAACAGCTAAATATTCTATATAGGAAGCAAAACCTTCATTTAACCATAAATGCGTCCACCACTGCATCGTCACTAAATTGCCAAACCATTGATGCGCTATCTCGTGCGCAATAACAAGCGCGACCCATTGTTTATTTGATAGAGATGAATGATCTTCGTCAACCAAAAGCGCGCTTTCTCGGTAGGTGATTGCGCCCCAATTTTCCATCGCCCCAGATGTAAAGTCTGGTATAGCTATCATGTCTAGTGCAGGTAGGGGGTAAGCAATGTTAAAATATTCATTATAAAATTCTAAGGTTTTCACTGCGCACTCTAATGCAAATTTAGCTTGATGTTTTTTTCCAAAAGTAGTAAAAACACGCACCTTTATATTATTTTTTGTTTTAGATTCAAGATATTCAAAATCACCTACAATAAACGCTACTAAATATGTAGACATCTTTGGCGTGGGAGAAAATCTCACAATTTGGTATCCTCCTTCATGCTCCGATACTGAAACTGGTAAAGTGTTTGAAATAGCGCTTTTGCCTTTTTGGATAATAAGTGAAATATGGAAAATGGCTTTTTGCGCTGGTTCATCAAAACAAGGGAAAGCCCTTCTTGCATCTGTGGGCTCAAACTGCGTTGTTGCTATATGATGTTCTTTATCTAAAATAAAATATTTACTTTTGTAAAACCCTCGCATTTTATCATTGAGTATTCCTCTAAATACGATAGTGAGTTTTGTTTTGCCAATAGGAATAAATTTAGAAAAAATAAAAGTTGCTGTTTCGTTTTTTTTATTATAAGACACTTCAGCGAACAGCTCACC
The DNA here is from genome assembly GCA_001786765.1 of Candidatus Nomurabacteria bacterium RIFCSPHIGHO2_01_FULL_37_25. Classification (GTDB taxonomy): domain Bacteria; phylum Patescibacteriota; class Minisyncoccia; order Phycocordibacterales; family UBA9973; genus UBA9973. Next base: position 41,250 of record MFTH01000015.1, read on the forward strand.
TATGCGAACTGTTGCTATTTCAAGCTCTTTTGAATGAAGAGTTAATGTTTTAGTTTTTTTAAAAACAGAAAATGTTATAGTTTCCACGCCTTCAAAAGTAAAATTATCCAAATCTGGCTTTAGCTCTATATTGTATTCTATCGGAATAATGTTTTTTGAAAGTCGGACTCCTTTTAATTTCATATGTTTCAGTATATCTTTTTTTACAAAAAATGCTACTATTATAAGGATGGAAAAAGAAATTTATCAAATAAAGACAACTGGCTTTGAAGGTCCATTCGGTCTACTTTTAGAGTTAATAGAGAAGCGAAAGCTTTTTATCAACGATGTATCACTTGCGAGTGTTACAGAAGATTACTTGAATTATATGCAAAAATTGGGCGGACTTAATAGCGCAGAAATCTCCTCTTTTGTTCTAGTGGCGTCAACATTGATTCTAATCAAATCAAAATCTCTTTTGCCAAATTTAAATCTAACAACAGAAGAAGAAGGAGATATCAAAAATCTAGAAGAAAGATTGCGTTTGTATGAGCTATTTATAAAATTAAGCAGAAACATAAAAAATAATTTTGCTAAAAAAATAATTTTCGCGCCGCTTGAAAGAAAAAATGATGTTTTGGTATTTTTGCCAGATGACCAAATTACCAAAGAAAGTATGATGATTTTTGCTCGTAATGTCTTAGGAACAATACCTAAAAAAGTATTCTTGCCGAAAGTAGAAGTGCGAAAAGTCATCAGTATTGAAGAGATGATTGAAAAATTAACGCAAAGAATAAAAAATTCGCTAAAAATGAATTTCAAAGACCTAAATGGGGAAATAGCCACCCGTGAAGAAAAAATAGTTATGATTGTGGGATTTCTTGCTATGCTAGAGCTTGTTCGGCAAGGAATTATTCATGCAGCGCAAGATAGCGGTTTTTCCGACATTATTCTAGAGAAAACGGAAACTAAAGAAAATAATAATTTATGATCACCTTAGAATCAAAAATTGAAGCAATACTTTTTTGGAAAGGGGAGCCAATTTCACGAAAGAAACTCGTAGAGATTTTAAAAGTTACTCCAAATGAAATAAACGAGGCAATAGAGAAATTAAAAATAAACTTGCAAAGTAGGGGAATAGTCTTATTAGAAAAACCCGCCCACAATGCTTCGCATAGCGATGCAGGCGGGGAAAACGAAATCACGCTCGGCACGGCGCCTGAGCTCTCTAAACTTATTGAGGATTTACAGAAAGAAGAATTAAATAAAGAACTTTCTAAAGCCAGCCTAGAAACACTCTCAATAATTCTTTATAAAAATGGAGCAAATAGAGCTGAAATTGACTATATCAGAGGAGTCAACTCTAGTTTTACTTTGCGCGCTTTATCTATCAGGGGTCTCGTAGAGAAAAATCTAGATTCTAAAGATAGTAGAAGGTATATTTATAAACCGAGTTTTGAATTAATGTCTTATATGGGCATAAAATCTATGGAAGAATTACCTGACTATGGTGAAGTTAACAGCTCAATAAATACTGCAGTAAAAAATTTAGAAGAGGAGGATAATGGGAAGGAATAATAATAAGAAGAATAATACGGAAGAAAAAATAGAATAAAAAAAATGTTTAACCAAATACTTACAACTCTGCTATCGCAGAAATATAAGTAAAAATGAAATAAGTTATGAATAATAATAAACAAGATAATTATCAGCAAGAAGTGTATTAAATACAATCTGGATTTATAGCTAAAACATAATCATCAATTAAATTAAAAGCAGAAACATATTTGTCTCCCTGAAATCCTTTTATATCTTCTTCTTTTATTAAGTTTTTGTATTCTTGAGTAAAGATTCTAGAAAGAGGAAAATAAGACCAATGCCATTTTTCTTCGTTGTAACCTGTCGATCTGTCACTGCCTTTCAAATTATATGTTTGACAAAAGCCAAACTGATAAGCGTTTTGGACCAGCCATTCGTACACTTTTTTACCTTTTTCTGTTTTAAAGTATCCAAGATTCGCGTCATTTATATCTATATCTGTGCCCCAATGATGTCTAGAAGTACTAGGGGCAGCGCTATATTCCAATATTTTTTTAAACCTTTCTTGTTCATTAGGAACACTTTTTGATAAATTTTGTCCATCTACGATAGTGACCCCAGACCATTTTTTATCCCAAATATCTTTTTGATAATCAAAATTTCTGGTTGCCGAAGCTATCTTCAAATCTATTCCATCCTTGTCAGCCGCATTTTGCATTTCTAAATACGCTTTATATGTTTCTTTTCTTAAATACATTTTATTTCCGCCTAGTGTGTATTGCGACGGTATCAAAACAAAATCTTCTCTTTGCGCAGGGTCAAATCTTCCAGTCAGATATATTTTATCTTCGGCTTCTTTTTTAGCGCGCTCTTGCTCTGAAACAATTTCATTTTTTATTCTTTGTTTTAAATCTAAAAGAGAAGAAGTAATTATCGGTATTAAAAAAAGAATAAATACAAATACAGACACAATGCTTTTTGAAATATTTTTATTCATCCCGTTAGAGACAGGTCGCAGTCTTCGCTTTCTGTGAATTATTTTTAATATAGTTGATTGTCATAGTAATATTGATTTATTTATTATATCCCATTGCGACCGCGGTCTCTAACGGGATTCACTTAAAAACAATAACACATTGCTGTATTTTAATCAAAAAAATGTTATATTTACTCATATGTATTTCAATTTGATTAAAATATTTTTGCCAACGACAGTGGCTTTTTTCTTAGGTCTTTCCTTCACGCCGATAGCCACCCATTTTTTTTACAAATACAAAATGTGGAAAAAATATTCCAGAAGCGCAATAACAACCACTTCTTCCGACTTTTCAAAAATCCATAATGAAAAAGCTGAATTAAAAACTCCTCGGATAGGCGGAATAATAATCTGGATTTCTGTTCTTGCAACTGTTATTATTTTTTATTTTATATCAATTTTATTCCCATCAACGGGAAGTTCGGAAATAAATTTTCTAAGTAGAAACCAGACTTTTATACCACTCTTTACCCTTATCGCAGGGTCTTTGATTGGATTATTGGACGATCTAATTCAAATCTACGGAACAGGAAAATTTGCTCGCGATGATAAATCTTGGCGTAAATGGAAAGCTTTTTTAGTAGGGTTTCTTTCTCTTCTTATTGGTATTTGGTTTTTTTATAAATTAGGAATGACTTCTATTCATATTCCATTTATGGGAGAAATGTATTTGGGTATTTTAATTATTCCATTTTTTATAATAGTCGCCTTGGCGACTTTTTCTGGGGGAGTGATAGATGGAATAGACGGACTCTCTGGAGGAGTTTTAGCTTCAATTTTCGCGGCTTACTCCACGATAGCGTATGCCAACAGTCAAATAGACCTTGCCGCATTTTCTGCTGTTATAACTGGAGCAATACTGGCATTTCTTTGGTTTAATATTCCACCAGCCAGATTCTATATGGGTGAAACAGGTATTATGGGACTTACGATAACTTTAGCGACACTAGCCTTTTTAACTAACACAGTTTTGATTCTTCCGATTGTTGCATTACCCCTTGTTGTTACATCTCTTTCTGTTATTTTACAACTAGCTTCAAAAAAATTGCGAGGGGGTAAAAAAATATTCAAACTAACGCCGATTCATCACCATTTTGAAGCGATTGGATGGTCATCGTATAAAGTAACCATGCGTTTCTGGATTCTTTCAGTCGTATTTGCCATAATTGGTATAATTTTAGCAATTATCAGCAGGTAAATATATGCTAAAAAATAAATAATAATGAAAGAGAAAAAGATAGATAGATTTTTTTTAATAATCCTCGGCCTCTTGCTCGTTATTGGAATTTCTATGTTTGTTTCCGCGTCATTGGGAGTCTTAATAAGAAATGAAAAACTTTTTTATTCAGTGCTTTTTAGCCAGTTAGTTCTCGGTCTTGGTTTGGGGCTTCTTGGCATGTATTTTTGTTTAAAAATAAATTATAAATTTTGGCGCAGATATTCTTTTCTGATTTTTTTAGGTTCGATATTATTAACAGCATCCGTCTTTATTCCTTATTTAGGATGGACTCATGGGGGAGCGCAGAGATGGATAAAATTGGGGAATTTTTCTTTTCAGCCCGTTGAGATTTTAAAATTTGGATTTATAATTTATTTTGCGGCTTGGTTATCTTGGGTTAAAAATAAAGTGCAAGATTTTAGGTTTGGAATTTTACCATTTGGTATAATGCTTGCGATTATCGCTACAATTTTACTCAAACAACCTGATATTAAAAGTTTCATTTTAATTACAGTAACTGGAACCTCAATGCTTTTTATTTCTGGAGTCCCTGTAAAATATATTTTAGGAGTGGGAATGGGGGCTTTACTTGTTTTAGGATCTCTTGTATTTTTTACACCGTATCTTCAAGAACGAGTAAAAACTTTTATTAATCCGGAAGCTGACCCCCGAGGGTCCTCTTATCAAATTCAACAATCCCTTATTGCCTTAGGGTCAGGCGGAATAATTGGAAGAGGTTTTGGTCAAAGTATTCAAAAATTCGGTTATCTTCCAGAACCACAAGGAGATTCTATTTTCGCTGTTATAGGTGAGGAATTTGGTTTTATTGGAACAAGTGTTACAATATTTCTTTTTTTGCTTTTTGCTTTGCGAGGATTTCGTATTGCCAATAATTCTCCAAATCTTTTTAGTAGACTTTTGGTCTCTGGAATTGTTATACTGATAACAGCGCAGTCATTTATGCACATTGCCTCCATTACTGGAGTATTTCCATTGACGGGGGTACCGCTTCCTTTTATGAGTCATGGAGGCACTTCGCTTATGATATATCTTATAGCAACAGGTATTATTCTTAATGTATCAAAATTTCAAAAGCATGAATCCCGTTAGAAGTCGTGATCAGGATTGAAATATAAACAAAATATGAAATCAAATATTGAAAAAATTAATAACATAAAATATCAGATACGCGAGTTGATCGCGACCTGCTTCTAACGGGATGAAAATAGTTTTTACAGGTGGCGGAACAGGCGGACATTTTTATCCCATTATTGCCATCGCTCAAAAAGTAAATCAAATAATAGATCGTGAACATATACTAGAAGGAAAGCTCTTTTATATTTCTGATAGCCCTTATGATAGGGAAATGCTTTTTGAAAATGGACTTTTGTATGAAGAAATTAATACTGGTAAGATGCGCACTCATTTTTCCTTTAAAAGTTTTTTCCTGAATTTTTTTGATATTTTTAAAGTTTTTTTTGGTGTTATAAACGCATTTTACAAAGTTTTTTCTATTTATCCAGATGTTGTTTTTGGTAAAGGCGGATATGCTTCATTCCCAACAATTTTTGCCGCTATAGTTTTACGTATTCCGGTTGTGATTCATGAATCAGATTCTGCGCCCGGACGGGTAAATAAGTGGGCTGGGTATTTTGCTAAAAAAATAGCTGTTTCTTTTATAGAAACAGCTGATTATTTTCCCAAAAAAAATGTAGCTTGGACGGGTCAACCCATAAGAATTGAAATAGAACATCCCGCAAATCAAAAGGAAGCGCTTGATTATTTCAAACTGGAGAAAGATGTGCCGGTCATACTTATTTTAGGAGGCTCTCAAGGCGCAGAACTTATTAATAATACTATCTTAGACGCATTGCCAAAACTTGTTAAAGATTATCAAATTATCCACCAAACTGGTGTTAAAAATTTTAAAATGGTCACAAATATGGCAAAAATTGCATTAACCGACAATCAACATGAATTGAGATATCTATCTATGGCTTTTTTAAATCCTTTAGCTATGAAAATGGCTGCGGGTGTGGCAACTATAGTTATTTCTAGAGCTGGCTCAATGTTATTTGAAATAGCGTCTTGGGGTGTGCCATCTATTTTAATACCTATAACAAATACAAATATGGATCATCAAAAAAAGAATGCTTTTAATTATGCTCGAGCGGGAGCTTGTAGTGTTATTGAAGAGATGAATATGACTGCTAATATTTTAACTTCAGAAATTAAAAGAATAACAGAGAATAAAGTAATATATGAAACTATGGCTCAAAATGCTAAATCTTTTGCTAAAGGAGATGCTGCGATGAAAATTGCGCGCGTGTTAGTGAACATAGCTTTAAGTCACGAGAAATAAATGCTAAAATGGTTTTATGTCTAATAAAGTTATTACACGATATGCGCCTAGTCCTACAGGACTACCTCATTTAGGCACCACAATGTATGCTTTGCTTAACTATATTTATGCTCGCCAAAATAATGGTGAAGTGATTATGCGTTCTGAAGATACTGATCCTATTCGTTCAAAACCTGAATTTGAAGAAGCTATAAAAGAAGGACTCGCTTGGGTGGGAATCAAATTTGATAAGTTTGTTCGTCAATCTGAACGTAAAGATATTTATAAAAAATACATTGCAAAAATGGTTGAAGAAAAAACAGCCTATATATCTAGAGAAAAAAATGAAGAAGGAATAGAAAGAGACCTTGTAAGATTTAAAAATCCAAATAAAATTATAACTTTCCATGATATGGCTCGAGGTGATATATCAGTAGATACCACAGACCTTGAGGATTTTATAATTGCTCGCGATATAAATTCTCCTCTTTACCATCTGACAGTTGTGGTGGATGATTTTGAGATGGGAATAACTCACATTATTCGCGGTGAAGACGGTTTAGCAAACACACCTCGTCAGATTTTGATTCAAGAAGCTATCGGCGCGCCCAGACCAATATATGCTCATTATCCTTTTGTTCTTATGTCTAATAAAAAAAAGATGGGCAAGAGAAATGGCGCTGTGAGTCTGCAAGATTACAGAGCGCAAGGGTATTTACCTGAAGCTATAATAAATTTCACTATGTTGCTTGCTTGGCATCCTAAAGATGATAGAGAACTTTTCTTGCTGGAAGACTTAATAAAAGAATTTCAACTGGAGAGAATTGGCAAAAGTGGAGCTATCTTAGGTGATGATAAATTAAATTGGTTTAATAAAGAATATATAAAAAAATTAAGTGAATCTGAATTTCTTAAAAAAGCAAAGTCGTACATTAATCCAGATACAAAAATTATAAAAAAATTAAGTGAATCTGAATTTGATAAACTGATTCTTCAATTTAGAGAGAGAATTAATAAATTTAATGATTTAAATAATCTTATTTTAGGCAGTGCCAACACTACTGATAGTTCTTTTTTTTCAACAACAACTGAACACTTAAAAACTACCCCAGATAGCTCAATTATCCAAGAAAAAACCATAATCGTTTCCGGGCCAAATGATTATTTACTCAAAGATAAAGACCCAATCATTAATGATATAAAAATATTAATTCCAAAAGACGTGAGAAAAGAAGATGTTGTAATATATTTAAAGAATATTAAAGATTTAATAGAAAAAAATGATTGGGGGAAAATTATAGAAAAAAATGATGAAAATAATTTATGGATGTATGCTAGTAAAGAGGGAAGGGGAAAAGTGCTTTGGCCACTTAGAGTCGCTTTATCTGGTGAACTAAAATCTTCTGATCCTTTTGAAATTATGAAACTAATAGATAAAGATTCTTCTTTGCGAAGAATAGAAAAAGGAATAGAAAAACTAATTCATTTACATTAAAACTTTAATTTGTTATAGTTATAAATCATGTTAAAAGTTAATTTTTTACATATTTGTGAAAATGCAATAGTAGAACAGGGGAGTGGCAATCTTTCTATTATTGGTATTTTTGAGAATATCAATGCGCAAAGTTTTCCGGCAATGCACCCCACCATGAGTGTCGTTGTTGGGTTTGAAAATAATAATCCTGGTATTTATGATACTGAACTTATATTTTTAGATGAAAAAGAGGAAATATTAAAAATCCAAGCGAAAATTACTATTGGTTCTAATCTAAAAGGTAACTGGATATATAAGATAGTCGGCTATCAAATTCCGCGTGAAATGACTCAAAAAATAAAATTAAATTACGAAGGGAAAACTATTTGCTCCGGATACCTAACGATAAATAACAAATAAATCTATTACAGTATTTCAAGTAACTTTGTTATAATAATTAGTAATGAAAACAAATTTACCTAACAAGGGTAAGAATTTAATAATAGAAGTTGCTGGTCAAAAATACGCTAGAATACCAATCAAGACGAACCTTGTAAATTTTGGCGATGATCTAATGTCAATTATAGAAAAATATATCTCACTAGAATTTGGAGAATTCCAAAATAAAGATTATTTAGTTATTTCAGAAAAAATAATTTCTGTCTGCCAAAATAATTTTCGTCACATTAGCACTGTGAAAGTCGGCTGGTTAGCTAAGCTCATTGTGAAAGGAGTAAAAAAGTATCCAAATGATATAGGTTTTTCTCGAGCAGAAAAAATGCAAGTGGCAATAGACATTTCAGGTAGACCCAGAATGATTTTAGCGATGATTTTAGGAATACTTGGAAAAATTGTTGGAATAAGGGGAATTTTTTGGATTGTGGCAGGGAAGCGAGTATCAGAAATTGACGGCTTTAATCCGGACGCAATGGATATGTATAAAGAGCATGCTATTTTACCACCGGAAAATCCTGTGAAAACTTGCCAAGAAATTGAAAACAAATTTGATTTTCCGACAGTAATTATAGATGGAAATAATATAAATACAAAAATTCTTGGTAAAAGCAAAAAAGTCTTATTAAATGAAAAAGAGCTCAGGCTTATATTACTCGACAACCCAATGGGTCAAAATGACGAAATGACGCCCTTTATTGTCATCCGAAAAATGCAAAAAGAATAGATTATGATATAATTTAAGTATTATGAAAAATAATATAACAAATAATAAAGAAAAAGGTTTTATAGAATTGATAATAATCATTATCATCGCTCTTCTTTTGATGAAATATTTTGGTCTTACTATAACTGGGATTCTAAATTATTTTCATCTAACTTGGCCTGAAATTCTAAATTGGCTCAAACAAGCTCTAAATTGGTTCAAGGATTTAGTTTATAGTGTATTATAAGAGCTCCTTGTATATTCTAAGTTGTTATTAATTGCACTAAAGATATATTGTGCGACATGATATGTTTTATTTGCACGAACTCGAAAACTCATATCCTGCCTTCTCTGCCTCTTCCCTTGTAAAAAAATAAACTCTATTTTCTTGTTTGATTGTTTTGCCAGCAGAACAACTAAAAGAATAATATTTACTTCCCCGATTGGAAGCGAAAAAATTTTTTCCAGAATTTGAATTCTGAACTTGAACAGTTTTTGTACTTATGTCAAAGATGCCCTTTGATATGCTATCAGTCGCAGATATTACATTGGTTTCTTGATTCGGATATTCTATCTTAATGCCTGAACTTATATTGTTTTTTGATAATCTACCTAACTCAAACGACCCCAAACCTAATAAAATAACAATCAGAACTATTAAAATGTCTTTCCCTTTCTCATTTTCTAAGCTATATGTTATTATTTGCTTGATTTTTTCCATGAAATTGTTTATACTGTATCACACATATGGCACATAGAAAAGCTGGCGGAACCGCCAAAAATTTAAGAGATTCTAACCCACAATATCTCGGTATTAAGCTTTCTGATGGGCAAAGGGCTCAATCTGGCTCTATTATCGTCAGACAACGCGGTACAGCCATTATGGCAGGCAATAATGTCTCTGTAGGCAAAGACCACACACTTTTTGCCCTAAAACCCGGTATAGTAAAATTTGGCTCTAAACGCAAAATTTCTTTTAATGGCACAACAGTAGAAAAAAAAGTAGTGAATGTAAATTAATTTAAGATCTTGAGTTTCTTATTATATCTTCTCTATAATAAGTTGGAAAGACGATTTTTTGTTTTTTATCTCAATTGGAATTTTAAACTCCCCTACTTCTTTGATTGGTTTTTCTAAAATAATGAATTCTTCGTTAATTTCTATATGATGTCGTTTAGACATTTCATCTAGAATTTCTTTTTTATGAATTGCGGAAAAAAGATGACCTTGATCATTCGTTTTACATTTTATTATAACAGCCTTATCTTTTATTTCCTCTAAATTTTTCATTAAAAGATCCTCTTGCACTTCCCTTTCAATAATAATTTCTTTTTTCTTCATTTCAAGTTCTGCCACGGCTTTTGGTGTAGCAACAACAGCTAATTTCCTAGAAAATAAAAAATTCATGGCGTAGCCGTCATTTACTTCCTTGATGTCATATTTTCTTCCCACCCTCGGCACATCTTTTAAGAATATTACTCGCATAATTAGGTTCTTTTCTAGGGGCTAGGTTCTAATAATAGTTGTGTCGCTTTATCTAATTGTGGATCCTTTTTATCTTCTAAATCTTTTTTAATAAACTCCACTTCATAATCCGGCGTGAGTCCTTTTCCTTCAATCAAATTTCCATTAGGTGTGAGCCATTTAGCCACCGTAATTTTAAGAAGAGTGTCTGGGGTAATTTTTATTGCTTCCTGCACTGAGCCTTTTCCAAAGCTTTGCTTCCCTACCAACTTTGCAATTTTATAATCTTGCAGAGCCCCAGCCAAGATTTCAGATGCCGAAGCAGATCCACCATCTATCAAGACAACAAACTTTAATTTGTCATTAAATACATCATAACCTCGACTTCTAAATACTTCTGGTTTTGTGTTGTTGCCATAATCTTCAGTTACAATAATTTTCCCTCCGGGCAAGAACCAGCTTGCCATATCCACCGCCGCATCTAAATATCCACCAGGGTTTCCTCGTAGATCCAGTAACAATTTATCAGTCCCCGATTCGGCAAATTCTTTGATTGCATTACGGAAAAGACTGGCTGAGTTAGCAGAAAAACTATAAAGTTTTATTACAAAAATACCGTTTGATTGGAGTTCTGTATCAAGGGTTGGAACATCAATGACATCTCTTACAATTTTTATTTCTATCGGATCTTTATTCCCCTCACGAAAGATTGTGAGTACAACTTCTGTGCCCTTCTCCCCTCTTATTAATTTAATTGCTTTTTCAATACTTAAACCAGAAGTGACTGTTTTGTCAATCTTCAAAATTTTATCACCAGGCTTAATGTTTGCCCTATAAGCGGGAGTGTCTTTGAGTGGAGCGATAACTGTGAGAACTTTGTCTTTTATGCCAACCTCCATGCCAACTCCAGTAAAGTTGCCAGCTATTTCATCTTCAAAAGCTTGCGCGTCATCCGGGTTAAAAAACACACTGTATGGGTCGTCTAAAGAGCTCATCAAACCCGAGATAGCGCCATAAATTTTATCTTGGTCAGATGTTTCATCAGCTCTGGGATATTTTTCGTTAATAGTGTTCCAGACCTTCCAAAAAGAAGCAAAATCTGCATTTGTTGCGATTTGCGTTTCTTTATTAGAAAGACCTATAACTTTATCTATTTCTGGACGATTGTGAACACCAACATAAACACCAAAAATAAAAAATAAAACAACAAGAAAAACAACAGTAGGAATATATCTTGTTTTTGAGAATTGCTCCATAATCTAAATCAGATATTATATTTCTTTTTTTATTTCTTCTCTGTTAAAAAAGTTATTTTCTGAAAAGTTGTCAAAAGTTTTTTCTTCATTATTTTCTTTTACTTTTGATTCTTTATATAGTGTATAACTTATGTAAATAAGCCCCAACCCGGAAAGAGTCGTTAAAACATCCTTCCAAGAATATGGAAAGCCTAGATATGGCAATACTGCCACCCAGATGCCTAAAATTAAAAGTGTGTAGACTTTACGCATAGAAACATTATACTTTATGATTAAGATATATGCAACGAGATTATTCTTTGAATTTCTTTAGGCAGTATATTAAAAGAGAAATTACAAAAGCAATTAATAAAACAGGTAGAATGCAATATTCTTGAATCAAGCTAGCTAAAATCATCACCAAAAAAGAAGAACCTACAAAAAAAAGGTAGAATCTATTCCAAATTTCCTTTTCTGGCATTCTAGATTCTTCATACTTTTTTCTAATCCATAAATGCCAAATCATATATAATGCTAAAAGTATGAGAATGCCAATTAAAGTACAAATCGATACTAGATTATCAAAACCAGAAAGCAATACATTAGCGACTAAATTATTATCTAAATCTAGATTATCATCTTCTATTTGAGACGCATCCCCTTCAGAATTTGTGTCAGAAAATTCTGAGCTCGTCGGACTTGAAAACCCTTCAGAATCTGAACGGTCCGTTGATGAATCATCTGTGTTTACGGAGGAGTTTCCTCCGTCTATGTTTGGATTATTTGGATTATTCGTAGCGAGTAAAGGTACTGCGAAATATTTTTCAAAACTTATAGTCGGTGGTGAAGCGCGAGAAACAACACGATAAACATAAGTTTGTCCTGGAGTAAGTCCTGTTATTAATACAGAGTGATGCAAAACTTTGGTTGGGTCTTCAATAGTGCCAGATGGGTATCCAAAATATAATGCATTCATATCCAGAGTATATAAAGGAGGAGTTGGTCCATAAACGACCTGACTAGTTGACAGAACATTCGTGTCCCAAGTTATTGTCGCTGTAGCTGTCGCTGGGAATCCGCCTACTTCCGTAATATCTACTGTTTTTTCATTAAATATAGTAAGAACTATTGGCCCTCCCCCACTTCCGCCTCCATTCGAAGGACCTCCGCCTGTCGAGGGGCCTCCGTCTGTATCATTTTCATCTCCCACAACAGTATCGCCACAATGTTTTGTCCCGCCTGAAAATCCAACGCAGACATCAAAACCAAGAGTTTTCCCTTGATAAGAATTATCACTTGAATCAACAAAAGAAATAGTATAAGTAAAAACCTTGGATTCTCCGTTAGTAATTGCGCCTAAAGAAACTTCACCGGCAGTTGAGAGAAAATTAGCAAGAGTATCATCAAATAAAATTCCGCTAGTTCCTGCTATTTCAAGATGCAAAAGACTGCCAAAATTATCATTGTCTGTTACATTAATTGCTTCAGTTAAAATAGTCTGTGACGCTCCAGAATTATTGGTGACTGTTATCTCTCCATTTGTTTCATCGCTAGGTAGAAAGTTGGGTTTGTTAAATAATGGATCCGGGACAAATGTTACCTGAAGCGGCGCGGCGAAAACATTCGAAGTAAAACCAAAGAGCGTTATTATTGTGAGTACAGAGAATATAAATTTTTGAATTAATGTTTTCATATTTTTATGGTTGTGGTTCTGTGGCTATTACTTCCGGCGCTGACTCTATAATTTGTTCTACTTCACCCGCGGTAGCTTCCGGTAAAGGTTGGGATTCTATAATAGCTCCTTCTGGTTCACTTGCGATAACAGGTTCACTTTCTGTTACTAAAACGGGAACCTCTTCAGTTTCGGGCTCTGGTGTTGGAGGTGGTGTGACAGATTCTACTATAGTATCTACTACTTCTAATATTTTTGTTACTGCTTCTGGTACTACTGCCGGAGGAACATCTTCTATAATTTCTCTCATGGTTTCTTCTGTATTTACTTCGGGATTTATATTTCCTGCTGTCGTCATCTCTACCACTGTTTCTTCTTCTAGAAGGGTCTCTCCTTTTTCTGCAAGTAAAGCAATGATTAGTTGTATTGTGCCCTCGTCAAGTCCCGCATTTATCAAATCTTGCATACTTACACGATTTGACTCCCCGGGTGTTGGTTCTGGGTCAACCCAAATACCGCCGTTTGGAATACGCTGATGTGATTTGCCAACTGCAGTACTTGGATATGCATGTCCATCCATAAATATATTTGTAGAATTATATAGACGCACAGTATCACCTGTATTATTTAGACGAGCTGTCAAATTTCCAAACTCAAGAACAAGCAATCCGCCAGACGGAATGATTGTACTTGCTCCAGCATACGGCTGTACTTGATTGGCAGTCGCTCCTGAAGCGACCACAGAGTAAAATGTTTCCGTCGCTCCTGCTATTTCTGAAATTTTCCAATCTAAAACATCAATAGAAGAAGCGGTGGTGTTGTAAAGTTCTATCCACTCACGATCGCTCGGCGCAACACCACCGGCAGGACTAGGGTAGATTTCATTCAGCGCTATATCAGAGACATTAGAAGGAACCGAATAAATTCCAAAGAATGGACCAACGAGAGTTATATTATTAGCGCCTCCAAGTCGTATTTGCTCAGCGCTGTAAAGCGCGCCCCAAACATCAGTGTTATTGCCTGTGGTAATGCCAAACTCATTGGGTAAGTTACTTTTAGTTGAATAAATTGTGCCGTACCAATCGTTGCTACCACCTAAACTTACCACGCCACCACTTTCTAAATATATTTTATCTGCAGTTCCACCCGTAAGATTAAAGTCAAGATTGCTACCGGTAGTTACATCGCCTACTACAAATATGAGTATCTCCCCGCCGGACACATCAGCATTTATAATATTATTCCCAGCTAGACTGAAGGAACGAAAGACGTAAGTTCCCGCAGTCAAGTTAAGTGTCTTACTGTTAGTACTTGTTAAGTCACGATAAATGCCCGGAGCTAAAGTGAGCGGAGAATTATCGGTATTTATATTTATGTCTTTACCCGCATCGGCATTTGCGCTAAAAATATTTGGTGTTGGTAGAGAAATATCAGTAAAAGTATCTGGAGTCGCTGGAAGTGGTGTCCCATCATTATTGAGTGTTCCGACGGTAGCATCACCGACAAGCGTCGGCAATACAGTATTCGGCAATGTAAGAGTTCCTAAAATATCAGCGCTGTTGCCCAAAGTAGCGCTCTGCGCATCCACATCCAAAGACGCCTGTGTGTTAGCGCCTGTAGAAAATAATCCGCCAGACACAACATCTCCATTAAGATTAGTACTGCTACCGACAGTTACGCTTGCGCCATGAACACTGCCATTTATAATGTTAGATCCACCTAGTGTCACTGAACCGTTTACGATAATTCCTTTTGCGCCTATTGTAACGTTGTCGTGGGTAGTTACCTTACTCCCTGCCCGAATGCCGAGCTGTACATTCAAGCTACCAATTTCAACGCTTCTATTACTGCCTATCATTCCACCTACAATGTATGAGCTATTGCCTGTTTCAGTTTCATTAGTATCACTTACATCACTTGCGCCAAATACAGCAAAATCCTCAATAGGTCCATAATCCAATCCCCAAGTTTCAGCTGTGACTGTATTAGTAATAGTTTCTGTATCGTTAAAGCCTATGGGCGATGGCCCAGTTAAATCCGTCTGCCAACCGAAATATTCAAAATTAAATTCACAAGTCATTCCTTCTAATTCAGGCGCGTCTGATGTGAGTGTGGCGGTAAAATCCCAATTTTCTGGCGCGTTAAAATTAAACGGGCCAATTTCAAAAGTGGAGAGCGACTCGGTAACTGGCAATCCCCCATCTAAAGAAGCTGATAAATCCAAAGCGTCACACAGACCACCTATCACGCCAGTTGTTTTTATTGTGTATTGAAATCCTAAACTTCCATCATTTGAAATTGAAATGCTTCGCAGGGCATTAATTTCTGGATTCACCTCCGGCGCAAAGTCAGCGTCAGAGTTGAGTGAAAAATCTAAAGAGGAAGTAGAGAAAAAATTACCACCGGAAGTTTCTTTATCATCATAATATGCATTTGTTTTTTCTACTCCAGAAAAGCCTAAGGTTAGAAGCAAAATTAAAGTCAAAGCTATTATTTTATTAGACTTCTTTTTCATTTTGTATATTTTCTACAACTTCTTCTTTTTGTTTACCCTGAGCTTGTCGAAGGGCTCGCATTTTTTTAACTTCACTAAATATTTTCATCCCTTCGTCATAAATAACAATAATTGCTGGAAGGATAATAAGAACCGCAAATCCAAGAGGTTTGCGAGCCAAGTCTATGATGTAACCCAAAAACGGAATATTAAATAAAACTTTTCCGTGAATATCATTCTGGCGTATTTCATTTGTGTCAGAGTCTTCATTGGCATCCCCTTTGGTGGTGAACATTATCACCCCACTTTGCGCGCGACTAGAGACTATGCGGTGGGTAGTCGGAATATCTTTTTTTGTGTCTTTGCCAAAAGTCACAACATCTCCCACTGTATAATTTAGGCTTGGCTTTATGACAACAATGCTTCCTGTCTTAATGCTCGGTTCCATTGAACCAGATTGCACAATTTTTATTTGATAATTGCCTTTAATCGGGAAAAGAGCAATCAGTAAAAAAGCGATGACAATAATGATTGTTATGTAAAATGTTGTATAAAGAATTTTAAAGGCTTTATCCATTTTTTACAGGCTTTTTAAAAGCCTTATCCTCCCTCACATACTCGATTGCATATGAGGGATTATAAAACTTCAAAATTAATTGAAAATTTTAGTATTATAGATTCACATCCGCGCACTTGAAGTTTGGATTGTTGCGATACTGTTCACCATAGATAACAAGATCAGCCGAAAGTGAATCGGTTTGAGCCTTGTCGTTCATAGATCCGCCGTTACATGTTACTTCTCCGCCAAAACCTGCGCCGGGAGCAACTACATGATTTCCTCCACATAGACTCATAGCGAGAAGTTCTGTCTGAATAGGATCAGTAGGACCATTCCCTGTTGTTGAGTCTCGAAGCGGTAAATCAGTAAAGACATCAAAGAAAGAATCAATGAGAATCGGTTCGTTGGTCTGATGCACTAGGTCCGGAACAATTTCTTTCCAAACGAGCACATGCACATTTTGACTCAATTCCCCGACAGATGCTGTTGTGTCTCCAGCGTCATCTTCGGCTTCGTTTATGCCATTCTCTTGATCGTTAAGATTTTTTTTACCGATACAGAGCCAAGCTGGATTACTAGAAACGTGGGCGCTGATACTTCGGTTGTAAATATCAGCCGGCTTTAAATCTTCTAAAGTAAAGAATTTCTCATTCGTCAAGTTCATCGCAGGCCAACTCGCATCTTGCACGAGCGCGCCATTGTAAGTCGCTCCGAAAGAGTCAACAGTAAGATCAACTGAACCAGCGGTAAAGATATTGCCTGTTGAAGTTTCGGTATCATTAAAGAAAGCAACAGTGCCTCCTGCGACAGCTCCGGCAACGACAATAATCACAGCCATGCTTAATAATATCTTTTTCATAGTTTTTTTAGTTAACTAATAAAAGATTAAAGATCAAATGGGCTAGGGTTATTTCTGTGTTGTTCAACTTCAAACGCAATATCACCACTTAGGCTGTCAGTTTGGACTTCATTACCAGTACTCCAAGGAAGATTCCAATTTAGACCAAAGTAATAAGTCGTGCTTCCAACCATTCTTCCATCTAAAGCTAGACCGTGACAAAGAAGATAATTATTATGACCATCTACACTTCCTCCTAAATCACCACAAGAATCTTCACCGTCTCCGGTATTATATGCATTTGTTAAGACTGAAGAAAATTCTTTTTCATCAGTTAAACTCCATGGTTGTCCTTCGTATGACTGCCAAACATTATCTCCTTCTGTTGTATCAGGACAACTTACTACTGGAACTCCATCAGGACCTACACACTGAAATCCAGGAGTAGAACCTTGGTCAAGCCACATAGAGAATCCAGGAAGCATTGCGCTTAATAATTCTCCATCAGAATCACAACCAGGATTATTTTCTGCACTTCCTTCCGGCTCCGTACAGGTGTTATCTAAACTACCACCCAATGTCATTAAAACTCTCCCCCACGCATCGTTGTCATAAACATGAAGAGAAATTGTGTCCTCTCCTTTGTCTCCTGGTTTAAGATCATCAAAGCTAAAGAATTTATGTACCCCATTTTCAAGATCAGTTTCTGACCAATTGCCCATTACTACTGGACCAGTTTCGTCAGGATCTGTACAACCAACATCTACGTATCCATCTCCATTTGGTCCTGATTGTCCACCAACATATTGGTAATAATGACACTGACTGTCAACTTTCAAATCAATTGCGCCAGCGGTAAAGGTGTTACCTGTTGATGTCTCTGTATCAGAGAAAAATGCGCCTGTTGCGCCAGCAACTACAACTCCGACCACTGCTATCATACTCAAACTAAGTAATATTTTTTTCATAATTTTATTTTTTTTAATTTATAATTTTTAATTTATAATTTTTTCTCGACCTTACGAATTCTTGGTTTTCTGCGAAAACCATAATTTATTTATACACAAGTAGATTATACTCACCTTTTTATCCTGTCAAGCTAGGGTGTGAATTGGAAAGTGGATAAAAAAATTACGAATTATCCTGAATTACGAAACTTGTCGAAGGCGTGTCTTTTTTAGGGGGTTTCGAGGCTGTCGAGCCGATTATTTGAAATATTCAGGAGTATTAATAGACATCCAATCCAGCAATTGACGCATTATAGATGAAGCGCTAGCCCCACCTGAGGGTCCGGATTCCATTAATATTGTAAAAGCGTATTTTGGATTTTCATACGGAAAAAAACCTATCACCCAGGAGTTCACTCTCTTTCTGGCGACTCCAAGTTCAGCTGTGCCTGTTTTAGCAGCAACCTTTACATAAGGCACATTAAGAGCTACCGCAGTGCCATAAGTGACTGCTTGTCGCATACCATCATGCACTATGTCAAAATATTCTTTTTTTATATTTTCAATTTGATTTTTCTCTTCCATTTTTTTATCACCTAAAATAAAATGCGGGGTAACGAGCGCGCCATAATTAGCGATTGCTGATACTGCTCTCACTATACCTATTGGAGTAACTTGAAACCCATACTGCCCAATAGAGGTATGATATGTATTCCCAATACGCCAAGGATCACCTGGAAAATTTTTTATTTTCCATTCTGGACTTGGAATAACACCCTGCTTTTCACTCGATAAGTCAACTCCCGTCGCCTCTCCGATACCAAAAAGTTTGGCATATTTTTCAATATTCATAATCCCAAGACCTTTTTGGTCTCCAAAACCCCCTCCAATGCTATAAAAATACACGTCAGAAGAAACAGCTATGGCTTCCGTCATATTTGTCCAGCCATTTACTCTCCAATCTTTAAAAATAGTTTTCTGATCTGGAAAATAAGGATTCGGAATTGAAATAGAACCAGTTGAAAGAATTTCCTTGTATTGGTCAATCACACCTTCTGTCAAAGCGCCTAAGCTTAAAAATGGTTTTATAATCGAACCTGGAGTATAAAGCCCCGATATATTTCTATCTAAAAAAAACTTTCTTTTATCTGTTATATAATTATTAATTATATCTGCATCTTTACCTAAAGATAAAATCTCAGAATCATATTCCGGGAAACTGGTAGAAACTATAATCTCTCCATTTTGAATATCCATTAATACCGCTCCCCCGCCTAAAAATCCACTGCGTTGTGATAAATCTTTAATCAAAGTAAATAACTCCATTTGAATTCGTGAATCAATGGTTGTTGTTAAATCATTGCCAACCTTTGGAGTATTGATAATATTTTCAGAATGCACAATCCCTCTTGCGTCTGTTTCTATTATTTTTGAACCATTCTCACCGCTAATCTTTTCATTGTATTGTTTTTCTAATCCAGCTTTACCTATAAATTCGTTTTGCCAATAATTCCCTGAGCTATCTTTGGCTGGATAACTAATATAACCAAGAACATGAGAAAATCCGGGTGATAAATAAGAGCGTGTATATAAGCTAGATGGGTCATCATTTTTTTTATTCCAAACTAATTTTTCTTTATTTCTATCATAAATCATCCCTCTTTCGGCAAAAATATTTATTTTTTTAAGAATATTATTTTCACTTCTTTTTCTATAAGAATCTCCATTTTGTACTTGAAGATTTATCAAACGAATACTAAATATAGATATTATCAATATAAAAAAAATACCGAGATAATTTATTGTTTTCTTAGAGATTGCTTTTTCTATTCTGCCTTCAAACTGTTGCGTGTTAAAATTTTCTAAATTTTTTGAATCAAGAAAAATTTCATCCGGTTCCATAAAAGTATTTTTAATTTTATTTACCCCTCTATAATGGCGGTTTTTTGTAAATTTTTGAAAAATCATTTTCTTTATTTTGAGTGAAATCTTAATTTCTTTTTTAATAATTCTAAAATTATAAAACAGATAAGCATCAGACTTAGAGAAACAAAAACTATATTAAAAAGATATGATTCAGGCGCTCCATAAAGCAAATCTGACAGGAAAAATAAGAAAACAGCTTCTAGAAAAAATGAAAAATATGCCATACTCGCAAATGCCAAAACGAGAGACAGCCAAAGAGGCATAAAAAGTATTGAGAAAAACAGAAAAATAGAAGCCAAAACTCTAAGTGTTACTTTTGACATGCTTTTATATTACCTTGAAGCAAGCTTGGAAGCTAGACCAGTATAGTTCTCTGGAGTTATTTTCAACAATTCTTTTTTTATTTTATCACTGACGGACAAATCATTTATAAATTTATGAATCTCCACAAGTGTCACCCTTTTACCCCGAGTTAATTCCTTTAATTTCTCATACGGCATAGCTACTTTCTCGCGTCGGAGAATAGTCTGGATAGCTTCAGTGATAACTTCTGGATGATTATCTAAATCTTGTTTTACGATATTTTCATCCACAGTAATTCCAGCTAATCCTTTTAATAAATTTTTATAGGCCACCAAACAATGTCCAAAAGCGGACCCAAAGTTTCTCTCCACCGTAGAATCAGAAAGATCGCGCTGAAGTCTAGAGATTGGTAATTTGCGAGCAAAAAACTCAAAAAGCGCGTTGGCTAAGCCTAGATTGCCTTCGCTATTCTCAAACTTAATCGGATTTATTTTATGAGGCATAGTTGAAGAACCGACGGCATCCTTTATAAATTTTTGCGTAATCCATCCATCGCTAATATACCGCCAGATATCTTGATTGAAATCAATCAAGATAGTGTTAATTCTGCGTAAATTATCAAAGATTTCCACTTCACTATCATGAGGGTCGATTTGCGTTGCCGTAAGATTTAATTCAAGTTCTATATTCCTGTTTGTGTTTAATTTTTTAATAAAATTTTTAGCAAAAAAAATCCAATCAATTTTTGGAAAAGCAACTATGTGAGCATTGAAGTTCCCTGAAGCGCCACTAAATTTAACAGAAATTTTCTGACTCTTTAATTTAATAAGTTGTTTTTTTAGTCTTTCGCTAAAGACTTTGAATTCCTTGCCAAAAGTGGTCGGAGACGCAGGCTGACCGTGCGTGCGCGCGAGCATTGGCAACCCACTGTATTTTTTTGCAAAGTTATCTATTTTTTTTATGATATGTTCAATTTCGGGTACAATTATTTTTGTTAAAACATCACTTAGCATCATACCCCTTGCCAGAGTGTTTGTGTCATAAGAAGTTAAAGCAAAATGTATCCATTCTGAAATATCTACTAAGCTCGTCTTAGACAACTTATATTTTATATAATATTCTATTGCTTTTACATCGTGGTCGGTGGCCTTGAAATTTTTGTATCCTTTAATTTCTATATCAGAAATAATTTGCGCGTCTTTTTCTGATAAGTTGTACAAAGATCTAATTAAACTTTTTTCTTTGTCAGAAAATTTCTTAAGCAGTTTTATATCTGAAAGAGCTATAAGATATTCGCTTTCTACGATGATGCGATACTTCATCAACGCCATTTCGCTAAAGTACATACTCAGAACTTCAGTATATTTCTTATAACGTCCGTCTATTGGTGAAATTGAGTTTAATGAATTTGCCATGATTTTCTCTATTTTTGAATTACTATTCATTTAAATTATATTTTTTTAAATTATTTTCAATTCTTTTTTCAATATCTCCTATTTCTATTTTAAAAGGCTCTCCAGTAATTTGCTCGCAAATTCTGACATATCTGCTAGAAAGTTCCATTACCATATTAAATGGAGCTTCTGGGAGTTTTTCATTTTTATATGGATCGCAATTGTCCCTAAACCATAAACGCAGAAATTCTTTATCAAAATTTTCTGGTTCTAGTCCCTCGTCTATTCGCTTTTGATATGAGCTAGCTTGCCAATAACGGGAAGAGTCCGGAGTGTGAATCTCATCTATGAGCATAATTTCTCTTTCTGGTGTAAGTCCAAATTCATATTTAGTATCCACTAAAATTAATCCCCTTTTCAAAGCGACCTCTTGCCCTCTCTCAAAAAGTTTCAAAGCAATCTGGCAAACTTTTTGCCAAATTGCTGGTTCCATAAACTTTTCTTCTATCACCATTTTACTAGTTAGATTTCTGTCATGCATTTCATGTTTTGTAGTTGGAGTGATGACAGGTTTATCTAATTTTTGATTTTTTTTCATTCCCTCGGGTAAAACAAAATCTCCAAAATCTCTCTGACCTTTTTGATAATTCACCCAAAGAGAAGTGGAAGTCACTCCAGTAATATACCCCCGCACCACCATCTCCACGGGAAGCACCGCGCATTTTTTACCCACCACCACATTCGGATCTGGAAAATCTATCACATGATTCGACACAATGTCGCGCGTTTGTTCAAACCAGAATTTACTAGTCTGTGTTAGAACTTGTCCCTTGTATGGTATCAACGCGAGATTGCGATCAAAAGCCGAATATCTATCAGTTGAAACCATAATTATCTTGTCTTTCTGTATATAGACATCCCTCACCTTGCCAGTATATTTTTCCCCGAGATTTTTAAAATTTGTTTTTTCTAGAATATTCATCTTATAAAAAATTAAAAATAATTATTTTCCCGGCGGTGTAAGAATTATTTTTTCCGGTTCAAATATAACTTGCCGTTTACCTGCCTCTACAATACCGATATCCGCAAGAGTATACCCGCTATTTTTGCCTATTTTCAGTATTTTAGCAACTTCTTCTCTTGGCGCAAAAATATAATACCCTACTCCCCAATTAAAAGTTTTTAAACAATCTTCTATAGGAATGCCAATTTTTTTATGAAAATATTCCATAAGCGGCGGAACCGAAAGCCATGAATGAATTCTGTATGTGAATGGTCTTTTGTCAAAAGCTATTTTCCCCACACCATCGCCTGTGCCAGGCAGTAATGCATGAATCTTTATTTTGTTTTTTAATAATGACTCAACGAGCTTTACATATGAACGAGTAGGGATGAGGGCTTCTGCGCCAATAGTATTTCCATTTGCTAATTTTGTTAGAAATTGTTTTGGAAGTTCAAGAGATTTTTTAATAACTAAACTTATACCGTTTGCATGAAGCCCAGATGATGCTACGCCAATAATATGGTCACCAACGGCTAAATCTTGTCCGGTAATTAAATTTTCTTTTGGCGCAACAAGACCGGTAACTGAACCACTCAAGCTGGCTATTTCCTTGACAGGACTTTTGGGATTAATTAAATATGTAACACTCGCGGACTCTCCAGCTGGCAATGCCATGCCTACTTCTTTACAGATTTTCAAAAATCCATTTGCAAAATCTTTTGACCTTTTTTTATCTCCATACCAATCGCTTCGACTTGCTTCCAGTTGGTCAGTAAAAACTACCGGCATAGCGCCTTGAGCAATGACGTCGTTCACCACAATGAGCGCAGTATCAATAGCGATAGAATCATAATAAGATTTACCGGTTTTCTGATACATCCATTCCGCAATCCAATTTTTATTACCGAGGTCTTCCTGAGTTTGGCACCAGATATGACTTTTTCCTCCGCGGTATTCAAATACTGCGCCATGCGCGTGTGTTGCGTCTTTATTAATGAACACGCCTCTTTTATTTGGAAACTTTAAAGTTTTTTTTCCCGCTGTGATCATTGCCATTTTGAATGGCTCCATAACAGTATAATCTACCCCCGCCTTTGCATACTCGCTTTTTTTATTGCTCATTATTTATTTTCCAAGTATTTTTTAAATCCAATTTTTAGAAGTTTTTCTCCTTTAATTTTATTATCTTCTTCTAGCTTTTTTTTATAAATAATCATTTTATTTTCTAAACTTTTGTCACTTATCGCAAGTATTTGCAGAGCTAAGATTCCAGCATTTTTCGCCGCATTTATTCCGACGGTTGCGACCGGCACTCCGGGAGGCATTCCCACAGTTGAGAGCAAGGAATCAAGTCCGTCTAAAGTTTTTGCTTTTGTTGGTACCCCAATAATAGGGAGAGTCGTGAGAGATGCTGCCACCCCTGCCAAATGCGCCGCTCCGCCGGCGCCCGCTATAATAATTTTAATTCCTCTGTTTTTAGCATTAGTTACATATTTGCGCGCCAATTCTGAACTTCGATGCGCAGAAGCGACTGTCATTTCGTAAAATACGCCAAATTCCTCAAGTATTTTTGCCGCTTCAGACATTACTTCTAAATCTGAATCTGAACCCATAATTATTCCAACTTTAATGTCTTTTTTCATTATTTTATCTTAGCATTATTTTGATATAAAACAATAACAAACTTTCAATCACGAAACTCTAAAAATATAACTTTCTGCAGGGGTTTCGAGGCTGTCGAGCCGAGAATTTCAGAATTTTTCAAGCTTCGAAAAATTCGTACCGGAAGAAAGTTGATATTTTTATGGGTTTTGTGATTAACAACAATAAGAAAACTAATGTTTAAAATGTCTAAAACCGGTTGTCACCATCGCCATATTATATTTATTGGCTATATCTATTGACGCTTGGTCATTTTTTGATCCACCGGGATGAACAACAGCGCTGATACCTATTTCCCCTGCCATCTCTACGCAATCTGGAAATGGAAAAAATGCTTCTGAAGAAAGTACCGCGCCTTTCAGAGAAAAACCAAATTTCCGAGCTTTATCTATGGCTTGCTTGAGAGCGTCTATTCTTGAAGTCTGTCCAGAACCTATAGCAAGCAGCGCGCCATTTTTGACTAAGGCAACAGCGTTTGACTTCAGATGTTTCACCACCGTAGCGGCTATAAGCAAATCTTTTTTTTCTTCCTTGGTGGGTTTTCGATTTGTGGTAACTGTCAGGTCATTTTCTTTTTCTACTTGAGTATCACGATCTTGTGAAAGTAATCCTGTAAAACAAGAGCGAATTTGCTTTGTTGGAAAGATAGGATTTTGCCATTTTAGAATGCGACAATTTTTTTTCTCTTTAAATATTTCCAAAGCTTCTTTTGTAAAATCTGGGGCAATAATTACTTCCACAAAAAGTTCTTGCTTTTTTATAAGTTCGGCAATATTTTTTTCTATTCTTCTATTCGTCGCCAATATTCCACCAAAAGCGGAAATAGGATCAGCCTTATAAGCCGCTTTATAAGCTTCTAGCAAATGTCCTTCTTTTCTTACTGCGAGCCCACAAGTATTCATATGTTTAATAATGGCAAAAGTTGGCTCTTTAAAATCATTCACAGTTAAAATAGCCGCTTCAGTGTCTAGAAGATTATTATAAGATAATTCTTTGCCATGAAGTTGCGCGAAGCTTTCTTCTAGATTTCCAATAAATTCTCCTTTTTGATGCGGATTTTCTCCGTAGCGAAGCGGTCGAGCTTGAAAAAACTCTCGAATATTAAAATCATATTTGCTTGTAACTTCAAACGCTTTGCCTGCAAATCTTTTGCGTTCTTCCAGAGTAGTTTCATTTTTATTTTTTAGTATCAGAGTAAGATTTTGATATTCATCTTTAGAAGAAACAATTACTACATCCTTGAAATTTTTCGCGGCTGCCCGAATCAGAGCAACTCCCCCAATATCTATTTTTTCAATTATTTCTTCTTCACTTGCTCCATTTCTGCGAGTTTCTTCAAATGGATAAAGGTCAACTATTACTAAATCAATATCTTGTATTTTGTGTTCTTTTTTTTCTTTTTGGTCATTTTTATCATCTCGACGATTAAGAATAGCGCCAAAAATATGAGGTTCTAAAGTCTTTACTCTGCCACCAAAAATTGGTGGCATTTTAGTGATAGTCTCTACGGGAATTACAGGTATTTTGAGTTCACGAATAAAATCCGCGGTGCCACCCGTTGAGATGATTTTAATTTTATGTTTAAAAAGTAATTTAACAATCTTATCAAGTCCTTCTTTATTATAAACTGAAATGAGCGCTGAATTAATCTTCTTTTTCATAAATATAATCTTAACACGATTTATTCTCTGTTTTAATAGAATAATTATAGTACTTTTTTTAATATTAACAAATTTTGCCCTTGACTTCTTTTTTTGACTTTGCTATACTGCGTTCGTGAATCAAAACACAGTGCAAACTAATAATGTTTTCTTTTTCAGCTTTACTAAAAATCTTAGAGAGCTGATATTTGTGCT
>MFTH01000016.1 GCA_001786765.1 Candidatus Nomurabacteria bacterium RIFCSPHIGHO2_01_FULL_37_25
ACACAAAGAGAAGTCTTGATCACTCAACCGACATATTCTTTTGTTGGAGCAAGCACAATAACTGACGCCGCCACTATCGGCATAGCCGGAGCTCCAATACAAAGCGCTAACGCCACTCTTACCAATACTCATGGATTATTAATCCAAGCCGGAGCTGTTTCTACCGCCACTAACTCCTATGGTCTTACCGTCAATGCTCAAACTGGAGCCACCAACAACTACGCCGCCGCTTTTCTAGGAGGGAATGTGGGGATCGGGACGACGGGGCCGGGAGATAAGTTGCAAGTAAGTGGAAGCAGGACAGTTGGGAGTTATAAAATAGTTGCTGATTTTGTTGATTCGGGTCTAACAAAAGGACTTTTTCTTGGTTCATACGCTGACAACGGAGGCATAGTTGCCGCAAGAGGGGGTGGTCAAAAATTATATCTTGATAGCGACACGGGGTTCATATTCCAGGGCGGCGGCAACGTCGGCATCGGGACAACGGCGCCCGCAGGACTTCTGCATGTTTCATCGGATACCGCCGCCACAGGGCTTACCTATCTCACTCAAGCTGACGCTTCAGCCGACAGCTTTGATGTAAACTTCAGAAAAGCGAGAGGCACAGGAGCAAGTCCCACTGTTATCACCACTGCCGATGAACTGGGAGTCATCAACTTCACTGGTTATGGAGGAGCGGCAGGATACATCACTGGCGCCGCTATCAAGGGCATCAGTAGTGGTACCATAGCCGACAGCCGTGTCCCTGGACAATTATCTTTCTGGACAGGCACCGACGCCGCGCCGAGTGTCTTGACAGAAAGAATGACGATATTGAATAGCGGGAATGTGGGGATAGGGACGACGGCGCCGGTAGAAAAATTACATATAAACGGTGGTAACTTGCGTGTTAATGGGGATATCTATGTCGATGCGAGTGGTTCTACACAGATGATCACTTCGGCAAGAAATTTACTTAATTTAGGGGGAACGATCAGAGCAGGGGCCACAGCTGGATTGTCATTTCAGACCAATGCAGCTAGCACGGAACATATGGTCATTACAACTACAGGCTCCGTCGGCATCGGGACTGCCGCGCCGAGTGATTTACTTCATTTAACAACTGGCAACTTGCGAATTGGAGCGAGCACAGATGTTCGAGCTACCACTGCCGGCACAAATCAATTAATACTTTTTGATGGCACTGCTCCGGTTGGAACTTTGACAAACGGAATTTCCATGTACTCTACAGCAGGAGAAGCGTACATAATGGATGCGGCAGGGAATGCCACTTTGCAATCTCCGCATGACCTTGTAACGAATAATTGGATTTTTGATTCCAGAAATGCTTACACAGGTAAAACCTTAATCGTCGATATGGAACTAATGATGAAGAAGTTGAATGAAAGTTTTGGCTGGGACTTCGTGCATGAGACGATAGACGGAGTGGCGACAATTCTAGACCCGGACGCTGTTAATATTTTGGAAAAAATCAAAGAGCTTGATTTGAAAATTAACGATTTGAGCAAGATAAATAATTTTGATAAAGAAAATACTTGGAGAGATAGTTTGATTGCTTGGTTTGCGAATTCTACAAATAGCATAACTCGCATATTTACCGGTGAAGTTTGTTTGACAGACCCTGGACAAGAGGCAGTGTGTCTCAATCGTACAGAATTACAATCTTTGAAAGCATTGATAAATCAATCAACATCAACTTCTGCTCCAGAGCCAGAGCCAGAACCAGAACCGGAGCCTGCGCCAGAATTAGAAGCAGAATCTCAGCCTGAGGTTATTCAACTTTCAGCTGAAACACCAGAACCAGAATTAGAACTTTCCCCTGATCCAGAACCTGCGCCCCAGCCTTCGGATGAACCTACGGCGGGCGAAGCAGAACCAGAACCTTCCCCTGACCCAGAACCTGAGCAACCTTTAGTAGAGGAGTCAACGCCTGAAACTTTATAATTTGCCATAATTTTTTAGATTTGCTAAAATGAGAATATGAAAAAAGAGGTAAAAAACAAAAAGATAACAAACATAGAACTTCTTGAATCAATAAATAGAAGTTTTTCTAAAGTAGAGGCAAAGATTGATACAAAAGTTGAGGAACTCAAAATAGAAATAGAAGGTGTTAAAAACCAGCTTGTTGGCACAAATAAAAGAATAGATGACTTTGTCGTAACTAGGGTTAAATACGAAGATCATAATAAACTAAAAGACAGAGTGGATTTTATAGAAAAGAAGTTGGAGATAAAAAGCTGAATTTATTAGTTAATTATAAAAGTATAATAAACATTATGATGCGCGCAAATATATTTGATAGACTTTCTTTTTTATCGCTTTTTTTAACAATAATATTGTTACCGCTTTTCTTTTTGCCTTTCATTAATATTCCTGTTGAAATTTCCAAAGGCTTGCTTTTGATAGTTGGGCTTACGTTGTGTGTTATATGTTGGGCTATAGCGCGCTTCTTTGATGGTAAAATAACTTTGCCTAAATCGTTTTGTTTGCTCGCGGGAGCGGGTGTGGTTTTAGCAGTTTTTCTTTCAGCGAGCTTTTCCGCAGTTTCAGAAGTTTCTTTTTTTGGGACGATGTTTGATGTTGGTTCATTCTGGTTTATTTTTACCGCTTTTCTTTTAATGTTTATGTCCTCTATAATTTTTCGAGATCCCAAAAATGCCAAAACAGTCTTGTTTGGTTCGGTGTTCTCGAGCGCGGTTGTCCTTATTTTTCAAAGCTTGCATTTGTTTATGCCCGGGACGCTGTCCTTAGGAGTTTTGAGTGAACAAACTTCAAATTTAATAGGCTCTTGGAACACATTCGGCATCTTTGCCGGTTTGAGCGGGCTCATGTCGCTTCTTGTGGTTGAATTTTCCCAAACCACTCTAATAAAAAAATATTTTCTTCAAGCCTTGACGATATTTGCAATGTTGTCGCTTGCGGTTGTGAATTTTCCGTTTGTTTGGTTGCTTCTTGGAATTTTTGCTTTGATAATTTTTGTTTATAAACTTTCTTTTACTTCTCATTTGGAAGACGGAGAGGTCAGGCGCCACTTTCCAGTTTCTTCTTTCGTAATAATCATGATAGCGCTTTTATTCTTTATCTCCGGTCAGTTTATCGGAGGAATTTTGCCGAACCGTCTAGGATTATCAAATACCGAAGTTTCTCCATCTTTTTCGGCGACGTTGGATGTGGCTAAATCAGTGCTTAAGGAAGATCCTATTTTAGGCATAGGTCCGAATAGATTTTCCTCTGCTTGGTCAATGTACAAGCCTTTAGAGATTAATTCGACTGTATTTTGGGATGTTCCTTTTAATTCTGGTTCAGGCGCTCTGCCTACCTTTTTTGCCACGAATGGACTTTTGGGTATTTTGACTTGGCTTGTTTTTTTCCTTACTTTTGCGTGGAGCGGTGTCAGGTCTATTTTTTTCAGCATCAAAAACAGGATGAATTGGGAAACCATAGCATTTTTTATGTTGTCTTTTTATTTATTTGTGTCCGTTTTTTTCTATTCTGCGGGAATACTGGTATTGCTTCTCGCTTTCGCTTTTGCAGGAGTGTTTTTGGGATTGTTCGCATCCACTCGAGAAGGAGGTGAGATTAATATGTTATTCTTAAACGATCATAGAAAAAGTTTCTTTTCTATACTAGTTCTTGTGTTCATCATAGTTTTTTCGTCCGCTTTTTCATTTAAATACGGGCAGCGTTTTGTTTCCGTTTCCTATTTTAGAAAAGCGTTAGCGGCTTCAGATATTTCAGTTGCTGAAACATATATCAACAAAGCTTTAGCATTGTATGTTAATGACTTGTATCTGAGGACTTATATGCAGGTGTATTTAATAAAATTGGATACTTTAATTAAAAAAGGAGCATCTTTGTCTGATGAAGATAAAGTTCTATTGCAGACAAATCTGGATCAGGCAGTTAATGGCGCGCAACTTTCAACAACATATGATCGAACTAATTATTTAAATTTTCAAGCGCTTGGTTCTTTATATCAAAGCCTTGGTTCCTTTGGTGTTAAAGACAGTTACAGTAAAGCAATAGAAGCATATCAAATGGCGTCAACTCTTAATCCTAAAAATCCTGGATTAAAGTTAGCTATAACTAATGCGTATTTTCTAGATAAGAAAATCAAAGAAGCAAAAGATTCTGCCAATGAAGCTCTCGCTCTAAAGCCGGATTTCATAGACGCTCTTATTCTTCTTTCTGAAATAGCAAAACAAGATAACGACAATACAGAAGCGTTATCTTACGCTCAAAAAGCTCTTGCTCTAGACCCGAATAATAAGGATTTAATAAAATATGTTGACTCTATAAAAAATTCAAACAGCATTCCAGCTTCAGATTCAACCCCGCCTCCAGATCCAACTCCAAAAAAGCCATAAAAATCGTGAATTACGAAACTCGTCGAAGGCATGTCTTTTTTAGGGGGTTTCGAGGCTGTCGAGCCGAGAACTTCAGGATTTTTCAAGCTTCGAAAAATCCGTACCCTAGAAAAAGACATGCCTAGAAAGAGTTTCGTAATTCAAAGATAAAAAGGGGATGGAAAAGCTTTTCAAGATTCTTAGTAAAGAATATGTGAGTGTAAATCAGGCCGCTATTTTGCTTGGTTTCTTTGCTTTTCTTTCACAAATACTGGCTTTATTTCGCGATCGTTCCATCGCCCATTTTATCGGTCCTAGCGCGTCTTTAGACGCATACTACGCCGCTTTTCGGATTCCAGACCTTATTTTTATTTGCATAGCCTCTCTTGCTTCTATAACTGTCATTATTCCTTTTATCGTTGCAAAAATGCCTGAAGGAAAAATCACTGAACAGGCTCAAAAGTATTTAAATGATATTTTTACTGTTTTTTTAGTTGTGATGATATTCGTTTCTTTGCTCTTTTTTTTCTTAATGCCTCTCTTAGTATCATTCGTCGCTCCAGGTTTCTCCCCGTTTTATCAAGATAAAGTTGTTACTATTTCACGCATAATGTTATTTTCTCCTATACTTCTCGGGCTTTCAAATTTGTTTGGCACAGTCACTCAACTTTTTCGCAAGTTTTTTATTTATTCTCTTAGCCCGATTTTTTATAACGCAGGTATAATCATAGGAGTAGTTTTTCTTTATCCAATTTTTGAAATTTATGGACTGGCATTTGGAGTTGTTCTTGGCGCTTTGATGCATTTTGGAATACAGGTTTTTTCTTCATATAGCTGTGGTTTTAAACCCAAATTTTCTTTCTCTATTAATTTTAAGGATATTAAACAAATTGCGTTGATTTCTCTGCCTAGAACTCTAGGGCTCGCTTTTAATAATATTGCTTTAATATCTATTATTGCTTTCGCTTCATATTTAAAAGCTGGGTCTATTTCTATTTTTAATTTTTCCTTTAATCTTCAATCTGTTCCTTTGAATATTATCGGAATATCTTATGCTGTGGCCGCTTTTCCTACTTTAGCCCAATCCATCTCTCTTGGGAAAATAGATGAATTTAGAAATCATTTGAAATTGGCCGCGCGAGCAATTGTTTTTTGGTCCTTCCCAGTAATTTTTCTTTTTATTGTTGTTCGAGCGCAAATAGTTCGGGTGATACTTGGTTCGCCGACTTTTTCTTGGGACAGCACTCGTTTAGTAGCCGCGTCTCTGGCTATCTTTTCTATTTCAGTAATTGCGCAGGGGATGATAGCTCTTTTGTCTAGAGCTTATTATGCTCACGGAAACACAAAAAAACCTCTTATAATTAATTTATTTTGTTCTGTTGTAATAATAATTTTGTCTTTTATTTTTACAAATTTATTTGTAAAAATCACTTTTTTTAGAGATTTTATAGAATACCTTTTCAAAGTAGAAGGCATAGCTGGGACAGAAGTTTTGATGCTTCCGCTTGCGTATTCAGCTGGGACTATTTTGAACGCCATAATACAATGGTACTTTGTTCGCAGAGATTTTATGAATGGAGAATCCTTTATTACCAAAACTTTTTTTCAAAGTTTAGGAGCTTCATTTTTTCTTGGTCTTGTGGCTTATATTGGTTTAAATATTTTCTCGCCGATTTTCGGCACAAATACATTTTGGGGAGTATTCTTGCAAGGATTTATTTCTGGTGTTTTAGGGATAGTGGCCGCTATTTTAGTGTTATATCTTTTGAAAAATGAAGAGTTACAAGATATAATACAAACTCTTAAAACTAAATTCTGGCGTGTGGAAGTGATTGCTCCTTCTCAAGAAGAGCTTTGAAATATAGGTTTTTTCTGATAGAATCACGATAAGTCCTTTTCGGGCTAATTTTTATGTCTAATTTAAAAGATACAATTCTATATATTAAACCGATTGTCATGAAATATAAGTGGATGTTTTATGGCATATTTTTTCTGCATGCGACGCGCATCATACTCAATGTTGTCATCGCTCCTATTTTCTACAAGAGAATTGTAGATGTTATTTCTAATGGAACAGATCGAGCATTAGTGTCTGGAGCATTATTTCATAATATTTTTTTGATAGTAGCGCTTCTGCCCATAGCTTGGGTTTTTGGCAGGAGCACTCAATATTTTGTTTCCAAATTTCAATCTGCTGTTATAAA
The DNA here is from genome assembly GCA_001786765.1 of Candidatus Nomurabacteria bacterium RIFCSPHIGHO2_01_FULL_37_25. GTDB lineage: Bacteria > Patescibacteriota > Minisyncoccia > Phycocordibacterales > UBA9973 > UBA9973. Next base: position 6,551 of record MFTH01000016.1, read on the forward strand.
AGATTTACACGATTTTTCTTTTTCCAAACTCCACAATCATTCTTATATGTTTTTTGCTGATCATTTTTCTGGAGCATTGGTCAGTAAGTCCAGAAAATTTGTGCGGGCTTTTGAGCATATGCACGATCTCACAATTGATCGTTTCTGGAATTGTTTCGTGCTTTTTACGGCGATATTCATAGTTTTTTTTATACAGGCTCGTTTGATTGCCATGATTTTTCTAGGCATGTCCTTAATTTATATTTTTATAGTGTTAGTAATGTCACGCAAGAAAATGGAATATGATTTAGCGGAAGCCGCCGCTGACTCTAGAGTTACGGCTTATTTGGCCGATTCAATCACAAATGCATTAGCGATTAAATCTTCGTCTGCGTTGGATAAAGAAATAAACGATTTTAAAAAAGTTACAGGCAAGGATGCGACACTGCGTCTTAAGGCTTGGCTTTTCGGGAATAAGATGAATGCTATTCAGTCTGCCATATCAATGTTTGCGCAGGTATTAGTGACTTTTTTAACAGGTTATCTTTGGGTTTCCGGTAAAATATCTGCCGGTTTATTTCTGTTGGTTCAAACGTACTCAATTGCGATTGGGCAGAGTTTTTGGGATTTAGGACAAGCTAGCACTAAATTTACCAAAGCATTATCTGATATGAAAGAAATGGTAGATATTTTCCGACAAGTGCCGGACGTGCTAGATGTGCCGAATCCTGAAAGTTTAAAAATTAAAGAAGGAAATATAGAAATCAAAAATATGTCTTTTGTTTACCAAAATGGCGCGACCGTCTTCAATAATTTTTCTCTAAAAATAAAATCCGGAGAAAAAGTCGGTTTGGTCGGGCATTCTGGTTCGGGCAAGTCCACTCTTACCAAGCTTTTGATGCGTTTTGTGAATATATCTGGTGGAGAAATCTTGATTGATGGACAGAATATCAGAGCTGTAAGGCAAGATGATTTACGCCAACACATCTCTTATATTTCTCAAGAACCTATTTTATTTCACAGAAGTATCAGAGACAATATTGCGTATAGCCGGCCGAATGCAAGCGAAGAGCAAATAATCGAATCTGCTAAAAAGGCTCATGCTCATGAATTTATATTAAATCTGAAATATGGTTATGATACTCTGGTGGGCGAGAGAGGAGTTAAACTCTCTGGCGGAGAGCGACAAAGGGTAGCGATAGCTAGAGCAATGCTTAAAGATTCTCCAATACTTATGCTTGACGAAGCGACGAGTTCGCTAGACAGTATCAGTGAATCTTATATTCAAGACGCCTTCAATGAACTTATGAAAGGGAAAACCACAATAGTAATAGCCCATAGACTTTCCACAATTCAGAAAATGGACAGAATAATTGTCTTAGATAAAGGACAAATTGCTGAAGAAGGAACTCACAAGGAACTTTTAGAAAATAATGCTTTATATTCTAAACTTTGGGAGCATCAAACCGGTGGATTTTTGGAATAATAAACTAACATAATAGAAGCGGTCGTTGTTATTATACTAGTAGGGTTAATTTCCTTTTATTTTAAAGTTTTTTCTGGTAGCATAACGATATGGATTTAAAACATATTCGAAATTTTTCAATCATAGCGCACATAGACCATGGTAAAAGCACTTTAGCGGACAGAATGCTTGAGATTACACATACAGTGCCAGAGCGTTTGATGCGTGATCAGGTGTTGGATTCTATGGAGCTTGAGCGTGAACGGGGCATTACTATCAAGATGCAACCGGTTAGGATGGAGTATAACCTCACCCCCAGCCCCTTGCCTTATCAAGGAGAGGGTGGCCGAAGGTCGGGTGAGGTTTATGTTCTTAATCTAATTGATACTCCGGGACATGTGGACTTTTCCTATGAAGTTTCTCGCGCCTTGAAGGCTGTAGAGGGTTCTATTTTACTAGTTGATTCCACACAAGGCGCGCAAGCGCAAACTTTAACCACACTTGCTATGGCTCGAGAGGGTGGACTTAAAATAATTCCTGTCCTTTCTAAAATAGATTCTCCTCTTTCCAGAGTATCTGAAATAAAAGAAGAAGTCGTAAAGCTTTTGGGTTGTGGGGCAGAGGAAATACTTTTAGTTTCGGGTCATACAGGGGAAGGGGTGGAAAATCTTCTGCAAGAAATTATAAAACGTATTCCAGAACCTAGAGAGGATTATAGTGGTGAAAAAAGTTTAAGATCTCTTGTTTTTGATTTTAAATATTCAAATCACCGAGGAGTTATAGTTTTTGTGAGAATTCTTGATGGTAAAGTAAGGAAAGGCGAGAGTTTGGTCTTTGCGGTTTCAAACGAGAAATTTACCGCGCTTGAAGTCGGCACTTTTTCACCAGAAGAAACACCCCGAGAATATTTATCTACTGGGGATATTGGTTATATCGTTACTGGCATTAAAAAACCAGGTATCGCTTCTGTCGGAGACACGATTACGAAGTTTTCAAATCCTTTGCCGGCTCTAGATGGCTATATGCAACCTATGCCCGTGGTTTGGGCAAGTATTTTTCCAGAAGATGCGGACGATTTCTCCGAGCTCAAGTTGGCTTTAGGCAAGCTTCGACTTTCGGATTCCTCTTTTTCATATGAAGAAGAGTCAAGCGGTTCTCTGGGCAAGGGTTTTCGCTTGGGCTTTTTGGGGATGCTTCATTTGGAAATTATTACCGAAAGGCTGAAGCGGGAATTTAATTTAAGTCTCATCATTACCACGCCTTCTATTATTTATGAAGTTATAAATAATTTTGGGAAAAGAGAAAAGATTTATTCACCTCATCTTTTTCCAGATGATGGGAATATTAAAACCGTATTTGAACCATGGGTTGTTGCTAAAATATTTACTCCAGTAAAATATTTGGGCAGTATTATGCAAATATTGTATGACCACGAAGCAGAAATCGGGGAGACAGAAAATTTTGGAGACTCGTCTTCGCAAGTGAGCAATCGCGCGATTTTATCAGTAAAAATGCCACTTCGTGAATTAATGCGCAATTTTTTCGACGAATTGAAAAGTATTTCATCTGGTTATGGGTCAATATCTTATGAATTGGCGGAAATGCGCGAAGCTGATGTTACTCGACTTGACGTACTGGTGGCTGATGAGGTTATACCAGCTTTTTCTAAAGTTATTTCTAAAAAAAGAGTAGAAATTGAGGCAGAAAATTCAGTTTTAAAATTGGAGAGACTTTTACCTCGGCAGATGTTCACTTTGAAAATTCAGGGTCGGGCGCTTGGGCGAATTATTTCTTCCCGCACGCTATCTGGGATGAAGAAGGATGTAACACAGCATATGTATGGAGGCGACATTACCCGTAAAATGAAACTTCGCGAGAAACAAAAGAAAGGCAAGAAGAAAATGAAAGAACGTGGTCGAGTAAATATCTCACAAGATGTCTTCTTGAAAATGATGCGTAGCGGAGAGTAGCAAAAAACTTTGAATTACGAAACTCGTCGAAGGCATGTCTTTTTTAGGGGGTTTCGAGGCTGTCGAGCGCTGAACTTCAAGATTTTTCAAGGCTAATTTTTGTTTGAAAAATCCGTACCCTAGAAAAAGACATGCCTAGAAAGAGTTTCGTAATTTACGAAAAAAATTAAAAACAAATTTTTAAGGGGTTTTTAATTTTTATTGTTACTTTAGAATAAATATAGGGGAATATAATAAGATCATACTGACAATGATGAGCCCACCTAGGATTACCCAAACTATTTGTATTTTCTTTTGATGTTTTTTATTAAAAAGCATATAATTAGTATAGCATAAAGATTTGATATCGTAAATTACAAAACCCATAAAAATATCAACTTTCTTCCGGTACGAATTTTTCGAAGCTTGAAAAATTCTGAAATTCTCGGCTCGACAGCCTCGAAACCCCTGCAGAAAGTTATATTTTTTGAGTTTTGTAATTCAAAGTTTGACATGTTTAACATTAGGAATCAACCATGAGAAGTTTCCAAAAAAAAAGAGGATTTAGAAATATTATATATTCAAGACCCATTTTATTATTTTTGGTTATTTTGATATTGTTTTTTGCTTGGAATATGCTTGGTTTTATGAACAAAATGTCGGTAACTAGGGAGAATAGAAAAATAGCAGAAAATAAAGTGGCGCAATTAGAGAAGGAAAAAGAAAAACTTGCATCTGATATTAATAAATTAAAAAGTCAAAATGGGATTGAGGAAAACATTCGCGATAAATTTGGTTTAGCCAAAGAAGGGGAAGGTCTGATAGTTATATTAGATGATAAAAATACGGCAGAAACGTCTAAAGAAAACTCGGGTGGATTTTTTTCTTTTTTGAAGAATTGGTTTGAAAATTAAAGGCGGAATTAGTTTAGTGGTAAAATGCGACCTTCCCAAGGTTGAAACGCGAGTTCGATTCTCGCATTCCGCACTAAAATATGATAGTATAAAAATATTACAAATTATTTTCAGCCCCAGGCTGATCCGCTTTGGGCGGGAATTTTTTATGAAAAATGTAACAATTTACACGACCCCTTCTTGTCATTTTTGCCATATGGCAAAAGAATTTTTTAAGGAAAACAATGTTGCTTATACAGAATACGATGTGGCAGGTGATGCTGAAAAAAGGAAAGAAATGATAGAAAAAAGCGGACAAATGGGTGTGCCGGTTATTTTTATCGGAGAAGAAATGATTATTGGTTATGATAAGCCAAAGTTAACTAAATTGCTTGGACTTTAAAATCTATCTCTAATATACTTCATCCTATGAGCTCTCGTAGTTCAACGGATAGAACAGTCCCGTCCTAAGGGATAGATGCAGGTTCAATTCCTACCGAGAGCACCAAAATTTTAAAATTGTAGTAATTTGAAAGCAATCAAGGATAATCCTTGATATATAGAGTGAAAATAAGTTAGCATTCACATGCTTAAAATACAATCCAATAGTAATAAATTCTTTTTAAAGCTAAGCGCAATTTTGTTGTTTTTGCTTTTCCAACCCACCTCAATAACTTTCGCTCAAAAAACAGTCAATTACATCTACGATTCTTCCGGACAGAGAATTCAATCCGTAAGCGGAGGCGTCACCACTACCTATCCCTCCAAATACTACAACATCGATTCCAACGGTAAAGTCACCAAACACATCTTTGCTGGTGATCAATTAGTGGCAACTATTGAAGGCACGGGACCTTCTGCTACTGTTAAATATATTCATACTGATAATTTAGGTTCAACAAATGTAGTTACAGACGATACAGGGAAAGTCATCGAAAACATTGATTATTATCCTTATGGAAGCCAGAGAATATCCAATGGAACATACACCTCTCAAAGACAATACATAGGACAAGAGTATGATGAATTAACCAAACTCAACTATTTAAATGCCAGATACTATGATAGCAACCGAGGACAGTTCATTTCTCAAGATCCTGTATTCTGGGAGATTGGACAGACTAAAGATGGCAGAAAAGCTCTCTTGAATCCACAAACACAGAATTCTTATTCTTATGCTGGTAATAACCCAGTTACCTACAAAGATCCGGATGGAAGGTGGTATAAAGAACTGCTCACCGGTCAACAATCATGGTCAAGCTTTTCAGGAGAAGTCGGGCAAGCGACGCAATATATGGATGGTGGTTGGCAGACAGCGATTGGTCATCCTTATGTGGCAGGAACAGCAGTAGGGGTTGTAGGAGGATTAGCGGTATATGGAACTTCGGCTATAATTACCCAAGCACAAGTAGGGGTAAATCTTGGTAGATTATCTGAGCTTCCGATGAACCCTAGGGTAGATACTCTAGTTGAAAAAGGTTTTAATGCAATTCAAAAAGCAACAGGTTTAAGTAAAGGTGAGGCGATTCAGACAATACAAAATACAGGGAGATCTTTGGTTGAGATGAGGCCTCAAAACTTAGGAAATATAAACAATCTTGCAAATGTAGGAGAAAAAATTATTAGAATTACAACTACACCAAATGCTACAAAAATAATTTCTTCTGGAGTGCTTGGTAGTACACCTAAACTCCAGCAATATATTTCTTCTGGAGCCATGCAAGCGTTACCCGCGATTTCATCCGTAGCGAAGTTTATTACTAAATTAATAAAATAATATGTCTGAAAAAATAATTAAAAAAATTTGCAAGGAAGTAGGTATCTCTATAGAGCAAAAAGTTGTAACAAACAATCTGGTTGAACTTATTTATAAAGTCATAGATGATTTTGATAGTTACTCTAAAAAATTTACTGATATGATTCTCGAAATTCATAATGAGGTGGATGCTTTTCGTTCAGGTTATATAGTGAATCATCTTGAATATGACACAAAATCAAAAGAAGCAATTCCTATACCTGATTGGCTCGTTGATTTTCTTAAAGAAACGAAAGAAAAAAACATTGAATTTTGGAGGAGTGAAAATTAGTTTGGGGTCAATCAAAGATAATCCTCGGTATAAATCCTTGATGGATAGAAGTTAAATCAATTATCAGCAAGGCTTCAGGTAAAAAAAATTATGCTAACGCTCAATAAGTTACAAGAAATTATTAACAAACACGATCCCGTAGGCTTATATCCAGGGGCATGGACACCTGATAATGAGTATGATATAGAAGCTAAAGAGATTCTTCTATATAATTCACAAAATAATTCTGTTGATTTTTATGATTTTGTAAAAAATATTTTTATTAGATATTTTGGAGAAGAAAGTATTGATAAGAAAAAATTAAGAGAAATGTCAGTTGAAATATATAATCAAATATGTCAAAAGAAATAATTCAAGGAATTTGTAAAGAAATAGATAATATAGTGTTAGAAAATAAAAGAGACTACTCTTATTTACGAGAGTTAATCATGAAGGTAATTGTCGATGATAAGAACTATCCAAAAAGATTTGTTGACATGATAGACGATATCCATGAAGATGATTCTTTTACTGCAGAGACAGAAGAAGAAGCTAAGGAATATAATTCTCACTCCCCTGAACAGTTTATTATTTTTTTGAAGCAATCTAAAGAAAAAAACATTGAATTTTGGAGGAGTGAAAATTAGTTTGGGGTCAAGCAAGGATAATCCTTGATATAAATCCTTGATATAGATATAAATGCATGTGTTTCTTAGAGTAAATTATTTATTTCTTTGGGCAATAAAATAAAAAATATGCCAATGTTTTAAATTACCCGAGGCAGTTTTACCTTCTTTTTCTTTTTCTGCAAATTTTAATATTTTCATATTAGATAGCAATTTATGAACTTGGTTTTTTGTGTGAAATGCAATTTCTTTTTTCCCATCATTCCAGCTATCTTTTTTTCCAAAAAATTGCCCGACAAATATACCTTTTATTACTAAAGAGTTTTTTACTTTTTTTATAAAAGAGTTAAAATCCTTCTTGCCATAAAATGGCAACGAGAATTGAGCATTGATTAAATCAAATCTTTTTTTGGGAAAATTATATTTTTGAAAGGAAATATTTTTTAAGATAAGTTTTTTATTGTTAAAATTATTAACAAATTCTTTCACCTCTGGCGCGTTATCAATAGCAATAACATTTTTGAATCCTTTTTTGATAAGAAATTTTGATTCAATAAGGGTACCTGCGCCTAAATCAAGAGCATTTTTTTTATTTGTACAAAAAGAAACAGCTTGAACTAATTGTTCTCTCGGTTTTCTTTTCAAATGTTTTTTAAAATATTTTTTCCACATTAATGTTAATTATATACCAAAAAAAAGAAAGAGCCGAAGTTGGAATGTCAGCTCCTCCTCCGGCCTTTTTAAGACCTATTCCTTTCATCCGTCATCGTTGTCAGTCACATATGTCGCAAGTCGCGAGAGAACCAGTAAATTCTTCACCAAATTCGACCAACATTAGAGCGTTGGTTCTGGCAATCTGCGGTTGCATGTTTCTACCTTCCGAAGCCGGTCGATGATAAAGGATCTTGCCGAAGATCCGCCGTGTATCCTGTTCGTACCTCTTCATATCGAGGATGTGAGAATGCCACAGCACGTCGACTTCTTTACTCGGCACAATGTTCACTCCTGGATATTTGAGACCAAGAATCAGAAAGCGTCGATACCATTTGTCAGCATCCTCAGCTTGCTCCTTTGACCATTCAACACCTCGTGGCGCCGGCTGCTGAAGCTTTTCAACGAAACGATTAAGATCCAGGTTGTTGATAGCCAAAATGCCCTCTTCAACCTTTCTTTCGACTACTTGAGTTTGCATAAAAACCTCTTTGTTTTGTCGGATTCGCCCCGACGTTGCGACTTGTTTCATCGTGATAATAGTTGCATTTAACAACTGAATCCTCCTTTCGTTTTGTCAGATTTATTCTGACAATTGCAAATTATTTTATCGTAGATGAGACAAGCCTTCTGTCGCCAAAACTGGTTTTTAAAAGTTTAACTACCCGTAGCTTTAGCAAAAGAGGGCTTGCCCCATAAACAACAATCTTTATTAAAGGGCTAATCTTTTTGAAGTGTACCCCCCCCTCGTGCAAAAAGTCAAGGGGGCTGTTTTTCTTTCAAGCCAAGCAAGGATAATCCTTGATATAAATCCTTGATATAGGTTGAATGCAGGGAACGGGATATGGCGTAAATAGGGAAAGTATGGTACAATGGGTTTCTGTGTGATGGATAAAAAATCAAAAATTTTAATAATAATTTTTGTTATCGCCATACTTGTTTCTATTCTTTTTACTTATAAAAGGTCTCTTTTTGAACAAAATTTTGTAATCTTTGAAGAAGAACTTCCGGAAGAGGAAAGTGAATAATTTATGTCAAATTGGTTTCTCATAGCTTTAATAGCACCGATTCTCTGGAGTGTGATTAATCATATTGATAAATATATTCTTTCTAAGTATCAAGATGGGCGTGGGGTAGGTGCTTTACTTATTTTTTCTTCTCTTTCTTCTATTATAATTTTACCATTTCTCGCTATTTTTTATCGTTCTAAAATATTTAATATATCCTTGACGGATTTTTTAATATTATTTTTTGTTGGCTTTTTAAGTGCCACAGCTTTTTATTTTTATTTAAAGGCAATGGATATTGAAGAAGCTTCTATTGTGATTCCATTATTTCAATTTGATCCCGTGTTTGGTTATATTTTAAGTTATTTTATTCTAAAAGAATCATTAAACATAAGTCAGATTTTAGCTTCTGTATTAATTTTAGTGGGTATCATATTACTTTCTATAGAGATTGACGAAGAGAATAAGTTAAAGTTTAAGAAGAAAGCATTGTTTTTGGTGGTTATTTCTTCTTTTATTTTTGCGCTAAGTGGAGTTTTGTTCAAAAAATTGGCTCTGGTGGATAGTTTTTGGATTTCAATTTTTTGGCAATATGTAGGTTTAACTGTCTTTGGAATTCTAATTCTAATTTTTTATAAAAAGTTTAGACAAGATTTTATTACAATGGTTACAACATCAAAATTAAAAATTTTGTCGCTTAATATAATAAGTGAAATTTTATACATAATAGGTGCTTTAGCAAATAATTTTGCTATATTAATTGCTCCTATAGCTCTTGTGTTTGTTGTAAATAGCTATCAATCACTTTTTGTTTTTACTATTGGTGTTTTATTCACAATATTTTTCCCTAAATTTGTATCAGAGAAGATATCTAGTAAACATTTTTTACATAAGTTAATTTCAATTATTATTATTATTATTGGCAGTTATCTGTTATACTCAACAACAAGTTAATTTATGGAACAAATATGCCCTTGGGAGTCAGCTCAATATTTTGTTTATTCAAGTAATATACCTACTCTTTTTTTCTATTCTCATATTCCAGCTATAATTGTCGCTATGTTTGTGGGGATATTAGTTTTTTATAAAACTGGCAGATCTAAAATAGGCACTTCTTTATTAATTGTGAGTATTTTGTTTTCCTTATGGTCTCTGTTTGATTTGATAATATGGGCAACAAATAGGCCTGATATTGTTATGTTTTTCTGGTCATTACAGATATTATTTGAACCACTTGTTTATCTAGTATGTTTTTATCTAGTGTATTTATTTATTAAAAATGAAGACTTACCTTTTAATGGGAAAATGGTACTTTTACTTTTATATTCTCCAGTAATTTTATTTTTAGCAACTAAATATAATCTTGTTGGTGTGAATATAAATACTTGTAATGCCATAGAAGGCTTTATTGCTCAATATTTTACTTATATTATTGAATTAATATTTATATTGTCTATTATATTTTTGACTATCTCAGAATACAGGAAAATTTCTATTCCTGCCAGAAAAAAGGAAATAGTGATTTTTAGTCTTGGAATTATATTATTTTTAATAGCATTTTCTTCCGGGAATATAATAGGAAGTTTTACTGACAATTGGGCGCTAGCGCAAATAGGTCTAATAGGCATGCCTATATTTGTCGGGTTTTTGGGTTACTTGATAGTTAAATTTCATACTTTTAATTTGAAACTCATTGCAACTCAAGTGCTTGTAATCGCTCTGGGAGCTTTCGTTTCTGCGATTTTGTTTATTCGTAGAATTGAGAATGTCAGAATTATTGTAGTTTTTACTTTACTGGGCATAATTGTCTTGGGTTATATTCTTATAAAATCCATTAAAAAAGAAATCAAGGCAAAAGAAAACGAGAAATTGCAACATGAAAAATTTGAAAAGCTTTCAATAGAGCTCGCTGATAGCAATGAAAAACTAAAATCTCTCGACGATTTAAAGACGGAATTCTTGTCTTTGGCTACTCATCAATTAAGAAGTCCTATTACCGCTATTGCGGGCTATTCCTCGATGTTACTCGATGGGTCATATGGTTTGATTGCAGAAGGACAAAAAGACCCGGTTGACAAGATATTTAAATCTGGTCAAAGAATGAATCATATGATCACTCGTTTCCTCGATGTTGCTAAAATTGAGAAAGGGGGAATACAATATACCAAACAATTATTAGAACTGGGGAAAATGGTTGAGGAAATTGTAAATGAACTTTCTGTTACTGTTAAAGAAAAAGGTTTATCTATTAGTTTTGAAACAGATAATAAAAGTCCATATATGGTCAATGCGGACAGAGAGCAGTTGTGGCAAGTAGTTCAAAATCTGGTGGATAATTCTATAAAATACACAAAGACGGGATGGATAAAGGTAAAGCTCGCAAAAGATGAAAAAAAGAATAAAGTTCTCCTTACTATTTCAGATTCTGGTATGGGGATTAAACCAGAAATATTGCCAACACTATTTCAAAAGTTTAATAGGGGAGAAGGTAATAAAATGAATACCAGTGGTTCTGGGCTCGGGCTATATTTAGCTAAAGAGATAATAGAAAATGGACATCAAGGTAAAATCTGGGCTGAGTCTGAAGGCGCGGACAAGGGCTCTGTTTTTTATGTGGAGCTGGATGCGGTAGAATAAAATGAATCACAAAACTCATAAAAATACCAAAAAATTTTTAAAATTAAACTTTAATAATACGAACGCCTTGAATTTTGAAATCCTTTGTATTTCTTGTTACTAAAAAACTATTAGTATAAAGAGCTGTCGCAGCTACGATACTATCAGCAACTTTTATTTTTAGATTTCTTCTTATTGCAGACGCAATATCAGCAATTGTCTTATCAAGATTGATTTCAATCGCATAGCTTAGAAAATCATGAATAGCATTTTGTTCAATTGGGTTTAGATTTGGTTTGCTAAATAATTCCAACCTAACAATTGTCGGAACATAGATAGTTTTATTGTTTTTTAACATTTCTTTTACAAGCGCGACTGCCGTTTTATCACCGGAGAGAAAATAAATTACTGCGTTAGTATCAAATAAGTACATAAAATTAACGCCATTCCGTTCGCGCCTTTCTAGATACTTTAAGCATTTTTTTTGCTTCTTTTTTAGAAATTAAACCGGCCAAACGCAAAATAGAAGCCGCGCGCCATTTCGGTTTAAGTACGGTTTCATATCTCGTCAAGTTATTTATATTTAATGGATTAATTTTTACAGTTTCCATACTTTTATATTAACATATAGCTAAATTCAGCGCAATTCAGTGTTCTAGCTGACCCTTAGCATTTTAAATGCTACACACCTAGATTTTGATTTTTCTATTTATTTTTGTTAGTATTTATATATGTCTCCAGAAGAAAGAGAGCTTTTAAATAGAAGTGTTAGTCTTGCGGAAGAGAATAATAAAATATTGCTTTCTGTGAAGCGTTCTATGCGGATTTCGAAAATTATGACCTACATATACTTGATATTTATTATTGGTTCTGCCGCTGGCGCTTATTATCTTCTTCAGCCATATATAGACCAGTTGATAGGAATATATGGAAATGTTCAAGGCACCTTTGATAATATTAAACAATTTAGCCAATGATTTGATTGCCTGGGTAGAGCCGACGTTTCAGTCGGCTTCCCGACCCCAGATGGCGTCGGGACTCAGGTTTATTTATGCCATTTGTTTATATATTAGAAAATCTAAAAGGGAAACACTACATAGGTAGTACCACTGATTTGGATAAAAGAATGCGCCATCATTTGGGCGGGTATACTCCTTCAACAAAAAGATTAGGAAACCCGAAATTAGTTTTTTCTCAAGAGTATAAATCTCTCAAAGATGCTAGAAGTGTTGAGATTAAGTTAAAAAAGTTGAAAAGAGGCGATTATCTTGATAGGATAATTAAAGATCGTTTTATAAGGATAAAACCATAACTTGCCTGGGTAGCTCAGTAGTAGAGCATTTCCCTGAAGAGGAAGTGGCCGGGTGTGCGATTCACCCCCCAGGCACACAATAAAAAATTCTAGACTTAATCCGCCTTGACCAGGTCAAGGCAAGTGACCGGAAGAAATTTATATTTTTAGAGTTTTGTATTAATTATTCAGGCTAATTAGCAACCTTTTTGCTTCTATAAGCGAGACAACAGTGTAATCAGGTTCTTGGTCTTTGTTTTCAGGTGTTTCATCGGCAAACTTTCCTTGACGAATCCACATCGTAGTCGCTCCCAAGGTCTTGCCAACTGCAAGCTCAGATCTTACCCGATCGCCAATAAAAAGAGTAGCGGAGGCATTTTCGTTTGATATATATGGCTTGAATAAAAGTACTCCCTTTGCGCCTTCTTGAAACATAATACTTTTAAAATACTTCTTAACTCCTAGCTTCTCAACCTTTACATACATGTCTTCACCACCCTTTCCGATAAGCGAAAGAGGTATGTTCTGTTTTCGGAGAAGTTCTAAAATTTCAATAGAACCATCCACGAGTTTGCCGGTATCTGGATCATAAAGTGTTCGTTTCCAATCAAAGATTATTGAATGAATCATATAACCACACAATGTGAATTCTAGACTGATCTTACTCTTACGTTATTTTTCTTTTCTTTATCTACTTTTTTAATTTTAACAATGAGGAGTCCGTGTTTTTCTGTCGCCTCGGCTTCTTCTGGTTCTACTTCTGCTGGGAGAGATATGCTACGAGAGAATCTCCCCCAATAAAGCTCTTTGGAAAAATAGTTGTTCTCATCAATAGTTCTATGTTCTTCCCGATGCCCTTTGATGGTTATCATATCACGGGCGATTGCCAATTCTAAATCTTCCGGCCTAACTCCAGCCACAAAAGTTTGGATAACTATATCAGTCGGAGTTTGATAAACATCCACCGCTAATTCCGCTTCTTCGTTTTCTTCTTCAATCCAATTATTATCCAGTTTTTTATCTCGAGATCCTTTGCTTATTACTGTTATGTTTTTCTTTGGTTCTTCGTAATCTTCCTCCATATTAACGCTCCCGGTTAATTTTTCCCAAAAACTTCTTTTTTTATTCATCTAGTTAGAGACAGGTCGCGTTCGCTTTGAATTTGACACTGCATTTTGTATTAAATTAATAATCAATTTCTATTTATTAATCCCGTCTGCGACCGCGGTCTCTAATGGGATTAATTCATTCTTCTTACTTTTTCAAAAAGTAACATTACAATAATAGTAACGACCCACAAGAAACCAAACACTTTTAATAATTCTAGAAAATAATTCTCATCACCCACTCCGACCTTCATTATAAAAAAATTAAAGACACTATGCAAGGCAATAGCTAAAATGAGGCCGATGGTAAAATGCCATTTTTCTGTTAATCCTTTTAGATGTAAAGAAATGCCCAAGGCAATGCCTAAAATTCCACTTGAAACAGCATGGAGAAGGGTAGATCCTAAAAACCTGAATTGTCCTGTAAGCAATCCCACTGTATTTTGTCCCATTTCCAAGGGTTTGATTAAAAATAAGGTATTTTCAAGAGCCGCAAAACCTAAGGCTACGGTAATCATATAAATCGGCCAATCTATTGGTTCATCTATATAACTTGTTCTATAAAGAATAATCAAAACAGCAAGGTATTTTATTATTTCTTCCGCGCTTGCCCAAAGTATGAGCTGACCTCCCGGTGAATCTAAATTTGTTTGTATAAATTTTTGAATTGGCAGAACACAAATCACTCCCAGCATACCCATAATGAAGACAATCGTGAGGAGTCCTTTGGGTTCAGATTTCTTCTTGTCTTCTTTGAGCCAGAACCACAACCAAAGGAGAGAGGGGATAATCCCGCCCAGAAATGCCAAGCCTAAAATCTTTGGGTCATTTGTTATCATTTTTTTTCTGGTCAGAGGCCCCGAGCTTAGCGAGGGGCCACTTTTCCACCATTAATAAATTTTTACGAGCAGGTAGAATAGACCAAATTTCTTCGGTTATAAATGGCATAAAGGGATGCAAAAGTTTTAATGAATTTTCTAAAATATAAAATAAAGATTTCTTTACCTCTTCATTTTTTTTACTTTCCTCAATAATTTCATCTGCGTAGCGGTGCCAGAGATAGTGATAGAGTTTTTCAGAAGCCAAATAAAATCGAAAATTTTCCATATCTTCTGTCACATCTTTTATCGTTTTATTACATTCATCTATTAATGCGCTTGCATTAGCAGGCTCTACATCTTTTGTATTGTCCAAGACAAATCTCGTTATATTCCAGATCTTGTTTGCAAAATGTTTATAGCCTTTTACTTTATTTTCTTGTAAAGCTAAATCGGTACCTGGTGTATTGCCTACTATTAACGCCATACGCAAAGCATCAGTACCGTATTTATCGGTTAAAGTGAGGGGGTTAATAACATTTCCTTTTGACTTGCTCATTTTTTTACCTTGAGCATCATTTACTAGTCCATGCAGATATACAGTATGAAATGGGGCTTTTTGAGCTAAATAAAGTCCAAATATAACCATGCGAGGCACCCACTTGAATATCAAATCATGTCCAGTCTCCATCACATCTGTAGGATAATATTTTTTAAAATCTTCATGTTTTGGAAAACCTGTTGTCATAAGTGGCCATTGACCAGAAGAAAACCATGTGTCGAAAGTATCAGGATCTTTTGTCCAACCTTCACCATTTGGCTTTTCTTTACTTACTTTAAACTCTTCGCCTTTAAACCATGCAGGTATAGGTATGCCCCAAACTATTTGCCGTGAGATGTTCCAGTCTATACTGTTTTCCATCCAATATCTGAAAATCTTTTCATAATTATCTGGAATAAATTTAATTTCACCTCTGTTCACTGAATTGAGCGCGAGTTTAGTAAGGGGAGCCATCTTTACAAACCATTGGTCTTTTATCTGGGGTTCAATCACAGTACCACACTTGTAACATTTTTTGATTACGTTTTGGTATTTTTCATCTATTTTAATCAGCAATCCTTTAGCTTTTAGTTTTTCTACAATCTTTGCTCGGGCGTCTTTGATATTCATTCCCGCAAATTCGTTAGCTATTCCTAGCAACTTGCCTCGCCAGTCAATAATTTGTTCGGTGTCTAGGTCGTGCCTCTTTGCAATTTCAAAATCTATTTGCGAGTGCCACGGTGTGATGGTCATTACTCCAGTGCCGAATTCCATATCTATCGCCTCGTCTTTTATGATAGTTGCTTCTATTGGTCCATTTATCCATTCTAGTTTTATTTTTTGTCCGTGTTTATATTCAGCATATCTTTTGTCATCCGGATGCATCACTACATATTTATCTCCAAATTTTGTTTCAGGCCGGACAGTAGCAATAGAGAAAGGGCCGTATTTTAAATAAAAAAGAGGTGACAATTCTTCAGAAGATTCAGTTTCTACTTCAGAGAGTGAAGTTTGATGTTTATAACACCAGTTTATGGCGCGTTTGCCACGGTAGATTATTTTGTCGTTATACATTTTTACAAAAGTGTCTTGAGTTTTTTCCACCACATCAGGATCGAGAGTAAACTTTTCTCGCGACCAATCGCAAGATGCTCCGAGCGACCTGACTTGAGTTTCCATATTTTTTTTATTCAGTAAGGTAAAATCCAAGATTTCTTTATATAAATCATTTGGGTCCATGCCAAAACGCGAGCGACCTTCTTTTTCTAGTTTTTTTTCATATACTACTTGAGTTTCAAATCCAGCATGATCTGCGCCAGGCAACCAAAGGGTTTTGAAGCCTGCCATTCTTTTATACCTGATCATAATGTCTTCAAGTGTGATAAAAAGGGTGTGTCCAGCGTGCAAGTCTCCATTTGCGTTTGGCGGAGGCATGACGATAGTGAAAGATTTATGCCTTTCATCTGGTAAATTGTCCGGGTTAAAAAAACCGCTATCTTCCCATAGCTTGTAAATTCTTTCTTCTGTTTCTTTTGGGTTATAGGGCTTGAGTAATTTCTCTTCCATAACTCAATAATATCACACCCTCCTTGACTCTGCGAGACAGGCTAAAGTCTTAGATTGCCAGTTGCTTTGATGCTCTGTGGGTTTGGAGGAAACTTTCCCTGCCTGCCGGCAGGCAGGTTTTTGTTTTTTATATAATTCAAATATCCGGCGATGCCGATCATCAGAGAATTATCTCCCGCAAGTCCTTTCGCGGGGAATAGAATTTTGATTTTTTTGCCTGCAATTTTTTTCATTTCTCTTTGCAGATGTGTATTGCAAGCCACTCCGCCACCGACTATCAGGGTTTTTACGTTATATTTTTCTATAGCTTTTTTTGTTTTATACACAAGACATTCAATCGCGGCGTTTTCAAACTCCAGAGCTATTTCACTTTTTATTTTGTCGTCTACTTTTCCATCTGGCGCAATTTTTCTGATTAAATAGAGAACAGCTGTTTTTAATCCAGAAAAAGAAAAATTAAAATCTTTACTGTGAAGCATAGGGCGGGGGAGAGAAAAACTAGAGCTTTGCGAGAGGGAAGCATTGCGCAGGCCGACGGGCCGAGCATAGTAATCCCGCACCAGTGGGATATACGTGCTGAGTCCTCGCAAAGTTCTGGTTTTTCTCGTTTTCAAGAGTATGTTTCTTTGAAGTTCTGCTAATTTTGAGATCTCTGGCCCACCGGGGTAGGGAAGGTCAAGCATTCTAGCTACTTTATCAAAAGCCTCGCCGACGGCATCGTCTAAACTTTCACCGATTATTTCATATTGCATCCATTTTTTTATTAATATGAGCTGTGTGTGTCCACCAGAAACCAAAAGCGCTAGTATTGGAAATTTTATTTTTGCTTGCCCGCCAGAGCCTTGGTGACGGAGGGGAATTTTAAATTTTCCCTTATTTTTTCCAAACACTGAAAGTGTGTGTCCTTCCATATGATTTACTGGGATTAAAGGCACGCCCCATTTTTGGGCTAAATTTTTCGCAAATAAAATACCTTCCCAAAGACACATTTCTAACCCCGGACCATAGGTAACGGCTATCAAATCCAACGGAGATTTTATGTTAACATTTTCTGCTATCGCTGAGTTTGTTAATATTGGTTTTATTTTAGCTTGCTTCAATGCTACTTCTAGTAAAATTGGCAGATTCTTAGCATGTTCTCGTTTTGCAAGCACAGGGTAGACTCCGCCATAAGGAATATGTATTTTTATCTGAGAATTTGAATTATTTGCCAAGACTTCAAAAGAAGCATTTGAAGCGCCTCCATTTGCTTTCATGATGCTTATAGCCGTGTCGTCGCAACTTGTTTCAATGCTTAAAATTTTCATAGGATTATTCTGGTGCGCGGTGAGGGGATTGAACCCCCGGCCTACTCTACGTCAAAGAGTCGCTCTACCACTGAGCTAACCGCGCAGATTTTCTTTATAACATTTTTACATATTTTTTCCAATAGTTCGAATGGTCTCACTAAAATTCTAGATTCAATGTGTTAATGGTGTTAATGCAACAAATTCACTACACTCCCACTATACTTATAACTCTGCTATCGCTTGTTTGTAAGTATTTATGATATAATCTGTGAATGGGACTTATGTATGAAATTCTAAAAGAGCTAAGTAGCCAATCTTTTTATTATAAAGGGGTACAGGTTAATTTATTTGGACTCCCAAAATTTAAAGATTATTCGCGGAATAGTATAAGCGGTTCTCTCTCTTATATGCATAAAAAAGGTTTTTTAGAATATGATGACGAAAAAATAAAAATTACTCATGAAGGTCGAAAATATATAACAAGAAAATTCGATTCATTAAAACAATTTAATTTCAAATTTGGAAAAGATGCGCCCAAAAATCTTATAGTTATGTTTGATATTCCGGAGACTAGAAAAGCCGAAAGAGAATGGTTACGTTGGCATCTAAAAAAATTTAATTACTTGATGATTCAAAAGAGCGTGTGGGTCGGGCCGTCACCACTACCTAAAGAATTTTTAGATTATGTAAAAAGTATAGGTATAAAGGATGGATTAAAAACCTTCAAACTAGCCAAAGGCTACGTATTTGAAAAATAACAAATACTTATATTTCTGCTATCGCAGAGTTCTAAGTATTTGTTAGTGTTTGTTATTTGTTTAGGTTAACTATTTTATCTTAAGATTATATTTTAAGATTATATCTTAAAATTAACTATAATATTTTCTCTTTAATTCTCTCAAGGGCGAGGATGAATGCGCCCATGCGCAGAGAAGTTTTTGTTTTTTTTGTTTTTTCTAACATTTTTTTAGAGGCGCCTTTCATAATTTTATTTAATTTTTCAAAAACCTTTTCTTCACTCCAATGTTTATTTTTCAAATTTTGGTCCCATTCAAAATACGAAACTACAACTCCTCCGGAATTCGCAAGTATATCTGGCACAACCGGAATATCTTTTTTAAATAAAATTTCATCTGCCTCGGGCGTCGTAGGACCGTTGGCAAGTTCTAAGATAGCTTTAGCTTTTATTTTTCCAGCATTTTTCTCAGTTATAACATTTTCAAAAGCGGCTGGGATTAGAAGGTCACAGGGGAGTTCGAGTAATTCTGCATTTGTAATATTTTTAGCTCCTGGAAAATTTTTAAAGCTACCAGTCTTTTTCTTATAATTTTCAACACCTTCTAAATCTAATCCATTTTTGTTAAATATTGCGCTCTTAGAATCAGATACCGCTATGACTTTATGTTTATTTTCAGTAAAAATACGCGCTACATTTCCACCTACATTTCCAAAACCTTGAACCACTACTTTGCATTCTTCTGGGAGTTTGAGTTCTTTTCGAAGAGCGTCAAAAGCATAAAAACCACCTAAGCCAGTTGCTGGGCCTCTACCTTCTGAACCGCCTTTGTCTATAGGCTTACCTGTAAATGTCGCTCTTGTTTCATTGATATTTTTATTTTTAGTTATTTTTTTGTATTCATCTGCCATCCAAGCCATTATCTCTGGCGTGGTATTTACATCCGGCGCAGGCACATCTTTATATGGTCCCAAAATATCAGAAAGTTTTTGCACCCATCCGCGCGAAAGTTTTTCCAGTTCTCCTTTAGACAACTTTTTCGGATCAACTGTTACTCCGCCTTTACCTCCACCCATCGGAATTCCAGCTACTGCGCATTTGAGCGCCATCCAGAAAGCGAGAGCTTTTACTTCATTTATTTCAGTATCAAGATGGTATCTGATTCCACCCTTGTATGGCCCTAGAGCGTTGTTATATTCCACTCTATATCCTTCAAAAACTCGCAAAGAACCGTCGTCCATTTTTATTGGAATCGAAATTCTTATATCGCGATCGGGTTGGCGCATTCTCTTTATAAACTCAGCGCTAAAACTTTTGTTTATTTTAGCAACTTTGTCTAGCTGTGCCATGGCGTTCTTAAATGGATTGTGCATGTTTATAGTATACATTAAAAATTAAATTTCTGGTACGAATTTTTTTAAGACTTCAAATTCTTCATTAGAGTTTGCGGCGAGTGCTTCGGTCGGCTCGATATCGATAGATTCGATTTTTTCTCCTTGGTTCATAGCTATTTGTATCAAATCAGTTTGATAATATTGTTTTTGGTCATTATTTGTTTGGAGCTTCTTTAAGTTTTTCCAAAGCCAATTTGCATTAAAACAAAAAAATATTGGATTTATTTCGGTAACTTTCTTTTCTTCATCATTTGTATCTCGAAACTGAACGTCTTTGGTGATCTCATTCTTTTCGTTACGAATTATTCGGGAAAAACTATTATAGAAAACATTTCTCCAGTCTTTAAAATCCGGAAGCTTTACTGTAGCCATGGTTATCTTTGCCCCTGATTCTAGATGTTTATTTGCTAGTTTTTGTATCGTTTCAGTAGTTATAAAAGGATGATCGCTCGGCAAAACCATTACATTTTTTGACTTATTTTTTAGCAAACTCTCCGCAATCATTATGGCGTGTCCAGTGCCTAGCTGTTCTTCTTGGATTGCGTAATTATATTTGTCGCCAAGTTCTTGCATTATCTCCTCTCTTCTGTGTCCGACAACCACAACCGGGTTTTCGTCTATTCCAGATTTACTGATTGATTCCAGTACGTATTTTATCATTGGCTTAGCATTTAATTGCACTAAAACTTTCGGCACCTCGCCTTTCATTCGAGTGCCTTTGCCGCCAGCCAGTATTATGATTCGTATATCCTTTTGCATGAGTAATACATAATATATCGTAAATTACGAAACTTGTCGAAGGCATGTCTTTTTTAGGGGGTTTCGAGGCTGTCGAGCGCTGAACTTCAAGATTTTTCAAGGCTAATTTTTATTTGAAAAATCCGTACCCTAGAAAAAGACATGCCCAGAAAGAGTTTTGTAATTCAAAGTAATATAATTAAACCTTGCGTTTTGCAATTTCTTTCAGCACTTTCGGAATTTTTTTAAAATCTTCTTTTAAAATTTCGCGCATAGAGCCGTCATATAAAGCCGCGGCGGGATGATAAAGAGGGAAGAAGTAGCTTGTGGATATGCCTTTGAATTTTTTAATTAAAAGTTTGCCGTGCGCTCCGGAGATTTGTAAATCTGGGAAAAAATTATTCATCGCATGCCTACCTAAAAATATTATTAGCTTGGGCGAAATTATTTTTAGTTCCCCTAGTAGCCATTCTCGACAACTGCTTTTTTCTTCTGGCAGGGGATCGCGGTTGTTTGGAGGGCGATATTTTACTATATTTGTAATATATATTTCACTTCTCTTTAGATTTATCAATTCCAGCATTTCGTCCAAAAATTTTCCCGCTGCTCCGACAAATGGAATTCCGAGCTTGTCTTCACTGCGACCTGGCGCTTCTCCGATAAAAATAATATCTGCATCAGGGTTGCCAACTCCCGGCACTGCTTGTGTAGCAGTCTTTTTGAGTTCGCACTGACATTCTTCCAGCCACTTCTTATTTAGGTTTTCTAACTCTAGGCTTTTATCCATAAGGTATATCAATAGTATAACTTAAAAATTCTTTTGCAATTATGTATAAAAATGTTATTATATTTTCAACTTGGCTCTATCGTTTAACCAAGTTAAAATGTAGCGGACATCGGGTTTTTAAAAACCTGTAAATTGGTGAAGCTATAATTATTAAGAAAAATATAAATTAAGGCCCCATCGTCTAACGGTTAGGACACCGGGTTTTCAATCCGATAATCAGAGTTCGATTCTCTGTGGGGTCACAAATTTTTTGAGAGAGCAAACTGCTTTGCTCTTGATAAAATTTGTGAAGACAGAAGCATAATTCGTCAGTAGACGAATAGCTGAGTCCGGGTCTGGAAAATTTGCTTTCGACGGAAAGCAAATTATTGTAGACCACGTGAACTCTGCACGCGAAGCGTACAGAACTTGGTATAATAAGATTATGGAAGAAAAGATGGATGAAAATATTGACAAGAGTCTTTCAAGAACCGGGAGATATGTGATTTATAGTATTTGGATACAAAGTCAACTTTCAGATTTAATCATTTTAAATAGAAATAAAGGTATTATAAATGATTTTAATAGTCAAGAAATAATCCCATCAATTTTAAGAGAGCAGAGATATATTTTTTGGGAAAAGGATTTTAGGGAAGTTAAAGAAATTTTTGAAACTGAGTTTTCTAGTTTATTAACAACTGAGGTAAAAATGGTATTAAGCTCCATTTATTATTTGAGAAATGCTATAGTTCATTCGCATGTTTCGGTTGGTCGCAAATATTTATTATATAAACCTAAAAATGAAAAGATAGTACAAAGCATAAAAGAAACTCTAACCATAAAGAATAAAAGTGATGAAAACTTGAATGTTCCTGAAATCTTTAAAATTGATTTTTCAAAGGACTCATTATATTTTGAAAACATGCAAGTAATAAAAAATTTTGATGAAGTTTTTCTTAAAATGATTTGTGAAAAAATTGGTGTTTTTCATCCAAAAATAAGGTAACAAGCTTAACTTGTAGAATAAAATTCTTTAAAATATCTTTAGTAGATGATTTTGCTTTAATTAAAAATATACGATACGCTTTAGCGTGAGGGTATATGGGATAGCCCAAGAGGGCAGGAAGACGTATCGACAAACACAGCAAGGAGATGTGGCTGAGTGGTTGAAGGCACCGGTTTCGAAAACCGGCATACCGAAAGGTATCGTGAGTTCAAATCTCACCATCTCCGCCTTCGGTCGCCGAAGCGACCTCATAAATTACAAAACTCATAAAATATCAATTTTTTCCGGTACGGATTTTTTGAAGGTTAAAAAATCCTGAAGTTTGCTCGCCGTCGCTCGCAAAACCCCTGCAAAAATTATATTTTATGAGTTTCCTATCTTGCGTGTATATAAAGATATATATCCTCGAGAGCGCGGACGGCGTCGCCAGCGGCGATGTTGTTTTGATGATATAGGACATTAGTGCAGTCTCCTGCCGCCCAGATACCGGGAATTTCTGTTTTTTGGGACCAAGCGTCAATTTTGATTCTTCCATATTCATCAAGTGGCACAAGGCTTTTAGCAAAATCAGTGTTTGGGATTTGTCCGATTTCCACAAAAATACCAGAGACTTTTAATTCTTTCTCTCCGCCTGCTTCCGACTCGGGAGGGCGAGCAGGTTTATAAATTATTCCTTCTACAAATTTATCGCCTTGCACTTCTAAGATTTCAATATTTTTTATTAATTTCATTTTTGGATTTTTCAAAACTTTTTCCACCGTTATTTCATCTGCGCGAAGAGTGTTGCTACGATTGAGAAGAGTTACAGATTTGCAATATGCCAGAAGTTGCGCGGCTGTTTCAAAGCCGGCATTGCCTCCGCCGATTACAGCTACATCCATTTCCGAAAAAAGAGGTCCATCGCAAGAAGCGCAATAGGTGAGACCTTTGTGTTCAAGTTTGTCTGCATTTTTAGCAACAAGCTTCCTGCGTCCGCTTCCGCTCGTTATTAAAATTGTTTTAGTTAAAAACTCTTCACCTGATTCTATTTTGACAGAAAAATTCCCATCCTTTTTTTCTTTGGTGGAGGCGTTGCCTCCGCCATTTGACGGAAGCAAGGCTTCCGTAATGCTGATTACTTTTTCCCCTTCTTTTACTAGCAGGGTAGAACCTAAGTTTTCAGACTCTTTTATATTTTCCGTGCCTATGGCATTCGCCATTACATGTTTTTTTAAATTTTCCGCTAATTCATTACCAGAGATCAAGGTGGTGCCTATCCAATTGTAAATCTGTTCAGATACGATAGATTGTCCGCCCCATTCGGTGGTGATAAGAATAGTTCGGAGTCTTTTTCTAGAAGCATACACAGCCGCCGCCGTGCCCGCTGGCCCGCCTCCAATTATTATTAAGTCGTATGTCATAATTTCATTATACACTATACATGGAATTTTAAAAATGTACTTTTGCAGGGGTTTCGAGGCTGTCGAGCCGAGAACTTCAGGATTTTTTAAGCTTCAAAAAATCCGTACCGGAAAAAGTACATTTTTAAAATTCTAGCCTGCTTTTTATTTCTTGCGTCTCAAAAATGCTGGAACAGCGCTCCAGTCATCACCATCATCTTCTATGATGATATCTTTTATAGGTTCTATTTTTTTGTCTGTTTTATTTATGAAACTAACATTAACATTCCCATTTTTTATAGTGTTATTTATTTCTTTTTTTGCCAAAACCACATTCTCTTCTTTAAGTAGTATTTGATTAGAAGTTCCTGATCCGCTAAAGAGATTTTGACGAGGAGCATCAGCAGGGAAGTTGGTAGCGATAACTGTAACTTTCAATTCACCCTTTTTCAATTTTTCATCACGAATTGTACCGAAGATTACCTTCGCGTCTTTGTCGATTGACTCTGTGATTATTTTGGCCGCTTCTTGGATTTCATGAATAGCTAGGTCGTCTCCGCCAGAAATCGCAAAGAGCACGCCTTTAGCTCCGTGGATTGAAACTTCAAGGAGCGGAGAGTTAATAGCGGCTACAGCGGCTTTTTCAGCTCTTTTTTCACCTGAAGCGGTACCGATACCCATAAGCGCGCTGCCAGCATCTTTCATTACAGCTTTAATATCCGCGAAATCAACATTGATGATGCCAGGAGTCGTGATAAGGTCTGAAATACCTTCCACAGCTTGGCGCAGAACATTGTCGCAATTAGCAAAAGCATCTTTAAAATTGGTATTTTTATCAGACAACTGAAGCAACTTATCATTTGGAATAACAATAATCGCGTCCACTTCTTTAGATAATTCTTCGATGCCTTTTTCGGCCATTTTCATTCTGTGAGTTCCTTCAAAGAAAAAAGGTTTGGTGACGACAGCAACAGTGAGTATGCCTTGTTCTCTAGTCGCGCGAGCCACGATCGGAGCCGCGCCTGTGCCCGTGCCTCCACCCATTCCACAAGCAATAAAAACCATATCTGCCCCCTTGATAACATCTTGGATTTCAGATTTTGTTTCTTCAGCCGCTTTTTTCCCAACTTCTGGGTCCATGCCAGCGCCTAGACCTTTTGTAAGATTTTTCCCTATGTGAATTTTTTTCTCAGCCAGAGAATGATGCAGGTCTTGCGTGTCAGTATTCATACAGATAAAAGAGACTCCCTTGACCTTAGAATTTATCATATGGTTGATAGTGTTTTTACCTGATCCTCCTATTCCGACAACCATAATCCGAGCGAAACTCTCTATTTCTTGATTTATTTTTGGCATAATTTTTATTACATTAATCCCGACCGTCTGTCGGGATCCCGACTATGGTCGGGACTTATATAAAAACATACTAGCATCAAAAGAAAAAAAAGCAAATTTTTTGTAAAAATCTAAAAAAAACTTTTGAGAAAGTTACGGCATTAGTTGTTTTATGCTTGACTTTATTGTGTTTTTTAGGTCTTTTAATAAACCTTTAAATGAACCTTCAGAATGATTGTCATTGTCTTTGCCTGACACTATTAAACCAAGAGGAATAAACCAAGCCGAGTCGCGAAGTTTTGTTTTTAGGTTGCCAAAAATTTGAGTTTTTCCAATACTTGCTGGAAGTTTGAGTGTAGATTTTGAAAGCTCTTCAATTCCCGGGATATTCGCTCCACCGCCTGTAAATACGATACCTGCAGGCAGGAGTCCAGATCTTTTTATTTTCTTTAAATGATTTTCTATAAGTTCAAAAATATCAGATAGACGCGCTTCAATAATTTCATCTAGTTTCTTTTTTGAAAAATCTTCTTCAATATCTCCTTGTTTAAAACTTTCCGCTTTTTCTAGAGAAATCTTGAATCCTAAAGCGATATCATTTGTGATATCAGAAGAGCCGATAGAAAAGGTATGAATTGATATTGGTAATCCATTTTCAAAAACAGAAAGTGATGTTGTCTGGCATCCTATATCCACTAAAGCCACTCCCATTATTTTTTGTTTTTCAGATAATATAATTTGGCTAAGAGCAATAGGGGAAGCAATTATATCAATAGTTTCTACTCCTGCTTTTTCTATTACGGTAATTAAGTCTTCTAGATGTTGCATAGAATAAGTAACAACCAAAGCTTTTATTTCAAGTTTAGTTCCACGCATACCTTCTAATCTACCTAGAACTTCTTTCCCATCTAAACGATAAGAAATAGGAAAACTCTGAATAATTTTTTTATTATTTAGATTTACATTATCTTCACAGTCTTGCAGAGCTTTGTTTATATCTAAATTAGTTACCTCATCATCAGCTTTGGAAATAATCGTTGAGCCGATACTTGTCTCTCCCCGCAAACTTACACCACCGATTGAAATAAATGCGCGTTTTATTTTTATACCCGAAGATTTTTCAGCTATTAGGACAGCATTTTTTACTGAGATTATTGCAAGCTGGGAATCAACAACATATCCGTGTCGCACACCTAAACTTTCAGCTTCGCCACCGCCAATAATTCTAGGATTTTTTTCTCCTTTTAAAAATTCTCCCACCACGACTCTCGTCATTGAGGAGCCTAGGTCTATTCCCACTAAAATATTTCTCATCATATTTTCTTTCCGCTTTTTCCATTGTACTACTATGTGTCATTCCTTTCAAATGAAGCATTCCGTGGATAACTAAAAACCCCAAGAATTGATCAAAGGTTTTAGAAAAATCTTTTGCTTCTCTCTTTACAACAGTCGGACACAGAATAAGCTCTCCCTCGTTCTCGCGTAAAGAAAAAGAAAGGATGTTGGTCGCTCTATCTTTCTTTCGATATTTTTTATTTATTTCTTTAGATTTATTTTCGGCAACATAAGCTATGGATAGAGAATACTTTTTACCTAAAATATCGTTTTTTATTTTCAAAAACGGCAAAGGGGGGAGCTTGCTTTTTGTTTTGTTTATTATGGAGAAATTTTCTTCCATAATTATTTAGTTGCCATCTTGCCAAGTTTTTTGAGTTTCTCTATTTCTTTTCTGCGAGCCATCCTTTTAAGAGCGCTCTTTTTTACTTTGAGTTTGGATTCTTTTCGGACATTATAACGAGAGCCTTTCACTTTGCGGATTATGCCTGATTCTTGAATTTTACGCGAAAAACGACGCAAAATGCTTGAATTATTTTCATTTGGATTTTTCTTGACCTGTATTACAGTCTTTGCCATATACAAAAGACTAGCATATAATTGACTCTTTTGTCAAAAAAAGATAACATTCATAGATTATGAATCAAGTAGTTAATTATATAACTGAAGAAAAAAGAAAAGAGCTGAAAGTTGAACTAGAAGAATTAAAAGGACCTAAAAGAAAAGAAATTTTAGCTGCTTTGAAGTATGCTAAATCATTAGGCGACTTATCAGAGAATGCGGAATATCATCAAACTCGTGAAGACCAAGGCAAGCTTGAAGAACGTATTGTCAAGATAGAACAAATTTTACAGTCTTCGCAAAATTTTTCTAGACGTGGAGGAGATGTTGTTGAAGTAGGCTCTAAAGTAATTGTGCAAAAGCTTGGAACGCAAACCAAAAATGTCGGCGAAGATATAATCTATACTATAGTAGGATCTGAAGAGGCAGATATGACAAAGGGTAAAATCTCTCATAGGTCTCCTTTTGGAGAAGCGCTTTTTGGCAAAAAGAAAGGCGAAAATATTTCATTTAAGACTCCAGGCGGGGTAGTTAATTATAAAATAATAAATGTAAGTTAACCCGCCTTTGTTAGAGCTTTGGCGAGGAAAATAAAATATGTCTTCAATTGATGAAATTAGAGATATTAGAATAAAAAAACTTGAGCTCTTAAAGAGTAGAGGTTTGAACCCGTATCCAGCGGAGTCAAACAGAGAGATTTCTTTGAAAGAGGCTATAGAGAATTTTGATAATCTAGAAAAAACAAAAGATATGAAATGGATAGCAGGACGAGTTATGTCTATCCGCGGGCAAGGCGCGATTGTTTTTATAACACTAAATGACGGCACCGCTTCTTTTCAGGGTTTGTTTAAAAAAGATATTCTGGGTGATGATAAATTTAGTTTTTTTAACGAAGTAGTTGATATTGGTGATTTTATAGAAATCAAAGGAAGTTTTTTTGCAACCCAAAGAAAAGAGAAAACACTAGAAGTCAAAGATTGGCGTATGCTCTCTAAAAGTTTGCGACCACTGCCAGAAAAGTGGCATGGACTCGTAGATGTGGAGGAAAGATTTAGAAAAAGGTATCTAGATATTTTAATGAATCCTGAATTAAAAGAACTTTTTGAAAAGAAGGCGAAGTTTTGGGAGGCGACTCGTAATTTTTTGAAAAAAGAAAATTTCCTAGAAGTTGAAACACCAACGCTTGAAATCACGACCGGTGGAGCAGAAGCCCGACCATTTAAAACTCATCATAATGATTTTGATATAGATGTTTATATGAGAATATCGGTGGGTGAGCTCTGGCAAAAGAGATTACTCGCGGCTGGTTTTCCTAGAGTTTTTGAAATTGGTAGAGTTTATAGAAACGAGGGATCAAGTCCGGAACATACCCAAGAATTTACCAGTATGGAATTTTACGCAGGGTATATGGATTACAAACAGGGAATTGAATTTACAGAAAAAATGATTAAAGAAGTTGTCATGGAAAGTTTTGGCACACTTGTTTTTGAAATACATGGACACAAAATTGATTTATCTAAAAAATGGGAACATATTCTTTATGTTGATACAATAAAAGAAAACTCAGGTATTGATGTGCTATCGGTTACAGAAAAAGAAATGATGAAAAAACTAGATGAGCTTGGAGTGAAATATGAAGGCACAAATAAAGAGCGTTTGACTGACTCGCTCTGGAAATATTGCCGAAAGCAAATAAAAGGACCGGTGTGGCTTATTGATGTGCCAAAACTTGTTTCTCCACTTTCAAAAATAAAACCAGAAAACCCACTACTCACTGAACGCGCGCAGCTCATCTTGGCGGGAGCGGAAATGACTAATGGATTTTCAGAATTAAATGATCCGATAGATCAGAAGGAACGTTTTGAAGTGCAAAAGAAATTAATTGAAGGGGGAGATAAAGAAGCAATGATGCCAGATGATGAATTTGTGGAAATGTTGGAACACGGCATGCCTCCAGCTTTTGGTTTCGCTTATGGGGAGAGACTCTTTGCTTTTTTGGTAGATAAACCGCTCCGCGAGACGCAATTTTTTCCATTAATGAGACCTTTAAATAAAGATTAAAAATATCTCATAAATAAAAAACTCAGGTAGTCATAGACTTCCTGAGCTGCTTTCGTCATCTTATATTAGATGACGAAATAAATGGAGGGGGCACCCTACAACCTAGAGAAGGGGAATCTCTAGGTTTTTCCGTGGGAAATACGGTGCAGGGTACCCTCCCACTTTCGATACTACAAAATCCAAACAAAAAGTAAAGAAAGTTGTCCACAGTTATATTTTTAAAAATAAAAAATTCCCAAAAGGGAACCCTTCGGGAATTAGTGGTTTTATTTTAAAAAACCACCGATTTTTGTTAGAGGCACCCAGAAGCCCGTTTAGGACAATTCCTAAACGGCGTGGTGCCTTGGATGCCTCTAATTTTTTTAATATACATAAAAATTAAAAAATCTCAAGCGCTTGTGGGCAACTCGAGACTTTCTCGTGACGTCGTAAACGACGCCGATTTTTTGCCGATAATCAAGTTCCTCCGCATCCCCCTTCATCCAATCTTTCGATCAAATGAAGGGGGCGACTGAGGTAGTTGTGGTCGGCAAAGGAAGTATAAAACTAATAAATATAAAAGTAAAGAAAGTTATCCACAGTTTGGATTTGGTATTATTTTGTCTATGGAATACAATATATATCAGGTGGGAAAAAGTGGGAAAAGTGTTAATAAAGTAATCCCGACGTAAAGTCGGGACCCCGACCTAAAAGCGTCGGGGTTTAGAAAAAAAATATGCTTATCGGAGAATATATACATACGATTGATGAAAAAAACAGAGTTTCAATACCGGTAAAGTTTCGCAAAGAGCTCGGTAAGAAAATTATTATCACACCTGGACTTGGTCAATGTTTGTTCATTTTTACAATTAAAGAATGGGAAAAGGTAAGCAAGAAACTTTCTGATTCGGATTCTGATTTATCTTTTTTGAAAGCTGATCAAAGAAGTTTTAACAGATATATGTTTGGAAGAGCGGTGGAAATAGAGTTTGATTCGATCGGCCGAATATTAATTCCTGATTTTCTGAAAGATAGAATCGGACTTGCGAATTCCGCGGCAATTGTCGGAGTAAAAGACAGAGTGGAAGTATGGAGTGAGAAAGCATGGTCGGAGCAAAAAGAAATCGTGGAAAAGCAGGCGGAACAGTTGGCGGAGAAGTTGGGAAGTTCCTAAAAACATAACTTTTTTCGGTACGAATTTTTCGAAGCTTGAAAAATTCTGAAGTTCTCGGCTCGTCAGCCTCGAAACCCCTGCAAAAGTTATTTTTTAGAAACTTCAAAAATATATGCACAGGACAGTTCTTTTAAATGAAGTTATAGATGGGTTGAATTTAGGCTCCGGTTCCATCGTCGTAGATGCAACATTTGGCGGCGGAGGGCATAGTCTGGAGATTTGTAAAAGATATCCGAGTGTGAGGATAATTGCCTTAGATCAAGATCAAAGTGCTCTCGAAAAAGCCAAAAGTAAATTCAAAGATTCAAATTGTGATGTTACTTTTATAAATGCGAATTTTAGAGACCTAGATAGGGTGAACTTGGGAAATTTAAGCGTCGTGGGTTCCCTGTCCTCTGGTCTCCGAGGGCGAAGGCGCAAAAATTTTCCAAGTTCACCCGTAGACGGAATCATTTTTGATTTAGGTTTGAGTTCTGACCAGTTGGAGAATTCTGGACGAGGATTTTCTTTTCAAAAAGATGAACCACTTTTAATGACTATGAAAGAGAATCCAACTTCCGGAGATGTTACAGCGAAAGATGTTGTAAACACTTGGGGAGAAGATAGTTTAGCCGATATTATTTACGGTTATGGTGAAGAAAAGCAAGCTCGCAGAATCGCTAAAAGAATAGTGGAATTTAGGAAAAAACAGGAAATTAAAACCACCTTTGATTTGGTAAAAGTAATAGAAGAGGCGATTCCAGCCAAGTTTCGTAAAGGCAAAATCCATTATGCCACTAAAACTTTTCAGGCAATAAGGATAGCGGTAAATGATGAGTTGGGAGCGCTTGCCGAGGGTTTGGATAAAGGTTTTAAGTTATTGAAGGTAGGAGGGAGGATGTCGGTGATTTCTTTCCATAGTTTAGAGGACAGGATAGTAAAGAGATTTTTTAAGAAAAAAGCGGAAGAAAATTTAGCAAAGTTAATTAATAAAAAACCCATTATTGCTAAATTAGAAGAAATAAAAAATAATCCGAGGTCAAGAAGCGCAAAATTAAGAATTTTATCCCGACGCTAATTCGGGACCCCGACACAAATTTACTTGGCGTCGGGGGAAAAAGAAAAATAACATGACCCTTCAATAAAAATTCAGGGTCATGGTGAGTAAAATCGAACCATGAAAACAATAAGTTCAAAATTAAATATGTATATAGAAAAAGTGAGTGTAATAAATAATAATATTGAAAAACTTATTTTGAATCTTATTTTTTGTTCTTTTGGAGCGTTTGCATTGTTGTATGTTTTATTTTTAGGAAATATGGTTCATAATATTATAGAGCGTAGAAGTCTTGAAGCGAATGCGCGTGGACTTTCTAATGAAGTTAGAGATTTAGAACTTACTTATTTATCCATGTCTAGCAATGTTGACTTAGCCCTTTCGCATTCTCTGGGTTTTAAAGAGACAAAAACAATATTCGCAACTCGAAAACCTCTCACCTATGGATATACCGGCTTTAGACAGGGTGAATCTTTTGGCGGTGTAAAAGCAATTCAAAATGACCTATAGTTTTTTTTCGAGATCAAAAATTGTTCTTTTTTGTGTTCTAATTTTTTCTTTGATTTTAATAGCCAAGCTTTTTTTCCTGCAAGTTGTGCATGGCGATATTTACTCAAAATCTGCTGACCGCCAATATTCTACTCCTCCGGACAATATTTATGAACGCGGGACTATTTTCTTCAAGAGTAAAGATGGACAACTCATTTCGGCTGCTACACAAGCTAATGGATTCAAGGTTGCCATAAATTCTAGTAAAATTATTGACAAAGAACTGGTTTATCAAAAACTCGCTAAAATAATCTCTCTTGATCATGCTGATTTTATAAATAAAGCGTCCAAGTTGAATGACCCTTATGAAGAGGTGGCAAACCGTCTTTCTAAAAAGCAAGCTGATGCAATATCTCTTCTCAAAATACCCGGGGTAAGTATTTTTAAAGAGAAATGGCGTCTTTATCCGGGAGGAACACTTGCTTCCCATGCGCTCGGTCTTGTCGGATACAAGGATGCAGAGCTAGGCGGGCGTTATGGTCTCGAGAGAGAGTATAATGCCGAACTTACTAGGGACAACAACCCTAATATTAATTTTTTTGCTGAAATTTTTTCCAATATAAATAAAACTTTTTTTAAAAATGAAATAATGCAAGGAGACTTGGTAACCACCATTGAGCCAACTGTGCAGAATTTTTTAGAGAAAAAATTAATGGAGTTAAAAGAAAAATATCAAATTGATTCTATTGGTGGAATAGTTATGAATCCGCAAGACGGAGCTATCTATGCTATGAGCGTTAAAGCAGATTTTAATCCAAATGATTTTTCTAAAACTAAAACATCTACTTTTTCTAATCCAATAGTGGAAAATGTTTTAGAATTTGGCTCTGTGGTAAAACCCTTGATTATGGCAGGAGCGATTGATGCGGGGGTGGTCTCGGCAGATACGACATACACCGATAATGGTTTTGTGAAGATTGAAAATAAAGAAATATCGAATTTTGATAAAAAGGGCAGAGGTCCAGGCACGAGTATGCAAGAAGTTTTAAATCAATCTCTCAACACCGGCATGGTTTTTGTAGCCCAAAAATTAGGCAAAGAAAGGTTGCGAGATTATTTATTTTCATACGGAATCAAAGATAAAACCGGCATTGATTTACCTAATGAAACTTCGGGACTTGCGGGAGGCATATCAAAAAGTCCTAGAGAAATCGAATATGTTAATGCCGCCTTTGGTCAAGGTATTGCTCTTACCCCGATTGGATTCATTCGAGCATTCGCCTCACTTTCAAATGGTGGCAATCTGGTTGTGCCTCATATTGTGGAAGAAATAAAATATGATGATGGTAGTTCTAAAGTTATGAACTATGATACGGTAGCTACCAAAATAACAAAACAAACTTCAGAAGAGATAACTAGAATGTTAGTGACAGTAATGGATAAAGCGATCAAAGGAGGCGCAGGGAAGTTAGAACATTTTAGCGTGGCGGTGAAAACTGGCACAGCGCAGGTTGCGGATAATACTACTGGAGGATATTATACGGACAGGAATACGCATTCTTTTGTCGGTTATTTTCCAGCTTATGATCCGAAGTTTATAGTCTTTCTTTATGCTATAAATCCAAAAGGTACGCCATACGCAGCGACAACTTGGTCGGATCCATTTTTAGAGATTACTAAATTTTTATTAAATTATTACGAGATTCCGCCAGATCGGTAGTAATGAATCCCGTTAGAGATATGATGGTTTTTCAGAAAAAATGAAAGAGAATATAACAATATGATTAAAGTTTTAATTAAAAGTAATGTAATTACGGAAATCTAAAGATTTCCTATCTCTAACGGGATGAAGACAATTCTTAAAAAAATAATAGCTTACATACTACAGATAGAATCACGCCTGGTAATTTTTAGATATAAACCGAAGATTGTCGCTATTACCGGCTCGGTCGGCAAGACTTCCACTAAGGATGCAGTTTATGCAGTTCTCTCCGGAATGTCGCATGTTCGCAAAAGTGAGAAAAGCTATAATAGCGAAATAGGATTGCCACTGACTATTTTAGGTATTCCAAATGGATGGAATAATCCTCTGGTGTGGGTTCAAAATATTTGGAAAGGTCTTTGGCTTTTTCTTAGTCCTTTTGGGCCTCACAAATATCCCAAATGGCTTGTCCTCGAAGTCGGTGTAGGCAAGCCGGGTGATATGCGTCGCACAGCTTCTTGGTTTAAAACTGATGCGGTTATCATCACTGCCATCAGCGAGACTCCGGCTCATATTGAATTTTTTAATTCCCGAAAAGACCTTATAAAAGAAAAAAGCGAGCTCATAAAAACTTTAAAACCAGATGGCATTTTAATATTAAATGCTGATGACGAGGACGTGCTCTCTATGAGAAACCAAAGTAAGACTAAAGATAAGCATCGCGCTATAACTTATGGATTTACAGAAGGCGCTGATGTTTTGGCATCTCAAGATAGTATTTTTTATGGTGATTTAGGTGAACCTCGAGGAATAACTTTTAGAATAGATGAGAGGGGGAATAGTCTACCTGTAATTACAGAAGGTGTATTTGGCAGAAATCATGTCTATGCTTCTCTCGGAGCTTTAGCTTTTTCTTCAATTTTGAAATTTAATATGCTGGATGCGGTGAATTCGCTAAAAAATTATGATGTTGCGCCAGGGCGTATGCGATTGCTAAATGGTATTAACGGAACTTTGATTATTGATGATACTTATAACTCTTCTCCTTTTGCTTGTGAATCCGCGCTTAAAACTTTAGGAGAAGTAAAATGTTTGGGGAGGAAAATTGCTATTTTGGGCGATATGCTTGAATTAGGTAAATACACAGAAGAAGCTCATAAAAATATCGGCAAGATAGCTAAAGAAAATTGTGATGTTTTGGTAGTGGTGGGTCATAGAGCGCAAGCTATAAAGTCTGGTGCTCTGGAAGCAGGGATGAATAATGCGAATATTTTTGAATTTTTAGATTCATATCAAGCTCACGAATTTGTAAAAACTTTTGTGCGGGCAGGCCCGCCTGCTCCTGACGAAGGAGGGCGGGCAGGGGACTTGGTGCTCGTAAAAGGTTCTCAAGGTATGCGTATGGAGCGTGTGGTAGAGGCGATACTTTTTGATAAAGAAAATAAAGAAAAACTACTGGTTCGTCAAGACAAAGAATGGTTGAAGAAAAAATAATTGATTAAAATCGTAGTAGCTTTTAGGTCAAAAAGAAAGGGCCTGCGAAATCTCAAATATATGATAATCACGCAGGCCCAGATGTGGTTGACTACCGCTTACACAAGCGCTGCCCAATGGCAGCGAACATCACCGCCAAGATGACGGGGGCCGCCGACATTTGGGCGGTCTGTGCCTCTGTGTCCTCCTTTAAATTGACTCCATTAATTTTTTTTCACCGTGTGGTGATACACACGGTGGTGGATCGTGCGTTGCCCAAAAACGCAACGCTATTGATCCCAACAACATCCCCCCCACACAACAAAACAAAACAACTAGAAATCTTTGCATAATAACTCTCCTCCCTATCTCAACCTCTCACTTTCGGTGCTGAGGCCATCCTTTTACGGATTTTATAGAGTGATTCCAAAAAAAGATATATCATGTTAAAATGTTATTGTCAAGGGTTCAAGTAATAGTTTTGTTACCTTTGTGACCTATTGTATGACGAATTAGAACTTGCCTTGACCAGGTCAAGGCGCTATCAGGGCGTTATAACTACAGGTTAGTCTTAATCCAACTATCAAAAATAGTTTTTATTTCTGCTAGATTTTTTGGGTCTCTAAAAGTATGAGGCGCATCTTTGATTATGTGTATTTCTTTTTTGCCGGGCAATTTATCAAAAAGTATTTTTTGATGTTCTGGTGGTGTACTGTCGTCTTTGTCTCCAACTATTAATAATACTGGCATAGTTAATTTATTTGCTTCTGGCAATAAATCATATTTCATCCTGTCTTCCATTTCTGCCCATTTTAATTTCTTGACAAGTCCAGGCTTTGATTCACTTTCTTGGATTAGCCAACCTGTCTTTTTCCATTCATCTATTTTTCCACGAGATTTCTTTGTTTCAAGACTAAGTCCTCCGGACACAACTGTCGAAATCGGCGCAAGGGCTTTAACTTCATTTGGGTATCTTTCTGCATATAGGGCAGTTGATATTCCACCTAGGCTATGTCCAACAAGCCAAAATGGTTCTTTGTACCAAGTTTGAATTTTTGCCCAATTAATAACGTCTTCTAAATCTTCGTAATAGTTTGTTGTAGTCGCATCTTCGTATAAACCCTCGCTTTCACCATATGTGTGAGTTGTATCAAATAGAACAGTAGTAAAATCATTTTCTCTGAAAGCCTCAGCAAAGGTTTGAATATGTTTTTGTTCTTTGAATCCTCCAAGTCCATGCATAACAAAAACTAAACCCTTTGATTTTTGGTTTTTGTCAACAACTACAGCAATTTTTTTATCGTTACGATTTTTTATAAATATTTTCATTTGTTTTTTTGTGCCTTGTGACCTTACTGGGAATCGCACCCAGATTTAAAGCTTGAGAAGCTCTTGTCCTAACTATTAGACGATAAGGCCTTGTGTAAAAAATACAACATTTAAAACAAAAAATCAAAGATTTTTTAGCACCTACATAAGATTTCTGCATATGCGGGAATTTTAGATAACATAATTTTATTCTCTAATTTTCCACTTTCGGTTTTTCCACCTCAAGTAGTGAAAGTTCTGGTGAAGAACCGGCGATGCGGAGGACATCTTTGTCTATTTTTTTTAATTCTTTATTTGAAGCATTGTAATGATTCACGACAGTGCCGAGCGCGTTGCCGAGCTTGTTGTGATATTCATCATAAGATTTTAAATGCTTCCCCAAGTCTTCCACCTTTTTTATTATTTCTTTTGCAGATTCTTCTATTTTTAACGCTTTTAGGCCTTGCAGGACCGTTTGTAAATATGCCAGAAAAGAAGTGGGACTCGTAATAATGACTTTATATTTTCCTGCCGCTCGTTGAATCAAGTTTTCTTCTCCAGCGCCGACCTTGCCTGTGAGCAAGTCATAGTAAATAGCTTCATGCGGAATAAACATAAAGGCAAAATCAGTCGTGCCTTCTCTTGGTTGGATATATTTTGCAGTTTCTAATATTCTATTTTTCAAATCATCTTCAAAAACTTTTCCTAGTTTTTTTCTTTCTGTTTCATCTCTTTCTTCCGCCATTCTATTGTAATTCTCCAGCGAGAATTTTGAATCTATCGGAATAATTTTATCTTTTATAAATACTACAGCATCCACAATAGTTTTATCAGGAAATTCGTATTGCATTTGGTAGCTTCCGGGCGGAAGGACGTTTTTTAGAACTGTTTCTAGATAATATTCGCCCAATATTCCGCGTTGTTTAGGGTTCTTTAAAATATTTTCCAAGCTTTGCAACTGGTCAGCAAAAGAGATGACTTGTTTATTTGTCTCGTCTAGTCTGGTGAGTCTTTCGGTCACATCTCTGATGATTTTATTTGATTCACTGGAATGAAATTTTAGACTCTCGTTGACTTGTTTGTGTGATTCTCCTATTTTATTATCCACTGTTCGTGAGAGCTCATTTATTTGCGTTAAGATAAGATTTAGTCCAGTGTCATCTTTATTTTCTTCTTTTTTTCTACTTAAAAAATAATAGACAATTATGCCTCCAGCTATTATTCCTAGTATTATAGAGAAAGAATTTTGCATATATTTATATTATTATTATTTTAAAATTATTTTTGCAAATGATGCTTTAACGTATAAATCCAGTCTTCGTGTTCAATAACATCGCTTTTTTCTTTTTCACGCAGAAGCCATTCCAGCCAACCACGGTCTATTTGCAGAACCTCTTCTACTTTCTTTCCTTTATATTTCCCAAAATTTAATGTTCTTATAAGAAGTGGTTTTGAAGAAATCTCAATCATTCTTTCTATCGCTTTATCTTCGTTTATTTTTTCCTGCTCTATTAATTTCTTTTTTAACCTTTCAAAAAGTTTTTCCAAAATTAAAACATCTCCAAATGCATCGTGCGCTTGGGCTTCTACATCCAGATCTAGCAAATAGCGTAAATACTGCAAGTTGTATCTGCCTATTTTTTCTTCTGGGTCTAAATATCTGGCCAGTTTTAATGTGCAAATAAAGTTATTAGGATTTATGTTTTCTTTTTTGATTATGGTCAAATCAAAAGGCGCATTGTGAGCCACCACAACAGAATCTTTATCTTCAAAAAGTTTTTTGATTTTAGGCTGGTCTTCACTTTTTGAAAAAGGTTTTTTATTTTCAACCATTTTGTTCGTTATGTGGTGTATGGCCGAAGCTTCCGGAGGTATTTTGATCTCAGGTTTATAAAGACCAACAAATACAGCATCTTCTTTTTTATCCAAAGAAGAGTAAATCTTGTAAGCAATCTGGACTAAAAAATCCTTTTGTTCATTTCCTGTAGTTTCCGTATCAAAAAATATTAATTTAGACGCTGTGTTCATACTTGGCTATTTTAGCATAATTTTGTTATACTAGACAGGAAAATGTTGTTTTAGAAAGCCTTGCGCAGGAGCTTAGAAAATAAAAGCGGTACTCCGATTATTATTTTCTTGAGCGACGAGCAGTTCGCTGGCAAAGCTTTGCCAGACAGATTGCTTTATAAAATAATATTTTCCTGTGTTTTATGCTACACGAACAAATTAAAAATGGAATAAAAGAAGCGATGATGGCAAAGGATGCTTTGCGTTTGAAAGCTTTTAGAGCAATGTCGGCCGCATTTACAAATGAACTCGTCGCTAAAGGCAGGAAACCGCAAGATATGCTTACTGACGAGGAGGCGATAGCTGTGATTGCGAAACTTGCAAAGCAACGTAACGATTCTATTGTTCAGTTTAGAAAGGGTGGCAGAGAGGATTTGGTAAAAGAAGAATCAGCAGAGCTTTCGATTCTAAAAACGTATTTACCAGAAATGATGAATAAAAGTGAGGTTGAAAAAATAGCTCGCGCTAAAAAAAGCGAATTGGGTATTACAGATGCTACTAAAAAAGGAATGCTTATGTCGGCAGTTATGAAGGATTTAAAAGGCAAAGCGGATGGTAATTTAGTGAAAGAAGTCATAGATTCACTCTTTTGAATTTTTTAAGACGTATATCGTAAATATTTTAAAGTATCTAGTAAAAAATAATTATGAAAAAATTAAGCAAAAAATTAGTAACGCACGATGGATCTTTTCAATCAGATGATATTTTCGCGGCCGCGACGCTTGCTATTTTTCTTGAAAAAGCTGGAGAGACTTTTGAAATAATAAGAACTCGAAATCCTGAAATCATTAATACTGGCGATTATGTTTTTGACGTAGGTGGAATATATGATGAAGCTATAAACAGATTTGATCATCATCAAATAGGCGGGGCGGGCAAAGGTTTGGACAATATAGACTATGCCGCTTTTGGTTTAGTTTGGAAAAAATTTGGAAAAATAGTTGCTGGGAGTGAAAAGGTGGCAGGACTTATAAATAAACGTTTAGTTACCCCAATTGATGCTTGGGATAACGGTTTTGATTTGGTTCTTAATAAATATAATGTAACGCCGTATTATGTGCAGCACTTTTTTTTGTCGATGGTGCCGACTTGGAGAGAAGAGAATATAACCAACGATGAAATGTTTCTAAAAAGCGTAGAGATTGCAAAAGAGATTTTGTTACGGGAAATAATTCATGCGCAGGACTTGCTTTTAGCAGATGAAAAAGTTCTTTCTATATATAACAATACTAAAGACAAACGAATAATTATTTTAGATAAAAATTATCCTTATGAATATACTCTAACTAATTTCTCTGAACCCCTTTTTGTAATCTATCCCAGAATTAATGACAATTTGTGGGGAGTGAAAGCCGTTAGGAAAAATCCAAAATCTTTTAGTAATAGAAAAGACTTCCCAAAATCGTGGGCCGGATTGCGAGACGATGAATTGCAAAAAACCAGCGGAGTGTCGGATGCTGTATTTTGTCACCGAGGATTATTTATGGCTGTAGCCAAATCAAAAGAAGGAGCTATGAAATTAGCTCAAATTGCTGTAAAATCATAGACTATGAGAATGAAAAATTTAAGCGTCGTGGGTTCCCTGTCCTTATGACCTCGAGGGCGAAGGCGCAAGAATTTTTTATTCTCATAGTCTGTACTATATATCATGGCATTCATCGATGAAATAAAAATATATGCGGAAGCCGGCCGAGGCGGGAACGGTGTCGTGCGTTGGCATAGACAGAAGTTTGAACCGAAGGGTGGTCCTGCGGGTGGAAATGCTGGCCGAGGCGGGGATTTTTATATAAAAGCTGTCCGTGATGCGCACATACTTTCCAAATATAAAGCAAAAAAAATTTTCATTGCCGATAAGGGGGAAGATGGCGGAAGCAAAAGTTTGCATGGTAAAAACGGAGAAGATTTTATTTTGGAATTGCCGATAGGTTCTGTAATTACGAATATTGAAACTGATGAAAAATGGCAATTGATGAAAGAAGGGGAGAAGATTTTACTTTTAAAAGGGGGATATGGCGGTTTTGGAAATGAACATTTCAAAAGCTCATTAAATACGACACCCAAAGAGTCCAGAGAGGGAGGGGTCGGGGAAAATGGAAATTTCAAAATAGAGTTAGAACTTTTTGCCGATATTGGATTTATTGGACTTCCAAATGCGGGAAAATCTTCTTTGCTTAATGCGCTTACAAACGCAGAAGCGAAAGTCGGAAATTATGCTTTCACGACACTCGATCCAAATTTGGGAGACTTTTTTGGTTTTATCATTGCTGATATTCCGGGAATCATTGAAGGAGCATCTTCCGGCAAAGGTCTCGGTATAAAATTCTTGCGTCATATCAAACGAACCAAAATGCTTGCGCATTTAGTATCTTTTGAAAATCCTAATATGTTGAAAAGTTATAAAGAGGTTCGTAAAGAATTGGCAAAATATGATACAAATTTAGATTTGGGCGGGGATGGTCTGTCTCTAAAAGAAGAAATAATTATTTTAACAAAAACTGACATAGTAGATGATCCGAAAATTATCGCAAAAAAAGTTTCCGACTTTAAAAAGATTAGTAAAAATGTTTTTGCCTTGTCTTTATTTGATGACAAAACGGTAAAGAAGTTTCAAGATTCATTGGTCAAGATTTTAAAAAAGTAGCTAGGAATTGTTTATATTAGAATACGGGCGTGACACCTTGACATTTTGAAAGAAATGTTTTAAAAGGATATGAGAGTTCAAAG
Source organism: Candidatus Nomurabacteria bacterium RIFCSPHIGHO2_01_FULL_37_25 (assembly GCA_001786765.1). Taxonomy (GTDB): domain Bacteria; phylum Patescibacteriota; class Minisyncoccia; order Phycocordibacterales; family UBA9973; genus UBA9973. The sequence continues at coordinate 47,737 of MFTH01000016.1, forward strand.
TTTAGGCACTTAAGGAGGTGCAATGTGGATCTTTTAAAACCAGCGTGGAGGTGGATAATCCGCAGGAAGCACGGTAGGGGGGTTACTTTTCTCAACCGTGAAAAGCCTTTATGGCCTAACAGCATCGATCCAATTATATTAGACATGAATGATCGGGATCATTGTGTCTTAGCCCAAGTGTATGGAGAGGGGTATAGTGAGGCTTGCCGAAGCCTCAATATAAGCGGGTCCAATTATGGTTTCGATCTCCCCCAGATGCCAATAAGGCACCGAGGTGCCTACTTTGCGTATTTAAAAAGTCTCTGGCTCGAGGAGCGCGAGAGGCAGCTCGCAGAAATGAGTGAAGACGTATAGCCTCACTTCACTCAACAAAGACAAGGCCTCGCATCGGTAACGGTGCGAGGCTAAATTTTTGGCTAGTTTTTTGTAATTGCATATGACGAATAATTTATTAATTTTCTAAAACGTGTTATTATTTTAGTTTATGGAGAACAAGTATTATCCGACGATTGGTCTTGAAATACACGCAGAACTAAAGACGAACACGAAAATGTTTTGTGGGTGTAAGAATGACCCTGATGAGGAATTGCCTAATATAAATATCTGTCCAGTGTGTATGGCGCATCCGGGCGCATTGCCTGTTTTGAACAAAAAAGCGATTGAGAGTGTGATAAAAGTCGGACTCGCGGTTGGAGGAAAGATAGCCGACTTTACAGAATTTGACCGAAAAAATTATTTTTATCCGGATATTCCGAAAGGTTATCAGATTTCACAATATAAATTTCCTATAGTTTCTGGCGGGCATCTCGCAGATATGGACATTACTCGTGTGCATTTAGAAGAAGATACTGCAAACAACAAACATGACCGTGGAGATTTTTCTTTGATAGATTTTAATCGCGCAGGTGTGCCACTCATGGAGCTTGTTACTGAACCGCACACTTTTACAAATGCGGAAGAGACAGCGAAAAAAGCGTCTAAATTTGCAAAGGAGCTTCAATTAATACTTTGGTATTTGGGAGTGTCCGAAGCGAATATGGAGAAAGGCGAAATGCGAGTAGAAGCGAATATCTCTATTTCCACAGACCAGAAGATTTTAGGCACGAAAGTTGAAGTGAAAAACCTCAACTCTTTTAGAAGTGTGGAACGAGCTATAAAATATGAGGTTGATAGGATGACAGAGTTATTAGAGAGTGGCAAAGGAAGTGAAATAATACAAGAAACTCGTGGTTGGGATGAAAGCAAGCAAAGAACTTTCTCTCAGAGAATAAAAGAAGGGAGCGCTGATTACAGATATTTTCCGGATCCCGATTTACCAAAATTAAAATTACATAAAGCATTTGATCTAGAAAAGATGAAAAAAGATTTGCCCGAACTGCCGGAAATGAAGCGCGCAAGATATAGAAAAGATTTTGGGATAAAAGATGAGGATATAGAAGTATATATCAATGACCCAGAGCTTGGCGCTAGGTTTTCTGCTATCGCTGAAATTCTAACAAATAAAGAAAAAATAAAAATAGCTTCAAATTATATTACTTCAGATTTTATTGGTCTTCGTAAGGCTAATATGAATGTCCGATGTCCGAGCGCAGAGAATTTTTCAGAATTAATAAATTTATTTGCTGATGGAAAAATTTCTTCTCGTGTTGCCAAAGATATCCTTGCTATGATTGTGATGAATAATGAGTCACCACTTGGGATTGCGACGGAGAAAAATTTGCTTCAAATAAGTGACATAAAAATTTTAAAACCAATAGCTCAAAAAATATTAGATAGCAATCTAAAAATTGTTGTTGATTATAAAGCAGGTCATCAAAGCTCTATTTTGTCTTTAGTTGGAGAGGTGATGAAAGAAACAAAAGGTAGCGCTAATCCAGAAATTACAAAACAAATTTTAGAGGACATGCTAAAATAGGAGAATGAAAACTTTAAGAGAATACATAAAAGAAGCAGAAAAAAAGAGTGTAGCGATTGGGCATTTTAATATTTCAAATCTAGAAGGGCTCCATGCTATTTATAATGCCGCTAGAAAATTAAATTTACCTGTAATTATCGGAGTTTCGGAAGGCGAAGAAAATTTTATTGGCAGAGAAGAAGTAGTAGCTCTAATCAGAACAATTCGAGAGCGAGATAACTATCCAATTTTTTTAAATGCCGACCATCATAAAAGTTTTGAAACAGTTGTGGCATGTATTGATGCGGGGTTTGACTCAGTCATAATAGACGGAACAAAATTAAATTTTGAAGAAAATGTAAAAGTTACCAAACAGTGTGTGGATTATGCTCGCAATGTTACTAAAGAAACTGGGCGAGATATTTTAGTTGAAGCAGAACTCGGCTATATAGGTGAAGGTTCTAATATTAAAGATAAAGTGCCAGAGGGCGCAGGAATTTTAACAAAACCAGAAGAAGCAGAAAAATTTATAAAAATGACAGGTATAGATTTACTTGCTCCATCTGTCGGAAGCATTCACGGCTTAATAAAAAGTGGCAAGCCACATATTAATGCAGAATTAGTAACTCAAATTAGAAAAATTACTGGAGTGCCGTTAGTTCTCCACGGCGGTTCAGGATTACGTGACATAGATTTCACGAATGCTATCAAAGCTGGGATTTCAATTGTTCATATCAATACTGAAATTCGTGTAGCTTATACGGAAGGTCTTAATAAATCTTTAGTTGATTCTCCAGATGAAGTCGTCCCTTATAAAGTCTCTAAACCAGCGCAAGATATGATAGAGGCGGTAGTATTTGAACGATTAAAACTTTTCAATGGAATAAAATAAGTAATATTTAATAAATGTTAGGAAAAATGAAAGATGAAATTAAAAAATTTTTTAAAGGAGATGTGGAAGATGGAGAAGAAACACTTTCAAAATATTCACGGGATGCGAGTATTTTTAAAGTGAAACCCAAGCTCGTTCTTTTCCCAAAAGATTCGGAAGATGTAAAAAAATTAGTGAAATGGGTTTCTGAAAATAAAGATAAGTACGCAGATATTGAAAGAAATAAAGACTGGAAAAATCTTTCCATTACTTCTAGATGCGCGGGGACAGATATGTCTGGAGGCGCCATAGGAGAATCTTTAATTTTAGATTTTACAAAATATATGAATAAGTTAATAAGATGGAGTCAGGATGTGAAGAATTCTTCACATCCTGACTCCATTACTGTGCAGCCTGGTATGTTTTATAGAGATTTTGAAAAATTAACTTTAGAAAAAGGACTTATTTTACCTTGTTACACAGCCTCCAAAAGTATAAATGCGATGGGGGGAATGTTTGGTAACAATTCTGCCGGCGAGAGAACGCTGAAATATGGTAAAACTGAAGATTATATTTTAGAAACTAAAATAGTTTTTTCTGATGGGATTGAAAGAATTGTAAAACCTATTTCTTTGAACGACATTTCTAAGCAAGGAGAAATTTATAAAAATATTTATAATTTAATTAAAAATAATAAAGAGGAGATAGAATTCGCGAAACCCAAAGTGCACAAAAACTCGGCTGGTTATTATATATGGAATGTTATTCAAAAGAATGTTTTTGATATGAATAAATTGCTTGTTGGTTCGCAGGGAACTTTAGGTATTGCCACAGAGATAACTTTTAAACTGGTACCGGAAAATAAACATTCAAAACTAGTTGCTATTTTTATGAAAAATCTAGAACCGCTTGGTCGTTTAGTAGATGAAATTTTAACGCTTAACCCTGAAACACTTGAAGCCTATGATGACAAAACGATGAAATTAGCCGTCAGATTTTTCCCGGATTTTTTAAAAAATAAAGGATTTTTTGGGATGATTAAATTTATATGGAGTTTTTTACCAGAATTTTTCTTGATGGCCACAGGAGGTTTTCCTAAATTAATTCTTCTGGCTGAATTTGCAGGCGGAGATGAAGTGGAGATAAATAAACAATGTATAAAACTTAGAGAGAAAATCAAAAATTTTAAATTAAAAATTCACATTACTAAATCTGAAATGGAAGCAAATAAATATTGGGATATTAGAAGAGAGAGTTTTGCATTACTTCGAAAGCACATAAAAGGCAAGAGCACTGCTCCATTTATAGATGATATTATTGTCCGTCCAGAATTTCTGCCAAAATTTCTTCCAGAACTTAATGTTATTTTAAATAAATATGATCTAACTTACACAATCGCTGGACATGCGGGAGAAGGGAATTTTCATGTTATTCCATTGATGGATTTTAAACGTTCTGATACGGCAAAAATAATAATGGAACTTTCGGAGAAAGTATATAACTTAGTGATAAAATATCATGGTTCGATTACGGCTGAACACAATGATGGCATAATTCGCACTCCATATTTAGAAAAGATGTACGGGCAAAAGATGATTAAAATCTTCAGTGAGATTAAGGAAATTTTTGATTCTAAAAATATTTTTAATCCTGGGAAAAAAGTCGCAATAGCTTCTGTGGGTGGTACTAAGGAATATATGGTGACCCATATTGCAGTAGAACATGATGTAAATCATAAAGTTTAAATTTATTAATTAATCTCGCGCGTATATTGCATTTTATATAATTTATGTTAAACTTTTGCTATGTTAAAAATAAGACTGCAGAGAATAGGTAGAAAGAATGATCCGGCGTTTCGAGTAGTTTTGACTGATTCAAAGAATAGCGCAAAAAGTGGAAGATTTTTAGAATTGCTCGGTACTTATAACCCAAAGGTATTAGACAAAAAACAAAGAACAAGTTTTGCTAGTGATAGGATAAAATATTGGATTTCAAAAGGAGCGAAACTATCGGATACGATGCATAATTTCCTAGTGCGCGACAAAGTTATTGAAGGCAAAAAGGTGAATGTTTTGCCGAAAAAGAAATCAACAATAAAAAGAAAAGAATTGAAGGCAAATAAATAACTTGCCTCGCTATGGCGGGATGAAGTATAATGTCGTGATAAGCAGTTGTGTCGGAATACTGCATGATTATAAGATAATAGTTATTAAAATAATATGGAAGATGCTGATAAGGTGTTTCTAGAATATGTAGTGAAAGCTCTTGTTGATAATCCGAACGATGTGAAGATTGATAGGACTGTTGACGAGATGGGTGTGCTTATTTCTCTTACTGTAAATCATGCCGATATGGGTAAGATTATCGGAAGAATGGGAAATACCGCAAAAGCTATTCGTACTCTTCTGCGAATCATTGGTATGAAGAATAATGCTCGTGTGAATTTAAAAATCAACGAACCAGAAGGAAGTGTAAGACCAGAGCGACCTATGGGCGCAAGTAGCGCTAGCGCTCCGAGCTCGTATAAGACAGTAGATCAGGTAATAGAAGATTTAAAGGGAATATAAAATACAATTTAAGTCCCCCGAAAGGGGGACTTTTTGTTTGTTGTATGTTATATATAACATATGCGTTTTCATATAATTACAATTTTCCCAGAGACTTTTAATTCTTATTTGCGAGAGTCTATTTTAGGACGGGCGATAAAGAATAAAATTATTTCAATAAAATTTTACAATCCCATGAATTTTTGTAAGCCTAAAAAGAGGGTTGATGACAGGCCGTATGGCGGAGGACCAGGGATGGTTTTACGTCCAGAATTATTTTTAAAGGCATTTTCAAAAATAAAAATAAAAAATAAAAAGAAAACAAAATTAATTTTTTTCTCTACTAGTGGCAAAAAATTCACAACAGAATATGCTAAACAATCTGCGAAAAAATATACCGATATTGTTATGATTTCTGGCCGATATGAAGGCATAGACGCAAGGGTGCAAAAAATTCTGAAAGCGGAAGAGATTTCAATAGGGGATTATGTATTGACTGGCGGAGAGCTTTCAGCGATGGTTTTAATAGATTCTATTTCTCGGCAGATTCCCGGTGTTTTAGGCAAATACGAATCATTGGAAGAAGAAAGAGTCTCTACAAGTGTTGTTTATACTCGTCCAGAGATTTTGGAACACAAAGGCAAGAAATATAAAGTCCCAAAAGTTCTGCTTTCTGGGAATCACAAACTTATAGAAAATTGGAAAAATAAAATGAAAAAGTAATTTATCTAGGAATTTTTCTTACAGTTCTTGGATCAAGTAAAGGTAATTCACTAGGAGCTCTAGGTAACTTACGTAATCTAAAAGCACTACAAGCACCATGAATAGCAGCATCACTATTACCTTTTTGATATTCTATTTCAATTACACTCTCCAATTCTTTTTTAATCTTAGCAACCCATGTTTCCAAAAGATTATTAAATACAACAGGTACCTGTACAAACATAACTCCTTCTTCACGAAGTAAATCATACCAAGTTTGTAAAATTCTACTTACTGTATATGGTTCAATAGGAACAAATTCTAAGCCTTTCCCCATCCGTTCTATTATTAAATCGACTTTTTTATTTTCTAATTTTTTATTTAAAGAGTTATAAGTTTCAGTATCAAAAATATTACCCTCTAATACTTCATGATTTATTTTCTTATCTCTTTCTGTTAATCTAGCTAATTGGTCTGTCCGTCCTCTATGGTCTAATAAACTAACTCCAACAGATTTAGCAAAAAATCCAGGTGTAAATTCACTAAACAGTCTTGACCCAATTCCACCAAATTCTACACCAACAGCTTTGCTTTTTCTTCTTGCAAGAGTCGTTTCAATATAATTTCTAAGAGATGCCTCTCCTTCTGGTAAAAGATATCCAAACGACTTTCCGAAAGATTTTCCATCTATTATATTAGGACCATCAAGAGGAGAATCTATCCAAGTATAATGTTTAGAGTCGAATATTTCTCTGTTTCCCCTAGTTTGAAAACTAGTAGCATTTTTATAAGTCTCTCTAATTTCTTCCTTACGTTCCTTGCCTATAGGAAAAGCGTTAAATTTATTCATAAAAAGATTATATCACAATACAATCTATCCAATAGTATAATCCCCAACCCACATTTGACAAAAAACTTTAAATAGAGTAGGCTCTCTTTAGATTCATTGATTGAGTATCGGATGGAATCCTGTGTATGTTTTGGTTACATTACTAGGGTTTTAACTTAATCATATCTAAATAAATTTTAAGAAGCTAAAGAAAAGCATTTTTCCCTTGTTTTTCTTTATTTTCTTTTTTTGTTTAGGCTAAATAAAATATGCCAAAAGAAATGAGTGATGCAACACGTCCGAAAAAATATTTTAGTAGATATAAAAAACCTCTCGTTCCTTTTCCAAATTTAATTGAAGCTCAACTCAAGAGTTTCAAATGGCTAGTGGAACAGGGAATTAGCGAAGTCTTCAAAGAATTTTCTCCAATCAGTGATTACTCTACAAAAAAGTTTCAACTTGAATTCACTTCTTTTTCACTTAGTGAATGTAAATACGACGAGAATCACGCTAAAATAAATAAACTTTCATATCAAGGACTTCTAAAGACGCGGGTAAAATTAACAAATAAAATTTTAGGTACTGTAAAGGAACAGGAGATTTTTATGTCTGAACTTCCTTTGATGACTTCTCACGGAACTTTTATTATAAATGGTGTAGAGCGTGTTATCGTTCCGCAGCTTGCTCGAAGTTTTGGAGTTTTCTTTACCGAGTCCGAGATCAAGGGTAATAAATATTTTGGCGCTAAAATTATTCCAGCTCGTGGAGTTTGGATTGAGATAGAGTCCGAGGCAGATGGAGCGATTTACATAAGGATAGATAAAAAAAGAAAATTTCCCGCAACAGCATTATTGCGAATTATGGGTTATGAGAATAACGACAACATACTGAAGGCTTTTTCTGGAAATCCTATTTTCACAAAAACGATAAAAACTTGTTTAGAAAAAGATGGAGTGAAGAGTCTAAATGATTCATACATTGAGATTTATAAACGCTTGAGAGATGGTGATATGGCAACAGCTGATAATGCCAAAGAGTTTATTAATTCTTTATTTACCGCTGAGCGATATGATCTTTCTCCGGTTGGTCGTTTCAGATTTAACAAACGTTTTGATAAACCTATGGACGATACGGCGCTAGCTCGCAGGACTATTTCCAAAGAGGATTTGGTAACGGTGATTATGAATATTATTCTTTTAAACAATACTCCTTTTGCTAAGAGTGATGACATAGATCATTTAGGTCAGAGACGTGTGCGATTTGTCGGTGAAACACTCCAACAGAAAGTACGCACCGGGATGATGCAAATCAAAAGAAATATTCAAGACAGAATGTCTATCATAGATGTTGATACCGCAATGCCTATAGCTATTATCAATCAACGCCCACTCCAAGCTCGCATCAAAGAATTTTTCACAACCAATCAACTTTCGCAATTCATGGCGCAAGAGAATGTGCTTTATGAAATAGAACATTTACGCACACTTTCAGCGCTTGGGCCCGGAGGATTGACACGCGAGCGCGCAGGCTTGGAAGTTCGTGATGTGCATCCATCGCATTATGGGAGAGTTTGTCCTATTCATACTCCTGAAGGTCCAAACATCGGACTTATTTTACACCTTTCTACATATGCAAAGATAAATGAATTTGGGATCATTGAAACTCCATATATCAAAGTTAAAAATGGCAAGTTAACTGATGAAGTAATTTATCTAAACGCGCTTGAAGAAGAAAAATATAATATTGCGCATGCGGGAACGCCTTATGACTTGAAAGGTAACATAACTGAAGAAAAAGTAGAAGCTAGGATTAAGACAGAACCAGGCACGATTTCTCGCGATGAGGTTGATTTTATTGATGTTGCTCCAAACCAGGCTTTTTCTGTTGCAACTTCCATGGTTCCGTTCTTGGAACACAACAATGCTAATCGCGCTTTAATGGGAAGTAATATGCAGAAACAAGCTGTGCCTTGCGTATTGCCAGAAGCGCCATTAGTCGCTACAGGTATTGAAGAATTAGCAGCGCAAGATTCAGGGAGGTTAATTATAGCGGAGGAAGACGGAGTCATTTCCTATTTGGATGCAAAAAAGATAGTAATAGAGGGGAAATCTCCTGCCCGCAATGCTTCGCATAGCGATGCAGGCGGAGGAAAGCTTTCTAATAAAACTTACAACCTTGTAAATTTTATGAGAAATAATAATTTTGCAGTATTTCATCAGCGTCCACTGGTTAACATTGGCGATAAAATAAAGAAAGGCGATATATTAGCAGATACTAGCAGTACCGTGGGTGGACAAATTTCGCTGGGACAGAATGTTTTCGTGGCTTTTTTGTCTTGGTCTGGAGCAACTTACGAAGACGCTATAATTGTTTCTGAACGTCTTGTAAAGAAAAGTAAATTTACATCAGTTTATGTTGAAGAGTTTACTTGCGTAGTTCGTGATACTAAGCTTGGACCTGAAATTACCACTCGTGACATACCAAATGTTGGAGAGCTCAAGCTCAAAGATTTAGACGAAGATGGTATTGTCCGTATCGGAGCGGAAGTTAGAGAAAATGATATTTTAGTTGGTAAAATTACGCCAAAAGGCGAGACGGAACTTACTCCAGAGGAGCGGTTGCTACGTTCAATCTTTGCTGAAAAAGCGCGTGATGTTAAAGATACGTCACTACGAGTGGAACATGGTAAGCGTGGACGCATCATTGGTGTAAAGATTTTTTCTCGCGATTTAGGACATACCCTTGAAGCGGGAATTATTAAAAAAATTATAATTGAAATCGCGCAAATCAGAAATATTTCAGTTGGGGACAAACTTTCTGGACGACATGGAAACAAAGGAGTCATTTCAGTAATTCTGCCAGAAGAAGACATGCCCTATATGGCAGATGGTACACCAATCGATATTATTCTTTCGCCACTTGGTGTTCCTTCTCGTATGAACTTGGGACAAATTTTTGAAATGCATCTAGGCATGGCGGCTAACAGTCTTGGTTATCAGGCGATTGTACCCCCATTTTTAAGCGCTAAATATGATGAAATTAAAGAGGAATTAGTAAAAGCCGGACTACCAGAGTCTGGTAAATTAAAACTTTTTGATGGACGTACCGGAGAAGCTTTTGAGCAAGATGTTGCAGTCGGTTATATGTATATGTTGAAGCTTCATCATATGGTGGAAGACAAAATTCATATGCGTTCAATTGGACCTTATTCTCTTATTACTCAACAGCCTCTCGGTGGAAAAGCTCAAGGCGGAGGACAGAGATTTGGAGAAATGGAAGTTTGGGCATTGGAAGGTTATGGCGCAGCTTATACATTGCGTGAAATGCTTACTATTAAATCTGATGACATACTCGGCAGGTCGGCGACATTTGATTCTATTATTAAAAATGAGACAATCAGACCGCCAAATTCCCCGGCATCATTTAATGTTTTGCTTAATTATTTGCGAGGTCTAGCCTTGGATGTAAATTTAAAAAAAGGGGGAAGTAAGGAATAAAATTTATGAAAGATTTTCTTAACTGGCATACCAAAAAATCAAAACTGGATATAATTGAACAAAGACCGTATTTCCACGAAGGGGAAGTCTGGTATACGAGTTTGGGTTTGAATATAGGCTATGAACAAGATGGAAAAGGGCTGGACTACTTAAGACCAGTGCTGATTGTTAGAAAATTTAATAATGATGTTTGTTGGATTGTACCACTCACTCACACCCCCAAAGACAATATTTTCTACGTTCATATCACAGTAATAGGAAAATCAAGCACAGCTATACTTTCTCAACTAAAGCTTCTTGACGCGAGGCGTTTTAGCCATATGATTGATAAAATTTCTGATGAGGATTTTAAGTTAGTAACAAAAAAACTCAAAGGACTAATTCCTTGAGTTTCTTGTGTTTTTACCTCGTGCCGAAGCACGAGTCGGGCCGAAGCCATTTAGATTCAGATTATAGCAAAATCAAAATATATGTCAAGTGAAAAACCATTCTTATTTTATAAGCTAATTATTAACAATTTAACTAAAAACAATATGAAAAATAATCAAAAAGGTTTTGTAAATATTATCTTGATTGGAGTTATTGTTGTACTCTTGAGTCTAGTGGGATATTTTAGTATCGAAAAAAAATCTCAGCAATTCAATAAACAACAAACTTCGATAATTCCAAATACGGAAACGCAGATCAGAATTGCAATAGAAACAGTGTTAACGGAAGGCAAGTTGTCTAATCCAAATGAGCAAATACCAAAGGGTATCAAATTGCTTTCACTCAAACTTGCGGAAAATAATGTAACTCTAAATTTTAGCAAAGAGTATTTGTCTGGAGGACAGGGAGTAGCTGAGGATGTTTTTTCTCTGGTTTCAAATACGATTACTAAAATATACCCAGAGGTGAACAAATTTACGATTTTAATTGAAGGGGAAAACATACAAGACTATTAAAACAAAATAATAGATTTTTATTAAAAGAAAGTAATTAAAAAACTATGAAAACCTTAAACACAACTGAATTTGATTCCATAGCTCTACGACTGGCTTCACCGGAGCAGGTAAAAGAGTGGTCTTTTGGAGAAGTTACTAAACCAGAAACAATAAATTACCGCACTGGCAGGTCTGAACGCGGTGGTCTTTTTGATGAGAAAATATTTGGACCAGAAAAAGATTACGAATGCTATTGTGGAAAGTATCGTAGGATTCGTTATAAAGATATTATTTGTGAGAAATGCGGAGTTGAAGTTACTCGTTCTATAGTCAGACGTGAGCGAATGGGGCATATAGAGCTAGGAACTCCAGTCTCGCATATTTGGTTTTTGCGCGGAGTGCCTTCTCGAATGAGTATCTTGCTCAATATTTCTGTTTCTGATCTAGAGAAGGTTATATATTTTGCTGGTTACATAATTACCAAAGTTCATGAAGAAGAAAAAGAGTCTGTTATCACGGGTCTAGAAAAAGAATATAAAGTTAAATTAAAAAATGCAGTTGATGACGACACTCGAGAGAAATTGAAGAATCTGCTTTCTGTTATAAAAAAAGAGATTGGAGAAATTTATGAAGGAAAAGTTTTAAATGAAATTTCTTTTCATCACTATTCTTTAAAATACGGAACTTGTTTTGAAGCAAACATAGGCGCTGAAGCGATCTATTCTATTTTTAAAAATCTAGATTTGAATAAATTAAAAGTTTATACGGAGAAAATGATAGAGGGAGTTAGTATGATTGAAAAAGAGAAATTGCAAAAAAGGCTTTCTCTTATTCGCGCTATGACTTATGCGGGGATTCGACCTGAATGGATGTTTCTAACTGTTATCCCAGTCATCCCGCCCGTTTTGCGTCCAATGGTTGCTCTTGATGGAGGCAGGCATGCGACTTCTGATTTAAACGATCTTTATCGTCGAGTTATAAACAGAAACAATCGTTTGAAAAAGTTAAAAGAAATTAATGCTCCAGATGTAATCCTGCGAAATGAAAAAAGAATTATTCAGGAAGCAGTCGATGCGTTGATTGATAATTCAATTGCCAAACAAAATGATTCGGCTGCGATGAGTCAATCCCAAAAGCGTCCCTTAAAATCCTTGTCAGATAATCTAAAGTCTAAACAAGGTCTTTTCCGACAGAACTTACTTGGAAAAAGAGTGGACTATTCAGGACGCTCGGTTATTGTTGTCGGTCCCAATCTAAAATTAAACCAATGTGGATTGCCGAAGCATATGGCGCTGGAACTTTTTAGACCATTTGTAATTTCTAAAATTTTACAAGCAGAATTGGCATTTAATATTCGTGGAGCTAATAAGCTCATAGAAGAACGCACTCCCGAGGTCTGGGCGATGTTGGAAGAAGTTATTGCGGGCAAATATGTTCTTTTAAACCGCGCGCCGACTCTGCATCGTCTAGGTATTCAAGCTTTTAATCCGATTTTAATTGAAGGAAATGCAATTCAGATTCATCCTCTTGTTTGTCAGGCTTTTAATGCTGACTTTGATGGAGACCAAATGGCAGTTTATGTTCCGTTACTGGAAGAAGCTCAATCCGAAGCCAAAGAATTAATGGCTTCAAATAAAAATTTACTTAAACCGCAAAACGGAGATGCTATAGTGCACCCTCGTATGGACATGGTGCTTGGAAGCTATTGGATGACAAAATCAATGGATGGGGAAAAAGGTGAAGACAAGTATTTTTCACGTCCAAATGTTGCTATTAGCGCCTATGAATACGGGATCATTTCTCTACGCGCTAAAATAAAAGTTCTAGCAAGAGATGATTTCAAATACAAAAAATTTGCTCCGGGAATATTTGAAACTTCTGTCGGAAAACTTCTTTTCAATAGCATCTTGCCGGACGATTTTTCTTATGTTAATGATGAAATGACTCAAGACAGGCTTTCAGCCCTCTTGGACGAACTTATCATACATTCAGGTGTGGAAAATATTCCAGCTATTCTAGACAAAATTAAAGCATTTGGTTTTAAATACGCGACGGTTTCTGGAACTACTTGGGGATTGGACAATGTTTCTATGTCACCCGAAAAACCAAAGATTATAGCTCAAGGTAAAAAATTGGAAGAAGAAACAATATCACAGTGGCGTGAAGGTCTTTTGTCTGAAGAAGAAAAATATCAGAAAATTATTGAAATTTGGACGCATACAAAAAAAGAATTGGAAAAAGTTTTACCAAAAACTCTCGACAAAAAAAGTTCCACTTATGATTTATTCACTTCTAAAGCTAGAGGCACTATGTCGTCCCTTATGCAAATGACCGGGATGATTGGACTTATTCAAAATAATCAAGGCAAGACTTTGGAATTTCCTATTATTCCTTCTTATCAAGAGGGACTTTCTCCAATTGAATATTTCGTTATTACTCACGGCGCTCGCAAAGGCGCTTCAGACACTGCTCTCAACACTGCTAAAGCTGGGTATTTGACACGAAGATTGGTTGATGTGGCTCAAGATGTGGTTATTACTGAAAAAGACTGTGGAACAAAAGAAGGGAAAATAATTACCAGAGAGAATATTTCTGGAATTGAAATTCCACTTTCAAAAAATATTCATGGACGCATATTAGGAACTGATTTGAAAGATAAAAATGGCAAAGTGCTTTACAAGAAAGGATTTTTAGTCACTAAAGAAGAAGCTCACAACATCGAAGGGGCGGGCTTTACCGAAGTGTTTGTTCGTTCTCCACTGACTTGTCGTACTGTTCACGGTCTTTGTCAAATGTGCTACGGTCTTGATTTAGGGCGTAATCGTTTAGTAGATTTAGGTGAGGCGGTGGGTATTATAGCAGCTCAAGCTATCGGCGAACCGGGCACTCAATTAACATTGCGTACATTTCACGCAGGAGGTGTAGCAGGCACTGACATAACGACTGGGTTACCGCGCGTTGAGGAAATATTTGAAAGAAGAATTCCTAAAAATCCTGCAGTTATTTCAGAGACGGACGGGGAAGTAATTTCTATTTCAACTAAAGAGGACAAATCTGCTAATTCTCAAGACCATTCGCTCTCCGGCGGGGAAAAAATTATTAAAGTTTTATCGGATGTCAAACTTGATGGCAAAAATGACAACAAGAAAAACGAGATTGAGTATGTAGTGGCATTTCGCAGAATACCGACAGTTAAGGTGGGTGATAAAATCAAAAAAGGAGATCTTTTAACTGATGGATCGGCTGATGTCGCTGAGATTTTTAAATTTGGCGGTAAAGAATTAGTCGAAGAGTATTTAATTCGAGAAATAAATAAAGTTTATGAACTGCAGAGCGCTTCAATTTCAAGAAAACACACAGAAATAATTATTCGTCAAATGTTTTCACGCAGGAAAATAAAAGATGCAGGGGAGACTAATTTCTCCATTGGCAATATTGTTGAAAATGCCGAATTTATAGAAGAAAATGCCAGGGTTCCCGAGGGTAAACAAGCAAAAGCAGAAATAGTCGTGCTTGGTATTACAGAAGTTTCGCTTCGCACTAAGAGTTGGCTTTCAGCCGCATCGTTTCAGAACACAAACCGTGTGCTGATTGAAAATGCGATCAAAGGCGGAGTGGATTCTCTCCGAGGGTTAAAAGAAAATGTTATAATTGGTAGATTAATACCAGCTGGAACTGGATTCAAGAATAAAACAAAGACTATGGCTGAAAAATAGTTTTTGTGTTTTTTAGAGTGATGATTAAAAACACTATGTCTTCATTATTTGTTGACCCCGTTAGAGATAACACCATGCATGTTTCATTATATTAATTAATCTTGTGAATTTATTTATGAAAATCTCTAACGGGGTTGATCAAATAAAATCAAAAATAGATATACTCTCACTAGTTTCATCTTATATAAAACTAGATAAAGCTGGAGCAAGTTGGAAGGGTAAGTGTCCGTTTCATAATGAAAAAACACCGTCGTTTTTTGTATCGCCGGCGAGGGAAAGTTATTATTGTTTTGGTTGCGGAGCGTCTGGAGACATATTTACTTTTGTGGAAGAATTTGAAGGGCTTGATTTTAAGGGCGCGCTGAAACTTTTAGCCGATAAAGCTGGAGTGACGCTTGAAGTTTACAGCAAAGAGATGCAAGAAGCCAAAGAGAATAAGAGTGAAAAAGAAAAATTATATACAGCGATAGAAGAAGCTACAAAGTTTTTTGAAAATAATTTAAAAGAAAACAAGAATGCGCAAGAATATTTAAAATCACGTGGATTAACAGAAAAAAGTATCAAGGATTTTAGAATTGGTTTTGCTCTTCTTGATTGGCATAGACTTTATGATTATCTAAAATCTAAGAATTTTTCTGATAATGAAATAGAGAGAGCAGGATTAGCCAAAAAATCAGACAATGATGCAGAAAAGTTGAATAAAAGAATGTATGATAGATTTCGTGGAAGAATTATGTTCCCAATCTCTGATTCAAGTGGTCGCGTTATCGCTTTTTCTGGCAGAATCCTGGTTGACGATGGCCCGCTTCGCCATGGCTCCAGCGAGGCGAGTAAGTCCGCCAAGTATTTAAATAGTCCGGAGACTTTAATATTCAACAAATCTTCTGTGCTTTTTGGCATAGATAAAGCAAAAGATGCAATTCGTAAAAACAACTTTTCTATTTTGGTTGAGGGGCAAATGGATTTAATTTTATCACACCAGGCAGGATATAAAAATACAGTTGCGACATCTGGCACAGCTTTATCGGATTCGACAATTTCTAAAGAGAATGTTATTTCAAATTTAGGTCTTATTCGCCGTCTTTCTTCAAACATTGTGCTTGCTTTTGATGCTGATAGCGCTGGAGCCAATGCTACCATTAAAGCGGGCAAAATAGCTCTTTCACTGGGGATGGATGTAAAAGTGGTGGATATGCCGGATGGAATCGATCCTGCGGATTTGATTACGCAAAATAATTCTATTGCGGGATCGGATGCATGGCGTCTTGCGATAAAAAATTCCAAACATATCATTGAATTTCTTTTAGATAAAGTTTTGAAAAATTTCAAAAATGATACTCGTAAGATAGGTATGGAAATAAAAGAAAAAATATTGCCATTTGTCAATGTATTAGAAAGTTCAATAGAAAAAATGTATTTTATTAAAAAAATAAGCGACGCCTCATCTATTCCTCAAAATGCTCTGCAAGATGATTTAAAGAAAATTGAGCAAGAATTAAAATATGAAACAGAAGAAACAAAAACTGCAAAAGAAAATGTAGAAAAAAAGTTGAGAAAAGATCCGATTGAAAGGAGACTCTTTGGGATAGCTTTTTGGCAAGAGAGTTTAAAAAGTAGAACCATAGAACCAGAGTTGATTTTTACAAAATTACATAAGGCAAAAGAGGCTTTTCTAGATATGAAAGAAGATTTGATTTATGAAGCTGAAATATTTTATTTAAATAGTGAGAATTTGCAAAAAGATGTAAATGAAATGTTGCTTTCCATTGAAGAAGAGTATCTAAATGAAGAGCTTGTCAAAACAATGATAGATTTCAGAAACCTTAAAGATAAAAAATTGGAGGTGGAAATTTTAAAAAAGATCGATAAAATAAATAAAAGAAAAGAAGAAATTAAAAATAGTCGTTAATTAAAAAAATTATGACCCGTTCGACAAACTCAGGCCTTCGGCTCTGAGGCTCAGGCTCGAAGAGGTCATGGTGATAAGATAGAACCATGAAAAAACAAAAAACAAAAAACAAAAAAATTGTGAAGAAAATAAAAAACAAGAAGTTTAAAACAAAAAAAGTAAAGAAAAATAAAATAAAAAAAGTTTTAAAGTCTCGCTCATCGAGCCATAGTCGGAGGAAAAAAATCGCAAAATTATCTTTTTTAGAAAAAAAAGCGGCAAACTTGACTCGCATTTCAAATGAGCTTATAGAAAAAGGACGCAAAAGGGGATTTATTACTTATGATGAAATATTAAAAACTTTCCCGGATATTGAAAATAATATTTTGTTCTTAGATGAACTTTATGAAAAGTTTGGAGTTGCTGGGATTGATGTGCTAGAGGGTGGAAATTTATTAAATCTTGATAATGATTTATCCGACAAAGATTTGAATAAATCCACGATGCATGACTCTATTCAAATGTATTTAAAGGAAATAGGTCAATATCCGCTTATTCATGCAAGTGATGAAAAAGATCTTGCTAAGCGTATTGAACGTGGAGATTTAGAAGCAAAAAATTTACTTGCTCGGGCAAATTTACGTCTCGTCGTATCAATTGCTAAAAAATATGTTGGGAGGTCTGCTAATCTGACTTTACTGGATTTAATCCAAGAAGGCAATCTAGGTTTATTTAAGGCAGTTGAGAAGTTTGATTGGAATAAAGGATATAAATTTTCCACTTATGCGACTTGGTGGATTCGTCAATCTATAACTCGCGCATTAGCTGACCAGAGTAGGACTATTCGTATTCCAGTGCACATGGTAGAAACAATTTCAAAATATAAACAAATACATCGCCGACTCTCTCAAGATCTAGGCCGAGAACCATTAGCTGAAGAAATTGCTACTGAAATGAATATTCCAGTTGAAAAAATACATGTAATTGAAAATATTTCACAAGAAACTATGTCACTTGAACAACCAGTAGGAGATGATGATGATAAATCAACATTAGAAAATTTTATTCCAGATGATAAAATACTGCGCCCGGATCAAGAATCTTCTCGCAGAATTCTCTCGGATCAAATTCGTGAAGTCTTGAATGAGCTTAATTCTAAAGAGCGTAAAATTTTAGAAATGCGTTATGGTCTTTTGGACGGCATTCAACATACATTAGAAAGGGTAGGAGAAGAATTCAATGTCACACGCGAACGTATTCGCCAAATCGAAGCCAAAGTTCACGAAAAACTTCGTCAGCACGAAAAAATTTCTAGATTAAAAAATTATTTTGATTAAGTAGAAATAATATTAAAGTTTTGTTTCGTCAAATTTGTTGTTAGACGGAGTGATTTTAAAAAGTTGGTCAGTATATTTCCAGAAACCATCATTTCCCTTTTGTTCGAAGGCGCATTCTGTGGCTTCAGCTTCACGAAAAGCCTTTGGGTGAAGCTGAGCAATTGGATAATGACGATACACCCAAGCTACATCTCCATTACTTTTTTCTACTACTTGATGCATAGTCTCGTGGAATACTTTACAAAACGGACATTCTAAATCTGAATATTCCACTATAATTATTTTTGCATTTATATTTCCTAAAATATGGTCATCTAACGAAACTGCCCTCATTTCTGTAGTTATCGATTTTGTGTCATTTGTTAATGCATCTGTAATTTTTTGCATTACCCCTTCAAAAGGTTGAGCTCCTTCAATAGTATCAACCACAATATTATTTTTTAATATAAAAGAAGATGGTGTTCCATTTACACCAGCTTTAACTCCATCATCAATATCAGCTTGAATCTTATCTTTAAATTTTCCGCTTAGAAGACAAGCATTAAAAGATTTTACGTTTAAACCAATAGTTTTAGAGATTGACACATCTGTTGATATGGTTGGCGAGGTATTTCCTTTTATTAAGATTGCCCCAGCGATAAGAATTCCCGCTATAATTATCGCTCCAGCTATTTGCGCTTGATTTTTATTTGCGCTGGTGTTTATTATCGCGCTATCGTTTGTAAGTTTATTTTTCTCTTTGTCTTCAATATTATATTCTTCCATTTATTTATTTTTTAATTGTTAATATCTTTATTATAGCATCTTTTTGTATTATGCTATAATAGCTATAGCAACTTTGAATTACGAAACTCTTTCTAGGCATGTCTTTTTCTAGGGTACGGATTTTTTTAAGTTTAAAAAATCCTGAAGTTCTCGGCTCGACAGCCTCGAAACCCCCTAAAAAAGACATGCCTTCGACGAGTTTCGTAATTCAAAGTTATAAAATTTAATTTGCTTGTTTGGTCGTTCAAGCAAAGTATTGTATTTATTAAATATTTTTAAAGTATAAACATATGTGTCATTCAAATTGTAATCACAAGTGGGGTGGGTGTGCTGTGTCTATGA
This sequence comes from Candidatus Nomurabacteria bacterium RIFCSPHIGHO2_01_FULL_37_25, assembly GCA_001786765.1. Taxonomy (GTDB): domain Bacteria; phylum Patescibacteriota; class Minisyncoccia; order Phycocordibacterales; family UBA9973; genus UBA9973. Next base: position 67,047 of record MFTH01000016.1, read on the forward strand.
TTGCCCAGGTTTTATTAGTTGCAGGAGGATTAAATTGGGGATTGGTAGGTGTAGGGATGCTTTTGAACGCAGAGTCTTGGAATGTTGTTAACATAGCTCTAGGTTCTATGCCAACTTTAGAAGCTGTTGTCTACTTGTTAGTAGGTGTTGCCGCTGTTATGAGTATTTTTGGTTGTAAGTGCAATAAGTGCATGGCAGAATGCGCTAATTGTGTTGCTGGTGGTAAAACTGGGAGTAATATGTAATATTTCGCGATAGAAGCTATATGGTTTTAATTCCAAACATAATATTTTATGTGTTAATCTTTTTGTCTGTCTACGCGCAGGTCTTTTTTCTTGTTACATTTTTTGAAAATAGAAAAAAAATAGTTATTAGAAATGGAAAAACTAAGCTTAATAAATATGAAACAGTAACCATTGTTGTGCCGTGCTGGAATGAAGAGAGTACTGTTTATAAAACAATACGCTCGCTTCTCGCCTTAAATTATCCGCAAGATAAATTAAAAATTTTACTCATTGATGATGGTTCTACTGATGGCACTTGGAATATAATTCGTAAGTTTAAAAAATATCCAAATATAAAAATCTTTCAAAAAGAAAATGGTGGCAAATATACAGCTCTAAATTTAGGATTAAAACATTCAGAGACAAGTTTTTTTGGGGCCTTAGACGCAGATACCTTGGCCGATCCGGAGTCCCTGATTCGCATTATGAGTTATTTTGAAAAAGACAAGAGTATTATGGCTGTTGTTCCTTCAGTTGTTGTCTATAATCCAAAGAATTTAATTCAAAATGCTCAAAAAGCCGAATACCATATGGGCGTTTATACGAAGAAAATGCTTAGTTTCTTGGGGGCTATTAATGTGACTCCAGGACCTCTCACGATCTTTCGGAGAAAAGTTTTTGACGATTTGGGACCTTATCGACACGGACACAATACAGAGGATATGGAAATTGCTTACAGAATGCAAAAAAATAATTGTAAAATAGAACACTGTAATGACGCTTTCGTTTATACTAATACACCGAACACAATTATCAAATTATACAAGCAAAGACTGCGTTGGATTTACGGTTTTATAAATAATACAATTGATTATCGTGATGTTTTGTTGAAAAAAAAATATGGGAACTTTTCTCTATTTATTCTACCAACAGGTGTTGTCTCTATTCTTGCCATAAGTTACCTTTTTGGCAGGCTAGTTTATAGTTCAATTAATTTTATTTATCTGAAGTTTATTACTTTCAATACCATAGGATGGAATTTGTCTTTTAAAAGTTACAACTTTGATCTTTTTTTTATAGATACTAGTTCATATGTATTTTTAGTTTTTTTGATTTATCTTTTGGTTATTTTTGGAATAGTTTTTGGAAGAAGAATGTCAGAAGGGAAATGGGTTTTGTCTTTTAATATGATTTATTTTTTAATAGTTTTTCGTTTTCTTGCTCCATTTTGGTTTTTAAAGGCAATTTATAGTACTATTTTAAAGAGGAAGCCTGCCTGGAGATGATTACTAAAATAACACTTAATTCATGATTGATTGGAAGAAATATTTAATTGTATTTTTTATTACTGCCGGTCTTTTTTTAACGGCAGGTTATTTTAGTAATTATCTCGGCAATAAAAAAATTGATCAAATAAAATCAATACAAGATCAAATTGCCATAAATATTCTTTCTTCAGAAACACAGTTTTCATTACTTCAAGAACTCTCCTGTAATAATGTATCAGCATCTATACTTTCTGATGAACTTGATGATATTGGCAATAAGCTCGAATGGGGACAGAAAAATTTGGGTTCGATAGATGAGGTTTCTTATTTAAAAAAATACTATTCATTGCTTCAGATTAAAGATTACTTATTAATGAAAAAAATATCTGCGAGCTGTAAAATAAAGTCTGCCTTTATTCTTTATTTTTATACTACAGCTGAAAACTGCAGTGAATGTGAACGAGAGAGTATAGTCCTTTCAGAACTTCGTGAAAAATATCCAGAACTTCGTGTCTATTCTTTTGATTATAGTACGGATCTTTCTGTGGTCAAAGCCTTGCTTAAAATTTATAAAATAAAGGATACAGAACTTCCGGCTCTTGTCTTAGGAGACGAACTCTTGACGGGCTTCCATAGTATTGATGAACTTGACGCAAAAGTCCAAAAGTCTTTCAAGCTTCAGGAAACAAAATCAAATGGAAATACATAAAGAAATAAATAAAGATTATATACATCATCAAAAATTTCTTTTTACAGATGTCCTGAAAGAAGTGGTTTTTGGCATAGAAGATGGTATGGTTTCAACCTTAGGTTCAATTACTGGCATAGCCATAGGTAGCAACAACCAGGCTATAGTTATTCTCGCAGGGGTGGTTATTATTTCCGTAGAATCTATTTCTATGGGTATAGGGTCTTATCTGTCAAATCGCTCTCAAGAAGAAATGGAAGAAAGAAAAATAAAAGAAGAAAAAGAAGAATTAGAACAATTTCCAGAAGAAGAAAAAGAAGAACTCCACCAAATGTATTTGAAGGATGGTTGGTCAAAAAATTTAGCAACCCAAATGTCCGAGGAAGTATCTAAAAATAAAGAACTTATGTTGAAAGAAATGATTATGCGTGAATTGAAAATCTCGGGTGATCAAGAGTCTGTATCTACTAAAGGTGGATTCTATATGTTTTTCGCTTATGTTTTGGGTGGGGTAATTCCATTATTTGCTTATTTTATTTTACCTATCAAAAATGCCATTCCTCTTTCAATAACAATAACTTTGATTGGGCTTTTTGCTCTCGGAATGAGTACTACGAAGTTTACTAAACAGCCTTTAATAAAATCAGGTTTGAGAGTTCTAGCGCTGGGGGGCGTAGCTCTAATAGCCGGACTTGTCGCTGGAATATTTCTAGGACAATAATTCTGGAGCCGGCAGGGGGATTCGAACCCGCGACCTTCGCTTTACAAAAGCGTTGCTCTACCAACTGAGCTATGCCGGCAATTACTAACTCAGATACAATATCATATTACTTCGAATTATGAAACTCAAAAATATAACTTTATGCAGGGGTTTCGAGGCTGACGAGCCGAGAACTTCAAGATTTTTTAAGCTTCAAAAAATCTGTACCGGAAGAAAGTTGATATTTTTGAGTTTCATAATTCATAAATATTATTTACAAATTCTCTTCTTTTTTGATTTTGTGTTTAATTTCTCTGATTTTGTTTTTGTAGTCTCCTATGATTCTTAAGAATTTAGAAATTTCTTTCTCTTCGCCATTTGGATTATTTTTTTTACCCAAAGTCTTTATTTTAATTTTTATTTCCTGATATTTATTTTTTAAAAAATTAGAGAATCGGATATACGACCGAAGTATTTCCACTAATAATATATGTCCGTATTTTTTTATATTTTTAATAGTAAAAAGTTTAATTTTTTCTAAGTGTGAAATTCTAAAAAGAACTTCTATATTGCTAGTTATTATTTGTCCGTTTTGTAATAAAAATAATTTTTTCCCTATCATAAAAATGATAGAAAAAAGCGATGTAAAGAATAAAATTAGAAGAAAATATATCATATTATTTTATATTGAATAAACTTTTACTTCCTTTATTTTTGCTTTTGATTTTTCTAAAAGCTCATTGATTGATTCCTCTCCATTTTTAATAAACGGTTGTTCCAACAAAGTTTTTTCTTTAAAATAAGTATTGATTTTGCCGTCTAGCATTTTTTTCTTTATTTCTTCAGGTTTGTCTATACTTGCTAATTCTTTTTGGAAAATTTCTAACATCATTTTTCTTGTATCAGAAGTTATTTCATCTGACGTTATGTATTCTGGTTTCATTGCGGTAATGTGCATCGCTATGTCTTTTGCAAGTTCTGTATTTCCACCAATTAAGCTAACGATTACTCCAGATTTATTGTTGTGCACATAACCTCCTAGAACATCGCCTGATACTTCATAGACATCGCCTAATTGTATGTTTTCCCCAGTTTTTTGAATTACAGTATTTATCATTTCTTTCGCTTCTTCTTTCATTTTTTCTATTCCATTTTCAAGGACAATGTTCCCCAGATTTTTTAGCAATATTGTAAAGTCTTCATTTCTAGATACAAAATCAGTTTCGCAATGGAGAGATACTAAAACAGCTTTTTGATTTTTTATTCCAATCATTACCGCGCCGTCTTTGACCTCGCGGTTGATTTTTTTTAGCGCAATATCCGAGCTCGTCTTTTTTAAAATAGCCAAAGCTTTTTTCATATCGCCAAGAGCTTCTTCTAAGGCGCGTTTACACTGCATCACGGAAACACCAGTGGCATCACGAAGCTCCTTCACTTGCTCTGTTGTGATTTGAATAGGCATATCTTTTAGAATATTTTTTCGGGAACAGAAGTTGTTCCATTCTTATAAGCATTCGTAATAGCTTGACTGAAAAATTTTATAGAAGGGATGCTGGAGTCATTACCGACGATAGGGTATTCAATGTCTTTAATATTTGAATCAGAATTCATTAGAGAAATTATGGGCACATTGGATTTCTTGGCTTCTGTTGTGGCGATATGTTCTTTTTTTGCGTCTATTATAAACAATGCATCTGGAGTTTTTTTCAAGCCAACAAGTCCAGCATAATATCTTTCAAGCTTTTCTGTTTTTTTTGCCATAACCCCCCGTTCTTTTTTAGTATATTTATCAAGTCCGCCTTCTGCGCTGTCTTTGCGATAATTTTCAAGTTCTACAATTCTTTTTCTTATTTCTGTGAAGTTACTCAAAGTGCCTCCAATCCAACGTTCATTAACATAGGGCATATTCAAAGACATAGCCATGTTTTTCGTTGTATCTTTAGCTTCAGGCTTTGTTCCGACAAAAAGGACAATTTTATTCTGCGCTCCCAAACTTTTTACAAATTCTGTAGCCTTCTCTAGCATAATACTTGTTTTTTCAAGATTAATTATGTCTATTTTATTTTTTGTAGCGTATATATATTTTGAGAGATTTGGGTGTCTTCTTGTTTTTGAATAGCCGTAATGCGCCCCAACTTTGAACATTTGTTCTATCAATGACGACCCGACATAGTTTTCTTGGACATCAGTATTCTCTTCCTTTCTATTTACTTTTTGCATTTGCATAATATAACAGAAAGTCGCATATTTTGCAAACTCTGTTTTTATGTTTAGAAGTATTTTAAACTTTGACCAAAAGACTTTTTTTGGGTTAAACCTAAAAGAACTTAGGTCGCCCGAACTTTTTGCAAAGTAAAAAGTTTTAGGGTAAGATAGTCCAATGAGGCAATCTAAACTTTTTACTAAAACAAGAAGAGAAATACCAGCGGACGAGGTGTCAAAAAACGCGCAGTTGCTTATTCGTGGGGGTTTTATAAATAAAGAAATGGCTGGAGTTTATGATTATCTGCCACTTGGATTATTGGTGCTAAAAAAAATAGAAAATATTATTCGTGAAGAAATGAATGCTATCGGAGGACAGGAAGTATTGATGAGTACTTTACAAAGGCCTGAACTTTGGGAAAGGACCGATAGATGGGATGATAATAAATTACCTTGGTTCAAAACTAATTTGAGAGTTGACGCAGATCATGACAAAGGACGTTCTAAAGAACTTGGTCTTGCCACAACTCACGAGGAACCAGTTTCAAATATGCTCGAACAATTTATTTCTTCATATAAAAATTTGCCTTTTTCTTTATATCAATTTCAGACAAAATTTAGAAATGAAGTTAGGGCTAGGTCTGGTATTATCCGCACTCGTGAATTTATTATGAAAGACCTCTATTCTTTTTCTAAAGATGAAAAAGAGCACGAGAAATTTTATGAACAGGTAAAAGAAGCCTATAAAAATATTTTTAAGCGTACGGGTATTGGGCATTTAACATATCTTACTTTTGCTTCGGGAGGAGCGTTTTCAAAATTTTCTCACGAGTTTCAAACTATTACAAGCGCGGGAGAAGACACCATATACGTTGACGAAAATAAAGGAATGGCTGTGAATAAAGAAGTATATAATGATGAAGTTATTAAAAATTTAGGACTTTCAAAAGATACTTTGGTGGAAAATAAAGCAGTAGAAGTAGGAAATATTTTTACACTTGGCACAAAATTTTCAGATCCTCATTTGGTTTTTACTAATGAAAAAGGGAAAAACAATCTAGTATTTATGGGCAGTTATGGTATTGGTCCAGGCAGACTTATGGGCACGGTTGTGGAGGTGCTTTCAGATGATAAAGGAATAATTTGGCCTGAATCTATAGCGCCATTTCAGATTCATTTACTTGCTCTAGGAGAAGACGAAGTTATTTTAAAAGAATCTAATAAAATCTATGAGACTTTGGTAAGAAATAATGTTGAAGTTTTGTTTGATGACCGTCTAAACATATCTAGTGGAGAAAAATTTTCTGACGCAGATTTGATGGGCATTCCTCTTAGAGCAGTTGTTTCCGCTCGAAGTTTAAAGGAGGGAGGAATAGAAATTAAAAAACGCGTTGAAGAAAAGGGGAAAATTATTTCTGAAGATGAATTATTGAAACTATGTTTGAAAAACTCTATAAATTAATTTCTAACGATATAGGTATAGATTTAGGCACATCAAATACCTTAGTCTATTTAAAAGGTCATGGGATAGTGATTAACGAACCTTCTGTTGTGGCTGTTAATATCAAGACAAATCAGATTTTAGCAGTTGGCGCAAAAGCTAAAGAAATGTTGGGTCGCACACCCGGACATATCAAAGCTATTCGTCCGTTGGTGGATGGTGTTATATCGGACTTTGAGGTTACCGAAGAGATGCTTTCCTATTTAATAAATAAAGCAGACAAGATATCTAAAAAATTAGCGCGACCGAGAGTTTTGATCGGTGTGCCGACTAACACAACCAATGTTGAAACACGCGCTGTATATGATGCGGCTCGTTCTGCTGGAGCGCGAGAAGTTTTTTTAGTGGAAGAACCAATGGCTTCGGCTATTGGAGTTAAACTTCCTATCAAGGATCCTGTCGGCTCTATGATTATAGACATCGGTGGAGGAACGACTGATATTGCGCTGATTTCTTTGGGTGGAATTGTAAAATCGAAAAATTTAAAAATAGCTGGCGACAGGTTGAATAATGACATAATCACCCATATGCGTGATGAATTTAAAATACTTATTGGCGAGAGAACGGCTGAAATGGTAAAAATCGCTATTGGTTCTGTATTGCCTTCCGAATACATGGAAACAGAAATTCATGGACGCGATATTTTAACTGGATTGCCTCGCGTTGTGGTAGTGACTGATTCTGATATTCGTGAAGCGCTCAAAGCCTCAATTAAAGAATTAGTGGAAGGTGTAAAAGATATGCTTGAAACAACGCCACCTGAAATTTTATCCGACATAATGCACAGAGGCATAACTTTATCTGGTGGAGGAGCCTTGATACCCGGACTTGATCGACTGTTGGGGCATGTTCTCAAAATCCCAGTCTATGTGGTGGAAGACCCGCTTTCATCTGTTGCGAGAGGCACAGGAATAATTCTAGACAACATGTCATTTTATAAAGAAGTTTTGATTGGGAATCAAGATGAGTTACCTCCTAGATAAAAAAACAAAAAGAAAGAAATTTTTTAGTGTTATATTTATTCTTATTTTTTTATTTATTTTTATTTATTTTAGGTCGGGTATTTTTTATGGGTTGTCTTACGCGAGTCATATCATTTTTCGTCCAGTTTTAGTTTTAGGAAATAATATTGGTGATAAATTTGTTAATATTAAATCGTATTTTATTTCTAAAAATTCTCTCTATCTGCAAAATCAAAATTTACAATCTGAAATAACTGAAAATAAAATCAAAATTTCAAATTACAATTCTATTTTAGCTGAAAATATTAATCTCAAGGAGATTTTAGGGCGCCTGCCTGCGCAGACAGGGGAAAATGGAAAAACAGTTACGACTTTAGCTGTTATTTTATCTAAACCAAACCAAAGTTTTTATAATACGCTTGTTATTGATGCAGGTATAAATGAGGATATAAAAGTAGGAAATATAGTTTTTGCCCTAGGTCATAGCCAGACGGGCGAGGTATTAAGCAATGTGCCCATTGGACGCATAGTTGAAACTTATTTAAATTCTTCTAAGGTCATTTTGTTTTCAAGTCCGGGCGAGAAAACACAGGTGATAATATCAGGCAAAGATGTTTTTTCGGAGATTATCGGGCGAGGAGGAGGAGGTAATTTTGAAATGATAATGCCTCAAGATTTCACATTAGCAAAAGGAGATCAAGTGGTTTTACCCGGTATTGTTCCTTATGTTTTAGGTATTGTAGAAACGATAATTTCCGACCCGCGTGATTCTTCTGTCAAAGCGTTACTTGTAAGTCCAGTAAATATTCAGGAGTTGAAGTTTGTAGGGGTAAAGTCATAAAAATAATTGCATTTTTTTTGATACTTGTTATAATAATTTCACTTTAATGCCAGAGAAAAAAACTAAAAAAATAAAAAAACAGGGAAAGAATTGGAGAAAATTTTGGAAACTGGGAGTTCCTGAATTTAATACTCAATATTTTGACGTGACCAAAGATGGAGAGCTAGTGGTGCAGGAAGGAAATTATATTTATAATTTGAATGAAATTATAAAAAAATACGGCACGCCCACTGAAATAGTTTTCCCTTTTATTTTAGAAGAACGTCTGGAAGATTTACAAGATTACTTTCGCGCCTATATGAAAATAGGAGGATATCGTGGTAAATTTTATTATCATTACCCGATGAAAGTGAACCAGAATAAAGAGTTTATCATGCCACTCATTTCTGAAGGAGCGCATATGGAGGTTGGTTCAGTCAATGAGCTATGGCTGATAAAAAAGCTCTGGGAAGCGGAGAAATTTCATTCTAAAATTCGAGTATTTTGTAATGGACCGAAAACTGAAACATACATAGAACTTATAGAAGAATTACGGTCTAAAAATCTTTCCATTGTGCCTATCATAGAAGACGAGCATGAACTTGACAGATTGTCTAAATATAAAGGAGATGTGGGTATTCGGGTTAATTTAGATACTAAAGCAGACACTCACTGGGATAAAAAAGTTGACCGTTTTGGTTTCTCAAGCAAGGAACTTTTGGATTTACCGAAAATGAAAAATTTAAAAGTTCTTCATTATCATATAGGTTCACAGATTAATACTGCCGGAAGCGTGCTCAAGCCTATCGAAGAAGCAATGAATCTATATATAAAATTACTAAAAAATCAACCGAATTTGGAAACACTAGATGTCGGTGGTGGCTTTGGTGTTCCGTATGAAAAAAAATCTTTTTATGGAGCAAAAAAAGTTTCAGAACAGATAGTTAAACTTCTAAAGAAAATGAGTGATAACGCTGGCATTAAACATCCAAATCTGGCAGTAGAGTGGGGGCGTTATATTGTAGCTCCAGCGCAGGTTACCATTTATAGTATTATCGCAGAAAAACCAATTCCAAAAGCAAATGCCAAATCCTGGTATGTAATTGATGGAAGTTTTATGAATGATCTTCTGGACACTTGGGCTATCCACCAAAAATGGCACATAGCGCCGGTCAATCATGCTAATACAACAGCCCTAAAGAGCGTATGGCTAGCGGGAAGTTCTTGTGATTCAGATGACAAATATACCTCCGGGGGTAGTTATGTATTGATGCCTAAGTTAAAAGAAGGGGAAACACAATATTTGGCAATTTTTGATACTGGCGCTTATCAAGACGCGCTCGCTTCTCATCACTGTCTTCTTTCTTCTCCCACCAAATTGATTGCTCAAGATGGGACAATAAAGATTGCTCGCAAAAGAGAAACAGCTGATTCTATCGCTAAACTTTTTGGCTGGAATAATGGAGACCATAAATAGTTTGTAAAATAAAAATGCAAAAAAGATTTTCTATTTTTATAATTATTTTTTTCTTTTTAGCGGGATTTTTTTTAATTAATCAGCCTTCTAAAAATTTAAAGGCTGAAAATATTAAAGAAGTGGAAATAGCTGGAGTTAATATTAAAGTTGAACTCGCTTTAATTCCAGAAACCCAAATACAAGGACTCTCGGACCGACAATATCTGAATAATAACGAAGGTATGCTATTTGTTTTTGATTATCCAGACAAATATCCTTTTTGGATGAAAAGTATGAATTTCGCAATAGATATTATTTGGATCGGGAAAGATATGAATGTAGTTTATATAAAAAAATATGCTCGACCGGAAGAATATCCTAATACTTATATTCCTGATAAAGATGCCAAGTATATCTTAGAAGTTGTAGCAGGTTTTTCCGATAAAAATAATCTACAAGTTGGAGATAAAATTAAGTTTACATATTGATAATTTATGGTATGATTGTATCTGGTCCTGCATTGGATAGCTACTATTACCCGCCTTCGCTTAGGCTATGGCGTGGTGATAGAGGAAAGTCCGAACACAGACCAGTTCTTTTTTAAAAGAGTTGGTAGCATGGTAGTGGGTAACGCCCACATATAGCAATATATAGGTGCGAGCAGAGACGTCTTAATTCGAAAGAATTAAGATATCCAGTAATGGATAAATCTTTATATAAACTCAGGGCTTGCCCTGAGCGAAGTCGAAGGGTGAAACGGCTAAATCCTTACCTCTGTGCAAGATCGTGCCCCGCCCTCTTGAGTGCTGAACTTTATGTTTGCAATATATTTAGTCAGATATTTTGTAACGTTGAATTGAAAAAGTTTATATTGAGCACTCAAGAGGGCGGGGAGAATCGCTTGAGCCCGAGAGTAATCGAGGGCCTAGATAAATTGCTATCTATTTTGTTTTAACAAAATACACAAAATTCGGCTTATAGATGCAAGACCAAAAAAATGAAAAATCCTCTCGCAAGAGAGGATTTTTCTGTGTTATTATGTCAAAATTTATTTGACGACTAAAACTGTTTTGTTGTATTATATAAACATAGTAAATTACTATGCTCACAGAGAATTTTAAAAATTTTAATAACTTACTAGAAACTCGTAAAGTCGAGCAGAGAAGACATGAAGAGATACTTTTAGAAAAATTAGAAATTGGTGGTAATTGTGATTTGTTTGATGGCTCAACTTTAGAACTTCTTGGTAAAATTTTACAGGATACTGAGGAAAAAGGTTTAATGAGATTAAAGGTTTTTAATAACGTTATTAATTGGATTGTTCCTAAAATGGCAGGTGTTGGTACTGGAGCGGTTGCTATGGACGAAGGAAGTAAATATGCAGCTGAAATAGCTAAGGGGTATCTTAGAGAAAAAATGTTATTAGAGGTTGGAAGCAAAAATGTTCCTATGCCAAGTAAAGCTGTTGAAACAATTACTCAGCAGGTTACTCAAACAGACTTTTTTGGTACCTTAAGAGATACGGTTAACTCAATAGCTAATACTGCGCAGGCTGCGCTTGTTCATGCAACAGAAAAAGTTCAAGAAGGCGGAGCGATGGCCGTAAATTATGCTTCAGAAACATTTATAAACAATATTGCTGGTCCCACAACCGAGATGCTTTCAAAACCACCCCTTGCTGTCGGAGCTTTTCTTTTAGGCGCTGGTATTGTAGGTGGTGGGCTAAGCATGATTCATACTATGCGTGAGCGGTCGGGGTTTGGATTGATAGACAACCTGATACAAAAATCATATGAGTTTATTGAAAATGGTAAAATATCAGAAGATAGCCATGACCCTAGGCTTGACCTAATTGCATATTTCAAAAATGTGTCCGAAGACCCTAAACATCTTGGACATAAACTTTCACAAGAAGAATGGTTGATATTCGCTGGGTCAGTACGTGCTGCTCGCGCAAGTGTTCTTCATGATATGACACAGGCTCCACGTATTGTTGTAGGGGAGGAAGTAAAAGAAGGAATAAATAGACAGGAAAAAATTGTTGAAGATATAGTTAGCAACCAACAAGCTCTTGCTGAATCTGATATTGCATTAGCGACAGAGATACTTTCACAGTTCGGTGAACATCTTGGAAAAGATATAGACCCAATTAAGCAAAAGTTAAAATATGACAACAATCTTTTACCAAAGATTAGTTTATATAGTAAGGTTTTTATACGAGGTGGTTTTGATGCTACTGGTATTCCAATGGCATGGCGAATAGCGACCTTTGGATTTAAAAGTGCGCACAAAGCCGCACGTGTTGCTACTTTCGGTGCGATACCTTAAAAATTAATAAAAAAATATATGAATGAAAATAAAATAAATGATTTTATAAATTCTTTTTCTAACGAGATTCTTCAAGAGTCCGGAGTTAGCACGGAAGGAACCGAAACGTCCAAGCGCTTATTGGAAGAAGTAGAAAACAGGGTAGTAGCACGACTTTTTCTTGAAATGGTGGCGTTACTTACTCCTGAACAGGCGAGTCGCGTTACAAAGGACATTAGTGAAGATGATACAGATCCCGCAAAGCTTATGGAGAGTATGGGGCATGAGATTCCTGAATTTCATATTCGTATGGCGAAAGCTCTGCAGTCATTGAGAGGAGAACTTATAGAGGATTTTAAAAAACTTACAGAACAAAAGTAGTAAATAATTAAATCTATAAATGATTCCAAGCTATTGGGATGTTACGGAAGAATTGACAAATTCTTATAATATGTTATAGTGTGTGAAATGTGAAAGTTCTTTGATATTCCGTGACAACAAAGAGGACATTAAAAAAATAATAAAAAAGTGTCTTCTTTGTTGCCACGGAAAATACGATTGCAACTGTTTTCTCAATCCTGAGAAACAAAAAGAAGGAGGAGTTATGAAGTCTTGGTCTAAAATAATGACGTGGTTCCTTATTTCCTTTATACCGCTTTATACGATCTGGTACTGCTATGAGTTTTCTGAGGACGATTTTTCTAAAGGAAAAAATCGCGTTGGTCTTTTTGAATACACAATAGCGGGGGGAAATGAAGGGGGAGGAGAGTCCATCGTTTTACAAAAAACGATGTGGCCTGCTGAAACAGTGATAATGGACCTTTTTGGAGTCTGGGAGGTCAGAACTTGGCAGGGCAACGAACAGGTTCAACTGGCACCTCATCTGCGTGATCAGATGGTGGATTTGTTGGTTGAAGCGTCGCGTAAAGATCATATACGTTTTCCTTTTCAGAATAGGTGCGTGTATGTTCTAACAGAGAGAGGACTTCAGAGGATTGGGAAAGAAGAGACCTGCTATATAAACAATATAGCAGTGGGGATGGAGTTATACATTCCCGGAAGGAAGTACGAGGTTCACGTTTTCCTTTCGAAAGAAGGGAGGGTGATCAAAACTCTTGCGCAATATAACGAGGCGGAAGAACGAGGTACTATAGCCGCTCTCAACATATTGCATGCAGAGAATCGTCTTATCCCCCTTCTTGACCAGGCCCACCTTTCTGATCTTATCTTAAACATTGAGTGGGGAGAGAGGTTGGGAGTGGATGTGGGGGGAAGAGTTTCGTCAACTCTTCAAACATGTGATAGTTGCGACTTGGTCCTTATGAGGATAAGGGCCAAGACCCCGGTTGACTTAGCTGACAATTTATGGGGGAGACTAACAAGCAAGTGAGAAGAACGTCCCGCCATCGGCAATGCCATGTCGGGACGTCCCTATTTATGAACTATTCAACAGAAATGTGGAATGTTGCACCAAGAGATTGAATCAAGAATGGGAATAAATTTACACTTTCAAAGATTTATGTTATTATAAAATTAATTTTCAAAAGCCCTAGGGCTTTTTTGTTTAATTAGTAAAAAGAAAAATTTTTAAAAATGGAAATTAGAAATATAGCGATAATAGCTCACGTGGACCATGGCAAGACTACCTTGACTGATGCTCTAATGAAGCAAAATGGCGGATTTCAGGACGAGGGAATATCCATGGATTCTAACGCTCTAGAGAAAGAGCGCGGTATTACTATTTACTCAAAAAACACATCTATTTATTATAAGGGTACTAAAATAAATATTGTAGATACTCCCGGCCACGCAGATTTTGGTTCGGAGGTAGAACGTGTTCTGCGCGCTGTCGATTCAGTTTTACTATTAGTAGATAGTGTTGAGGGACCAATGCCTCAAACTAGATTTGTCTTAAAAAAATCTTTAGAGTTAGGGCTCAAGCCGATAGTGGTTATAAATAAAATAGATAAAAAAGCTTCCGAGCCAGAGAGAGTGCATAATGAAATTTTGGAATTATTTTTTGAATTGGGCGCAAGTGAGGAGCAAGCAAATTTTGAGACAATTTATGCTATTGGTCGTGAAGGCAAGGCATTTAGGAATTTAGGAGAGAAATCCACTGATCTTTCTCCTCTTTTAGATATAATTTTAGAAAAAGTATCACCAGCCATAACTAAAGAAGATGAAAAAATGTCTGCCCAAGTTTTTAATTTAGGATATGATAATTTCTTAGGTAGGCTCGCAGTAGCGCGAATTTATTCTGGAACAATTTTTACGGGAAACGCTATTTTTATCAAAGGAGAAAATGCAACACGCAAAGGCAAGATAACAAAGCTCTTTTCTTTTGAAGGCATAACTAGAAAAGAAGTTGCTTCTGCCACCTCTGGCGATATTGTTCTTTTGGCTGGCATCCCGGATATCTATATAGGTGAGACATTGTGTGATGATGAAAATATGAAACCACTGCCTCATATTGCTATTGATGAACCAACACTCTCTTTAAATTTTTTGGTAAATAATTCTCCATTTGCGGGTCGCGAAGGGAAATTCGTCACTTCAAGACAGATCAAAGAGAGATTAGAAAAAGAACTTGAAATAAATGTCGGATTGAAAGTTGATTTTTCTCCATCTATGCCGGCAGATTCAAATCAAAATAATCAGCAAAAGTCAGGACCAAATTTCTTCAAAGTCTATGGACGAGGAGAGCTCCATATAGCAATCCTCTTAGAATATATGCGCCGAGAAGGATTTGAAATGCAAGTTTCTCAACCGGAAGTTATTATAAAAAATAATAATGGAGTTAAAACGGAACCTTATGAAGAATTAGTTATTGATGTTCCGATGGAGTCAAGTGGCAATGTGATAGAAAAAATCAGCAAGCGACGTGGCATTATGAAAGATATGGCAGAAAAAGAAAATATAGCCAGAATTATTTTTGATATACCGACACGCGGACTTTTAGGCTATCGTGGAGAATTTATTATAGATACTAAAGGAGAAGGAATAATGAGTTCGAGGGTTACAGGATTTAAAGAATATGCGGGAGAAATAAAAAAACACAAATTTGGTTCTATGATTTCTATGGTTTTTGGCAAAGCTGTGGCTTTCTCTCTTGCAAATTTACAGGAACGCGGTATTCTTTATGTAGAACACGGAACAGAGGTTTATGAAGGTATGGTCATCGGGAATGTTTTGAAAGGAGAAGATATGTCAGTCAATCCGACAAAAGGAAAACAACTTACAAATATGCGGGCTTCTGGCACAGATGAAGCGGTAGTGTTGAATCCTGTTTTTACTTTAAGCATAGAACGAGGATTAGAAATTATGAATGAAGATGAATATCTAGAAATAACCCCAAAATCTGTGCGACTTCGCAAAAAATATTTAACCGAGTTGGATAGAGCCAAGACTAACAGGATTGCTTTATAACTTTTAAAAATTAACAATTTTCAATTAAGTCATTATGTCAATAATATCTTTTAAGCCTAAAAAAGTTACTAAAAAAATAACCTCACGGTTAACTCCTCGGGCATTTGATGTTATTATGAATCGCTTTGGTTTAACTTCTGATGGAGAGAAGAAAACTCTTGAAGAGATTGGCAAAAAATACAAAATTACAAGAGAACGTGTGCGTCAACTTGAGGACGCGGCCTTAAGTTTTGTTAAAAAGTCTGATGTTTATAAAGGAGAACAAGCTGTTTTTGATGAACTTAAGGCTTTGATGTATAAGTTAGGGTCAATTGTTGCCGAACATGAGTTATTGCCTTATATTTCAAAAGACAAGGAAACTCAAAACCATATTAATTTTTTTTTAGTATTGTCTGATATCTTCAAAAAACACCGTAAAGACGACCATTTTCATACTCGTTGGAGCATAGACAATGAAATGACTGAAAAAGTGCACGAAGCTCTGCGAAAACTTTATGCAAGTTTGAATGACGAAGACCTTATGTCTGAAACAGAAATGATCAAGAAATTCTTTGATCACCTGGGAGGGTTGTCGGAACAATATAGAGATGAAGAAATTGCTCGAAGGTGGCTTTCAATATCTAAAGTTGTAGTCAAAAATCCTCTTGGCGAATGGGGTAAAGCATCTTCTCCGAACATTCGTATTCGGGGGGTAAGAGATTATGCTTTTTTAGTTATGAAAAGGCACGGGACACCTTTGCATTTTAAAGAAGTTGCGGATTCTATTTTTAGAGTTTTTAATAAGAAGATTCATTATGCCACATGTCACAACGAACTTATCAAAGATTCAAGATTTGTTTTAGTCGGTAGGGGAATGTACGCTCTCTCTGAATGGGGTTATAAAAAAGGCATTGCTCGTGAAGTTATTGCGAACATTTTAAAGCGAGAGGGACCATTAAATAAAGAAGAAATAATTAAAAGAGTAAATAAAGAAAGATATTTCAAGAAAAATACTATTTTAGTGAATCTTGTAAATCAAAAATACTTTAAGAGGAATAAGGATGGACTTTACACTATAGTTTAGATATCTGAAGCCTTTTTTGCTTTATTTTTTTTATTTTTTGTATTAAAATACAGGTATGAGTGATTTCTTTGAAGCTGTGGAGAATATGCTAATAGAACATTGGCTAAAGATTGTGGTTTTAATCCTCATTTATTTTGCGTGGAAGCTTAATTTAGAAAAAGAAATATTAGCCTTTCTGGGAGTAGTATTGTTGGGTAAGTTGGCTTGGATTTGGTGGCTTCATTACATACAACAGGATTTTATTTCCGGTATTGATTTCGTTTTGCTTGAAATTATTCCTCCGCGTGAAGTTTTACGAAGCCCTAAAGCAATGGAGTTCTTTATTACCAACGCTCTTTTTCATCATAGTTTTAAAGGCGGGAAAGAAGAATTTTGGCAGGGAGCGGTTTGGTTTTGGTTTTCACTAGAGATTGCTTCTATTGATGGACAAGTGCATTTTTATATTCGCACGCCGACTCGTATTCGTGGTTTGATTGAAACACAAATGTATGCGCAATATCCCCAATCACAAATCAAAGAAGTGGAGGATTATACTTTAGGAGTTCCAGAAATAACTCCGGAAGGTGAATGGAATGGTTGGGGATGTGAATTTGCATTATTAAAACCAGATGCATTCCCAATTAAAACTTATGTTGATTTTGGATTAGATGAAGACCCAAAAGAAGAATATAAAATTGACCCTATCTCTCCTTTGATAGAACTTTTTGGGGCATTGGAAAAAGGGGAGCAAGCTTGGATGCAGATTGTCGTTACGCCTGCCGACAAGACTAAAATATGGCGAACTAAAGGCACTTGGTTTGGAAAACACGGATGGGTTGAAGAATCTGTATTGAGAATATTAAAAATACAAGCTCCTTATGCTGCCCGCAGGGATGTGAAAGAAGATGGTTCAGGAGGCAGAATAGAAATTCGTACGCCAGATCATTTAAAAAATGCAGTAAAAAAAATTAATGAAAAAACTAATAAGCTTGGTTTTGAAACTGGTATAAGAGTAATGTATGTCGCAAAAAAAGATATATATCCAGTTGGCACTAGAACCAATACCTCTAGAAATATTCGTTTAATATTTCGGCAATATACAAATCCAGATTTAAATGGTTTGAATCGTATAAATTCAACTCAAGCAGATATTTATGGCAGTATATTTATGGCTTCTAAAAAGACAGTGATGATCTTAGCCAATAGAATGCTTCATGAATATAGAGAACGAGCCTTTTTTCATCTTCCTTTGAGGCATCATATTTTTGCTAAACCTTATTGGAATTGGCCTATTCCAAACATTCTTACACTAGATGGCGTAATTGTGGCATACGCTCATCCTCATACTTTTGTTTTAAATACAGAAGAATTAGCGTCACTGTGGCATTTTCCAGGTCAAATATTGAAAGTCCCTACTTTGGAACGTATTGAATCTAAAGAAGCTTCTCCACCAACAAATTTGCCTATATAATATTATATATAATGGATGACCCATTTTTACCTAAAGAACCGATTAATTTTAAGAAAAATTTACAGAAATTTATTTTTTTGTCGTCTAAAAATAGTTATTATTTTTTGAGTTTGGTTTTATTTTTTTTATTATTTTTTTACTTTTTTTTTAGCGCGCCGGCAAATTTTGTATCCGGCGCGAAAGTTAGAATAGAACAAAAATCAACTTTAAGAGATGTGTCATTTGAGTTAAAAAAAGAAAAAATAATTCGTTCCAGAATTGTTTTTGAATTTTTTGTCATACTTTTTGGCGGTGAGAAAAATATAAAATATTCTTATTATTTATTTGAAAAAAAAATACCTGTTTACGAAGTTGCGAGGCGTATCGCGAATGGCGAAAACAATATGCCAATCGTTATGGTGACTATACCCGAGGGTTTTAATTTGGTTAAAATCGCCGACGTTTTTTCTGAAAAATTAACAGAGTTTGATAAGGATAAATTTCTAATAAATACAAAAGGCAGAGAAGGCTTTCTTTTTCCAGATACTTATGTTTTCTCAAACATAGATAATGAACAAGATGTGGTGAAAGTTATGAGCGCAAATTTTGAAAAGAAAATCGCGCCATTTCGAAAGGCAATAGAAGATATAAATAAAAATGAAAGAGATATTATTATTATGGCTTCTTTGATTGAGGGAGAGGCAAAGGGGGACGCAGATAGGGAATTTATTTCTGGAATTTTATGGAAAAGATTATCTATAGGTATGCCACTCCAAGCGGATGTTGCGCCAGAGACATACAAAACAAAAGGTCTGCCTCATAGTCCAATTAATAATCCCGGCATAAAGTCTATAAAAAGCGCTTTATACCCAAAAAGTTCATCTTATCTTTATTATCTTCACGATAAAACAGGGATGATCCACTACGCTTCCACTTTTAAAGAACACACAAAAAATGTATCAAAATATTTGCAATAATTTTTTCTTGCATTTCCTTATCTTGTCCAGTATAATGACTGTATTATGCTAAAAAGGGAGAATAAGCATAGTATAACGTAAATAATATGCTAAAAGCAACAGTTTCCAAGCAAAAACAGGATAAGGAGAGACTTCTCTCCCTTCCATACATAGAGCGAACCAAAGAAAAAGACACTCGAAAGTGGCTGTCTTCGGATTTGATAAAAGTCATTCTCGGTCCTCGCCGGGCAGGGAAATCGGTCTTTGCTTTGATGCTCTTGAAGGATCAATCATTTGCCTATTTCAACTTTGACGATGAATCGCTCCCCGGAGAAGAAAAGATTGATCTTGACGAGCTCATGACAGAGTTGAAACTAGCCTACGGCGACACAAAATATATTCTCTTTGATGAAATACAGAATCTTCCTAATTGGGAGCTCTTTGTTAATCGTCTGCATCGAGCCGGATACAATCTGGTATTGACCGGTTCTAACGCATCCCTTCTTTCCAAAGAGCTGGCCACGCATCTTACCGGCAGGCATATTCCCATAGAAATACTGCCGTTTAATTTTTCGGAAATTTTGAAAGCCAAAC
>MFTH01000017.1 GCA_001786765.1 Candidatus Nomurabacteria bacterium RIFCSPHIGHO2_01_FULL_37_25
CTCGTTAGCCAATTCCGCGTTGGTAATATTGTCCTTTAGGAATTTTTCTGTAAGTTCGAACCGATTATGAGATTTTTTCTCAAAAGATGCTAATTTCTCTTTGAGAAGCTGTTTAGAGCCGACAAGCACACTTTTAGCATCGCGATATTCTTCAAGTGAAAGTGCGCTCTCTAAATACGCCGTCATCAGCTTCTCTATTTTAGAATCCAAAAGAGAAATTTCGTCTTTGGTCGATTGAGAAAAAATCTCTCTCGATTGGATTTCGGTTGATTGATCTTTTCTGTTTTCTTCAATCATCCATTTTATCCAATCGAGTGGCAAAGAAATTTTTTTGATATTTTTTTTGATTTCGGAAGTGATGATTTCTTCGCGAACATATTTTTGCGTGCAGGGATTTTTCCTTTTAGTACAACGGAGATAGTTGTGCCCTTTTTGGGTTTCGGTGGTAATGAAACAGCCACATTCTCCGCAACGGAAAAATCCACGATATAAATATGTTTTGAAACCAGTGTCTTTTGGTTTGCTCTTTCTCATCATCACTTCCTGGCATTGGTCAAAAAGTTTCTTTGTGATAATCGGCTCGTGTTTTCCTTCATGTATTTCACCACCATACCGCATCAGTCCAGAAAATATTGGATTTCTCAATATTTCGTGTATAACGGAAACGGAAAGTTCTTCACTTTTTATTGAGCGCAATCCAAGTCCAGTTATCATGTCCCTAATTTGTCGGAGAGTATATTTTCCACTTGCATATGCCTCGAACGCTTTCTTAATATATGGCGCGCGTTCTGGGTCGGGAATGATAATTTTTTTCTCGCTATCATTCAAATATCCCATCGGAGCGTTTCGAGGCCATATTCCTTCTTTTAATTTGTTTCGATGTCCTCTTTTAATATTCTCCGACAAATTATCTACATAATACTTGGATTGCGAAAATGCTATTGAGAGCATGAACTTTCCCTGCGGTGTGGGGTCAAACCAAAAAGTAGAAAATTTCAAATCTTTTATTATTTCTGTATCAACGAGGTAGATTATTTTCCCTCCATCTACCGAGTTTCTCGCAAGTCTGTCCGGGTGCCACGCCAAAATACCTTGTGCTTCGCCTTTTTCCATTCGTTCCATCATTTCATTAAATACCGGACGGCCTGGTATTTTGGCGGTCTGCTTTTCGATAAAGACATCTATAATTTCCAAACTTTCCTTAAGCGCTAACTCTTTCAATTCAGAAAGTTGATCGGAAATACTGCGGACTTGTCTGTCTTTGTCGTCTGTGGACTTGCGAGTATATATGAAAAACTTTTTGGTTTGATTATGCATATTGTTCAATATTACCTTTACATATTTTGTATTGGTGAACGATGAGCCACGCGGAGCGTGGAAAATCTTGGCGGGGTTTGGGTTTGGCGGGAATTCAGCCCAATCATCGGCGCTTTGCGCCGACGCATTTTTTGGCGGGAATGCTCTAACCCAGAATTTGCGGTGTATGTTGGACAAAGTTCGAAACTATTTCGAGCTAAATCCAAATGATTAAAGCTAATGTGCACGCTCGACGCTTTTCTTAATTTTAATATTTCCACTACGCTCGGCTAATGTGCTAATTCAAATGGACTCGGAAAAGCGGAACAAATATTTTGGGGATTAGGTTTCCGCTTTTCCTCGACTGATGTTCTTTTGGCGAGATTCTGAATTCTGCCCGCAGGAGGGGTTTGGGGAGGAATGCGGGCTTATTAAATGCTTACTCCTAAAATTTCCAACTTATCTTTAACTTTTTCCCATTTTGGAAATTTTTTATTGAACAACTCAAAAAACCTTTTGTCATGATTTTTGTATTTTAAATGACAAAGCTCATGAACAATTACGTAATCAATACATTCTTTGGGTGTACTAATGAGTTTGGGATTGAGAAAAATTTTGTCTTTATTCAAAAAACTACCCCAGCGTTTTTTCATTTCTCGTATTTTCAAAACTGGATTATTTTTGTAATCAAATTTATCCAACATAGCAGAAAATCTTTCTTGAAAGATTTTCTGCATTTTTTCTGAAAACCAAATATCAATCAATTTTTTATTGTACTTGCCATTTGATACTAATTTAGTCGAAGATACCATTAGTTTGCCTTTTGTAAGGGTGACTAAATCTTTCTTGCCGTGTTTAACGACAAGTTTGTATTGTCTGCCAAGATATAAATATCCTTCGCCAGAAATATATTCTTTTTCGTAGATATTTCTTTGATATTTCTTAAAAAAGGAAAGCTGTTTTTCTAACCAAAACCATTTTCTTTTCAAAAATCCTTCTATTTTTTTATCGTCAGCATTATGTGGACATTTGAGAATAATTTTTAAATCAGGAACGACTGTCAAAGAAAGAGTTTTTCTGTCTTGTTTGATAAGATGATATTCATATATGAATGTTCCAAAGATAAATTTTTTCATATTATAAAAATAGCTCAAAGTTATTTTCAGCTAAAAGCATAATGGTATCAATAATAGATTTAATAAAATCACTATCAATATTTATTCCTTTTTCTCCTTTTACTACATCATATAAATAATCGTCAATTGTGTTTCTAATTTTTCTTTTAACATCCATATTTTTCTGCCAGTCAATTATTGCCCCCTGTTTAAGTATGGAGAAGATATCTAGAACAATTGAGACATATACCTGATTTTTGACCCCTAAACCCTCAAATTGGACTTTTAAATTGCGATAAAAGACATCTGAGCCATTTAGCCCTTTTATCTCCTTTGGCAAATCATCTCCTTTCTTATTGAGCACATCATCACTAATGAGCCTCATCTGCTTTAGAGCTTCAATATCAGCTAGTTTCCCTAATCTCATTTTTTCTATGATTTCCTCTATTTTCTTTGAAAACTTTTCGAAAAATTCTGGATCTTTATCCATTTGTTCGCTAATAGTCCTTTGCGTTTGAGATGCTATCGCTTCCGCTTTTGATTTATCAGAACCAAGATTTTCAACAGCTTCTTTGAATTGCTCCCTGTCTGTAATATTTACTTGTTTTGTGAGTAATTCAACTCCTTTGGCATCAACATATTTATCAAGAATTTTAATTAACGATTCTTTGTATTCCGACAAATCAACTCTTTCTCTGTAGAGAAGACTGGCTGATTTTCGGATTTCCATAAATTTCTTTAAATCTTTTTTATACATTCCTATCTTATCTTTGAATTCATGAACGAAATCTTGCAAAATGAAACATTCGTTTAAGTTTCTTATAAAATCATTTAAGCTTTTATAAAACATTTCTCTTTTTGCTTCGTCCTTAAGAAATTGCAAATAAACTTCGTCGTCAGACGAAGTTTTTATTTCGTTAAATAAGTCGTGAATCAAACCATAACTTTGCTCCAATTCATTTATTTTCTCTGATACATCAATTAGACTTCCTTTAACATCATTTTCGTCATAATTACCGAAAAGCTTCATTGCTGTATCTATGTTTTTGGCATTTTCTGAATAGTCAATAATATATCCAGCCGTCTTTGGTAGTTTATTATTTTCAAAAAGTCTATTTACACGAGCAATTGCTTGAAGTAGTCCGTGGTTATGTAGATCTTTAGAAAGATACAAGACAGTATTTCTCGGAGCATCAAAGCCCGTCAAGAGTTTATCTACCACAATAATTATTTCAACTCCGCTTTCGCCATGTTTGAAACTTTCAATAACATCTTTTTCGTATTTTGTAATACTACTATGATTTTTGCGAATTTTATCTAAATACTTCACCACTTCTATTTTATGAGTATTGTCTTCATCGCCGTCATCATGCTCGTCAGAAATAACCACAGCAGTATTTATATTTCCACGCTTTTCAAAAAAGTTTTGAAATAAAATTGCCGCATATTTTGACGGAGCTACAATTTGAGCTTTTAATCCTGTGTCTTTAAAATGCTCCGTGAAATGCTTTTCTATATCTCTGGCAATTTCCTCTATTATTTGAGGGTTATTTTTAATAATATTTTCTGTAATTTGTTTTTGGAGTTTTATTTTATGCTCATTACTTACTGTATTTTCATTGTATTTCTTACTCATATCTTCAGATACACGGTCAATATGCCTGTCTACTTGTTCTTTATTCTGTATTGGCTCAACATATCTTCCCTCATAAATAAGGGGCAAAATAATTTTATCAGCAAGAGCGTCATCTATCGTGTATTTATCAATATATCCACCGAATTTTCTCCAGCTTTCTCCTTCACTTCTCATTAATGGCGTTCCTGTAAATCCGATATAACAAGCATTGGGGATAATTCTATTCATTTCAAAATTTGCCATACCACTCTGACTTCTATGAGCTTCATCAATTAAGACAAAAATATTATTATCTTTATCTACAAAATTGGCATATTTTTTACTTGCTGATTCAAATTTATCAATAATTGTAGTAATAACACCTAAATTTTTTTCTTTAATTAAATTGAGTAAATGTTGCCCGCTTGTAGCCTGCACTACTTCTTTTTTTAAATTACAATTTTTGAAAGTATCTCTAATTTGTCTATCAAGATCACGTCTGTCTGTGACGATAATAACTCTAGGATTAATAATTTTAGGGTCTTCAATGAGAGCTTTCACAAACATAACCATAGTGAGGGATTTACCAGAGCCTTGAGTATGCCAAACAAGCCCACCCTTTCGACGAGTAGTATCTTCATTTACAATTTCCTCCTCCTCGATCCTTTTCAGCATTTTATGAATAGCAAAAAATTGCTGATAACGAGAAATTTTCTTTACCCCTGCATCAAATAAAATGTGATTTTTTGTCAAATCTAAAAGTCTTTCTGGCTCAAACAAAGAAACAATACCCCTGTCTTGCCCTGTAATAACTCTGTCTGTTTTCTGTGTGTGTCCTTTTGTCCACCCATTAAGATCTGTGAGTATTTGAGAATAGACTTCTTTATCAATAGGTTTAGACATTATTTCTTTGATATGAGCGTCTAGTTCTTTTATATCTTTACCTTTTTCTTTCCAAACAGCAAAAAATTTATTCAATGTGCCAGTTGTCCCATATTGTAATTCACTGGCATTTGTCGCCACTAGAAGCTGGGCATAAGTATATAATTTGGGGCAATATTCAGGGCTTTGCTTTTTAATTAAATCACCGATAGCTTCCTTGATTGAAACACTTTTTTTCTTGTTCTCAATAATTGCGAAAGGAATGCCATTTACAAAACAGACGATATCAGGACGAATATTCTGTTTTCCACTTGCTGTAAATTCAGCCGTAACATGAAAATCATTATTTTCAATATTTTTAAAATCTATAAATCTAAAGTTTTTAGAAATCGGCTTACCATCATG